>NZ_JBALFC010000136.1:0-29082 GCF_036917755.1 Nostoc sp.
AATGCTTGAAACAAGACTCCAAGAATATGACTCCAAGTGACCTCGTGATTGCCGCATAATTTCCGACCCTTTTTTACGGTGACGTGTACTAAGCTTCATTCTTTTACCGCATCTGATTTAGCACAAGTTGATATTCATACTTGGCTCGAATTACGCTCTCAACTGCAAAAACACCACGCATTGCCAGAATTGAACAATATCGATTTCGCAGAGATCCCAAGGGTTACTTGGCTAATTTAGAGAGTCGTCTTCTCTAGTAAATTTTACCACACTAGCTTTTTTTTGTATAAATTCTCTGTCATTAACTTATGGATAGCGGTTTGTAGGCGACGAATACTTAATCGAGACAAGGGCACAACCTCTCCAGCCCCTATCCAAGCTAAACGTGCTGCTACTCCTAGCTGATCATTAGCAATTGGAATAGCCACCATTGGAACGCTGTTACTTAAAGATTCCAAAACTGTATTCAAGCCTCCATGAGTAATAGTAAGGGTTGCCTTTTCAAGTAGTTCCAGTTGAGGTGCATAGTTAACAACTAGCGGAGAGCCAGGTAATCCTTGTAGCGATTCTGAGCCACTTGAACCACCAACTGAAATAACCAGCTGAGCATCTAATCCAACGCAAGCTGAGGCAATACTGTCAAAAATTTCTATTAAACGATTTTGTATAGTTCCAAGCGAAGCATAAATTAACGGTTGTCCAGTCAACTTTTCATACGGAAAAGATGTGGGTTCTCTTCCACTTGAATCTTGGTAAGGTCCAGTGTAATGAAAGCACTTGGGCAAAGACAGCCTTGGGAAGTCAAACTCCTGTGGTAATAGCCCCAGTACCCAATGAACTCAGATAATTTCTTTAATGACTGTCTCAACTCTGTTCCAATGCTATTAGAAAATTTAATAGATAATCTTTTGACATATATACAATAATTGATCATCGAACTCTAACCAATGATTTATCCTTCACTCCTAGTATCACCCACAGAAATCATCGACTCTCATCTCCCGCCAGATGTCAGACGGTTGCCAGCCGGAATTGCCCACAGATTGGACTATGGGATTATCGCGCAATGGTATGTAGTTCGGTTCTCTTGGGTCTGGGATTGCTGCTGGTTGCTCATCAAGGACAGTGGGTAAAAAATTGACGATATCAGGTTGAAGAAGTTGGTCTTCTGCTTCTTCGATTGACTTCATCTGTCTGACGGTGAGTTTTTGAGATTTTTTGATAAGTTCCATAGTTGATAAAAACTGTGATGCAGTTGACTACTGAAAAATCGCACAGAATAATTAGGATACAGCAACTTTGTGGAAAATACGACTATTTGACTAAGTGATGTATAAATAAGAGGAGCTAAAGGGCGAATGGCACGCTTGTAAAGATGAAAAGGCACCTCGGAAGTCCAATAGGCAAAGGTTAACTGAGTAACAAGGCAACAAGAATCTGAATAAAACCGCGTCGAAAACAACTTAAAAAACGTGTTGGTTTTTTAGCTGGTGGTTGAGTACGTGCTATGTGATCTGGTGGCAAATCATCATAATTACTATTAGGAGGTGTAGCATCAGCCTCACTGCCAACACCGACCAGCCAGAAAGTCGCTAGAGCGATCGCTAACCAATGTCGTTCGGCACGTTTAGGGTCAGTCATTTTGGTAAAATGCCAGTGTAGACCACCACGTTTAGTATCCTTGAAACCGCACTCAATCCAAGAGCGCATTCCATACCAGGTGGTAGATGCTGTCAAAGAGTAAAAAATCAGTCAAGATCAGCCACGAATCAGTACACTAATTGCTAAGACCGTGAATCTACTACCCAACGTAGTTGCATCCATTCCCAAGGCCAGTTGTGATTCTGTTGAATACCACTTGTCAACTACCCAGCCTAATAATGGTGCAAAGCACTTGCTCACATCTAGAGAGTTGTCGTTGAGTACCTTTTTTATCATCTGCATCTCGATACCATTCTCGCAATCTCTGCCGGACTGTATTTTCTTTTTCACCTAGTAGTTGTGCTAAAAACACTGCTACTGTTGTTAGACCCGGGGAAAAGCATCATTCCTATACCAAAACTCCACATTGCCAAAACTTTCGCTTGTGGCCGACCTGACTTTTCCCGTTAAGTCGTGAAACAACGAAATAGCAAGGGTTTCACATGATATCTTATTCTCAACAACTTTATTTTAATGATAATTAATCACGAGAGAATAGGGCTTTAGGCTAGGGGTATAGTAAGCGATCGCTCCATCAAGGAGATAACGGGAAAAGTCAGATTTAGCACAGAGTATACCACTGCTCAATCAACTCGCTCCTGAACATGTGGAATTGTGTGTAGACAACCCGCAACTGCTTGCCGATCAAATTAAGTGTGCCGGGAGCGTGTTTTTAGGACGCTATACTCCAGAAGCGATTGGCGATTATTTAGGAGGCCCCAACAATGTACTGCCAACTGCCCGTTCTGCCCGCTTTGCCTCTGGTTTGAGTGTCTACGACTTTCTCAAACGAATTACTTATTTAGAATGTGACAAACAAGCATTACAGACAATAGGCAAAGCAGCTGTCACCTTAGCAGAGGCAGAAGGTTTGCCAGCCCATGCAGGTAGTGTATCTGTACGCTTGCAATAAAAAGCTGAGATAATTTGTGAATTGGATAATGACAAAAGTAAAATTATCTTAACCTCTCACCGATGGTCCTACACCATCACTCAAGAGCGATCGCTTTCTTCTAACTGAGGGTTTCAGTTTCATCAACGACAAATAGTCTACCTGCCTGACGAATAGCTTCGGGTTTGTGAATTTGCAGAAACCTTAACACTCCGATGCCCAGCAATAGCCAAATTAAGACGACAACTGGTGCTAAGTGAAGCGGTGCTGGCGGAGGGGGATAAAGAGTGCCAACTAGAACACCACTAATCGTAATTATCGAGAGCCAAGGTAGCAGAACATAACGCAACCAACCAAAGCCAATAGTAGAGTTTTGCTCCAACCGAGCGCGGCGTTTTGTCGAGAAATATCGAAAACACGCCAAACTAGTCAATCCGTAGATCGCTAGGGCAGCGAGCGTTAAGACTGTACCTAGAAAGCCAAATGCCTGAATCGGTGTCCACAGTATTCCCAACCCCAGCCCCACAAACGCAGAACTGCCACACAACCCGAGAATGGCATTTGTCGGTGTGCGATAGGTGGGATGAATGTGCATCAACCAACGGGGAAATAGTTCTTCTCGACTTATGGCATAGACAATCCGAGCAGCAGCGTTGAGAAAGGCAACGGCACAGGCATATCCAGCCATAATTCCGGCAAAATCAATCAATAAGGCAAACCCATTCCCCCAAACGTGACGCGCAATCGTATCGAAGGGGGCAGCATCTTGGGCAAAGGCTGCCATGTTATGAATGCCATATCCCACCGTTGCCACATATGACATCAGCACATAGAACACACCGACTAAAACTAGGGTGATCGCCGTCGCTTTCGGAATTGACTGTCGGGGGTTTTTAACTTCTTCACCCAACGTGGTTGCGGATTCAAACCCGACGAAACTGAGGATCGACAAAATGACACCGGCAACCACGTTACTCTGCTGTGGTAAGAGCGTCAGCGTGAAGGGTAAGAGCGTCAGTTGTCCGGTTTTGCCAGCTTGTATGAACACTATGAGCGCGAGCAACAGACAAACGCCGAGTTCAAACATCAATAGCGTCAGATCCAATTGCAGCGAGAAGCGAATGCCGCGATAACACACTGCCCCCACGATCAAAGCGAACAAGCAATACCATAATGTCCAGTTTAGGTGTACGCCGAACCAGTGCAGCAAGAGTTCTTGAAAATTCGCACTCATTACTAGAAAGACAAAGGCAATAGCTACACCAAAGGAAATTAAACTCAACCAGCCAGCGAGAAAGCCCCAGCGCACTCCTAATCCTTGAGTCACAAAGGTATACAACGAGCCACTCGTGGGAAACTCGGCTGCAAGTATGCTGATTTGATCGGCAACCAGCAGAGCCACCCCAAAACCAATGATGTAACACAACGGCATCGCTGCACCGACGAGTCCCGCTTGTGGAATGGTATTAAAAAAGATGGCACCCACCGGAGACATCGCAGCGACTGCCATAACGACCGCATGGCGCAATTGCAGCGTATTGCGTTGCAGCTTTGGGGATTCGTTTGAAGAATTTGTAGCAGGTGTCATATCCAAGGGTGATTTTTTGCTGATACTGCTTATCATCCATCAATAGAAAAATGAGCGCAACTTCTTGTTTGAATTCTGTGATTAGACGACACCAATCTCAAATAAGCATTGTTGTCGTGTACCACGGTATTTGACCATCCGTGAGAACGGATGCTGCATCACCGACTTTTCAAACATCCTCTGAGCTCGACTTTATCCATTTTTGCTTAAGGGTGATCACAAATGTAGGCGATCGCTAAAAAATGTGGGTTTTGCTGCATACATAACCATACATAACATTTAAATAAAATTTTGATGAATACTGGTGACACAAGGAATACACTGAGACTGAAAGATAATTGTGTGTATCTTCCGATGAATACAACAATACCAGTTGAAATCGCCAGTATCCTACTACCGTTTAGGGTGCTGTTTACCAAGCCAGTCTGGTGTCATGTCCAAACTTTGGTAATGGGAGCGATTTTAACAACAGGTAAACGTACCATTACTTCGGTAATGGTAGTTATGGGACTGAATCAGGAGGAACACTTCCAAAATTATCATCGTGTATTAAATCGCGCAGTATGGTCAAGTTTGGAAGCAAGCCGAATTTTATTAATGCTCATGGTAACAGTGTTTTTACCAACTGGGCCAATCATCATGGGAATAGATGATACGATTGAACGCCGTAAAGGCAAGAAAATTAAGGCAAAAGGAATATATCGAGACCCAGTACGTTCAAGTAACAGCCAAGTTGTTAAGGTTAGTGGCTTACGATGGTTATCAATGATGCTGTTAGTTGAAGTTTCTTGGGCGCAACGAATCTGGGCATTACCTTTCCTAACAGTGCTGGCACCATCAGAACGGTACAGTCAACAGTATAAGCTTCGTCATAAAAAACTGATTGATTGGGCAAGACAGATCATATTTCAAGTCAAACGGTGGTTGCCGAACAGAGAATTGGTTGTAGTTGCAGATAGTAGTTTTGCTGCACTTGAACGAATGGCAGCAGTAAGCCAAGGTGTCATGCCAGTACATATAATTACTCGGTTACGTTTGGATGCGGCTTTATATGAGCCTGCACCGGAAAGAACCTCTCAGACGATGGGACGACCTCGACTCAAAGGGGCAAGATTACCTAATTTAGAGCAAGTGCTTGTAGACTCACAAACTCAATGGCAAACAATCAAGGTTAACCGTTGGTATGGAGAAGGAGAACGCCTGGTAAGCTGTTGTACTGGAACTGCGGTTTGGTATCACACAGGTTTACCTGTTGTTCCAATTCGTTGGGTATTAGTACGTGACCCACTCGGTAAATTTGAATCGCAGGCTTTGTTATCTACAAATCAAGAATATTCTCCTAAACAAATCTTGGAGTGGTTTGTACGTCGCTGGCAGATAGAAGTAACTTTTGAGGAAGTGAGGAAACATCTAGGGATTGAAACTCAACTTGTCTTTGGTCAGACCAGTCAATTGCTCGTACAACACCTACACTGCTGGGATTATTTTCCTTGGTTGTGATTTTGGCAGACCATTTACAAGCTAATTTTTCTTGGACAATGAAACAAACAATTTGGCACTCCAAAGCTTTGCCTACTTTTTCCGATGCACTGGCTTTAGTTAGGCGATTTTTATGGGCTAGCACTTTTTCCACATCTTCCGAAACCACTCAAATGATAAAAGTCCCTCGTCTTTTATTCGAGCGTTTGAGAGATATTGCTGTTTACGCTGCCTGATTCAATCAAAAATGGATAAAGTCGAGCTGAGATAATTTACCTGATTCTCAGTAAAATGGGAAATATTATCGTTCTTCTTCTGAGATAAAAATGACAGAACTACTTAATTTCAAAGGCGCTAATTCATCTAGCGATCGCCAATTGCAGATAATTGATTTGAGTGATACGCTGCAAAATGACAAGGATTGGGCCCCCTGGTGGGCACGCAATGTTGTCACTTATCAGGGACATAAGTTTGGACGGTTTGCTATTTGGCTACTATTTGGAATTACGCCAAAATATCTTCGTGGCAAATTAGGTTGGGCTAATGAAACGATCAAGCTATCGACTCACGGCACAACTCACATGGATGCACCGTGGCATTATGCACCAACTTCTGAGGGTAAGCAGGCCAAGACAATCGATCAGATTCCATTGGAGTGGTGTTACAGTGATGGTGTTGTTTTAGATATGCGACACAAGTCAGATGGTTCTGCCATTACAGTGCAGGATGTTGAGTTAGCCTTAGAAAAGATTAATTACCAGCTCAAACCATTTGATATTGTATTAATCCAAACTGGGAACGATAGACGACTGGGAACGCCAGAATATTTTACTCACGGATGTGGTGTTAGTGCCCAAGCAACTCATTGGCTAATTGATAAAGGTATCAAAGTTATGGGTATTGACTCCTGGGGCTGGGACGTACCATTAAGAGTCCAAGCAAAAGAGGCGAAAGAAAGTGGCAGAGATGATATTTTCTGGGCAGCTCATTTTGTGGGGATCGATAAAGAATACTGTCAATTGGAACGCCTAGCTAATTTAAATCAATTGCCGTCTTATGGGTTCAAGGTTGCAGCCTTTCCCTTGAAAATTAAAGATGCCTCTGCCGGGCCATCGCGGGTAGTAGGCATTATCGAAAATTAACCACCCCATGAAACTACTGACGTTTATTCTGACTTCTGACCCGCAGGCAATTCCCCTGTTGGGTTTGCTCGTTGATAATGACCAGACTGTGGTAAGTTTGCAAGCAGGCAGACAGGTAATGTCTGAGGACATTGCGCCTTTTTTAGTTGATATGCAGGCTTTTTTGGATGGCGGAGAAGTAGCCCGCGAAGCATCTGCAAAAATCCGAGATTTTGTTTCTACTCAACGCCCAGCAGGAACTACTCACCCATTGAGTGATGTGATATTACTCTCTCCCGTACCGCGACCGCGTTCTATTCGTGATTGTATGGTGTTTGAAAAGCACCTCATTCAAGCAACTCGGACTGTGGTTAGGTGGCGATCGCCATTCCTTGCCAATGTAGATGCTTGGGTAGAAAAATGGCGAGGGAAACCTTTATTCAGTGTGCCTGATGTTTGGTACAAGTCCCCAATTTATTATAAAGGTAATCCCTTCAGTGTTGTCGGGACAGATGCAAAAGTATACTGGCCTACCTATACAAAAAAACTTACATCTCAAAAGGTGTAACTAAAAACTATACCCCCGATTTCTGGGTACAAAGAATAGGGCAACAACAGGTGATAGAAGTCAAACCTGCATCCCAGGTTAATGACCAAAAAAATCTTGATAAATGGAGACATATCAGCCATTTATGTGAAGAGCGGAGCATGAGATTTATGGTAGTGACTGATACAATGATTCGGCAGCAACCTAAACTGGACAATATTAAGCTGTTATACAAGTATGCCCGTAGTCCATTGACACTACAACAATACTTAGACTGTCAATGTTATTTCACTTCCAGAGAACCAACGCCTTTCAAACAGGTGTGTCATGATCTAGAGCGAAAAGGAATATATCCCAATCTATTATTCAAACTACTGTATTTTGGCTGGCTGTCAACAGATTTAATGGAATCTATAGGTGCAGCAAGTCTAATTCAACTATCTCAATTTAAAGGTGATGTTCAAGCATTACTTTTGGATGTATGAATAGATACCAAATCCGACCTGGACTTCATTTTTGGCTAAAAGGGCGCGAATATGTAATCAAACAGCAGTTAGCCAATGGTGAATTACAGATATGTGAAGTCGTTACCGAAGTCTTGTCTAGAATTACATATACAGCTTTAGTTCAGTTTCTTTTTAGGGAAGAATTAGAACTTCAATCAACAGAATCTTTTGGTGTTGTTAAACGAAAAGGAAATGAGACTCAAGCTGATTTTACTCAACTTCCTGAAGAAATTCGCTTTGAAGCCAAAAGAAAATACAGCTATGTAAGCTTTGTTTTAGAGCAAGATATACCTCAAAGGACTCCAGCTAGTCTGCAACCGATTATTGAACAAGTATCAGAACAAATTAATGACCTTAGTCCGCCAAATTGGTTAACACTTTACCGTTGGCTAAAAGCTTATGAAAGCTCAGGTCAGGATATTCGTTCATTAGTTCCTAAGCATAAATACAAAGGAGATTACCGACCCAAACTAGAGAAAGAAGTAATTCAAATTATTGATAGTTGCATTCAAGAAATCTATTTAAATCCTTCTCGACCAGATATGGCAGATGTACATGATGAAATTCTGCGCCAAATTAGGCAGGAAAATCTTACTCGTGCAAGCATTGGTCAAAAAGCTTTAGAAATTCCACATCGTTCAACTATTTACAGATTTGCATCTAAATTAGATCCATGTGTAGTCGCTAAAAAACGTTTAGGCAACCGTATAGCCTCTCAAATGTATGACCCAGTAATGAAGGGGCCACGCCCGAATCGTCCTTTAGAAAGGATAGAAATTGACCACACTAAACTGCCATTGTTTGTAGTAGACGCAGAACATCGAATGCCTATTGGCACCCCTTGGTTAACTTCTGCTGTAGATAAATATTCAGGAGTCATACTAGGGTATTACGCCAGTTTTGAACCTCCGAGCTATTTATCGGTAATGCAATGTTTGCTACACGTTATCCGTCCCAAAAATTATCTAATCGAAAATTTCCCAAGCGTAGTGAATACTTGGGACACTTATGGACTGCCAGAAGTGATTGTGGTTGATAATGGAAAAGAATTTTATAGTACACATTTTGAAGATGCTTGCTTATCTTTGGGAATAGCTATTCAATATTCACCACCCAGAATGCCCTGGTACAAAAGTTCAATAGAACGATATTTTGGTGCAGTAAATAGTCAACTTTTGAGTGATCTACCAGGGAAAAGTTTCTCAAACTTTATGAAGAAGTATGATTACAACCCTCTGAAAAATGCAGTGATTTCTTTTGAAGCACTGCAAGAAATTCTACATATCTTCATTATCGATATTTATAACCAAAGTTCTCATCCAGAATTAAAATCGCCTCGGACATCTGTGTGGTCAAAAGCTATCCAAGAGTTTCCTCCAGCTTTACCAGGTTCTTATCAACAACTAAAAGTATTAGTGGGAAATATAACCACACGCAAAGTCACTAGAAGGGGGGTAGAGTTTGAAGGGCTTATTTACAATAGTTTTGAATTATCTCGCTTCCGTTCATCAGCTTTAGCATCAGAAAAAGCAACTATTAAATATGACCCTACAGATTTGTCTCAAATCTATGTTTTTGATCCAACAATTCATCAATTTTTATCTGTTCCTGCTCTCAGCCAAGAGTATACTAAAGGGTTAAGTATTTGGCAACACCAAGTAATTAAAAAACTGGCACGCCAGGAAGCTGAAAAAGTTGATATTATAGCATTAGCTTTAGCCAAAGAGCAGATTCAAAAAATTGTTGAGCATGAATGGATGTCATCAAAGAAAGGCAAAACCCGTACTGCTATGGCGAGATGGAAAGGTATCGGTCGTTCAGGGCTGAATACAGGAAACTTTGAGTTTTCTAAAGATGAGCAGCTTTTGAATAATGATATGGCTATAAATTCAATTGCTCCTCAAACTGTTACTATACCAAAGAGTGAATTTTCAGTAATGTCAGGTATATCAGAGCTTGGTAGTGCATTCAACAATGAATTTTCATCATCCTCAATTGAGAAAAATAGAGAAAAAATAGAAGTTGAAAATTTTAATAACGTTCAAAGCCCATCTTGTAAAGACAGTGGAGAGAATTCAATAAAACCAAATAGGCGAAAAAGCTCACCAAATAAAAAATCTAATGTTGAAGTTAGTGATAAGCTCTCTGAAAATTTAGAAGAAACTGCTTCATGGAAGCCAGACTTGTCTGGTTGGGATGTCAGTATCGGATTACCTTCATAAAAACTATTAATATGCCAAAAATTCCAAAATCTTTGTCAAACATGACTTTATCAGAAAAGCTATCCATAGCTAATAATATTTATGTTGCCTATCCTCGATTTAAAGAAATTTTATCTGCAATAGAGGATTGTCATAATTTTTCTAATCTCAAAGATGAACCTGAATGCTTATTTTTAAAGGGGGAAACTGGAGCAGGTAAAACTACTATTTTTAAAAGCTATGCTCAAAAATATCCCAGGATTGAAACAGATTCAGGTACTATTGTAAAATTATTGTCTGTGACCATTCCATCTCCAGCAACCGTCAAAAGTGTTGTGAGTAAGCTGTTATGGGAATTGGGAGACCCTGCTTATGAAAAAGGCACCATTAGCAATCAAACAATCCGACTAATTGGATTGATGAAAGATTGTGGAGTTTCTTTAGTTTTTTTAGACGAATTTCAACACTTTATTGATAGGGATTCAGCCAAGGTTCTCAGAACAGTATCAGATTGGCTGAAAAATTTAATACTCGACACAAAGGTACCGATGGTACTTATTGGATTACCCGAAGCTGAAGCAGTTTTTAAATTTAATCCTCAATTAAGCCGAAGATTTGCTAATAGACATAATCTTAGCCCTTTTTCTTGGACAGAGGATTGCGGAAAAGAATTTCGGACTTTTTTACACGCAATAGAATCGCAGCTTCCCCTTGAATTAGAATCAAATTTAGCTAGTGAGGAGATGGCTTTTCGTTTTTACTATGCTTCTGATGGAATTATAGCTTACGTAATGAAGCTAGTTCGTTATGGAACTTACTTGACATTAACAGAAGGTTTAAACAAACTTGATTACCCGGTTCTGGCTAGGGCTTTTGAAAAATATGTAAGAGCTGATAAGCCTTACAAGAAAAACCCTTTCCTTAACGATGATTATTTAGTAAATCTAGAAAAGAAAATATCTTTAAACGAATCTCTGGTTAATATAGGAAGTACTAACCAAAGAATTAAAACTAAAAAGAGAAATCAAAAGGCATCGGATGTTCTGCATAAATAATATTAAACGTGTGTTCCAATAAAAAACTTTTGCGCCGACCTCGCCCGTATATAGATGAGAGTCTCATTGGCTATATTGCTAGACTTGCAGATACTAATTATTACCCTTCTCCAAATTATATTTTAAAAATTTCTCAACTGAGAGTCACAGGAATATATAGTAATATTTTTATCTCTAAAATTGATGATTTATGCATCCTTAGTCAGATCACTGAAGTAGAAGACAGTATTCTTTGGGCAATGGCATTTTCTTCAACTAATTCTTGTAGCTCTGCATACATCTTCACAAGCGTAGTCAAAGCATTTGGCGAAAATATTTCTACCTCCTTATTTAATAAAACTGGGGCTAGATTTTGCCCTATCTGTTGGCAGACCAAAGCTTATTATTCTCAGGTTTGGCATCTATCTCGTGTCACAGTATGTCCATTTCATAAATGTTTTTTGATTGATACTTGTTACAACTGTAATAATAAAATAAAGTTTTTAAAACCGAGATTGTTCAAATGTAAATGTGGCTTTGATTTACGCGATTCTCAAATAAATATCGCCAATATCGAAGAATTTGCTCTGTCTTTCCAGATTTACAAACTGTGCCAAGTACCTGAAATAGAATCTATTAATTACAATAGTCAAATTCAAGATTTAGAAGCAGCAAAATCGAACACATTAAATAACCTTTCTGATTACAATTATGATTTATTTGAAGGTTTGATAGCAAAAGAGCCAAGAGTTAGAAATGATACATTTTTTCCTTTACTTGGGCTAGAAAAATTACTTAATTTTCGGACACAGATGTTGGAATAAATCACTAAGACTAAGTACACGTCATCGTAAAAAAGGGTTGTAAATGAAAATTGCCATGCCTACAACACAATACGGTTCAGTTAAGGCTAAAACTCTTTGTCAAAGTCAACTTTTTTAACGTAGACGCGGAGCGGCTTGCCGCAGGCTACCGCAGAGGAAACAGAGAGAAGAGAAAAAATGCTTAACCCAAGCATATTGGGGTTGATTGGGTAAGTTGAGCTACTAAATGGCTTGGCTGAAAAATCCTAGACAATTGAAGAAGCAGCATCACCCCTCATACCCTACTAAATACTCCTGAACTAAAGAAAATAAAGCGATTGCCATCTGTTCAAATTTATCGCCGTCTGGATAGGGGCAAGGTACAGCCAAGTTTTTGTCATTTTGCCAGTGCTTATTGTATGGTTCTGGGTCTAATGGTGCGTAGATGAAAGTTAACACCTGATCGCGCCACCAGCCACTTAACTGAATTAGTTTCTTTCCTGGCAACAAGTAAAAGTTAAAACTAGGATAGTAATTATGTTTGTGGAGAGGATCATAATCAATCAAACTATTTTGAAAGTAAGCTTCAAAATAAATAGCGTCTGATGAGCGATTGTAAACTCTTCCCTTCTCCTGGATAGGAGATACTTTAAAACGTAGCCAATGGAAATGCGCTTGAGCTATTTTTATTGCCGCGAGTTCAAATTCGATGGGAATAATAGCGTTATTCATTTTCTCCTTTTTGCTTTAATAACAATTTAGAAAATTTCGATTTATTCCTAACGTTTATTTTAGGGTAAAATAGTCTAAAAATAAGATAACTTTGCTAAAATTTAACTGATTTTTGAGTATCCTAATAATTGAAAACATCTAATTAAATATGCCTAAAATTCAGGAGAAAGATTGTTGGTTATTTCTAGACTGCAAAGTGATGACGGGTGAACTAGCAGAGAACTGCCCTAATCACGAAGTATGTAAAGCGTTAGGTTTGCCACCTCAAAATAGAATGTGTGGCATTCCTTATCAAATGTGGCTTCTTAAAATAGATCAGTTATTTAAAGTATCTACACTGGAAGTGCTTAAATCATTAGACAGTGAAGCAAAAGAAGCAGGTTACAGTGCAGCAACTAATATTTGTTACAGTTATAAAGACTATTGTTTAACTGTTGGTAGAGATGAGTTTGGTTTTAGCCTTGATATTCCAGCCGAAGCAAGAGCTTTAGGCTTTGCTGAAGCCGAAAAAATGTCATATCAATATCGACGTGGTAAATTAGAAGTGATTAACCAAGGATGCCATTATCCGAAAAAATTTCAAGATGCAGGATGGTACAATCCTATACAATTGCCTTATTGCTATAAAACTTGTGATCAAGTCACAACGTTATTTGTGAATTTTGACATAACACATCCAGAGTATAATGAATTGAAAGCATCAGGTTGGCATCCACCTGTTTCATTAGATGTGAAAAAGTATTATGAACTGTATGGGCATGAATATTGGTATTAATTAATATTCAAAAATTTTTTGTTTCCTGTGAATACTCTAAAATGAGTGAGAGTCCAATTGGTTCTAATGCCGCAGCATAAAAGGACTTGCTTCGCTCAAAATCACTCACAACGATACCAGTGTGATCAATCACAATTGATCTCCGCTTTTTAGTTGAATTGAGACTAGATTAGTACAGTTGACCTAATCATTCAAGCCTTAATTGAGGTCATGAAGAATAGAAAAAACGTAAAAATTCTATAGCTTTAAGCTTCAAAACACAACAATTCCAAGCGGGATAGAATTTCTTCAGTTAGCGATCGCGCTCACCAAGATACTGCTTACTCGCCCAGGATAGGTCAATTCCATTCAAATCATCAAAAACTTCAACAGTCCTTGTTGTTAGTCTATTCTTAGTTTTTTCGGTCTCTATATGCCAATACGGTTCAGTTAAGTATTTTTTTCTTCTTTCTGTTCTCTCTGTGCCTTTGCGGTAGCCTGCGGCAAGCCGCTCTGCGTCTACGTTAAAAAATTTGACTTTGATAAAGACTTTTAGCCTTAACTGAACCGTATTGGCCTATAACAAGCGGAGATATCACACTAGACGCTACTCATTCCAAAAGTGAATTCCGTACCTCATTTAAGGTGGGCTGTACTAAGGTTAAGATAAAAATACTACAATACAGTTACGTGCAGAATCAAAAGAAATTTTCAATTAGTCTGCGAATTTGGTAGGAAATTTTCAATTAGTCTGCGACAAATTTTCACTTAGTCTGCGACAACACAAGCCAGAAACCCTATTCTTCCGTTGAGAATTTTTCACTTAGTCTGCGAACCGACACCGCGTTGGTATTACCACATTGGACAAAATGGTGTTTTAGAAGACGATCAAATTTTTCTCCACTATCAAGAAAGGTATCTTGAAGCTAAAGGAGGTAGCCCTAACTTTACTAAAGCCTTTTACCTTCCAACCAAAGCAGATAGTTTTGTATTTGAATTGCGTCAGTGGGTAAACCAATATAATGCTGAACCATTTGGCAAAGAGACTTTTTCTCCCCCATTGGCAAAGTCCGTGCTTCTGGAGAGGTATCATTCTCATACGGAAAAATGTGCCAGTTGTAGCTCGGCGCTTTCTATTATTGAGCGATTGAGATTTGGGAGTGGAGTTGCAACAGTACTTACTTTGGCTTGGACTCCAATGCTTTTTTTATTTTTTCAGACAACATCAGTTGTAGTAGTTGTGATTGAAACTCTAGCTCCCTTAATTTTTGCACTAGCATGGCTCGGACTAAGTAAGTTAGTTATTCAGTTTTATGATGGACGAACCTTACCTCCACGAAACCGACCCGAAAAAAACTGAAATCTAATAATACCAGAAATATATGAGTAAGCTCATCTTAATTACAGGCATAAGTAAAGGTCTAGGTTATGCGATGGCTGAGAGTTTTATTCAACAGGGACATACTGTTATTGGTTGCGCCCGTTCATCAGATGCTGTTGATAAAATACGCCAGAAATTTAGTGCGCCCAACGATTTCACATCCGTAGATGTAGCAAATGAACAGCTTGTTAAAAAATGGGCACTAGACGTACTTCAAAAATATGAACCGCCAGATATAGTAATTAATAATGCGGCAATTACCAATTATCCAGCACCTTTGTGGGAAATACCATCTGAAGAATTTTCGGATCTAATAGATATCAATATCAAAGGAGTAGCGAATATAATTCGCCATTTCGTACCAGCAATGGTGAAAAACAAACGGGGTATTATTGTTAACTTTAGTTCAGGCTGGGGACGTTCAACTTCAGCCCGAGTTGCACCATACTGTGCTTCTAAGTGGGCAATCGAAGGATTAACTCGTTCTTTGGCACAAGAATTGCCAACTGGTATGGCAGCTATACCCCTCAATCCAGGTATTATTCATACTGATATGCTCTCAATTAGCTTTGGAGAAGAAGCTGCTAATTATACACCCGTGTCTGATTGGGTGTTGAAAGCTGTTCCATTTATTCTTAAGTTGAAACCCAAAGATAACGGGATTCCCTTGACCATTTCATGAGATTGATCATGCGTGAATTGTTTTGACTGTATATTAACCAATGCAACAGCGATGTCTACGACGGGCTGCGCCTACGTAATTGGCTCAATGTAGTTCAGTTAAGAAAGTTCCTCTGTGAAGGTAAGGGAATAGTTACGAAAAAGCAGGCTGATCTAAACTGTATTGGTTTATCGCTTAGAGGCGCAGGAAATTAGTACAATTTTTAGATACTGGAGTTTTCAGCAGGAAAAAGCATTTGAGTCAAAGTCTACCTATAGCACCAAGCCGGAAACTGAAAATTACGATCCTAACAGTAGGTTCAAGAGGAGATTTGCAACCATACTGCGCTTTGGCTATTGGCTTGAAACGTGCGGGGCATGAAGTAACCGTAGCAACCCATGAGAACTTTGAAGCATTAGTGAGGAAGTTCGATTTAAAGTTTGCGCCGATCGCTGGCAATATGGAAGAGTTTTTGCAATCCAAGCAAGGGCAGCGATTGATTGCGGGAGAAAAGTTGAAAAAAGAAGAAGGAGATAAGCTTTTACTCCAACAGTTGGAATCAGCTTGGAGTGCGTGTGTTGGAAGTGAAGTGATTATCTACACGCCGTTAGCTACCTTTGGATATCATATCGCAGAGAAATTAGGTGTACCCTGCTTTTTTGCATCAGTTCTGCCGTTGAGTCCTACAGGGATGTTTGGGTTTTTGAGATTTGCTCAAATAACTAAAAACCCGCTAAAGAAAGCGATCAACTATGCCACCTACTTGCTGGTAGAGTTTTTGCACTGGCAAAGATATCGTCAACTGCTCAATCACTTCAGAACAGAAACTTTGAAATTGCCGCCTTTACCATATTTGGGCAGACGCTTCAGACAGAAGACTCAGGCAAATGTATCACGAATCCCTGTATTGTATGGATTTAGTTCACACGTCATCCCAAGACCCCGTGACTGGCCTGCATGGGTGTATGTAACTGGGTTTTGGTTTATTGAGCAAGCCTCCGAATACGAGCCACCCCTGGAACTAGAGGATTTTCTGGGACGAAAGCAATTGCCTTTATGTTTTGGATTTGGGAGCATGACGATGCCCAATCCAGAATATCTTACACACTACATTGTGGAAGCTTTGAAGAAAACCCATCAAGGCGGGATTATATTGTCAGGCTGGGGGGACGTTGGAAGAACAGTGAATATAAAAGATTTGCTACGAGTGTTTGTGATCAAGGAAGTTCCTCATGATTGGTTGTTTCCCCAAGTGCCAGCAGTAGTACATCACGGAGGAGCTAGTACAACGGCGGCAGTGTTACGTGCGGGGATACCATCAGTTACCGTACCTTTCAAAGCATGTCAGCCGATTTGGGGTGAAAAGCTAACCCGGTTGGGAGTCAGCCCACAATCTATACCGTACCAGAAGATATCAGAAAAAACTTTAGCAGCAGCAATTGAAGTAGTACTGGGTGATGAGGTCATGCGGTGTAAAGCCCAGGAGTTAGGCCAGAAGATTAGGGATGAAGATGGTGTGGCGAATGCTGTTGAAGCATTCCATCGGCATTTGGGGTTGATTGGGTGAGAAATCCCACACAATTAAAATACATCTGCGATCGCAGTACTTCCCAAGATCCAGAAGATTTCCGTACTCTCCATCAAGCCTGCTTACATGCTTTGACACCTAACGCTGAATGCATTAATTACTACCAGTTTCGTCAAGAACAAGACGATGGCGGCTATCTCATAAAACTAGTAAAAACTTGTCAGGATGTATTAAAAAGACTGCCATCCTATCAAATAGTTGCTCCTCACTTACATGAGTTGGCTGATTATTATTGTAATTTACAAGTTCATAAACACGTCAAAGTTGAAGAGCGAGTTCCTCGTTTAAAAGCATGGTTTGAAGAACATCGCCACAAAATTCCAGAAATGAAGAGTTATGAACCTGTGGTTTACCTCTATCTAATGGCTCTTAAGTTCTAAAGCTATGAGTTGAACTTAATGAGCTTATCAAGTTTGGTTTCATTTATCTTGCTAGTTTCTAACAATATTAGGTTAACTTTATACACAACCGTAAAGGAGTGGTACAATAATAGCGACTATTTAATCTTACATAAAGTTTAGATTGCCGCAGCACTAGAGTTACTAAATATACCACAATTTTCTAATACACAAAATAAAAAGTTAAAAAGAACACTTAAACCAATCATGTTTAACTGAGAAGAATGCAATGAGAGGACATTAGCGGAAGATGCTTTAAATAAATCATTAGCATTTAAAAATAACTCAAATAGTTTCTAAGTAGTTCCGAAACTGTATGTTGCAATAATGTCAAGTTGAAGAATTCTTATTTTATCTGTGTAAGCTCCTATGGTCAAGCGATCGCTCGAAGCATCACTCGCCGGGATTGAACAAGCTAAAAAAGCGTTCGCTCATAAAGGGTGGACACAAGACAATTTGGCTTTTGAAGTCAACTTAAAGACTCGCCAACCAATTTGGCGGTTTTTTACTGGGCGTTCGGTTGACCGTCATATCTTTATAGAAATTTGTTCTGTGTTGTCGTTGAATTGGCGGGAGATTGCGGCTAATCCTCCAGAAGAATTTTCTGAATCAAAAGAACTTGGTGCTACTGAATTTTTGGATATTGATGCTCTAGTACAACAAGTGCGATCGCAACGCTTTGACAAAATTCAAGACCAGTGCGGCACTTTGCAGTTATTAGATGTTAGTCGCCCCGTTAGAATCGACGACATTTACATAGATGTCAACATTTTGGAGGAGATTCCGAGCCTTCAGTGGTTAGAGTTTGCTGACTTGCAAAAGTTTACATCAAAAGAATTCGATCGCTTTGGTTTAGGTGAAGTATCCCAAACACAAATTGCGGGGATCGCGGCAGCTGAAACTTACTCAAAGCTACGGGTGTTGGGTAAACCGGGAGCAGGTAAAACCACTTTTTTACAACATCTGGCGATTCAATGCAACCGAGGTAGATTTGCTGCAAATCGGGTTGCCATTTTTGTCACCTTAAGAGATTTTGCCGATGAAACGAGAGTTGCAGGAGAGTTCAATTTACTCAACTATATTTCCAAAGAATTCCTCACCTGTGGAATTTCAGATCCATCTATGCTGGAAACTTTGTTGTTGTCAGGCAGAGTGTTGGTGTTACTGGATGGATTAGATGAAGTGCTTCATCAAGAAAAAAAGGGTGTCGCCAATGAGATTCGCAGATTCTCTGAAAAGTATCAAAAGAATATATTTGTCGTCACCTGCCGCACGGCGGCTAAAGCTTTCAACCTTAGACGCTTTACAGATGTTGAAATTGCCCCATTTAGTCAAGACCAAATTGTTGCTTTTGCTCAGAAGTGGTTTACAGCACTTACAAAAACGAACATCCAGAATAAACAAGAACAGGCAATTGAGTTTATTAAGAAACTAGATTTACCCGAAAACTTACAATTTCGTAGACTTGCCGTCTCCCCCTTGTTTTTACATCTCGCCTGCTGGGTTTTTCATCACCAGAACAAATTCCCAAACCAAAAAATTGCGTTTTATAAGCAATGTTTAGACCTCCTCCTGGGCAAATGGGATGAAACTAAAGCAATTGAACGCGATGAAGTGTACGAAGGTTTCTTATTATCACAAAATCTGAAGTTGCTGAGTCACGTTGCTAGCGCGACATTTGACCAGGGGAATTACTTTTTTGAACAACGCATTGTTGAGCAATACATTAGCGATTATATCTGTGATTTACCGAATGCTTCGACGGAACCAGAGGAATTGCAATTAAATAGTGAAGGGGTACTTCAGACCATAGAGTTACAACATGGATTACTAGCAGAACGAGTGCGGGGGATTTTCTCCTTCTCTTATTTGACGTTTCAAGAATACCTAACTGCTCGAAAAATCGTTGCCAGTTATAATTTACAAACATTAGAACAACCGTTAGAACGTCTGGTTAGTCATATTACTGAACCCAGGTGGCGTGAAATCTTTTTGTTAACGGTCGCCATGCTGCGGAGTGCAGATTTTTTAGTACTGTTGATGAAGCAGGAAGTTGATGCGCTAGTGGCTCAAGATTCATATTTGCAAAAATTTTTAACTTGGGCAAGTCAAAAGTCTTTTGCTGCTCCTGAGTCTGCTGCAATTCGGGCGTTTTATTTTGCCCTGGCTAGGACTCCTCACCTTACCCCGTACTTTGCCGTGGTCTGCATCTTCGATCAAGGTATTTTTTTGGATACGGCATTAGATAACCTAGTAATGGAATGCACTATTGCCGATGCCCATGCCTGCGATGATGCTTTAAGTTATACTTTAGCGATCGTTCAAGATGCTGGCTTACATCAAGCTTTACAACAACCATAAATACTGAGCTAGTACCTAGCCACCCGGCAAAGTTTTGGTAAGGCATTCCAAAGAAGGGGCCTGGTTGTTGCCAATACCAAAAGGGTAGAGAAGTTTGACTCATTGCAGGATCGAGAACAAAATCCCAGGAGGTTAGTAATAAAGCGCCCAAAGCGATCGCACTTATATGACGCCACAAGTTGGGTTTTTTGTCCACTTCTAAACCTGTACGTGCTAGCAGGTAAGAAACAAATCCCAAATAAAACCACGATAAGGGAATTGTAAATGGGACTAAACCCGCAATCTTATAACCTAAACCGCTTAGGTAACTATAATGACCAAATGGAAAACCAGTACTGGTTCCTAGTAATTCACTTCCTAGAGAAATAAATACTGATGGCAACAGAAATGCTAAGGCGCGACCTAAACCCAAAATCCGCGTGGCATACAAGAAAACACCTGCCGCGCCTAAAATCATATAAACTACACCGCCTCCTGCCATACTCCATTGCATGGCAGTTTGTCCAACCTCGGATAAGTTAAAAATTACTTGGGCATTAGGTACAACCAGTAGTATTCCTACCAATCCAAATACTGTTGACACGATATGACCAATGAGGCTTACGCGTTCAGCAATAACAAGTTGTCTCATGGTAATTCCTTTTTACTCGCCGCTAATGAAGCGCTATTCATCCTAGCCATTGTTTAAAAATCTCTAGCATTTATTAGGGACTAGTACTTGATTTATAATTAGCTAAAATGAGCATTAATAATATTGAAGTCTTGCTCTAATTGTTTGTCAAAATTGAATTTTTGGATAAATTCATCTCAGGAGTAACTATAACTTTTGAAGTCTTTGATTTGTTTGACTAAATCAGAGTTGTCTTGCTGCATGAAGCTTCCCCTACTGTTCTGCTAGTACTTTGATTTCATAAAGTTCTCGCTGAATGAAATTGGATGTAAACATCAAGCGCTTACGACGACTGTTTACAAAAAAGAATCTCTGATTATGAGATTGATGGCTAAATTTGATTTGTTCCCCTCGGCAAGAGTAGATTTTACCCCGAATTAAATCGGTAGATTTAAACATTTTCAACCTCTTCATCCTGCTTATCAAAAACCTACTTACAGCAGAATTCAGAAGTCAGAATTGGCTACGCTCCACTGCGCTAACAGAAGTAAAACAGCCTTTACGCCGGGGTTTGAGACTTAGATTGTTTACTTCATCAGCTTGAAATTTGCTGTATGTCGTAAGTAAATCTGCCTCGGTAAGGAGTATCATCGTTTCTGCACCAACTCTGCCAAAGTCAGGCTCTTGCCCTAATGCCATCTCAATGAGATACATCCATCTGCCATATTCAGGTGTGTAGCTCCGTACAATCCCTTCTCCACCAATAAAGCTCACCCATTGGGCATTGCGAAACTTAGGCACCTTCATGAAGGTTGCAGCCATGCGTAAGACTCCTCTAATTGATAGTTGATACCTTCTATTTATATTAAAAAAAATCAAATATATTCTGTATCTTTTTAAGTAAAGATATAAGATATAAGCTGTATCTTTGGAATGTTTTAGGTGCAGATTATACAATTTATACGTAATTCAAACGTTTATTCAAACATTTGATATGGCAATCCTAAATCATTCGTGAAAAATTAAATCCCCGACTTCTGTAATAAGTCGAGGATCTGGACACCGCACATTTTTTACTTTTTCATAATTAAAATTAGTTGCTCTGTACCTCAATTACGAATTATCTGTGCCTCGTCCACTCAAATTTGCAATTATCAATACCAATTGAGTAAGGTCAATCGGTTTAGCTAGATGCGTTTGGAAACCAGCATCAATTGCCCTTTGCCGCTCTTGCTCGGTGGCATAGGCAGTGATTGCTGCTGCTGGAATTTGTCCCCCAGCTTCAGCTTCAAGCGCTCTCACCTGACGAATCAGGGAGAAACCATCCTCCTCTGGCATCCCAATATCTGCTAAAAGCACATCATATTTGCCAGGAGATTCAGTTAAAGCAGCGATCGCTTCCCTTGCCGATGTCACAATTACTACTTCAGTCTTCAAGTCTTCTAACATCCACTTTAGTAAGTCGCGGCTATCCGCTTGATCGTCTACAGCCAAGATGGATAATCCTTCAAGGCTCAAGGGTGGATTTTTACCATTTAATGTGTCCAGAGTCTCTGAGAAAACGCTCGGCTCTAAATAAGTTGGTGGTGTAATCTCCGGTGGCATTAAGCGCAGAGGCAGCCTGATGGCGATCGTGGTTCCTAGTCCCTCACCTGGACTTTGCGCTTGAACTGTTCCACCGTGAAGTTCTATCAGATGACGGACGATTGACAAGCCTAATCCAAGTCCCTGAGTTGTTTTGCTGCTGCTGGAATCTCCTTGGCGGAAGCGATCGAAAACACAGGGTAGCAAGTCTTCCCGGATGCCAATTCCTGTGTCGCTGACTCGAATTTCAGCATGAGTATATACAGCTTCGAGCATAATTCCCACTCGCCCACCGGCTGGAGTGAACTTAATCGCGTTAGAAAGTAAATTCCACAGAACTTGCTGTAAACGGTCAAAATCTCCGACAACCGTCGCTGAGTTCAACTCTGAAACAATTTGAATGCTTTTCGCCTCTGCGGAAAATGCGATAGACTCAATGGCGGCATCCACTACTAAAACTAGATCGATTAGACGAGTATTTAAATGAAGCTTGCCACTCGTAATCCGGGAGATATCGAGCATATCATCGATTAACTTAGCTTGCACCTTAGCACTCTGCTCCACCACTTCCCAGGCACGAATGACTGCTGAAGAATCTAAATTGCGGGTGCGGAAAAGTTGCGCCCAGCCGAGTATAGTATTAAGCGGGTTACGAAGTTCATGGGAGAGGTTCGACAGGAATTCATTTTTAGCTTGGTTGGCACTTTCCGCCTCTTGACGGGCTGACTGCTCCTGTGCTAAAAGCTTAGATCGCTCTAACTCAAACTGTTTGCGATCGCTGATATCTTCAATCGCCAGCAAAATCATTTGAGCCTCTCCCTGTTGAATAATTTTCCAACCATTGAGCAGCATGGTTTTCTCCCCAATCCGCTCAAAACTATGCTCTACTTCCCAGTTGTTAATACTGGTATTGTTGGCGAGAATGTCTTCTAAGAGCGATCGCAGTCCGGGCAGGTTCCATTGACCGTTCCCTAGTTCAAAAATCAGAGATTGCGCTGTCTCTGATGGTGAAACCTGAAATGTTTCATAAAACGAGCGATTGGCTTTGTTCACCCGCAAATCAGAATCAAGCACGATTAACGGCACTTGTACCGTCTCCACAATCGCTTCAGCGTAATTCCGGGCTTGTTCTAAGGTTGCGGCACTGCGTTTAAGAACATCAATATCTATTAACACCAACACCACACCGTCAATCTTGTTTTCTGTAGTGCGATAAGGACGGATGCGGAGGTTGTACCAATGTCCCCCCAGAGTTTGGACTTCTAATTCTTTGATGCTGAGTGTGTCAAGAACCTCCAAAATTAGAGTTTCTAACTCAGGAACATCGAGATTTGCTCTGATGTCGCTCAAAGGTCGTCCAGCATCGGCGGGAATCAAATTGAAAAGTCGCTGCGCCATTGGCGTAAAACGTCGAATGCGTAAGTCCAAAGTCAATATCAAAATGGGAATATTAATACTGGCAAGCAAATTTGTGAGATCGTTGTTAACTTGGTGTAATTCCAGATTACGAGAGCGAAGTTCTTCATTAGTGGTGTTGAGTTCTTCGTTGGTTGCCTGAATCTCTTCTTTGGCAGTTTCTAGCTCCTCATTGGTGCTTTGCAACTCTTCATTACTAGAGAGGATTTCTTCATTGGCAACTTTCAGGTCTTGATTGATATGCTCCTGCTCTTGGATCACCGCTTGTAGATATTCTTGAGTTGCAGCCCGCTCTTTGATGGCGGTTGCAAGTTCAAGCCTGAGCTGAACAATTTCCTGCGCTAATTCTGACTGCTCTTCGCTCTCAGGATTTACTGTGCTGGGGTTGTTAATTGTGAGTGGGGCTGATTCAAATAAAACCAGAAAGTAGAGTTCTTCGTCAGTCCCAGGCTTGAATGGAATCACCTCAAGATTGATGATTTTTGCAAGATCGCCCTCTTCAATTCGTAACCCTTCTCTTCTAACTAGAATTTTTTGCCGTTGTGCCTGATAAATTGTCGCCCGTAGCTCGATGAGCAAGCCTTGGCGCACCATTTTGAATAAGTTAAGACTCGGTTTCCCAGGTGCAAGTTTGAGGTAGAGATCGATTTCTCCCCGAAATTGCAGCACGTCCATCTTGTCATTAATCACCACACCCACTGGGGCATAGCGATTCAAGATTAGTTGGTCAGTTTTTTTCTCTAAATCAAACTCATCCGATGGATTCTCATTGGTCGGCTTTGATTCGTCCACTTTTACTATCGGATAATTGCTGGTAATGAACGAAAAAGTTGGACGAATTCCAGTTAGCTTTTTGGTATAGATTTTATACTTTTTATCAATTAGAGTAAACAAATCCGAATATTTACCTGTGCTTTCTGAAGTCCCTAGCAGCAAGAAGCCAGTCGGATTAAGACTGTAATGAAAGATGGGCAATATCCGTTTTTGCAACGTTTCGTCCAAGTAAATCAGTACATTCCGGCAGCTAATTAAATCTAAGTTAGAAAAAGGGGGATCGCTGCCCAAGTCTTGTCGGGCAAACACACACAGTTCGCGGACAGCTTTGCTAATTTGATATCCACCGCCCTCAAGGGCATTGAAAAATCTGCGGCGGCTCTCTGGTGAGACTTCCACCATTTGATTCTCTGCATAAATAGCTGATCTTGCTTTCTCAATCGCTGTCTCGCTGATGTCTGTGGCAAAAATTTGGATCGGCGGCGAGGTTACTTTATTTGACAAAAACTCCAGCAAGCAGATAGCGATGGAATACACTTCTTCGCCAGTCGAACACCCAGCTACCCAAATCCGAATCGGCAACTCTGCTGATTTGTTTTGGATGATGGTAGGAAAGACTCGCTCTTTCAACAGTTCAAATGCTTCGGGATCGCGGAAAAAATGGGTGACGTGGATCAGAATTTCTTCATAGAGCGCTTTGACTTCACTCGGATTGTTTTGCAAATACTCGGCATAATCCTCCAAGCGTTCTAGTTTATACAACAGCATTCGCCTCTGGATTCGGCGATCAAGGGTATTGGGCTTGTAGTGGCTGAAGTCAACACCAGTTTGCGATCGCAATAACACAAATATAGTCGCTAGGGCATCTCCCTGTTCGGGCAATTTCTCAACCGCGATCGGTGGCAAAGAGTTAGAAATAAAAGGATTGCGACTGAGGTTTACCAGTTCCTCGGCGATTTTTTGCGGCGGTAGCACAAAATCCACATTCCCCGTGGCAACAGCAGTATTGGGCATACTATCGAATTTTGCCGTGTCTTCACACTGAGCAAAAGTCACGCCTCCAGCTGCCTTGATTGCCTTCAGCCCCAGTGAACCGTCTCCATCCGCCCCAGATAGAACAACTGCGATCGCTTTGTGCCCTCGATCTGCTGCCAATGAAGTAAAGAACGCATCAGCAGGCATATATTTACCATGAACTTTCTCTCGCGGCGTGAGTTGCAACACCCCACCAGACAGCATCATCTTAGTGTTAGGCGGAATAATGTAGACCTGGTTAGGTTCCACAGTCACGCCGTCTCGCACTTCATTGACGGGCATTGTAGTTGTTCTTCCTAGAATCTCGCTCAACAGACTCTTGTGGTTAGGGTCTAAGTGTTGAATCAGTACAAATGCCATCCCTGTATCAGTAAGCAAATGCCTGAGTACCTCCGTAAATGCCTCTAATCCACCCGCAGAGGCGGCAATGCCAACGATGGGAAATAAAGCATCTTTATTGTCTTGTTGCTCTACGTCGAACACTTCATTAGCGGTAGATTCAGATACAGGTCGCTCAGAGGGTTGATCGGATGTCATAAGATGCAGTTTAGTACCGCAATGCTTTGGCGGCTAAGGTTTATATTTTAAGTTGGTTTACCAAATAAAAGTAGGAGGCAGGAAGAAAATATATATTTTTACCTTCGCTACTTTCTTCACAGCACCCTAATTTAATTTATGAAAAACAAAAAAATTGCTTATTTTTTGAACCGGGGGATTTAAACCCACGGTACTCAGTTAAAGGGGAAAGTTTTGAATACATCCTTTACCCCTTGACCTTTCCCCAGATATAAGGAAAGTGAAAAATGCTGATCCGAACTGTCATTACTGGTCAAAATTTAGACTACTATATTTAAGACATTAATTAGAGCTAGTTAGCATCAGCGCAAATGAAGATTATCGGCAATTGCTAAAATGCCAAGCACAGCAACAAAATCGTCAATAACTACAGGTTTAGCAAAGCATAGACTAAACCCAGCTAAAAGAGAACGTTGATACATATCTTCAGTTACAGCGCCTGTCAGAGCGATGGCTGGCACTGCTTTGCCTCGCTCTCCCGCAAGTGTTCTTACTTGGTGAATCAGAGTATAACCATCCTCTTTTGATGAGGAAATACCATTCAAGAGGACATCCGGTTGCCATTGAACAAATATTTCCATAGCTTGCTCTCCTAAAAATGTCGCTTGCACGTTCACACCATAAGATTGCAACATCGCTGTTAAAGAATTGCAGAAATTGACATCATTATCGACAAGGAGTACTCGTAACCCTTGAAGAAATGAAGGATGAGTAGGAAATTTATCATTTGTATGCATCATAGTTTCAAAATTGAGGTTTTATTGAGCTTTGCAATGTCCTGAAACTGTACATCTATTGTGCTTGCTTGAAGTTCAATAAATGTCTCGTCAGTAGGTACCAAAATAGCAGAGACAATGTATTTAAATTACTCTTGATTACAATCAGCGTTAAAAACTAATGAAAAAATTAGCATTTATCGTTTGCTTTAATTTCCCAAACTCAAAGGGATATCTAAAACAGCTACGCCCAAGCTAAAACTGTGTCAACAAGTAGTTATTAATGCAACTATAGAACTTGTATTTGATTTTTGAAAAAAATCAGTACACATCTATATCCTTCCTTTTCTGTTCCCTCACCAATCAAATCGGATTTTGATAGTTGACCTACTAAACATTAACTTCATCAACAGCGTTGACGATAACATCCTATTGTTAGAGTTTATGTTTGAATAGATGTTTTAATAGCGTATATCTTATGTAAAATGTATATTTTATTAAAATTGACTCTCAAAGCTTTGCACAGACTGATTCGCAAATTTAATAAACAGATGTAATGTAATACTAAGTGTAGTCATATAGGATCGCTGATTTTCTCTTACTAAAGATAGTTTTACCCCTTCCTATAGAGAGTAGTGAAACCTATATTATTCGTTTACTATATAAATACTGCAATTAAGAATTAGCGGTTCTCAGCCCAGTTAAAGTTAATTAAATAGCGGTAGTAATAATGTGTAAAAAATAAATTTTCATCAAGGTTTTGAATCAGCTAAATGACAGTATTTATTAAGTTTAATATTCATTAATTTATAATAAGTTTTTATCTTCATGTAATTGGGTTAATGTTATCAACCAGTTTTAAACTAACTATTTGCTAATTTTGGTATTTTTACAATCTATGTCTAACCAAACGTCTAAGCGTCTTAAACAAAATGCTGAAAGAATCATGCAGAGGTGGGAAGAGCGGGCGCGTGATGAAGTTGGTGCATCAATACATCAGGACTCTCTGATGCTACAAAATTCGCTACCTAAGTATCTAGAGCAATTGGTGGATGAGCTGTCAACAAAGATTGAAAGGACACCAGCCAGAATAAAAACCGATAAACTAGAAAGCACTCGGATTGGGAAAAAGCATGGACATGAGCGGGCGGGTTTTGTTGACTACTCGATGACTCAAATGATTTTTGAGTACCACATTCTCCGTCAGGTCATATTTGAAATTATAGAAAGCATCATCATCATGAATACCAAAAGTACTACCGCTTAAAATGGCAACATAGTTAGCTTCGCTGGGATGTACTTCGCCATAGAAGTTACTAGCCAAACCATAGGTTTTTGCCAGTTGATTGATGATGGGTGCATTGGGATTGCCAATAATCTGGTCGTAGGATTTATTTTCTTCAACAATCACAAAGATATGGTCATATTTAGGGATGGCTTTGTCGTCTGGTGTCGGAGTTGAAACTACTGCTGCTGTATTTTCAACTGCTTTCGGTGGGTTAGTAGCTGATTGACTAGATTTTTGTGAGTTGGATAAGCAACTATTGAGTGTGAGGCTCAAGCTCAATAACAGTAAACCAAAAAGTTTTTCCCTGCATAGCGATCGCTAATTAAGTATGCGTAGTTTAACGTGCTATATTTTACTTAAGTAATAAGTAATGTTTATACCGCTCTGAAAGATTTCAAAAAATGAAATGATGAAAGTAGTGTGTAGCAAGCATATTGGCTGAAAAAATTGGCTGTTTCATCATCAGAACTGGTTTTAACAGACTCAGAAACCCTTGAAGAGGTTATTGAGTGCTTAGTAGAAAATTTTTCCATTCAAACTCAAGGAGTATGTGACCAACAGACTTTATTTGAGATTCTGACTTATGCTGCTAGCAATGGAGATAGTATTGAAAATACAGCAAAATTATTAAAAAACTACATAAATTTCTGCGATCGCTATTTGGAGAAAAACTTTTTGGTTTACTGCTAATCCTGAAAACCTTCCTGGGTAAGCATTTTACTAATCAATGTTTTTGGTAAATCTCAACGTACCAATTAACCTATACTCAGCGAGATGGAACTAACCTACAATGATCATCGGGAATACAAGCCATAGCAGTTCCTGCGTCTTTAAGTGCGTCTGTTTGCTGCCTAATTGAAGCTGCTTCCCTATATCCCATTTCTGGATCTCGACCCAAGTAGGGATAGTAGTGGTATCCTAAGCGCCATACAAGCCGTTCCGTATAGTTAAGCTGTATTGCATCGTAGTCCATAAATGCCTTCAGAAGTGCTGGAACCTCTTGCTGGTAGAAATTAGCGTAAGTTGCTGAATCATTTGCTTCTACAAGTGATTTCAACTGAGAAAAAATTTGATTAAATTTTAAAAATTTTTGCGATGCACTAGAATTAAGTGTAATTAAACCTTTAAGAAAAACCTGATCATTATAGGCTCTTGAAGCTAGTGGAGGCATTTGCTTTGCAATCTGATATGCATTATTATGGTGCTGACTAATTCTTTGCGAAGCTTCTATAAGGTAATTTAATCCTAGCGTGGCAAAACTTACTAGAGAAGAGTGAAAATCCTGTAATCTTGACCTTGTAGCGAAATAATGGTGCAAAAACTTGGCAAGAAAAAG
>NZ_JBALFC010000137.1:0-618 GCF_036917755.1 Nostoc sp.
TCACAGCGTCGCTTTTTCTCGCTTCGCTTCAGGCACTTATTCAATATAGCGAACCTCTTTTATCTTGTCAACTATTTTTCCAAAAATATTTTTGGGCTGCTTTGGAGTCTCCTGAAACTGCCCACAGTGCCGGGTTGTAGGCAACAATGGTTTATGCACTGTGTTGAGTAAGGAAGGGTGAAGCGTGAATTTTCAGTCTGTAATTGGTTTATTACATGAGTTTTGGGGCGATCGCGGTTGTCTTATAGCCCAGCCCTATGACATTGAAAAGGGGGCTGGTACTAAGAATCCCCAGACATTTTTAAGAGCATTGGGACCGGAACCGTGGGCTGTTGCCTATGTTGAACCGTGTCGTCGCCCGACGGATGGACGGTACGGCGAAAACCCCAATCGCTTCCAACACTATTATCAGTATCAAGTTCTAATCAAACCGTCGCCAGATAATATCCAGGAGATTTATCTTGATTCGTTAAGGGTTTTAGGTATTCGTCCTGAAGACCACGATATTCGGTTTGTAGAGGATGTGCGATTCGTTGATTAGTGAATCACGGTAATCAGCCCGTAAATAACTAATCCAGCCCGACAGCAGATTACTGTCATAAAAAGGCTGAACTCTCG
>NZ_JBALFC010000138.1:0-67192 GCF_036917755.1 Nostoc sp.
GATACGTCCCTGCATATTCTGGTTTCTCCTGCCACCCTACAAAAAATATTTTCCTCTATTTCCGACCCCTTTTTGCGGTGACGTGTACTAAGAGACGCATTGCTGGGTTTGAAGCCTTGACTGGAGCGAAGGTCAATCTGACGGGCGTTCCTTTTCAAAATTTATACAACATACTGCAAAAGAACTGGTCTAGCAGTGCTTCAAAGTACGATATGGCAATTATTTTACCTTCATGGCAGATTGAAAACTGAAAAAGCAAAAGCTCAAGGAATCGTTCAGGAGCTTATGGAATTATGGTCGCGGCGTTTGATTTTACTACGACCGTGAATAAACGACTCGTTGAGTTTTCGGATCATCTCTCAACGAAAATCGGCGGGAATCCCATCCCAACATTCTTGGGTGTCCGGAATAGCCGCCCGCCGATTTAGTTATTAGTCATTGGTCATTGGTGCTAATGACTAATGACTAATAACTAATGACTTGAAATCCCCCGGCTTGAAGCCGGGGGATGAGTTAAAAGTATCTTCATAATTAAGGTGGCATCGTTAACTATGTCACCAAGCAGCCTTTGAGCGAACCCGATTATTCTGGCGAATTTGTGATCGGAAATTATGACTTCTATAACCCGTTGCGGTAGAGCCACCGGTTTTGCATTTTATTTAATCTGCGTTCCTTACTTATGTGCGCTATTGAATTGCAAATTAGGAAACCAGTATCTTACGATTGTCCACAGAGGTGTCTGCGGCTTTGATAGTTGCTTAACTTCGGATCAATTTAAATTTTTAACTGCTTATGCGTCCTCGTCAAGAAATTACCGAGATGTTCTCAACCTTCGTTGAGTTGGAAGGAGACAGATTTAGGAAATGGTTGATTGATATCAAACTGCATCGAAGCATTCAAAATTGCTTGGAGTCTTCACCACTCGTCCCTAACTCAGAAAACTTTTGGGCGTTACATTGGCACAAGCGCTGGCGATCGCAATCTAATCGCCTTGCTAGAATGCATCTGTCTGCTTATTTACAAGAACCAAATTATTGGGCTGCCAAAAAAACAATTGCCAAATTTACAAATACTCAACACAGCCTAGCAGATTATTTTCAAATGGCGAATGCTGAAATCGAAACAATTCTCAAAAACTTTAACCCAGAAAAATGCTCTAGTTTAAAAGCCTATGCCACTATCGCAATTCCTAGTCGGCTAAAAGACATTTTACGCCAACGTAAGGAAGCTGATATTTGCACAAATTGGGCATTATTACGCAAAGTAAGCAAAAAGCAGTTTTTAGAAGCTCTTGATAAAACTGGATTATCACCTTCTGTAATTGCCCAATATCGTTTAGCCTGGACTTGTTTCAAAGAACTTTATGTGCAAAACCAACCAGGAGGCACAAAGGCACTACCGGAACCAGATCGCCAGCTTTGGGAAGCTATTGTCAACCTCTATAACCGCGAATGCCAAAGTCAATTAACTCAACCTACTCCACAATGCACGAGAGAAAAAATTGAACAGTGGTTAACCCAGGCAGCTATCTACGTGCGTACTTATCTGTTTCCGCCTGTTAGCTCTCTAAATTTAGTCATGTCAGAAGATGACGGCAGAACAACCCTTGATTTGCCAGATCCATCTTCTGACTCATTAATCGCTGAGATGATAGCCCAAGAGGATGCTCAAAACAAAAAAAATCAACAATCTCAGATTCAAGATATATTGTTAAAAGCTTTACAAAATCTTGAGGCGAAAACCCAGGAAATACTTAAACTTTACTACCAACAGGGGCTGACTCAGCCACAGATTGTACAACGCCTAAAAATGAGTCAGCCTACTGTTTCTCGCCGGCTGCTCAAAGCTAGAGAATCAATGCTGAAAGCATTGCTCGAATGGAGTCAAGATACGCTTAATATTTCTGTGACTTCCAACCTAGTTAATGATATGAGTGCCGCTTTGGAAGAATGGTTGAAAGTTAAGTATGGTGAATCTAGCTGACGTTATGAAAGATGAGGTAGTAAAAATGACTTCTGCTTTTACAGAACCGCAGGAAATATTGTTAGAAATATCACCATTATTACAGACAAGCTCTTGGCAAGAAAGCCAAGTTTACGCCACACTTAGCAGTCGCTGGCGTGCTTACATGAATCAAATTTGCCTTCATGCATTTTTGAATTGGGTAAAAGCTGAATATGTTCCAGAAGCAAGTATCTGGTACAGTTCTCCTGGCATTCCGGCTTTTTGGGAATTTGTCAATGGCACAGCAATTTTGTTAAAGGAAAAGCGAGTTGTTTTAATTCCCAGTGAGGCAATTGATGATAGTGAGTTAGAAGTTCCTCAAGAATGGGTAGACATTCCCACTTGGGCGGCAGAGTATTATTTAGCAGTACAAGTTACACCAGATGGCGAGAGGGTAAAATTTTGGGGCTACATAACCCATACTCAACTTAAATCACTGGCAGACTATGACCAAGTAGATCGGACTTATTGTATAGATGCACAGCACTTAATTAAAGACCTTAATGCTTTTTGGATGACCTACCAATTTTGTCCAAGAGAGGAGATGAAAACTGCGATCGCACCACTACCAGAATTATCCACTGCTGAAGTACAATATGTGCAGCAGCTGTTAAGCAATCCTTCAGTGACATTTCTGAGATTAGCAGTACCATTTACAACCTGGGGAATGCTACTAGAAAATGAACAGTGGCGGCAATGGTTGTATCAACAGCGAGAGCAATCTCTACGAGGGGCTGCGCCTACGCAATTTTCCCAAGTACAAGTGAATCTTAGTCGTTGGCTGGAGCAGATTTACGATGCTTCTTGGCAAGCTATAGAGAGTTTTTTTGAGCCAAACTCCAGTAGCCTAGCTTTTAATCTCCGCAGTTCTTCTGGGTTAAATGCTGCTGCTATTAAACGCGCCCAGCTGATTGACTTGGGAATGGAAATAGAGGCTCAAAAAGTTATTTTATTAGTTGCCTTAATCCCAGAGGCTAACCAACAAGTTAGTATTCGCGTGCAGCTACATCCAGCTTGTAATCAACCTTACCTACCTGCTAATATCAAGCTAGTTTTACTTTCAGATCAAGGGGAGATAATTCAACAAGTAGAAGCAAGAGTTCAAGATATCTACGTCCAATTGAAACTCTTTGATGGGGAAGTGGGAGAATGTTTTAGCATCCAGGTTGCTCTGAATAATTATCAAATAACAGAAAATTTTATGATTTAGTTATTAATAGTCAGCAGCGTCAAATTGGCGTTGATTAATTATTAGTTAATCACGAATGGCAAAGTTAACTTGAGTTATGAGTAAGCTAGTTGTCTTCAGCTTGTTAGGAGGAGATTTAAATAAAGGATTTCCTGTTGTCACGGCTCAACTTTGGCATCATAATCAATTGTTACTGGTAAAATTAACAGGGAGTTTGCCAGCAGTACCAGAACTAAGCAAACTCTACCGCAGATGGCAGCTACTTTACGAAGCCATCCATCAAAGCCTGGGTAGCAATCAACGGATAAAAGTGCATTCGCAAGACATAACCAATATTTCTGTCAATGACTTCGATGAAGTGTGTCAACAGCTACAAGCAAATATCAATGCTTGGTTGAAATTTGAGTCATTTCAAAATATTGAGCGGCAGTTGCGGACTCTACTTAGTCGGGATGATGAAATTAGAGTCATTATTGAAACGAATATAGTTCTACTGCATCGGTTGCCTTGGCATCTGTGGAATTTTTTTGAAGATTATCCGAAAGCGGAATTAGCTTTGAGCAATCATGAATATGCATCTCCTCAAGTATTGCCAAAATCTCCCACAGGTAAAGTCAAAATTTTGGCAATTTTAGGCAACAGTGTTGGTATTGATATTGACCAAGACGGCGCTTTGTTACAAGGTTTAACAGATGCCCAAACTACGTTTCTTGTCGAACCAACACGTAAAGAACTTGATGAGCATCTATGGAATCTAGATTGGGATATCCTATTTTTTGCCGGACATAGCACTAGTATTGCTGATGGAGAGATAGGAGAAATTTACATCAATCAGACAGAAAATTTAACAATTACCCAGCTTAAAAATGCACTTAAGACAGCAATTAGTCGCGGCTTAAAACTGGCAATTTTCAATTCTTGTGACGGAATTGGTTTGGCACGGAATTTAGCTGATTTGAACATTCCCCAAATGATTGTAATGCGGGAAATAGTGCCAGATATGATAGCACAGGAGTTCTTAAAAAACTTTCTTATTACCTTTGCAGCTAGCAAACCATTTTACTTAGCTGTGCGAGAAGCACGAGAAAGACTTCAAGGATTGGAAAATGAATTTCCTTGCGCCAGTTGGTTGCCAATCATCTGTCAAAATCCTACAACTGTTCCGACTACGTGGCAAGAACTATCTGGCAATTTTGGTGATCCTAAATTTGTGGGTGAAGTTTCGACAAAAGGTAAAATTGCAACACCAAAATCTAAACTTTGGACTGTACTACTTAGTACTTTTATTGTGGCTATTTCAACAATAGGTTTGAGATATTTGGGAGTTTTTGAGAAAATGGAACTGCAAACTTTTGACCAAATACTGCAACTGCAACCTAAAGAAGACCCAGATCCCAGGTTGATAATTGTTGAAATCACCGAAAAAGATATTCAATCTCGACAAGAGACAACACTAGGGCTGAAATCAATTTCGGATAGTACTTTAGCGACATTAGTTAAGCAATTACAAAAGCATCAACCGCGAATTATTGGATTAGATATTTACAGAGATTTTGCCGACCCACCGAATAAGTTACAATCAATAAAACTTCCCGCAGAAATTAGCAAAGAGAATGTTGTTGTTGCCTGCAAAAGCCGTGATAGTAAATATGATCCCCAAGGTGTTAAACCTCCGAAAGGAGTACCTGTAGAACGTCAGGGTTTTACTGATGCAATTCAAGACCCAGATGGGATCGTCCGTCGCCAAATTTTGATGATGGCACAAGAGCCTTCTTCGGCTTGTACAACGCCTTATTCGCTTTCGTTACAATTAGCTGCTCGTTACTTATCTTCCGAAAAGATTCAACCTAAATTTAATGAAGATTCTATACAGTTTGGCTCTAAAGTATTTAACCGTTTGAAACCTGGTCGCAGTGGTGGCTATCAACAAGGAGTTGATTTAGGTGGGAATCAAATACTTATCAATTACCGTAATACTGATTATCTAAGAGTTTCCCTTGAAGATATATTGAGCGATAAAGTTAATCCTGATCTAATTAAAGATAAGGTAGTTATTATTGGAGTGACAGCTAACACTGTCAGAGATACTTGGTCAACTCCCTACAGTACTGCACAGCAAGATTACCAAGAAATATCAGGGATATTTATCCAAGCGCAAATGGTTAGCCAAGTTTTGAGTGCAGTTTTAGACCAACGTCCAATTCTTTGGGTTTTGCCTTACTGGGGCGATATTCTCTGGATATGCGGTTGGTCTGTAGTTGGGAGTCTGATTATTTGGCGCGTTCGTTCGCTGTCAAATAAGGGATGCGCCATCTTTGCGATAGTTGTCATTTTATATGGAGTTTGTGCGATCGCTCTTTTAAAACAAGGGCTATGGTTGCCATTTATTCCTTCTGCCTTTGCCGTGGTTGCAAGCGGTGCTATTGTTGTGTTGATTCAACGCCGTCAGGAATTTTCCACGATTCCCCAACCCTTAGTTGAATAAAGTTTTCCTTTACAACTGAAAAATAACGTCAATTTGGCGATTGACGATCTCAAAAATCCGTGATTAATCTTGCCTTGCGGAGTAAGAATTGCAGTACAGTTTCTTCGCGGGTAATAATATCAACTCTGCCATCCATACCCAATTCAATTTGACATTTCTTTGTACTGCGACCTAAAGCAAGTTTCTCTGGTTCAATTGTGACTCCGTAAAAAGCGCCTATAGCAGTTGCTTTGGGGGTAGAGTTTGTATCAGCATCTGCATCATTTTTTTGGGGACTAACAGCATCCGGGGAAATCGCTTTCACAACGCCTTTGAGAGTGCCGTAATCGGGATAAGGACAAGCTGTGACTCGCATTTGGACTTTTTGACCAATTTTTACCTTACTTTTAGCCTCAGATGCGATCGCTGCTTTGATAACTAAAGGCGCATGACTGGGAACAATTTGGACAACTTCCTCCCCGGCGTGTAGAGTTTGACCGGGGTTTCTCAAATTTAACTTGGAAATAATCCCGTCTGCTGTAGCGGTAATAGTAGTTTGCTTCAGGTCGATTTCAGCTTGCTTGAGTTCGTTCTCTTGGCGCTCTAATTGTTTTTCAGTTTCAATTTTCTCCTTTATAAGTGTTTGACGTTCTCTTTCTAATGTTGCTTTATTCACTTCCCCAGAGGCTTTTTCTTGAGCAATGTGTTCAGTTGCCATTGCTACATCTGCATTGCTTGGGTTGAGAGCTACTTGAGCGCGAGATCGTCTGGCAATAGCCCCTAAAACAGCTTGTTTTAGCCGTTCATTTGTTTTTTCTTGAGCCTGATAAGTTGCTTTTTGCGCCTGTACAGCTTGTTGCTGCTGCTTCACAGCCAGCTGGACTTCTTCTAGTTGATCGCGGGATAATGCCCCTTGTTTAGCAGCACTGTCATATCGGTTCTGCTTTGATGTCGCAGCTCCTAAAGCTGCCTCCGTAGCGTAAAGATTAGCTAGTGCTGCTTGTAATTGTGCTTGTCCTGCATATAATTCTTCTTGGGCTATTTTGACGTTGGCTGATGCTTCTTGGAGTTCGGTAATACTGGTAATATTTTTGTCTTGATGATCGCGATCGCGTCCTTTGAATTCAGCTTTTGCAGAGGCGATAGTCCGATTAGTGCGATCGTTTTGGGCACGAATTTGACTATCTATTGCATTCATTTGAGGAACGGTTTGAATTAGTTGTAACCTAGCTTGTTGAATATTGGTTTGCAACTCGTTTTTTTTGGTTTGCAGTCGAGAGTCATCAATAGTGGCAATTCTATCTCCTTTTTGCAGCGTTTGATTTTCTTTGACGTAAATCTGCATTACCTGTCCTTCGATTGCAGCCTGCACAATTGGCAATTCACCCGCAGGACGGACAACAGCTTGCCCAATAACCGTAACTTTATATTTAACAACCGCAGCCACAGGAAGAGCTAACGACAACACAAACACGATAAATAGTCCGCCAAATGTAGTCCAACGGCTAATAGGTGGGAGAAAGTCGTTATCTTGAAGTGGGGGTAAAAAATTGGTTTTAGAGTTACTAATCATAAGTGCTGAGTATATTATCTAAAATGCCGATTAACTAATTCCGAATAACTAAAGAAGATTTAAACCCATTCTGAGAAGGAGAAATTTCATCAATAAAGCTTAAATGCTCTCCAGGAATATGACGTAATTCTTCTGGAGTTCCTTGAATTTTTAAGCGCCCATCTTCAAGTAACACAATCCAATCAGCCCGTTTGATAACTTGAGGACGGTGGCTAATCATAATTGTGGTTTTGCCTTGACGGTGATTAAGTAATCTATCCAAAACTTTGGTTTCACTTACTGGGTCAAGAGCGCCTGTGGATTCATCTAAAATTAATACAGGTGGATCAGTAACAATTGCTCTAGCGATCGCTAATCTCTGCCTTTGTCCGCCAGAAAGATTTGCACCAAATTCGCCTAAAACAGTTTGATATTTATCGGGTAATTTGCTAATGAATTCATCTGCACCAGCAATATGGCAAGCAAGGACTATCTCTTCAAAACTAATGTTGGGATAACTAAAGCGAAAATTATCAACAATCGAACGGCTCCAAAAATGAGGTTCTTGGGGAACTAATACGACTTGCTGCCGCAAACAATCTAAAGATAAGTCTTGCTGATTGTATAAACCATAACGGATATTACCAGATTGGACTTGATATAAACCAGTAATTAATTTGCCAAGGGAGCTTTTGCCACAGCCAGATTGACCGATTAAGGCTATTACTTGACCACCAGGGATAGTTAAAGAAAAATTTTCTAACAGGTCAGTTCTACCAGCATGGTGAAAGTTAACTTGAGAACAAGTAATATCTGCATTCCCAGAAATTTCTGCCCAAGGTTTTTTAAAGTCATTTTCATCTTCTGGGGTAGCATCTATGACTTCTGTCAAGCGTTGAACGACAATTTGAGCAGTGATAAATTGATCAATTAGCCCGACTACTGACCCTAAAAAGCCAAGAAAGCTGCCACTCATCCCACTGTATGCCAGCAGTTGACCGATGGATAATGTCTGATTAATCACCAAGCTAGAACCTAACCAAAGTATGCCAATACTCGTTAATTTGGAAAGAATACTAGTGACTGTGCTGGTGTAAAGCCCCAACTTCATTGTAGTCCAGCCTAAGTTAGCAATCCGACCAAAATTTGTCTGATATTCTTGCCAAGCTTGTTCTGTAGCTTGGGTGGTTTTGAGGACTTGAACACCGTGAAAGGTTTCGACTAAAAAGCCTTGATTTTCCGTACCTTTAACGATGAGGCTGCGGGTTTTCTGGCGCAAGGCGGGAAGAAAAAGCAGGTTGATTCCTGTAACGATGACAAAGGCGGCGACCGAAGCTAAAGTAAGTTCCCAACTATAGAAGAGCATGAAACCCAAGGAAACCAGAGCCACAAAAAATTGACTGGGTAAACCAAGGACAATTTGGGAAACTAGACTATTGATGGTATGAACATCTGCAATCCGGCTAACGACTTCTCCACTGCGACGGGCTTCAAAATATGATAAGGGTAAGCGCAACAGTTTTCGCCCATATTCTAGAATTAGCCCGTATTGCAACCGTTGACCAAAATGACCAATCAGGTGAGATTGTACCAAACCAATGGCATTTTGAATTAGGTTCATGACAATGACGCCAATTGCCACCGTTGTTAGCAGTTGGGTATCTCCCCGCACTAGTACGTCATCGGTCAACAGTTGCATCATTAAAGGGGAGGCGAGGGACAATAGCCCGATCGCAAAGTTGATGGCGATCGCCTGAATCAGCAGGTTACGATAGGGTAATATTCGGGCAATGAAGCGCCCAAAACCGCCAATTTTATCTTCTGCTTGCTCATAGAAGCGGCTGTCATCTGGCATCAGCAGCAGCATCACGCCATCACTCCAACCCGCCATTAACTCTTTTAAGCTGAGAGAACGGATACCAACTGCGGGGTCGGAGATAATACATTTTTTCCCTTTTAGCCCGTAAAATACCACCCAGTGGTAGCCTTTCCAGTGAATGATCGCGGGCAAGGGAACTTCATTTAATTTCTCAAGTACTTCTGCGGTGGCTTGGACTTGACGAGCATGGAATCCCAGAGTTTCTGCTCCCCGTCTCAAACCTAGTAGTGTGGTTCCCCGCGAACCTGTGCCGACTGCTTCTCGCACGCGGTTCATGGCAAAGGTGCGTCCGTAGTGTTTGGAAACAGTAGCAAGGCTTGCTGCACCACAGTCTTCCTCACTGTGTTGCAGTACGCTTTGGTATTTCATAGTTAAATTACTGAAGTTTTTGATGCCGTAGAGTCAACACAGATCAATACGGATATTCAACTGCCTCAGAGATATATACTCTGAGGCGAATGGCACTAAGAAAAGCCCAAAGGCTTGTGTTACAACTCGTTCCCAGCCTCCAGGTTGGGAATGTATTCCAAGAGGTTCTACCTCTGGTCAAGAAAGAGGAGGCGGAGCCTCCCAGAATGGGTTCCCAGCCTGGAGGCTCCTAACCAGTCAGGGCAAGGGCTGTATTTTAACTTAGTGCCATTCTACTCTGAGGCAGCTTTGCCCTCTAGACAAAAATCACCCTTAAGGTTGCTCTTAAGTCAAATCTACGCTGCTACACGGAAGGCGGAAGTGATTGCGTCGTTATTAGCCCCAAGATTATATAAAAATCCTGGTCTGAGAACACCAGTAGACTGTCCTTTAAAATTAGAATCGTCAAAGAAATTCCAACTACCGTGTATAATCCTAATAGATGAGACTTGATCGTTGAAACCGTTATTATTGCCTTCGTTATCTAGCCCGATGTTGGGATCGCCATCACCTGTCGATGCATTGAGATTTAGACTCCTCCCTCGCGCATTTGAATCTATGTAGAAAATTACATCTGGGTCGTTGCTTCCCTTGTAATGAACGCCACCACTACAGGTAGCAGCCACCTCATCGTTAAGTTCTTTCACTGCGCTCAAACTCAATTGGGCTAATGTTTGATTGTTCATATCTGCTCCGTGGTTGTTGATGTTAGACATTGTTGATCTCCGAAATTTCAAGTTGGAACTTGAACTGAAGGTAATCGCTGGTTTGGCTTGACTCTGATTCTTAATTGGTAGCAGTGACATGATTTTATTCACTTGATTCAGCGATCAATACGAATATTCAACTGCCTCAGAATATAGATTTCTGAAGTAGCTTTGAACTCTAGACAAAAATCACTCTTAAGGTTGCTATTAAGTCAAATCTACACTACACGGAAGGCGGAAGTGATATTGTCGTTATTAGCCCCAAGAGAATAGTCTCCTGGTCCGAGAACACCAGTAGACTGTCCTTTAAAATTTGAGTCGCTAAAGAAATTCCAGCTACCCCGTAGAATCTTAATCGATGAGGTTTGATCGTTGAAACCGTTATTATTGCCTTCGTTATCTAGCCCGATGTTGCCAATGCCATCACCTGTCACTGAATTGAGTCCTAAGGCCCCCCCTTGTTCACCCGGATCTTTGAAAAGAATTACATCTGGGTCAGGGCCTCCTACAAAACCACCACCACTACAGCTAGCAGCCACCTCATCGTTAAGTTCCTTCACTGCGCTGAAACTCAATTGGGCTAATGTTTGATTGTTCATATCTACTCCGTTGTTGTTGATGTTAGACATTGTTGATCTCCGAAACTTCAAATTTGAGCTTGAATTGAAGGTAATCGCTGGTTTGGCTTCGCCTTCTAATTCTTAATTGGTAGCAGTGAGTTGATTTTATTCACGGCTGAGAATTAGAGGTTTTTGGCTTCGCCTTCTGATTCTTAATTGGTAGCGGTGAGTTGATTTTATTCACGGCTGAGAATCAGAGGTTTTTTTGGCTTCCCCTTCTGATTCTTAATTGGTAGCAGTGAGTTGATGTTATTCACTTGATTCAGCAGTACCAATTTGCTATGCTCACTTGTGCATCAGTTGATTATGCTGACACTTATACTCTTGATTGAGGCTTCCTAGCTAAATTTCCTTTTCTATAGGAGAGTGCAATGTCTTTTAGAGCTATGCGTTTGGACTGGTTGCAAGGTCTAGGAATTGCCATTGTCAGTGCCATTCCCTTATATGCAAATATCTCAGTTGCCCAAATCACCCCAGACGGCACTCTCCCAAATAATTCCAATGTGAAATTAGAGGGCAATACCAGGATTATTGAGGGTGGAACCACAAGAGGTGCTAATCTGTTCCACAGCTTTGAGGAGTTCTCTGTTCCCAATGGCAGTACTGCTTTCTTCAATAATGCACTGAATATTCAGAACATCCTGACACGAGTAACAGGTAAGTCAATTTCTAATATTGATGGCTTAATTCGTGCTAACGATAAAGCAAACTTATTCCTACTTAATCCCAATGGTATTGTTTTTGGGCAGAATGCACAGTTGAACATCGGCGGTTCCTTTGTCGCCACAACAGCCAATGCCATTGGGTTTGGCAATTTGGGATATTTCAGCGCCTTGAATCCAGAAGCACCTTCACCCTTGTTAACAGTAAATCCAAATACCTTATTATTCAATCAAATTGGGGCTTCCCCAATTCAAAATAGTTCAACTGCGCCAGCAGGGAAAGACCCAGCCCGTTTGGACGCTTTTGGTTTACGAGTTCGAGATGGTAGAAGTTTACTGCTAGTAGGCGGTAATGTCAGTATGGATGGTGGAAGATTGAATGCTTTCGGTGGGCGAGTTGAATTGGGAGGATTGGTGGGCACAGGAGCGGTTATCCTGAGTGTGAATGACAATAATCTGAGTCTGAGTTTTCCCTCTGAGGTGGCACGCAGTGATGTGTCGCTCACTAATGGTGTTCAAGTGAATGTGCGTGGTGATAATAGTGGCAGTATTGTGGTTAATGCTCGTTCCCTAAAGCTTGAAGGAACAAGCACACTACAAGCGGGAATTGCTGAAGGCTTAGGATCGGCTAAAAGTATTGCCGGAAATATTGAAGTGAATACACAAGCAGCAATTAATCTTAAGGATGGAAGCTCAATTGCAAATATAGTGCCATTTGGGGTCACTGGAAAGGTAGGAAACATCAACATCGCTACAAGCTCACTGTCTCTGACTAGTGGCGGTCTACTGTCTGCAAGCAATTTGGGACAGGGGGATGCGGGTAACATTACCATTTCTGCCCCAAACGGGATTAGCTTGAATGGGGCAGCAATGTTCAGTGGTATAGAATCACCAGACACTATGGGTAAGGGGGGTGATATCAACATCACTACAAGCTCACTGTCTCTAACCAATGCCGCCCAACTCTATGCCAGTAATCGTGGACGTGGAGATGCGGGTAAGATCACCATTTCTGCTCAGAAGCAGATTTCCTTGGAGAATGGCGGAGCGATCTTTAGTAAAGTGGAATCACAAGGGGTAGGCAATGGAGGTGATATTAATATCGCTACAAGCTCACTGTCTCTGACTAGTGGCGGTCTACTGTCTGCAAGCAATTTGGGACAGGGAGATGCGGGTAACATTACCATTTCTGCCCCAAACGGGATTAGCTTGAATGGGGCAGCAATGTTCAGTGGTATAGAATCACCAGACACTATGGGCAAGGGGGGTGATATCAACATCACTACAAGCTCACTGTCTCTAACCAATGCCGCCCAACTCTATGCCAGTAATCGTGGACGTGGAGATGCGGGTAAGATCACCATTTCTGCTCAGAAGCAGATTTCCTTGGAGAATGGCGGAGCGATCTTTAGTAAAGTGGAATCACAAGGGGTAGGCAATGGAGGTGATATTAATATCGCTACAAGCTCACTGTCTCTGACTAGTGGCGGTCTACTAAATGTTAACAACTTGGGACAGGGGACTGCTGGAGATATCGAAGTTATCTCTAACTCTATTCAGCTAGACAACCAAGCTGATATCCAAGCTGAAACTACATCTGGTCATGGTGGTAACATCACCTTACCAGTCGAAGACTTGTTAATATTGCGTCACAACAGCCAAATCTCCACCAGTGCGGGCACTGCTCAAGCAGGCGGCGATGGTGGTAACATCATCATCAACGTCCCTAATGGTTTCCTCGTCGCTGTGCCCAGAGAAAACAGCGACATCACAGCCAATGCCTTCGAGGGTCGAGGGGGTAATATCAAAATTACAGCCCAAGCCGTCTTTGGTATTCAACGCCAGGAACAACAAACCCCTGAAAGTGACATCACTGCCAGTTCTGAATTGGGAATCAATGGCACGGTGCAAATTAATACACCTGATGTAAACCCTAGTAACGGCTTAGTCGAACTCCCCACTAATCTAGTTGATGCTTCTAGGCAAATTTCCAATGCCTGCACACCTGGAACTCGGCAATTCCAAAATACATTTGTAGCAACAGGACGCGGCGGATTACCCATGAGTCCCACTGAACCATTACAAGATTCAAGTACTGTGTCTGCGTGGGTGAAATTAAGAGCAAAACCAGAAAATTTGGCAAACACAAAGCCTGTGCCACAACCAACAGCAGTTTCAACTACTCCCATTGCTGCTACAACTCCAATTGTGGAAGCTTCTGGCTGGGTAATCGATCGCAATGGAAACATACAACTAGTAGCACAAGTTCCTCAACTCAACCCCCACAGCCCTTGGCAAACACCTGCTTCCTGTCCTGTATCTCAGGGAGGTGTGAAATATGGCAAAACTTCAGCTGCCAAAGCGAGTAGTTAGATTTGCGATAACTCCCGTAGTCCTATTTACCCTTGCTGTTTTCGTGACTATTATCCCTAGTACATTTGCTAAACAAATCCAGACAAATTCACCAAACGGGTTTCACATCCAAACCAATAAACCCCCAGGCACAACACCACAGGAACTTCTTGAGCAAGGAGAAGCGCTTTATCAAGCTGGACGCTTTACTGAAGCAGTAACTATTTTACAACAAGCTGTCCGTACCTATCAACAACAAAGTAATAACCTCGCACAAGCCGCAGCGCTGACTAACCTCTGTCTTGTATACCAGCAACTCGGCTCCTGGAAAGAAGCTTATGCAACTATTGACAATAGCTTAAATTTGCTTGGTTGGAATGAGATAAATCAAAAGTTAAATGTCAACAATCCCAAATCTGAATTGTTAGAAATTCTTGCACAAACTCTAAATATTCAGGGCGAATTGCAATTAGCAGACGGACAAACTGATGCATCTATAAAAACATCACAACAAGCAGAGCAAATCTGGAAGAAATTAGGTGACAATGCTGGAGTAACGCGCAGCCGGATTAACCAAGCACAAGCTCTACGAGTTGCTGGTTTTTACCGCCGTAGCTTAGATATATTAAATGAAGTATCCCAACAATTAATTTCCCAACCTGACTCACCTGTAAAAGTAACAGCTTTGCGATCGCTTGGCAATGTCTTACAACAATTAGGCGAACTTGAGTTATCCCAGAAAAACTTACAACAAAGCTTAGAAATCGCTCAACGTCTGCAACTGCCTCTAGAAATTAGTTTGACGGAATTTAGCCTTGGTAATACTGCTAGGTCGTTAAGTAATATTAAAGGTGCGATCGCTCATTATGAAAATGCTGCCAAAATTGCACCAAACCCTCTGGCCAAAGTTCAAGCCCTGATTAATCAGCTGAGTTTACTTGTCGAAAACGAACGCATCACTCAAGCAAAGTCATTAATACCGACAATCCAATCTCAAGTCCCGAATCTGCCTACCAATCAAGCTGGTATTTATGCACGGATAAATTTTGCTCAGACTTTGACCCCAATTGGTAATAAAAAAGACATTGCAGAGATTCTGGCAAGTAGCGTTCAGCAAGCCAAAATAATTGGCGATAAACGTGCCGAATCCTATGCACTGGGCAGCTTGGGAGAAGTTTACGAGCAGAACCAACAATTGCAAGAAGCACAAGATTTGACGCAGCAAGCGTTGTTTATGGCTCAAAAAATTAATGCCTCAGATATAGCTTATCGCCTTGAGTGGCAGTTAGGACGCTTACTCAAAGCACAGGGAAATATCCCAGCCGCCATATCTGCTTATGATGTTGCTGTCACAACTCTTCAATCTCTTCGTAGTGATTTAGTTGCGGTTAATCGAGAGGTGCAGTTCAATTTTCGCGATCGCATAGAACCGCTTTATCGGCAATCTGTAGAGTTGATTTTACAACAGAAAGGACAAGGAAAACCAGATTTAGATAAAGCACGTCAGCGAATGGAAGCCTTGCAAGTCGCAGAACTCGACAATTTTTTCCGAGAAGCTTGCCTGAACAACCAATCTGTGGTATTGGACAAAGTAGTAGACCACGATAACCCAAATACTGCTATTTTCTACCCGATTATCCTAGATAACCAGTTAGAAATTATTATCAAACTTCCCAATAAACCGTTGATGCATAAAACTTCTAAAGTCAACCATCAGCAAGTAGAGCAAATTATTACAAAAATACGAGAGACAATAGTCCAACCCGATGCTAATCAGCAATTTAAAGCAGTTTCTCAACAGCTTTATAACTGGTTAATTAAACCAGTTGAAACAGACCTTAAAAATAGTAAAGTTAATACTCTAGTCTTTATTCCAGATGGGTTATTGCGAAATATCCCAATGTCTGCATTATATGATGGCAAAGAGTATTTAGTCCAAAAATACTCTGTAGTTATTAGTCCCGGACTGCAACTATTTACTCCCAAACCTCTAGGACAGAAAAAATTAAATGCCCTGGCTGGAGGACTATCGCAACCACCCAAAAATGAAAATTTTGCAGCGCTTCCCTACGTTAAGGTTGAACTGAAATTAATTCAGGAATCAGGGGTATCGACAACTACATTATTGGATAAAAATTTTACCAGTACGACTTTAGCAAAAACCATCAATGCTCAACCTTTTCAAATTGTTCACTTGGCAACTCACGGGCAATTTAGCTCTCAAGCAAAAGACACATTTATCCTAGCAGATGATGGACGCATCAATGTGAGTGAATTAGATAGTTTGCTCAAAAGTAGAGAGCAAAAACGCACAGAGCCAGTTGAATTACTTGTTTTAAGTGCTTGCGAAACAGCAGCAGGAGATAACCGAGCTGTATTAGGATTAGCAGGAGTTGCTCTGCGTGCTGGTGCGCGGAGTACTTTAGCCTCTCTATGGCAAATTGGTGATAACTCCACAGCTTTGTTTATTGATGAGTTCTACCGCCAGTTAGTGCAGGTTAAAACTACGGCAGAAGCTTTACGTTTTGCTCAATTAAAACTACTTGAATCTCCCGAATACAGCCGTCCGATGTACTGGGCATCCTACGTGTTAGTTGGTAATTGGTTGTAGAGATTTAGACTTATAGATACTTTGTTGGATATTAAATTATTGGCGGTTTGGTAAATTGACTATAGGAGCCTTAGCAAGATTATCCAAATTGATGGAGTGCAATAAAGTCTGCCAATCTTCTTGAATAAATGCATTATTAGAATGAGTAATGCGTATTAGTGCCAGCATATTTAAAGCGTCAAACCAAATCCCTTTTTCAGCATAGATTATAATCTTCTGTCGAGGATTAGTTGCTGCTTCTAATTGTTGCATAACACGAGAATCTAAATTGATTCTTTTAATATCGCCTTCTACATACACAGGAATGCTTGCTGCCTCTTGCTTACAATGTACTTTTAAATACCAGCGATATGTCTGATCTACTTTTAATGAAGCAGTACTAGGGAGAGAAATACCAATGACACTTGGCTTTGAAGGTAGCGCGATCGCATTTCTATAAATATCATTTTCGGCGCTATCCTGTAAGCTAAATTCAGCCCTTGAGTTAGACAAATCTTTAGTGTAAGGGATGTAAAACCAAAACGTCGGACGTTCAGAAGTGGTTAGTCCCTCTACAACCCCGATAATTGATTTATTTGCCTGTCCGCCAACCTTTTGTTCCTCTTGAAATGGTACTAAGGCGGTGAGCGGGGTTCCAACCGCAGGGCAATTATCTCGACTACCCATTCCGGCTCTCCGCCCAGATACAGGACTTAACCGAGCAGGTGTTTTTGGCAAAATAAAAACTGGTCTAGAGGTAGGTTGCTGAGGTGAAGCAGGTGTTTTGACTGGTTGTGCAGGCTGTTTATTAGTGACTGGTTGTTTGGTTTGATCTGTTGCTTGTGCTGAATATTGGGTAATGCTAATCAAAATCAGAGCAGTTGTTAAGATCCATTTCATTGACTTAACGAGGTAAAATTTTTGCTTGTTGCGATCGTCATCATAAAGGTTAGCGTAGCATTTGGTTAAAGAAGTCGTTCGTCTGAAGTACAGTTTTGTAACGGGGATTTAGCGAGAAACGCGGTCTTGGGCTTTGCCCAAGTGGAGCGATTTCTCAAGACAGCGCTGCATTGCGGTCTTGGGGTCTCCCCTCTTGTGCAACTTTGTAAGACAGAACAAGACTTACATACTTGCGGCTTCTTTTGTAGCCGGGGACTTAAACCCACCGAATGAAAGTTAAATTAATTCATCATGGCTGTAGTCAGGAGCTACAAGAATATAATTGATGCACATCAAAATCTGAAAAATCAGCTATGGGAATCATAAGTTAGCGATCGCCAAGAGCCAACAAAGTATCAGCCGCTTGGTATCGGATCATAATGTGGTTGCCCGCCTAGACACAGCAAGCTTTTGAGTACCATTACAATCACAAACTGATTCATCCCGCATTTAGGCAACGCCCTTGGTTGATACCCAAGCAGATTGTCTAACGAGCGATCGCACAGCCTCGACAATAGAAGAAGCGTCAATTTTTGCTGCATGAAGTAGTTCTTCAGGAGTACCAGAACCGGGCAGATCCCGCACAGCTAGTTTGATTAGGTTTAGTGGCAATCCACCAGAGGCAAAAGCATCTATACCCACAAAAGCATCGAGGACAGAGGCACCCAGTCCACCTTAACAATTTAATCCCGAACGTTTTTTAGAACGCCAGTATTCCCCTTGGGAGTTCATTCCATTTGGTGGTGGAAGTTGGCGATGTTTAGGATATACCCTGGCTTTGTTAGAAATGAAGTTAGTCCTGGCAACCGTTTTATCTAATTATCAACTTGCATTGGTGGAAAATAAACCTGTTAAACTGCAAAGACGTGGGTTTACCCTTGCTCCTGATGGTGGAGTTCGGATGATGATGATTAAAAAACGAATTACACAGATTGTAAGGGCGTAAGAGCGATTCTAAAAATTTTGAAAGTCTTTTGAGATAAGAGTTACAGGACTAGCCCTTTCAAGGTCACTGATAAAATATCTGCTTTCCTCTCTGCGTTCTCCGTGCCTGGAGCGGTTTAAAAGTTATTTATTGAACCTTATTAGGCGCAGAGAACACAGAGAAAAGAGGAATTATTATCGAAAAATTTTACCCACCTTGAAAGAGCTATTACGCATTGACAAGAAATACCAAATATGTTTCAGGTGAAAAACCACATCTTTCGTAGGGGTTTAGCATGGCTTTTCCCCTACAGCATCGTCTATTTACGACCAAAGGATAATTATTACTCCCCAAGGTTTATCACTACGTCCACACGTTTGGGTACTTCTATCGAGACTCTAAGCCAGAGAATGCTGGTCAATTTTGACATCATTACCAGGTATAAATTCCAATGTGCGGAAACCCAACACAGCCAGTAAATCCTTTTCTGGTAACTTGACTGGAGCAGGTTTTTCAGCTTTTCCTGGCGCAGGTAACGGATAGGAAACAGATGCAGCTGTACTAAATCGAATGTTACCTTCGCTATGTTGAATTACTTGATGAATGTGACCACTGAGGACGGTAACAGAAGAAAAGCGGGATAATAACGAGAGTACTTTGCCTGAGTCTGCGGTTGCCCAACCCCATTGAGGATAAAGATTATACAAAGGAATGTGACTAAAAATAACTATTGGCGTGTCTTGTTTCTGCGCTGCGAGGTCTTTTACTAGTAAATCTAGTTGCGCTTGGCCGAGTTTCCCTTGACCGGTTTCCCCAAATTCCAGCACATTGGTCAGGGAAATCAAATGCACGCCATTATAGTCCCATATTTGCAAACCTTCTCTTTTATCCTTTTGGCTGAATGCTTCTCCATAAGCTTTCCCCCTGTCTCCGATGGTGTCATGTTCGCCAGGGAGGGTAAACAGTGGTGCTTTCAATTGGGAAAGAAATTGTTTTGCCGTGTCAAATTCCTCCGGTTTGGAAAGGTGAGTGATGTCTCCAGTATGAACAATGAATGCTGGTGGTGTGGATAGTGAATTTATGGCGTTGATGGTTTGTTGCAGAGTGGCAGTAACGTGGGGGTTCGCTTCCTTATTGAAACCTAGATGTGTGTCGCTGATTTGCACAAATGATAAGGGTGCAGAATTTGCTAATTTCTTGCCTTGCGAATCTCTGACCGAACAGGATGCAAGTAAACCATTTTCCCCCACTACCCACAGAATACCAAGACCAGTCCAGCCAACGTGTTCAATAAACTTTCTACGTCTCATTTTGTTTTCCTATTTAAAGTGAAAGTTGCTTTGCTTTAAGTCAAAAGTCAAAAGCACTCTTGTATTTTATGAGTACCTTTTTACTTTTTACTTTTTACTTGTGTTAACAGTAATTGTTCCTTGCATGTAGGGATGAATAGAACACAAGTAAGGGAAAGTTCCTGGCTGCGTGAAAGTGTGTTTCCAAACTTGATCCCCATCCAGCCCCTTAGAATCAAAAGAGCCATCTTTGGCGGTAATGGTATGTGGTTCCTCATCTTGGTTGACGAACTGCACAGTTTCACCAGCACCTATCTTGAAATTTGACGGTAAGTATTTGAAATTGACAATTTTGACGGTAGGATTTGCGGTATTGGCGGTAATTTCCTGCGGTTGGGGTGTAGGTGTTACAGATTGTCGGTTAGGGGTGCAGGATGATAAAGAAAACACAATTACCAGAATTGCAGAAGCAAGTCCTTGAAGCAAGTAAGAGATATATTTCATATATCGATAGAACCGAAAGTTATTAAGGAATTGCACCAGACAACGCACAAATACAACAGATAAAAATCGGCTATTTGTTGCATTTTTACTTTTTCAGGACTTACGCAAGATGTGACCGAAAACCTTATTCTTGCGTAGCGGTAATTCATGAATTACCGCTACTGTCGTTATCTTTTGCGTAAGTCCTGTTTTTACTTGTTATGACTTGCGCCGTTGAGAAAATAAACCCGTCATATTTAGTCCGGTGCCAATTAAACTCAGCAATCCCAATCCGTTGAATACGGGTAAAATTGCTGACAGTCCCAAAAATTGGAAGGTATGAATTTTGAGAAGAAATCCGACTAATTGGGCTTGATGCAACCACTCATCCGCAACTGTCATGGCAATACCTGTAACTGCGGTGATAATTAGTGGTAAGCAGATTGTAAGTGCAATTAGTCGGTGATATTTGCGGAAGACTAATCTCATGATCAAATTCCTAATCTTGTTCTAAGGCTTGTAGTTGTGCTTCTAGTGCGTTTAAATATCCTTGGTCAGATAGAGTTTGCTCTGGTAGTAGCTTTGCCTTCACCGCACCTTGAAGAATATCTTTAGCTGTTAGCATTCCCGACTGATGCGCGTTCAACAGGGCATTCCCACTCTCGATACCTACATTTTTTAAGTAGCCACGTTCAGCCATAAAAGCCAGATTGGAAGGATTAATTTGACTGGCTTTGGCACTGTTTGCCACGACTGAATTATATGTAATTGAGGTTTGTGCTTCAGCAGTGGTTGCTAGTACAGGAGATATTAACAAAGCTGATAAAATTGGGAGAATGTAACGTTGCATATTTCTACCTCGTGAATAGAGTTGTTGGGATAAAGCAATGAAAGCAGGTAGGGGAAAACCTACCCAACTTGTTTTCATCTGGGTGATGTGTAAGTGAAAAAGGCTATTTTAGTAGAGACACAATTAAATAGAGTGCGCGGGTTCTATTTGAGAGAGACTCACACGCCATTAACGGCATCGTGTCTCTACAATCAAGCATTACCGAAATCAATAATTGTGTGGGTTAGTGTTCGCTTCTATTCCTATAACGAACGAGATGAGAATTTGGATTTAATCTCAATCTAAAATCCAAAATCTCAAATCTCAAATCCAATTGCCTCCGTCAATCGTTATATAAATAGAAGTAAAACCTTTGCGATCGCCAACCAAATGGTGTAATCTGATATCCACGCAGGTATATTCACACCCCAGCATGGAGTCACATTCTCCCCCGCACCAGACAGATACAGAGTTGCTCCACGCCCTGAAAGCAAAACATCCAGGTGCGTTAAGTATTCTCTATGACCGTTACGGTCAGGTTGTCTACGGAATTGCACTGAAAGTATTGCAAAACCCGCAGGAAGCGGAGGATTTAACACAGGAGATTTTTCTGGCTTTGTGGCGCAATCCGACTGTCAATCCCAACCACAGTCATTTCCTGCGTTATCTGATAACGATGACGCGCTCAAGGGCAATAGATAAAATCCGCTCTCGGAGTCGCACCCTGAATCTCTTGCACCGCTTTGGGCAAACAGTCACCGCCGAAACCCTGTCTCCAACTCCGGTTGAGCAAGCTGAGTTAACAGAACGCCAAGCAGCCGTTCGCTCTGCCCTTACCCAACTGCCAGACAACCAACGTCAGATTATAGAGATGGCTTATGATGCTGGACTTAGCCAGTCGGAGATTGCTCAACAACTAGATGTACCATTAGGAACAGTGAAAACTTGGACACGCCAAGGACTGCTGAAGCTAAAACAAATATTACTTGATGCTATTGATTAGTTACCTATGACTGCACCAGAAAATTTTCAATATGTACAACAGTTAGCAGCAGGCTATGTCGTGGGTGAACTGTCTCCTGATGAAGCTCTTGAGTTTCAGCAGATGCTCGCAGAAAATCCATCCTTGGCAGTGGAAGTAGAGCAGTTACAGCAAGTATTAGATGAAGTGGTTTATGGTTTAAATGCTGTTGAGCCACCACCGCATTTGCGTGCAGCTATCCTCAGCAATTTAAAGGACGTAGAGACTGAAAATTTCTTCGCGTCCCAGCGTCGTCCGGTTAGCGCTTTTCCCTATAGTCTCTCCTGGCGCAAAATCATCGGCAGTGTCGCGGCACTATTAATTTTGTATTTGGGAATAGAGAACTACCACTTGCGTATAGAATTGCAGATAGCTGATAATCTCAAGACACTGCTGCAACAAAAAGCAACCCGCCTGTTTCCCTTAAGGGGTGTGAATGTAGCAAAAGCAGCAAGCGGCAGTTTTGTGCTGAATCTGGAACAGCAAACAGGTGTGATTGCGATTCAAAATGTTCCCCCTCAGCCTGTTGGAACTGTTTACCGACTTTGGGCAGTTGTTGAGGGCGAAAAAATCCCGTGCGGACAGCTTCCTGCCAGTACACAGGGTAAGATTGTCGAAAAATTTGCGATGCCTGCTGATTTCTATGATGCGGGGATATCAGAAATGTTTGTGACGCTGGAGACATCCACTGACCATCGGTATCCACTAGGTCCGGTAGTCATGAAGAGTGCTTTTATCTTTGGTAATGGTAGTAAACTTTAATATCCGCTCTCTACGGTACGATCAATCGAGCGATCGCAATCCAGACATAATCTATGGGGTTTACCCAGACGTCAACCTCCTAATGCTGTTGTAGTAACAATCGTTCATCAGTATCCAAGGCTGTTAGGGGATTTTCTATGTCTATCCATGAAAGCTGTGCTTCTAGTTTCTCACAACAAGAGCGCACTAAACGCAAACCGGCATCTAATGAAAGTTGAGCAGTTGTTGGGGTAAACTCTTGCAAGATCCTGGCTTCTATTGTCTGATACTGATCAAGGTGTCTGCTGAGTTTTGCCAAAAAATTTGCTCCTTCCCCACCTAGTGCGCTGGCAAACTGCAAAATTGAATCGACGTAAGCCCTAACTTTGGGGTTTTTAACTCCCTCTGTAGCTGAGGTATAGAGCAATTCACCTGATAGATATTCAAAATCTGGTACATACAGGTGATTGCCAACTAATTCAAATATCTGCATTCCTTTAGCTGGTCTTACTGTTAACTTCTCGCGCCTGACTCGATGAGCCACTTTTTCCAGCAATGTAATTATAGCTAAAATTACGGATGGAAAGTTACTATCTATACACCTTATTTCTACTGTGCCGAGTTTGTTGAGTCTAACTGGATTCCAAGCTGACTTGAGTAAGCTAACTCCCGCTTCTTTGAACAGGTTCGGTTCAATTCCGGCTTTTTCCATCGCTTGCAACCAAGCATAATAACGAGCGAACTGCTGCTCAACTAAATCCTCGACACTATCGGCATAAGGCATGAGTCCGCCGACAGGCTGTAAATTGGTGTAAACGCCTTCCCAGCCAAAAGTTTTACTACCTCGATAACGAATTGTATGCGCGGCTAGCCCGAACGCCTGTCCTTCATAAAAAGGACACGCCCGCGTCAGAGAAATAAGTGCGGAGTCGCAAGCTGTAGCTAAATTATAGATATTTAATAGTTCTTCTCGCTCTGCCGATGTCGAGTTGTAGGATACTGCAACACGAGGGTCAATTACCCCAGGCGGGACTTCCAAATGCAGGTGTGTACCTGTACATTTTCCCGCGTGCAAAAATTTTGGCAAGCCGACAGTCCGCGCTTGGATATGGTAATTAGGGTGATCTCGCATAACTGGCATAGTATGCAAAGGATAGCTAGACAGAGGATAAAGGCGTAAACCCATCTGTTGCGCTACAGAGAGCGCCAATTTGAGATTTTTGAGATAAACTCTAGCTAGCTCTGTGCCAGTATACGCTGGTGGTGTGTTAATTTCTACCATACTTTTAACGAACTCCGGCACGAAGTAACTTGGGTTTAAACCTTGTGCTTGAGCCATTAAGTGACAACCCTGCAAAAACTCATCAGCGCGATCGCTCAGATGACCAACTTCATCTACCAGAAAAAACTCTTGCTCAATACCGATACGACGCTTGATTACATCCATCTAGACCTCCGCAAGCTTACTCCCGCCACAGCACATCGTCATGATTGAGGTAATGTTTATCTGCGGTAATAGGCATTGTAACAGTGATAGGATATCAAGCATGGGCTGTTTATGGGTTTTGAGTTGTCGTTGTGAGAGCGTTTATCTGCGGTAATAGGCATTGTAACAGTGATAGGATATCAGCCAAGTTGCCTTCTTCACTAAAATGATCATATATGATCAGGTAGCATATGATACTATATTTTCCTCGACGTAAATTTGTTTTGTATGGTTCAGCTACTTTCGCTACTAGCCTATTACTGAAAGCTTGCAGGAGCAATCAAAGCACGACACCAACAGTTAGCAGTAGTGGGGAAGGTTTTAAAATTGCGATCGCACTCCCTGGAATGATCACTGATCAAGCTTGGAATCAGTCTGGTTACGAAGGCTTAACCCTTGCAAAACAAAAGCTGGGTGCAGAAGTTGCATATCTCGAACAAGTCGCCCAAGCAGATCAAACAGAAGCATTAACAGACTTTGCCCGCAAGGGTTATAATGTTATATTCGCCCACGGTGGACAATTTGATGCAGCCATAGAGCAAGTTGCTCCACAATTTCCCAATACATTTTTTGTGGGTGTAAATGGTAATAACAAGGGAAAAAATATTGCCTCTTTGCGAATAGATCATTTGCAAGGTAGTTATTTATGTGGCATTATTGGCGCGGCTATCACTAAATCTAATAAATTAGCTTATATTGCTGGACAAGAATTCCCCGCTACCCAAGAAGAACTACGGGGATTTAAATTAGGAGCCAAATCAGTTAAACCCAATATTCAAATTACTTCTACATTTCTAGGTGATTGGAATGACGTTGCTAAGGCAAAATCAGCTACACTTGCCTTAATTTCTTCGGGTGCTGATGTAATTTATCAATGGTTAGATAGTTCTTCAGCCGCAGTTTTACAAGCAGCGAGCGATCGAGGAGTTTATGCTTTTGGTAATACAAAAGACCAATTAGATGTTGCTCCCAAAGCAGTGTTAACAAGTGCAGTTAAACGATTAGATATAGCAATAGCTTATTTAGCAGAACTCGCAAAACAAAAACAACTCAAAGGGCAGATATATACTATAGGTTTAGAAAGAAAAGATATATTATATTTAGGTAAATTTGGGGCAGCAGTACCGGAAACAGTTAAACAAAATGCTTTGAAAGTACAACAGGCAATTGTCGATAAAAAAATTATCTTTGAAAATTGTCAGGAAGCTGGTAAAGATACCCGTTGTGTCAAAAAAGCATGAACCTCAATGTATTTACGTTTAGAAAATATTAGTAAATGCTTTAACTCATTTGTTGCTAATCAGAATATTAGCTTCAGTGTTGATGCTGGTAAAATTCATGGGATTTTAGGTGAGAATGGTGCAGGGAAGACGACTTTGATGAACATTATTAGTGGTCTATATCAACCTGATACTGGAAAAATTTATCTAGAAGATAAACCAGTAAAAATTACCTCTCCAAAGGGCGCAATCAAACTAGGGATAGGCATGGTATATCAACATTTTATGCTTGTGCCTAAGTTAACTGTTATCGAAAATATCATCCTGGGTAGAGAAAATAGTTGGTGCTTAAATCTGCGGCAAAAACAAGGAGAAATTGCGGCTTTATCCCAAACTTATGGGCTAGAAATTGACCCTACAGATAAAATAGAAAATTTACCAGTAGGGACACAACAGCGAGTAGAAATTCTCAAAGTGTTATATCGCCAAGCCCAACTATTAATTCTCGATGAACCAACAGCAGTTTTGACACCAACAGAAGTTGAATCATTAATTAATATCTTGCGACAACTGGCGGCGGCTGGCAAGACGATTATTTTTATTAGCCACAAGTTAGAAGAGGTAATCAATCTCTGCGATACAGTCACAGTATTACGACGAGGTAAAGTAGTAGCGACAACGACAGCTAAAGAAGTAACTCCTCAGCAATTAGCAGAATTGATGGTGGGACGCGAAGTAGCTTTACAAGTGAATAAATCTGCATCTGTACCGGGAAAAGTGATAGCATCGGTACAAAATTTGCAAGTTGTTGATGATAGAAATATTCCTGCTGTCCGCAATGTTTCATTTCAATTACGGGCTGGGGAAATTTTAGGAATTGCTGGTGTAGATGGCAATGGACAACGAGAATTAGCTGATGCGATCGCAGGTTTAAGAACTATTAACAAGGGTAAGATTGAGTTTAGTAGCTCCTGTACTCGTCAGAGAATAGGTTACATTCCTGAAGATCGGCAAAAAATGGGTTTGGTGTTGCAGTTTAGCATTGCCCAAAACTTGATTTTGAATGCTTTTAAAAACTTGCCATTCTGCCGCAATTTTTTATTACAACCACTAGTAATCAAAAATTATGCTCAAGTTGTCATGGAAGAATTTGATATTCGGGCGACTGCGGAAGATATCAAGGTAAGCCAACTATCGGGGGGAAATCAACAAAAGGTAGTATTGGCGAGAGAATTGGCGGGAGAACCAAATTTAATTATAGCGATGCAACCCACACGGGGATTAGATGTCGGAGCGACAGCCGCAGTTCATTCTCAGTTGTTAGCACAACGCGATCGCGGTGCCGCAATCTTGTATATTTCTATAGAGTTAGAACAAGTGATGGCAATGAGCGCTCGCATTGCCGTAATCTACAGAGGAGAGTTTGTCGCTATTTTGGATGCACAGACAGCGACATTAGAGGAGATTGGTTTATTGATGGCTGGGGGACAAATAGAGAATCAATAAATTAATGCTCATAAGAGTGATCGCATTGCCGTAATCCATAAGTGATTGAGCTTATTGTTATAGAGAAATGGTATAAAATTAAAAAGTATTGAATTTTTCAAAGATATCAACACTGTCAATGAGCAACCCTGTATCTTTTCAGACAGTTATTGAATATGTAGAAGCTCTTTCAACCGAATATCAACCACCAGTGCCAGGTATCGGATTCCTGAAATGTCGATTATTTCGTAGAAAACCACCCTGTTAAAAATATTTATAAAAGTCTGAAGTGTTTAAATGTTACACTTTACAAGTCTTTGCGCGAGAGAAGAAGCATATTTCCATCTGGAAGTGTACCTCTAAGATGGAGTAGGGTAAGTGTCCCTCTGGTGCTGAAGTGCTAAAATTTACACCCTCATTATCGATCCAGTCTTTTTCCACTCTCCATCCTACGCGATCGCCAAAATGTTCAAATGTTTCATACAGAATCGCATAAGGATTTCCCCCGACGCTCTCCCAGATACGCTTTTGCACACTAAAGCCAAAGCGCCCATTGCTGTATTTTACCCAAAGTTGGTCTATAGTGCGTAAGTCAGTACAGGGAAAATTATTGATGGATCGGTAATCAAGATAGGCTTCCGCTTCTCTCCCAAATGCCTTGAGCATGACAGCTAGAGTTTCCGCATCGGCTTCTTTCCACTCCCCTGCTATTAACAAATTCCGCAATCGCGTGTAGTCTACTGCCTTATCAGAACTGAGATCATCAGTTTTAATTACATTAGTTTGAATAACTTGGTTTGGCTCCAGTTTTCGTTCTGGTCTTCTTCCGGTAATGCCCCATTCCAATAAGTTCAACGCTTCAACATCACTGACTTGCTGGAGAAAACTGACAAATCTATAACGTCGCAAAAATCGCAGATTTTCAGGAATCATACTAACATCAGGAAGCAAAACAGGAATTATGTGTATATTATTTTCTACACATTCTTGTACCAGTGACTCTAATTCCAAAACCTGCCAACGCCCTAACCTCTTGACACCAATAAATATAGCCGCTGTTTTAACTAATGGGATTGCTTGTAGAATTTCTTGTTGAAAAGAACTTCCTGGACGAAGAATTTGCTCTTCGTCTAACCACAGCTTTAAACCACGCTGCTTAAGTTCATTAGCAATCGCTCTCACCTGTGGCTTATCCTGACTATTGTGAGCCAGTAAAACATCAAATTGCGCCAAAGACGCGGGGAGACGATGAAAAATCATTGGATTCGATTTATACAATTACCAATCCTATCACCGCTCATAGCGATCGCCTCTGCTCTCCTCGTCGGTGCCATCCTCATATTAATCGCTGGGGCAAATCCCATCACCGCCTACACAGCTTTATTTCAAGAATCCCTAACTACTTACTTTGGGTTTGGTAACACCCTCACCAAAATGACACCCCTATTATTCACCAGTTTAGGGGTATTAGTCGCATTGCGGGCTGGTCAATTTAATATCGGTGGCGAAGGACAAATTTATCTCGGCGCGTTGGGTAGTACTTTAATTGGGTTATATGTGCAAGGAATACCTGCTGTCATACACATTCCCTTAGCACTTCTCGCGGGATTTCTCTTTGGTGCGGTTTGGGGTTGGATACCCGGTTATCTCAAAGCAGTACGGGGAATCAATGAAGTCATCACTACTCTATTACTGAATTACATCGCGGTGAATTTAGTTAGCTACTTAGTGCAAAACCCCCTAAAAGCACCAGCTTCCCCTAGTCCTTATTCGCCATTAATTGCTAAAGAAGCACAGTTACCGATTATTTTACCCCAAAGTTTAGCCCATGCGGGGATAATACTGGCGTTAATGGCAGCCGGAATATTGTGGGTATTATTAATGCGATCGCCTCTAGGATACCAAATCGCCGCCGTTGGTTTTAACCCTACAGCAGCCCATTATGCGCGGATTTCGGTCAAAAATACGATCATGCTAGTGATGGCGTTAGCAGGTGGTTTAGCCGGGTTAGCGGGTGCATCTGAGGTGATGGGGTTGAAGTACCGCTTATTTGAACAGGTGTCATCTGGTTATGGGTTTGATGCTGTGGCGATCGCTTTTTTAAGTCGCGGTAGTATTGGCGGTGTAGTGTTGACTTCTTTATTTTTTGCCGCCTTGCGTAGTGGTGCAAATGTCATGCAACGTAGTGCTGGTGTGCCAGTGACTATAATTTATGCAATTCAAGGATTAACTGTGTTATTTATTGCCATCAGCCTCGCCATAGAAAGACGAATAAAAACGCAAACTAACGCTGAGGTTTAACGCGGAAGTTTCTCTGCGATACTCTGCGCTTCCCTTAGCGTTCCTCTGCATTAAAAAAATAACTATGAATAACCTTAACTTCTTCTCTGATTACTTAGTTGCTAGTTTAAGTTTAGCAGTACCCCTAGCATTTGCTGCCCTTGGTGGAATGTACTCGGAACGGTCGGGGGTGCTAAATATTGCCCTCGAAGGGATGTTAATAACTGGTGCTTTTTCCAGTGCAGCCGCTACCTTTTATACTGGCAACCCTTGGTTTGGTGTTCTCTGTGCGTTGATTGCTGGGGGATTAGTCGGTTTACTTCACGCTTTTCTGTGTGTCACTTTATATGTTAATCAGTTGGTATCAGGGTTAGCGATTAATCTGGTAGCTGCGGGGCTGACATCGTTTTTAGCGCGGTTAGTATTTAATGGCAGTAGTACTCAAAGATTACCAGGAATTGAGCCTATGGTCATTCCTGGTCTTGCAAACATACCTATACTTGGATCTCTGTTATTCCAGGAAGATGCTCTTGTATATTTACTGATAACTCTAGTTGCTGTCAGTATCTATATTTTCTTTCATACTAGCTTTGGGCTGACTTTGCGGGCAGTGGGGGAATATCCCCAAGCTGCTGCCACGGCTGGGCTTTCAGTATCAAAGGTGCGATATTTGGCTGTAGTAGTCAGTGGTTGTCTTGCCAGTTTAGGAGGGGCTGATCTGACTTTGGTGCAAATAAAATTTTTTACCGAAGGGATGAGTGCAGGTAAAGGATTTATTGCGATCGCAGCCTTAATTTTTGGTAGGTGGCATCCTTTAGGTAGTACTTTGGCTTGTTTTTTATTTGGTGCTACGGAAGCTTTACAGTTACGAATTCAAGCACTAGGTGCAAATATTCCTTATCAATTTTTAGTCATGTTACCATACGCGATCGCTTTATTTGCATTACTAGGATTAGCTGGTAAATCTATACCACCACAGGGGTTAGGTGTTCCTTACTCGCCAGAAAATCAGCAAGACAATTAGGGGTCACTGTGCCGTGTGGGTATGCACATAAGATTTTAATATGCAAATTAGATGTGTTTTAGCTTACCCCCATAAAATTCTTTTCGAGGAAAAACCGTCGCACTTACAAACAAAATCCCTACTCTTAAGGTAGGGACTACAGGCTTGCTCTCAGCAGCTATTGATACAAGGTCAACTAAGATACTTTAGGTTGCTGCCATAAAATGAGTTTCAATTGGAAGCAGTTGTAAGCCCCATTACTGATTTCTCCTTCGTGGTCAGCTAGCCAATCATAAATTTGTGCAGCTTGCGCTAGTGCCACTTTTTCTGATCGATAAAGCACAGGAGTAGGGCAGTAGGCTTGGCCATTGATGTGTATAGCTGCAATCTGCCAATAATCGCTGTCTTCACCCTCTGGTACAACTTCTAAAAATCCGCTATTGTAAGACTCGATTATTCCTATGTTCATTTACAACCATCAAACTTTCTAACATTGGCCACAACAAAGCCGATACCAGCCAATTCTTCCGATTCAAAGCTGGAATCACCAGGGAATACAGTCGCAACCCCTATTAATAATTGTGGGTTCATTACCAATGGAAATCTGAATTATTGGTCACTTTTTGGCTTGATTCCGTTATTGGCAGCAATAATGCAAGAGGAATAGACACAAACGCCGGTTAAGTTACTCCTCAGTCAGTAATGCAGTTTCGATATTCAAAGAGGAAATATTGCCTTGGAGCGCGATCGCGCTCCAAGGCAAAAGCAAAGAAACTATTTCTAGTTGATGCCGAAACCGCCTTGGCGGTTGCTATATCTGGTGTTCTCGGCATTGACCGAAATGGGGACAAAGCTACCGTGGAACAAGTAGAGGGTGGAGTGTTGTCAGTCCGATGCCTGCGGCGGGCGGGTACGCCATCGCACTTCTTATATCTTGTCATTGCCCCAGCTACCAACGAAGCGGAAAGCGATCGCTTATTCTACTCAGAAGGTGATGATATTCTCGTCAGATTCATCTTCCCTGATGCTATTTTTTCCTCGCTTGAATTAGGGGCGATCGCAATCAAATTACTTTTATATTACTTTGCTCTTCTTGTTGTCTCCAAACGGTTAGTAAATTCTGAAGGGCGTAGCTTGCCGATAACCCCTCAGTAGAGTATAACTTCCTTGAGATCAACCCCAGCCAATACAGCACCCTCCAAGTTTGCATTAGTCAGCTTGGCATTAGTCAGCTTGGCATTTGTTAAATTAGTAGCGCTTAAGTCAATATCACTTGCAAATACTTGGCTCAAGTTGGCACCAGTCAGATTAGCACTAGTTAGATCAGCACCTTCTAAATTGGCATTTCTTAAGTTAGCTCCCTTCAAATTAGCATTTCTTAAGTCAGCGCCAATTAAATGAGCCGAACGCAGGTCTGCTCCTGCCAATTCACACCCCGGGCATTTCCCCGTTTTTAGTAACTGTCTAACATGGGCAGGATTTGCAGCTTGCACCGGAATGGCATAGCAAATCGTACTTACTAATGCTGCGGTAGCTAAAATCTTTAGTTTCATCTGACTTACCTCAAAACGGTTAGATATTATTAACCGAAATTTTTGACTCAATAGGTCAACAATATCTATAAACAGATTGACTCAATTGATCGGCTTTTGCCATTGCCCTATCGGATTAGTCAAAGGGTGAAATTCATTGTTGTATTGTTTAAGCAGTCTTGCAAAACTACCCTCTTAGGTCGGAGTTTGAACGTGAAATCAATCTGCAATAGGTATTAAATTTGGTATTTTTAAACTTCGCCAAAAATCGCTAAACTCATCGGTTTGGTTGAGGAACTTGCTCTTTGATATTCCCAATGTCACCTAAAAATTGCGCCTACGGCGGGGCGTAGCCCATCGCGCTTTCTTGCCCAAGCTAGGGATCGTACCTGAGCAAATGGGAACCCTGTTAATAGTTGCGTTTCTCACAGTCATGAAATTAAACGTTGCACGCAAGAAGCGATCGCCCCCCATAAAATACAAGCGAGGACAAGTCAAAAGGAGCGATCGCCTAAAACAGATAAAAACTAGGGAGCTATCTTGGCATAAAAATCTTCATCGGCACGCATAAAAGCAGGTCGCTGCATCAAACCATTGATATATTCAGTCAGGGGGTCATTATCTAAGAGCATTCCTAGCTTCTTAGCCCACAGCAAAACTCCTCCAGTGAGAATATCAGCAGTTGTTAGTCTATTTGCTACTAAATAATTCTTGCCAACCAATACTTCTCTGAGAGGTTGAGCAACTCGGTCAAACCATTGTCGAGATTCTTGCAGGGAAGTTTCCGACTTGACAAAACCCGGCAGTAGTTTTTCTGGCAGATTTGGCAGCAAATTAAACATATAATGCTCAACAGGTGGCTCTAGGGTAACTACGGCATAAAAAAGCCATTGCTGGTAATCGGCACGTTCAGAACTATCTAGCGGTGGAGCAAACCCCATCTCTATATATTTGTCTGCAAGATAAGTACAAATAGCAGCAGACTCAAAAATCGTTACTTCCCCGTCTACCAAGACTGGTACTTTACCGTGTGGGTGCAGTTCTTTATATTCTGATTGTTTTGTCATGGTCATATTGACTCGAACTAAGTCATAAGCAATTCCCATTTCTTCCAATAGCCACCGGGGGCGTACTGCTCTTGTTGTGGGAATGTAATATAGCTTCATTGCTCCTCCATTAGCCAATGTCTATAGGACTTACGCAAAGGGAACGGAAAACGAACCACAGAGGACGCAGAGGTCACGGAGGAATGAGAGTTTGAGAGGGTTTTTGCGTAAGTCATAGTCTACTATTAAGAGTGCATAAAGTTATTCCAACTCAAAAAACTTAGTGAAATGAGGAAAAATTGCACCCCTAGAGCGTAGTTTACCGCCTTCTCTACGAGACGCTCCGCGAACGGCATCGCTTGTTTCAAAGCAGTACACTGGTACTATGAAAATTCCCGACTGCGTAGAGTTACACAGACACCAACTTTTACCCCGATTATACCGTTTTACTTTAATAATGATACAAATACGTTGGTAGGGGCACAGCATTGCTGTGCCCCTACGAGAAATCTATATGTATCAGGCTTTATGTGAAATGGTATTACTACCGAAGATAACAAACTTATTCAGCCGACTAAAGAGCTATCACCAGACTCTAAACCAGAAAATCCTGATAGCGAAACATTCAGCCTTGATTTTGATTTGTAGCCCAAATGTCGGATTTCTGTCTGATTTCTGAACACAATTACAGATAAAATCCTGATCAAACGGGCTTTTTCACTCTCAGTATATTTTCAAAGTGGTATGGATTGCAGGACATCAGAATTATGCAGCAAGGCGGCATGAACGAAGTGGAAAAAGAATACTTAGACTTTGAAGATGATAATCCACTACTGTCTAAAGTCATAGAACGGAATATTCGCACTATTATCCGTCTTCGGCTTCAGGCTGCTAAGAAACGAAGCTTACAAGACCAAATTGCCGATGCTATTACGTCTTTTTCAGGACATATAGTTTTTGTTTACGTTCATATCGTCTGGTTTGGAGCTTGGATTGCTTTGAACACTGGAAAAATTGGTGTGCATCCCTTCGATCCATTTCCTTACGGACTGTTGACAATGATAGTATCGCTGGAAGCAATTTTTCTGTCAACATTTGTGCTAATTAGTCAAAACCGCCTTAGTGAAGAAAGTGAGTATCGCGCCAACTTAAATTTACAGATTGCACTACTGACTGAGCATGAAGTCACACGAGTATTACAAATGCTTGATGCTATTCAAGACAAAATGGGCATTGATAATGATGAGGATAGTGAGCTTGCAGACTTAGAAATGGAAACCAAACCCGAAGATGTATTAACAGAAATTGAGCGGCTTCAGCAGTTAGCGCTCAACAGAAAAAAGCTCAAAAAACGTAACCAAAGATAAAGACTGCGATGGCGTACCCGTCTGCCTTCAGAGCGTTAGCGGAGCTTATCGTAGATATCGCAGGACTCTCCTATATGGCTAATGCATTGTCATCCGATGTGATGCAGTAAATGCAGTTGGCATTGTATCATGCTGGTGACAAAAAAGCAATCACTCCTGCGGTGCGCTCTACTGCCAATTAATGCTGTACAGTGGTGTAGTCCATGCGTTACCTCCGGCTTCTTTGTATAATACACTACCTTAACTTCTTAGGCAGTCTATTTATTTTTTGGAATTTCCTAACGGCGTCTGCTGCCAAAACCACTTGAGCGGCGGGGTGCTGAACTACGCCCACTACCAAAACTACTACCAGAATTGCGTCTGGTATTGCTGGAGTTACCAGAGGGTCGCAAGTTACTACCACCAAAACCAGAACCAGAAGGACGGTTATTACCTGTAGTGCTACGCGGTGTATTGCGTATAGTTGAATTTCCAGGATATGACCTTCTAATTGTCCCTGTATTGCGGAATGCAGTGCGATTTGTCACAGATGCGGGTGGCGCATTGTAGCGAGTTTGATAGTTTTGAACTGCTTGACCATAGCTTGGGCCATATCCACCGAAACCACTTAATCCTTGCCCTGATTGATAGACAGGGGGTACATAATATTGGGGTCTAAACAATAGACTACCAAGTGCTTGACCGGCCACAGCACCAGCCACAGACCCAGCAAAGGGTGCCCAGAAGCTATTTTCTCGACGGACTACAACCGTCTCTTGTTGTCCTGTTTGGGGATTGGTCTTATTCTCGGTAACGTTGTGGACGTACTCAATTTTAAAGTCTTCCGTCAGATATAAAATCGGTTGTCCTTTTTCTACCTTTAGATAGGTTTTTTTACCCTGCTTGATTTCATCATCAGTTAACCGTGCCATTTGCAAATTTTCGGTTGCAAAGGTTGGGGGCTGATTGTTAAGTAAAAACAGGTTGTACTCACCACATGCATCGTCATAAGTAGCTTGTTGTATTTGATACTCTCCGTCCTTTAGTTTGGTGTTAGTAGAGGTTTGGCTAACGTTCTTGGGTGAAGAATTAGTTTGGTTTTCGCCTCCACAAGCGACAGTTGTCAGACACAAACTCAGAGCTAAAAAAACGGCTGTAAATTTACGTACTATGGTCATGATCATTGGATTATTGTCCTATCTCTGAGCTTAACAATTTCTTGATGTAAGTAGTAAGTACGGACTACCCAACAGATTACAAAGGAATCAATTCTGGGTAATATTGCAACAATTGATCGCTAGTGAGTTCATCGCCTAACTGCGCTGGCGAGAAATGCACTTGGATTGCCTGGAGTTTATGTTTGTAGTGTAAATTGATTAAGGCTTTAAAAGCTTCCTTCAGCGACTGAATATTAGAAAGATCAGTTTCTAACTCTGGTATTTCTCCTTCGTAAGCTACTGTAATAATCACAATGACGTTGCGGGTTACAGGTATAGATAAAGGTTCATTCAATCCAGAGTCCGAACTGTAATCTGGTTCACTGAGATATCTTTGGGCAGAGTCAGTAAATAATTCATTCACGTAATCTCCCGCCTCGCCTTCGTCCCAAAATACATCGCCTTCGTTGGCAGCAGAAAGCCAATATTCATCGTATTGCAGCAGGGTTTGACTAATTTCTACCAATGCTTCTCCCAAAACTTCTAAGTCTCCATCGGCATCGATCGCATTCCGTCCAGCACTATTTAATACTCCCAAAATTGGCGCTACCTCGCCTCCTCCTAAGTGCAGAAATAGGCGAAAGACTACATAGCGATTTCGACCGATCATTTTATTAAAGGTATCGCGCATTTTTATCCTCCAGAAATTTTTTGTTTGTCATTTGTCATTTGTCATTTGTTATTTGTCCAATAACTAATACCCAATGCCCAATGCCCAATGCCCCATGCCCAATGCCCAATGCCCCAGGCTCCATGACTAATGACTAATATAGTGAAATCCTTTGACAAAATCCATAACCATATTTAACGAAGGTAATATATATTTTATTGATTCACTGGATATATCATAAGCTGAAGCATTGAGGGCAGAACGATTAATAAATCTTTTGCCAAAGTGAGGATTGTCATGGACAATCAAAGTGTAGGCGCTAGAATTCGTTAAAATTATTTGGGTTGGGGCTTTGCAAAAATTTAACTTTGCGGCTACTTCGATATTTTTTTTCATCTGTTTAATTGTTGTAGCCTGACTCATGGCTTGTTCTACAAGAATATTTAATTGTTTTACCATATCGGGCAATTTTAAATCTTGGTTCGCAACAACTTGACTGTTAATAATTTCCACCATACTGGAAATATTCTTTTGGGTAGATGCGGCATCTAGAAAAGGAAGAATCACAATGTAAGCAGTGGGAAATAATCCTTCATCGCTATCTACATGAAATGTGAAAACAGTTCGACGATGCCCACTTTCAATGCTTGGAGGTTGTTTCAGCCCCCGATATTCCTGAGCAATTTGATAGTAAGCGCCAGCGATCGCAAAATTGGCTTCGTGTTCTAGGGCTGAATCAACAATAATCCGAATTGTTGGCGGTGTTTCGTTAAAAAAATCTCGTGAGTCTTCCGAATCGAACTTTTGGATAATGGAGCGATCGCCTGCGGGACTAAGATCAACCCATTCACAAATCATCCCCTCGGTTTTTAAACCAAACCTGGAGGTGGCATAAAGTTTTACCCCAGTTAAAGTTGCTCCTGTTAAGTCAGCACCGATCCATTCCGCTCTCATTAATTTTGCCTGAGTTAAATTGGCGTGTACTAAACTCGTATTCGTTAAATTGGCATTGCTTAAATCTGCGCCAATTAAATTAGCCCCGCTCAATTTTGCGCCGCTCAAATCTGCCCATCGGAGATTCGCGCCGCTCAAATCTCCCCACCGCAGGTTCGCCCCGCTCAAATCTGCCCCGCTCAAGTTAGCATGGCTGAAATTGGCTTGTCTGAGTTCGGTATCTCGCAAATTTGCGCCGCTCAAGTCAGAACGACTGAGGTCACTGGCATTTAAGTTAGCCATCTCCAAGTTAGCTCCCGTCAAGGAAGCGCCTCTTAAGTTAGCCCCACTCAAGTTAGCGTGACGGAGATTGGCTTGGCGGAGTGTCGCTTCTCGTAAATCAGCACTGGTGAGGTCAGCCTCCAATAAGTCGGCGCGACTCAGGTCAGCGCGAACTAATTCGGCGCGGATCAGCGAGGCTCCTCTAAGTTGAGCGCGACCCAGATCGGCTCGAATCAAATTAGCGACGTTGAGAGTGGCGTTGTTCAAGATGGCGCTACACAGATTCGCGCCACTCAGTCTGGCTACATTCAGCTTGGCATTGCTCAAGTTAGCTTCACTCAGATTCGCGCCACTTAGGTTGACTATACTCAAATTAGCATCGCTAAGATTGATGCCACTGAGTTTAGCCCCACTCAGGTTAGCTTCCGAGAGGTCAACACCACTAAAGTTTAAGACTCCGGCTGCGTATTGTTCCAGTAATTCCTCTACAGTCATTGATGCTACCCCTTGGATGCCAACTTTAATAGTTGGTAAAGTCAGAAAAAACGGAATGTCAAAATCAAAAATGAATATTGGGATTTTAGGATTGGGACTGATCGGCGGATCTTTGGGTTTTGATTTGCGATCGCAAGGACATCATATCTTAGGAGTCAGTCGCCGTGAAGCCACCTGTGAAAAGGCAGTTGCCCTCGGCAGTGTTGATCAAGCATCAGTTGATCTGAGCTTGTTAGCCGCCGCAGAAGTTGTATTTATTTGTACACCTCTAGCCCTTATTGTGCCTCAATTTGAACAGTTGATCGCTCATTTGTCTGTCGCTACCGTTGTGACTGATGTGGGTTCGGCGAAAACACAGATAGTTAAGGCGATTTCTCCACTTTGGGATAATTTTATCGGCGGTCATCCAATGGCGGGAACAGCAGACAGTGGCATAGAAGCTGCACAACGGTATTTATTTGTCGATAAACCTTATGTCTTAACACCGACAAGTACAACACCAACTACAGCAATTACAGTTGTGGAAGAAATTGTGCGATCGCTGGGAGCGAATATCTACTATTGTCAACCAGAGCAACATGACTGCGCTGTAAGTTGGATTTCCCATTTACCTGTAATGGTCAGTTCCTCCTTAATTGCGGCTTGTTTGAGTGAAACTGACCCCGATGTTTTGCAATTAGCCCAAAAGTTAGCTAGTTCAGGTTTTCGGGATACCAGTCGTGTCGGTGGTGGGAATCCAGAGTTGGGCGTGATGATGGCGCGATATAATCGTCAAGCATTGCTGCGATCGCTGCAACAATATCGTCACAATCTCGATGAGTTGACTAACTTAATTGAGCAAGAAAATTGGACAGTTTTAGAGTCAAAGTTAAAATCAATGCAACAGGCACGACCTGATTTTGTTGAACAAAAATGTTGAGCGCAGTCCCCACCTAAAAATACTAAAAAATATCTACATTTAAGGTGGGGTTAGCGAAATAAATATTATTGCACGAAGTAACAATTCTTCTTTCATGTTATCATTCTAATAATTAGTTTTTGCGGTACTGCAAAAGCTTTATATCTGGAGACATAGACCAATTTCACTAATTATCTATAACCAGTAAAAAGTCATTATGTTAATAATACTTTTTACTAGGGTGAACGCACGTCAAAAGTTCCCACGACACACTGAGAACGCCAGTATCCCTGGTAACGCCCAGAAGTCAGAAGGCTTTAAAGCGAAAGAACCCTCAACTATAATCTTTGATTTAGTTGGGGTGCGTTCAATAGTTGTCGGGTGCGTTCAGCTATCGGTAACGCACCCATTTTCATATTTCAATTCTGAATTCTGACTACTGACTACTAAATTTTTTTCTGATAAAATCTTTAAAAAATGCTACTTAACAGCTTGATAGTCACCAAACCGATGTAGCATAAAGATAAAAGATAAACTTACAAAAATCAACAATGGTAGAACGCCCAATCAAGAAATCGGAACGTCAGTCCCAAGGAAGTACTGACAACAATTCCGAAAAGTCGGATTCTATATCTCCGATTGAATCCAACCCCAAAAGCTCAAAACCGAGCCGTAATCGTTCGTCTGGCACAGAGAAAAAAGCATCCAACTATGGGGATGATAACAGGCAGCCGGGGAATCCTGCCCTAGCGCGTGGCCCAAAACCGGTTAAACCTCCAGCCAAAGTCAAAACAGAAGAACTTGAAACCGAATCAGAACCTATATCTGAGGAGTCTCAAGAGTAACATTAGATAGTGTTGCGTGTGATGTGGGAGGCTATAAGCGGATGAATACTGGGATTTCTGGCACCGAAGACAGCGATCGTGCCCCACATCACCTAATGGTGATTTTTATGTTGAATGCTTTTATATTAAATATTTATCGTTTTTTGGTTTCAGCGTGCGGGTAGTTGGTGCGAGTCCCAAAGTTGCGGTGTATGGTGGGATTAAAGAGCGATTACCTACGCACAATTTGGCTAACTCTATTACAGCAGTTTTCATGTATTTGAACCGCATATGTCGTAGGGGCACAGCAATGCTCATTGGTGTAAACTTAAGCCAAAACCCTTTTAAAACCTCGTTTCCAGCCAGAGGCTGGAAATGCAGATCATCGCGGCTCTGCCGCAAGTCTTGAGGCGGAGCCTCTCGGAATGCATTCCCAGTCGGAGACTGGGAACGAGACAACGAGACAATCTCTAAATGCTGCTTCTAGACTAACTTTCACCTTAAGTTGACACCAATGAGCTTTTTCTGTGCCCTTACCGCGTGGTCTATTTACCTGAAAATAGCTGTAAATTGGGACTTCCTTTAACTTTAGTTGGGATGTTTCGGGGTATTTCATTCTTTTTTCTTTTAGCAGCAGATATATTAATTTACAACCGAGTGCGAATTAGATAAGAGGGAGATGAGGGGGAATGAGAATTTTAGATTTTAGATTTGGGATTAAAGAATTGAAATTTAATCCAAAATCGTCAATCCCTTCTCCCAAGGGGAGACGCGCAAGGGACGGCTTGGTGCAGTCACTCATGGGGGAAACCACGCCAGATGCAGCAAGAGTGGCTCGCCGGACACCAGTCGCCTCAAGTCGGGAAACCCGCCCACGGCGCTGGCTCCCCAACGTACTGGCTCCCCTGTTCCCGCGCTGCTTCACCAAAATCCAATATTGAATTGCCCAATGACTAATATTTAAGGAGATTTAATGTGTCCAGTTATAAATTAGCTCTAAGTTTGAAAGTAGCAATCATTATATTGCTTACTGGTGTTAGTACTTTGGGTATCAGTCTGCTTGTAGGCACAACTAGATTTAACCATCTGTTGGGAATTCAAACACCAAAAAGCAAGAATACGAGAGCGGGTTTAGGTAGGGTGATGAGTGCATCTGCACAGGCTGTTTCCCCAGCAATAAACCAGATGAATGAAGTGCCAAAGGAATTTCAGGGAACAATCGTTTATCAAGCGAAACTAAAAGCAAATGAGAAAGTCATCGCCTTGAGCTTTGATGATGGCCCTGGCCCCAAAAATACGGCACAGATTTTAGAAATTTTGAAGAAAAATCAAATCAAAGCGACATTCTTCATGGTTGGAGAAATGGTGAAATATTTTCCCCAAGTTGCCAAGCAAGTGGCTGCTGATGGTCATGTAATTGGCAATCACACATGGCATCATTGGTATCGCCAGATGGACTTAGCGACTGCGGCTAGTGAAATTGATCGCACAGCAGAGATCATTTACAAGACTACTGGAGAGAAAACTACTCTGTTTCGTCCCCCTGGTGGCTTTTTGAATAATGGATTAGCCGAATATGCCAAAAACAAGAAGTATGCCGTCATGATGTGGTCAGAAGAGTCAGGAGATGCTGAACGTCGTTCGCCTCAAGTGCCGATGCTGGTCAAAAATGTGCTTAAATATGCAAAACCAGGTGCAATTGTACTGTTGCACGATGGGGGCGGCAACCGTTCCAAATCTGTGAAGGCTTTACCAGAAATGATCGCAGGTTTGAAAGCGCAAGGCTATCGATTTGTGACGATTCCCCAACTACTGGAAATACAAGCCCAAGAACAAAGTGTGGTAATGGCAGTATCACCTACAGTTACAAAGGATGAACATCCAAACAATCAGCTTAATCATCAGTGATAGGCTACGGGTAACTACAGGTAATATTTACTTAGGATTATTCATAGCATTAATATCAGGAATAGCGATCGCCTCGATTGATGCCCTGCTAGTAATTACTCTGGCTGCCAATCAAGTAGCGACGGGTTTTCTGAATTCTGACTCCTGAATTCTGAATCCTGAATTCTGCTGTAATACCTAAAAATTGGAGCTTAAACCCACACGAAAAGTGAATCCAGGGCTATATATGCGATTAACTCGCTCATATTGCTCACCGAGTAGATTTTCTAAGTAAACTGTCAGCCCTAAATTGCTAGTTAGAGGTATACGACCGCTCAAATCTAAATTCACGAAAGATGGTGCAAAATCTGTAGGCTTGTCACTAGGGTTAGCGAAGATGGATCTACGAGCGCCACTATTGTAAGTAACATACAAGTTAGCCTGCCAACCCGCATTTTGATAACCTACACCACTTTGAAGTACAGAGTAGGGAATCAAACCTAATTGTAAACCTTTTTCTGAGCCTGTTTTTATTTGGGAATCTGTATAAGTATAGTTGAGGAAAGTTGACCAGCCAGCCGCAATTTTTAATTGCAATGCAGCCTCTAAACCATTGGTATCTACTAGCCCAATGTTTGCCCATTTTCCGGCGATGACTCCCAAGCGATCGCCTATACTACTACCAAAGTAAGTAAACTGTCCAATCAGATTTTCCGAAAAATTGACATCTACTCCCGCACTCCAAGTAGAGCCATTTTCCGGTCTTAAATCGGGATTAGGTTCCCAACCATGAACTGTATCATAAACATACAACTGATCTAACCCAGGATTGCGTTGTCCCCCTGCCCAACTTCCCCGCACTGCTACTATTGGTGTGACGGCATAACGTAAGCCAACACTAGGGTTAAGATAATTTCCAAACTGGCTGTCAAAGCTTTGTCTTAGCCCTAAATCTATCAGAAAATTCTCGCCAATATTCCAAGTATTGACAGCAAATAAAGCTGTATTGAACAAACTCCGATCTTCAGTTTCGTTTTTAGCAATTCTACTAGGATCTGTACTCAAAACATCACCGCTTAAGTCGGTGTTTTTAAAATCTAATCCCCAGCGCAATTTATTACTGGAAGTAACTTTCCACTCATGCTCGACTCTGGCTGTGAGTTGTTGTGTATCTAAAGCTCCTGTACGGTAAAATGCTCCTGTAGGGCCATAGGTGCTAAAATAATCTTGGTTATAACCAATTGAGGTTGTAATATTGGAGCTTTCCCCATTACCTAGCCGAGTTTTCCAAGATAAGCCAACGTTTAAACCATCGTGGTCTAATCTATCTCTTTGGAGAGGGAACCCGAAATAAATTAAGCCGCGACGACTGCTGAATTTACTAACATCTAAATTCAATGAATTTTTCTGATCTAAATCTAGTCCAATGCTACCGAAGTAAGTACTTGTAGCTGTGTCTGCATTTGATAAAAACCCCTGAATATCACGATTTGCTGCACCTACAGGGACACGGTAACGGTTATCTGTAAAGAATCTTTCAAAGCTAAAGTTATACTTGACATTAGCAGATGAACCACCATAGGTAACTTGTTGATTATTTAAACTCAATGAGCCAAATTCTGCACTAGCACTCAATTTAGGTTTGCCATAACCTTCCTTGGTGATGATATTCACAACTCCCCCAAAGGCTGATGAACCATACAAAGCGGAAGCTGTGCCGCTATATAATTCTACTCGTTCAATCGCCTCTACCGGAATACTGTTTAAGTCAGTTCCACCATGATAAATGTTGACGTTATTGTTAATTGGTCTGCCATTAATCAGAAATACAGATTGATTAATTGAGGCTCCCCGGTAGTATGTACCTGTGTGAATATCTGCACCATGACCGACGTCATTAATTGCAAAACCAGGCATTCTTTTCAAAATATCGGCTAAACTTTTAGCGCCCTGCTTTTTAATTTCTTCTTGATCAATTACGTAAGTTGGAGTAGATTGAGGTAGGTTATCTGGTTCTGCGATCGCTTCTAAGGAAATATCTGGCTCATCGCTCGGAGTTTGCTCTGTTTCTGGCTGAGTTTCTGGATTAACTTCATTCGGTGCAGATTGTTGAGTTAATAATTCGGCATTAGTGGCGGGTAGCTCGATTTCACTCAAACTCGGAATATCTGAAATCAACCGAAGTGATTTATTGAAAGCGGCGGGAAACTTCATCCCCTCGTGGGTGGTCGAGGTTGCTCCCCCCAACCCTTGGGGCATAGGGCATGGGGCATTGGTAACTTCTTCCCCATGCCCTATGCGCCATTCCCCATGCCCAAAAACTCCATCCACTTGTGGGTGGAGTTTTTTATCAGTATTTCTCTGCTTAATTTCACTCTCAATAGCAAAGCTAGGAAACGCTATCAGTAAACTCGGTAAAGCTACTGTTAGCAACGAAAAATCCTTTTTCACGTTCTCTTTCACACCAAGTAAAAACAGTCACCAAGTAGTATTGTTGCTGTAATAGTAAAATCATGTCAAAAGACAGGCTGTCATATTCCCACGAGTCAGATTTTCCACTTGGTTGAGAAATTGGGAATCTGGTTGTTCACAATATTGCGGTTCTCGTTTGAGTAGGTACTGAACCCCACCCCCAACCCCCTAAGAGCAAGCGAGGAGAGGGGACTATGATGCAATACTCTTGGGTTAGCGCCAAAAACCAAAAACCTGAAACTGCGTCCATCCGTGAGAGGTTAAAATAAAGCGCATTTTGTCATCAGTTAAAATACTCAAAATAGTGCTGTTGAAAATTAAAATTTAAAGGGAAAGGGTATTGTAACAGCAGAATAAATTTATAAGAAGCGGGCAACATTATTAGGTAAATTCAATTATTAAATGAGTTAATGAAAAGTTTGGTTTACCGCCATGCCCAAGCGACCAAAGCAAAACTCTGACCACGCACACAAACATAATACTCCTACTATAGATAATGAGGCAATTTCTCAGCAATTAGAAGCTTTATTAACTCCAGCTATTTTTGCTCAACAAAAATATTATAAGCAGTAGGATGCCGAGATAGAATTCTGAATTTATCGTTCATGGTACCAGCAGTATTAACGTTATTGTGGAGGCAAGTACCTGGTGTTCAAGAGTTAAATCGTCTTTTGGCAAGAGAAGGTTTATTATGGTGTATACCTACTAAATTTACTCAACAGTCCCTATCAGAAAGATTTTTAGTTTTTCCTGATGAATTATTTGAGCGAGTGTTTAAAGATTTATTGCCTAAATTGCAATTTAATTGGCAACAAAGGTCTAATCTCTGCGTCTTTTACGCCATTCATGCCCTTCATCTCCCCTCCGCCATTCATGTCTTTCATCTCCCCCACGCCATTCACGTCTTTCACGCCATTCACGTCTTTCATGTTCTCTACGTCGCCATTCACGACGCTCACGTTCTTCACGTTCTCTACGTAAAAATATTAACCTTTCACGTTCTCGGTAGCGCCACTCATGTCGATCATTGTTTCCAAAAATTATTTCTATCTGAGCAGATGCACGCTCTACTAAAACACTCGAACTCAGCAACACGCCTAACAAACAAGATGAAACAATTCTTTTCATGTTCATAAAGACATACCTTTGTTTTAACCAGAAATCCATAGTAATTATACTTAAAATCTGGCGAACAATGGAATATTAAACTAGTTCTCAATGATACTCGTCGTCACTATCACAATTCTTTCTCTCAATAGCTTTAAGTTAGTGAAAATAGCTAACGGAAAAATCAGGGCTTGAAAAACCCTCAAAATGGTATTTTCCACATGCCGTGAAAAGTCAGGCGCCAAACCCTTTTAACTTCTTTCTTTCTTTGTGTCCTTTGCGACGGCAGTCGCTACAACTCTTGGAACCCCCCCTTCGGGTGATGCCTCCGCCACGCCAAGGGCGAACGGCAGTTCCTCATACCCCCTCTGAGCGACTGCCTCACCGCAACGCGCTGCCTCTCCTTTACGGTTCGTTTTTCTTTCTTGTACTTAAATATGGTTTAGCGCATCTTCATACAGAATTGGTATGAGGAACGAAACCCAACAAAGCTATTTTTCACAAAACCAAGCGTATTGGACTATGATGTACCTCATGTGATTAGGAAACGCTATAGAACGAAGAAATACTTAACTCAATTGTGTTAATCTAAAATCGGGTTTCATACTCAACTTGGAATTGATTTTCATCCCCCAAATTAGTTGAGCCTCGCATGAGAATTTCGTCATTGACTCGATATAGCACATTGTAAAGGAAAGAGTCATCGCTAGTAAGAGGGCGTGATAAAGAGGCAGAAAAATTTCTATTGATGTCAAACACACCTTCTGCTGATAAATTAAGAACTGAAGCAGTCGCTGTTTTAGTATTATTAGTAGATGGAGTCGGATAGATCCGAAACTCACTGAAACCAACAGACTGTCCGATCGCAGTGATGGTTCCTTGCAAACCACCTAAAATGGTCGAACTAGCGAAATTAGTTAGCCCTTGGCCTGCATCTGCTTGACCGAAAGAATTCAGAATCGAGCCACCCAGTAGAGCAACTATTTCTCCCTTACTACGGCTGGGTTCACTCGTCAATTCTAGACTGTCACCCAATTTACTAGCTGGCGCGTTCACCCTGGCTTGAATGGTAACGGTACGTAAAGTCCCAAAGTTGTTTACAGAAACATCGCTGACTTCTGAAGACAATGGTGATTCCAAAGTTTGACTGTTCCTTACCGATGCTTCGGGTACAATTGCGGTAAGTCGGACATCCAAAGTCGGGTCAAGTCCTTGACTTGGAGTAAACCGCGCAGTTTGTTCGTAGCCTCGCGCCAAGGTGAACTCAGTGGAAAATAAGCTCAGTTTTCCTCCTGTCAAACGAATGACTCCTTCAGGAAGCGGCTTGGCTAATGTACCATTAATGGTCAAGTCGCCTTTGGCGTCAAAGCTCAATAGGGGCTGACTTAATGCGGCTCCTCCTGGTACAAAGCTCAATAGGGACTGAGTGGTAACACGAATATCCTTATCTAAAGTCAACTTTAAATCTGCAAACTCTATAGGTAAATTAGGTAAATTGGGTGGAGTTACTGCGCTAGTACTTCCGGTTGCTGTAACTACTGGGTCAGCGCTATTCTCTGGTGTAGGTGTGACGTTAGCATTAACTTCTTCTCTGTTTATGACATTAGCGTTAGCCTCTGCTGTCGCTGCTGATTTTTTATTCGCAGTAGCCGAGTTTCCAATAATCACCTGACCATCACTCAGTTTAATCTCTCCACCAATTACAGGTTTTAACGCTGTTCCCCGAATTACGACATCCCCGCCAACACCGCCTTCATACAATCCTGCAAGCTTAAAATTGAGTTTGTCTGCTATTGATAGTGTTAGGGGATTCGCTGCGACTTGCCCAGAAGTAAAAATTGGCAGAATACCTGATGCACTCACTTGCCCTTTATTGTAAGTGCCTTGGATACCTTCGACATTCAGCGTTTTACCATTAAATTGCACTGTTCCTGTGACATTCGTTAGGGGTTCAGATAAAGCTTGAGCGCTAAAAGTTGCATTATTAAGTGTGGCATTTCCGTTAATAATTGGTTCGTTTAAAGTGCCTTGAATGTTTAAATCTACTTTTCCTTGACCGTCTACCCAAGCGACTTGATTGTTGGTAAATACGTTTAACAGTGCCAATCCTTCATTTTGCACATTGGCGTTGATGCTGATTTGATTGCTATCTGGTTGCACTGCCGCAAAAGGCAAAGGAGCCGGTAGGCTACCTGTAATAGTAACTGGCTGCGTTCCTGTCACTAATAAAGTGCTATCAAAATTCAAGCGAGCTTTGTTGTAATCAAAGTTTACCTGTCCGGTTTGCACAGGTTTTTTATTGAGAGTTGCATCCGCGATCGCAACTTGCCCTTTAACACTAGGATCTTGTAAACTACCTGCTAATGTGGCGTCAGCATTCACTTTCCCAGTAATATCTATGGGGTATTTTTGAATAAAAGGCTCTAAAAGTGATAAAGGTAAACTTGCTACATTCAACTTTCCAGATAGTTGCTCAGTTCCTAACTGTCCTGAAAAGGCCACCAATCCTTGATTTATCCCAACACTCAAGGGCGAAAGTGTCACGATACCATCGGCAAAAGTGCCTTGAGCAATGACTTGATTAATAGAATACTCACCCCATTGCCAGTTTGCACCTTGAAAATTAAAGCCGACATTCAACCCAGATTTTAACGAGCCATTCGCTGTAATTGCTCCACTTAAAGCACCAGTTAATTCTGCAAGGGTGGGCAAAGATGGAGTTTGTTTTGTCTCTACTTGCCGTTGTTTTGCTGCCAATGCGGTAACTTTTGAGAAATATGCTAACTGTGTTTTCAAATCTGCATCGGGCAAACTGATAGATTCAGTGTTAAGTACTTCTGCTTTAGCCAACTTCGGAGGCTGCAACCCGGTACCAAAGTCTTGAAAGTCGAAGATATTAAATGCTTGTAAAAGTCTCTGGATTTTGGCTTGATCAAAATTAGCTTGAAATTGAAATTTCGGGTCATTCCCTGTTTGCACATTTCCACTCAGGGCGATGTTGCTATCTCCAATCCGCAATTGACCATTAGCCAAACTAGCAGTACCATCAGCATAATTGATCGTGCCGCGAAATTCATCTGCTGCAACTCTAGCAACACGAGGCGCTGCGATCGCAACGTCTCCCGCAACTGCATAATTATTAAGATTGACAACTAAATTTCCCGATAGTTGCCCCCCCAGTGGTTTCAATTGATTGTTAGGTAAAAAGCCCCCAATCAGAGCGATGGGAAACTGTTGGGCGTTGATGAGCAAGTTCTCTCCCTCAGTTCTCCCCGTGGTAACTGCGCCATCACGTCGAACTAAAAATGAAGTGGGACGATAATCTGCACCTAAGTTAAGCGCAATCTTATCTTGCTTCCCAGCTAATCGCAGACTTGCTCCTTGTCCCCCTTGAAAATTCACGTTTCCAGTTAAAAGTGGGTCAAATGCTAAGTCACTCACCTGGAAATTCCGCAGCCGGATATTGCCATTAGCTTGGGGAACATCTGGAGTCCCTGTAACTTTTCCATTAAAATCCACTAACCCTGCTACCGCTACGTCACCGGGAACTTTGAAGCCTGTATTTTTTAAGTTGAAATTCTGCGCCAGTACATTTAAATTAAATCCGGCGATTTTGGGTGCGCCAGTTGGTGGAGACTGAATAGCGATCGCACCATTAGCACTCAATCCTGGGGTACTTGCGTTTTCAACTATAATCTGCTGTCCATTCCACTTAAATTGAGCGGTGAGCGGTTTTTGCAGCTGTGCTATCCCTTGGGGAAGGCGGATTTGTCCGGCGGCGCGAATATCTGCAAGCTGAAAAGATTTTGTTGTGCCTGCTAACTGGATGTTGCTATTAAGCCGTCCTCGCAGTTGTGGTGAGAAACGGTTAAGTTGAATTTCAGAAGTTTTGACAACCCCTTGCCAGCGTTGTTGTGCAAGTTGACCACTAGCCGTGATTGTCCCCCCTGCGACGTTCAAAACTGCATCTGGGAAGAGAATTTTCTCTCCTTGTTTAGCAACAACAACTCGTCCGGTAGTGGGATAGGTGGCTTTCGGTGCTTGCACCCGCGCTACTGTTTGCAGATTGTTCAGAGTGCCGGAAATATTGGCATTTGCCGACACATTCCCAATGGTGATCGAAGGTGAGGATTTGTACGCTCGTGCGATCGCATCCCCTGGTAAATTTTGGGCTTCCACATTAAATGATACCCTACCTTTGGGTGCTAGCTGAAGTTGACCGCTAGCTGTAACTTGCCCTCCCACCTCTGGATTTGCCTGAACGCGAGTTACATTGACGTTTAACGGTGTACCCAGAGAACCAGAAATTCTAGCGTTCGCAGATATACCACCAACCTGAATTGGAGTTGAAATGCCATAACCTTGAGCGATCGCATTTCCGGGGATACCTTGAGCTTGAATATCTACGCCTACCTGACCTTGGGGAGCCAGTTGAATTTGACCATTGGCTGTGATTTGCCCTCCGGCTGGCGGCGTCACCCGAACATTGGAAACATCAAGTTTCAACGGCTGTTTGTCAAGAGAGCCAGAAATTTGGGCTTTTGCTGAAACATTTCCAACTGTGATCGGTAGAGTAACGCCATAGCTGCGTGCTAGTATATCCCCTGATATCCCATCAGCTTGAGCATTAAAAATTACATCTTTTTTAACTCCCAATTTAGCTTGACCGCCGCCGATAATTTGACCACCGGCTGCGGGGACTATTTTCAGATTGGAGACGATAAGTTGAGATGCAGTTTGAGATGCATTTAAGCGGAAATCAGTGTTGACGGTTTTAAATTGAACGCGGTCAACTTGAATAGGTTTTGTGTTGCTTACAGTACCGCTAACGACTGGTTGCCCAAGTGCGCCGCGTACCTGAATATTTGCTTGAACTTCGCCACTAGCTGGGACTGACGAATTTACGTTCAATGTGTCTAAGATATTTTTCGCACTAATAGGTTTTATCTGAGCAGAGATATTAAAACCTGTTTGAGTATTAATTGTTCCATTTGCGAGAATGGGAACTTTACCAAAGTTCGTATTCAGATTATCTAAAGCAACTGTCTGACCTTGAAATACAAATCTCCCATTAAAATTAGAAACTTGCTGAGGAATATTTTGAATTTTAGCAGTAATTTGATTAGCTGTAGCTGTTCCTGTAACGGCTATTTCTGACAATTTGGGTGGAATCTGAACCCCTAAGTCAGCATTTAAATACCCTGCTTGCAAGGTAATTGGCAACTGAATTAATCGACTGACCTCTGATACTTGTAAATTTTGTGCTTGCAGGTTGAGGCTAGTTTGTTGAGCTTTTAGTTGTGTTTCGCCAACGATTTTAACAGCGCCTCCCCTACTGAGTTGAGCATTGATGTCATAACCGATTCTTTGATTGCGATCGGAAAATCGGGCGACACCACCAACTTGATCTAATATTACTGAGCCTTTCGGTTTAGTTGGTGCGGCGAATGGCTTCAACTCTACATCACCATCTTGAATTTGAAGTGTCTCCAACTCAGTTTGAATAAAGCCTTGTCCCTCCGCAGCTTTAACTTGGGCTGTCACCCAACGACCATCTTTATCTTCTTGAATGTAGACATTGGGCTGAACTAACGTGACATTTAATGCTAGTTTTCGGGTGAAGAGAACTTGCAACGGCGAAAACTGCACCTCCAAAGCTTTTGCTACCACCTGATCTTGATCGGTGGGAGTTGCTGGTATCGATAGAGAGCTAAATCTTAGACTAGTGAGCGAAAAACGTTCAACTTTCCCTACTTTTACGGTACGCCCAAGCAATTGCTGAAGATTTTGCTGTACTAACGGTGCTAAATCCTTATATACATAGCTTCTAGCCCACCAAGCACCAACTGCAATTCCAACCAGCAAAACCCCACCTAGAGCCAAACTGGTACGTCCTAAAAGCAGAAGCCACAGACGACGATTAGATGGTTTCTGATTATTTTCTGAATTTGGAGATGGCGTCATGATTGTTACTAGTACCAGTACTTTTTTCTGGAGTCAGGCGAGAGACAGACTAGTTGCAGTTGAATCAGTAAGTCACAAGCTATGGTTTCACAATATTAGGACTTACGCAAGAACTTTGCGATCAGCTGCTTTTATTTTCTAGGAGAAGCTGCGTCAACGAGACGCTCGCAAATGCGTCTATGTTATTTCATAATTTTGCGTAATTATTGAATATACTTCGACTAATATTTTGTCCCCAGACATTAGTTTTGTTGATCTATGGTATTTATTTTATCTTTAAAGGGAATTCTCTAATCATTCAAATTGGTATCTTTAGATAGATTTTATGTGCTTAAGTATGATTTTTTAGGAATTAGGTAATATTGGGATATTAAATTACTTTCCGATAACTTCTGTATATACAACCCTGGTTATAAAATTCAACCTCTGTAGAATCTAACTTAGTATAGATGACGATGCCAAATAATCTGAAATTGGTGAGTCCTATAGGGTAGAATGTCAGGATTATCAAATAATTATATCAAAATAGAATTCAGGAGTCATGAAGAAGAATTCAGAAGTCAGAATTCAGGAATCAGAATTAATTCATTTGGGGATTCTGACCCCAAATGAATTGAAGACCACCAAATTGAAAATTTGGTGGGGGTGCAAAAACGCCGGTTAGTTATCCACTTTTTCGGTGAGAATTCATTCTGAATTCTGACGAATGGCGCCTTTATTCTGTTTCGATAATTCAGCATTAATTCTGTAGGATTGGCATCTGAATAAACGGCCTTTTTACACCCCTACTAAATATAGGACTAGTATTTTATTTTTGAAATCCACGTAGTGGACTCTCATGGCTTTAATAGTACATTAGACGTAGACGTAGGTTGGGTGGAGCGGAGCGCAACCCAACTGATTATCAGGATGTTGGGTTACGCAAAGCCTCCACCCAACCGACAATTTTTTTGCAACATTAAAGCCATGACGGTCCACTACAAGACTACCGAGATTTTTTCATAAATCAAATATGATTCCTATATGCAGATTTAGTGTTTTTCCAGTCCGTGAGCGCCTCCGGCTCCGCTCCTAAATTCTGACTCCTGAATTCTTCTTCAATAATTTTTTTATATACAATCAAGTTAATAAGTTGTTACTTTTAAGCAGCATAATCAATCTCGTCACATTTGCGTCATGAATTTGTCATAGATTTGTCAAACAAATGTGCAAATCTGAGCATGAATATATTTATTCATTTGCATCAGGTGGGATTACCTGCTTTTTACTTATCTTTAAGTTTTTTTCATCATCCCACCACGTATTTCAGAGGCTTTATTAATGTCTTCTGAATATCTCGCTTTAGCATCCTAACTTCCATGTATGACAGAGAGTTTTTCAGAGCTTTATTTATAAAAATCAGCACGAATAAAACAAAACTGTTGCCTCAATTAAGAGTCTGTGGGATAATGCAAAACTGATACTAATGAAATTACCGAAGCGAGGAAGTCATATTTAGGATTTTTTGGTTTTCTATAATACCAGCCAATGAATCAACGAATTATTTGCTTCTAAAGAAACAACTAAATGAAGCCAAGGGAGCATCTCAGTTTTGCAAATATACCAAATGAGAAACAAGATTCTTGCTCCCTCTCCGAACCCACGGAGAGGGTTGGGGTGAGGTTTTACAAGGCTTTTTACGAAAGTAAGATGCTCCCTGAAGCCAAGGCATTTCAGCAGGAGTAAATTGTCAACCTAGCACAATCGAGTTGAGTTTGTGAGTTTATTCAGTAAAGTATCATGGACATACAAAATAATCGCTTTAGGTCGATTGGTTTTGGTTTTATTCCCCTCGTAGCTTTAGTAATACTTATAGCAATTTTTGTAGGGAGAAAAATCCAAATAAAACTACTTTGGTATAGTGTCGAAGTTGCTCAAGAACAAAAAGACAGTACAGCAAGAATTGAAGCGCTGGAAAAACTGGTTAAGACTGATAACACCCTGCATAAGATTCCATTGAATAATGTCGATTTCTCCAGTGTCAACCTTGAAGATGCTGACCTTGAAGATACCGACCTCAAGAGTGCCGACCTCGAAGGTACCAAGCTGGAACGTGCCATTCTTAAAGATGCCGACCTGAAGAGTGCCGACCTAACCAGTGCCGACCTAACCAATGCCAACTTAACCAATGCCGACCTAACCAGTGCTAACCTCAGCAATGCCAACCTAACCAATGCCAACCTCAGCAGTGCCAATCTAACTAGTGTCAATCTCAGAGATGCCCACCTTCAAGGTGCTAACCTTAGCGGTACCAACTTCAGTAGTGCTGACCTTCAAGGTGCTAACCTTCAAGGTGCTAACCTTCAAGGTGCTAATATCACGAGTGCAAAACTCAGCAGTGTCAACCTTCAAGGTGTCAACCTTCAAGGTGTCAACATCAAGAGTGCCAACCTTGAAGATGCCAACCTTAAAGATGCCAACCTTGAAAATGCCGACCTCAAGAGTACAAATCTTCTAGGTGCCAATCTTCAAGGTGCTAACCTTCAAGATGCCAACCTTCAAGATGCCCAAAACCTAACTCTTCAAAAGCTCAAAGCAGCTAAAAATTGGGAGAGAGCTTGCTACGACCTAGAATTTCGCAAACAACTAGGCTTACCTCCAGCAAATCACAGCCAATGCTGACCAATTTTCTTGTGCAGTTGAAGTTGTGTTTGAAGAGGGAAGCGGGCTAAAGCTGCTTACTACAAATCTTTAATTATTCACGCCAACTTACTTAAATCAAGTCAAGTATTTCAGCAGTAAAAAGCTGCAAAACTGGTGCAATCGAGTTGAGTTTGTGAGTTTATTTAGCAAAGTATTATGGACATAAAAAATGATCGCTCTAGGTCAATTGGTTTTACTTCTATTCTCCTCGTGGCTGTAGTAATATTTGTGGGAACTGTTGTATACAAAAAGATACGAATAAAACAACTTTTGGATACTGTCGAAGCTCTTCAAGGACAAAAAGACAGCATAGAAAGAATTGAAGCGCTGGAAAAACTGGTTAAGGCTGATAACGCCCTGAATAATATTTCATTGAATGATGCCAACATTGAAGGTGCCAAACTTGAAAATGCCAATTTCTCCAGTGCCAACCTTGAAGATGCTAATTTCTCCACTGCCAACCTCAAAGATGCCGAGCTCAAAGGTGCCAACCTCAAACGTGCCAACCTCAAACGTACCAACCTCAATACTGCCGACCTAAGCAGTGCCGACCTTAAAAGTGCCAACCTCAAGAGTGCCAACCTTGAGGATGCCGACCTCAGCAGTGCCGACCTCAAGAGTGCCGACCTCAAGAGTGCCAACCTTGAAGGTGCTGACCTCGAACGCGCCAACTTTGAAGGTGCCAACCTCGAAGGTGCCAACCTCAAACGTGTTGACCTCAAAGAAAGTACCCAAATGCAAGATGCGGACTTATTTAATGTCAACTTTGAAGGTGCCAATCTCTCTAGTGCCAATCTCAAAGATGCCGACTTCTCCAGTGCCAACCTCAAGAGTGCCAACCTCAAGAGTGCCAACTTTGAAGGTGCCAAGTTGTCCAACGCCAACTTTGAAGGTGCCAAGCTCTCCAACGCCAATCTGGAAAATGCCAACCTGGAAAATGCTAAACTCAAGAGTGCCAACCTGGAAAATGCCAACCTTGAGGGTACTAACCTGGAAAATGCCAACCTGGAAAATGCCAACCTTGAAGGTACTAACTTTGAAGGTGCCAAGCTCAAGAGTGCCAACCTGAAAAGCGCTCGTCACCTAACTCCTCAAAAGTTAAAAACAGCCGAAAATTGGGATCAAGCCTGCTATAGTCGAGAATTTCGTGAACAACTGCGCTTGCCTTTAGAAAATCCAAACCAATGCTAGAGAACAGGGAGTGCAATATGTTGTTGAGTTTAATGCAGGCGATCGCTATACCAATGGTCACTCTACCTGCTAAAGTAGTACACATATAGCTCAGACGAGGACGAGCGATCTTCAATTCTTTTTACAGCTATTTTCAGGTAAATAGACCACGCAGTAAGGGTACAGCATTGCTGTGCCCCTACGACAGATGTGGTTCAAATACATGATTTCTGCTGTAACCAGTCGATCTTCCTGAGAGGATGTTTGAAAAGTCGCAAAGTATACTAGAAACCCCGCTTCCATTCCTCTCCCCCACAGTCCGAGAGGCTTTGATGTTACGAAAAATATTTTTCAAACAACCTCTTAGACAGTCTAGCCATACATCACCAATATTTAGCAAAATTAAGTAAATAAATATACCGAATATTTACACAAAATCCGAAAAATATTTTAACTTTTCTTTCCTCTATTTTCTTGTATTAGATGAATAATCGATGGCACTAAAGAAACAACTATAATTAATCCAATAATCGGTAACAAATACTTGTCTACTTGTTCAGGTGGTAGAGATTTTCCTAAGAAAAACCCTAACATGGTGATGCCGAATGTCCAAAGAAAGCCACCGATTAAGTTGTAAGACATAAATGTGCGATAATGCATCGCCCCAATCCCAGCCACAATCGGCGCGAAAGTCCGTACAATGGGTAGAAAACGTGCTAAAACAACCGTTTTTTTACCGTGCTGTTGATAAAAGTTTTGGGTTTTCACAAGATGTTTTTTATGAAACAACCATGAATCTTCCTTCTGAAATAGTCTTCTGCCAAATTTATGCCCAGTAAAATAGCCAACATTGTCACCTAAGACTGCACAAATAAAAGCACCAAAAATCAGAACCCAAATGTTCAGTAAATTCTGAGATGCGACAAATCCAGCAGTGAACAATAAACTATCTCCAGGCAGGAAAAAACCAATTAACAAGCCAGATTCAGCAAAGACAATCGCCCATACCCCAAAGTAGCCGAGTGATTTAATCAGTTGTGGTAAATCCAGATGCATAGAATTTCTTACGTTTCAAGAATAGATCCACAACATCTTAACGTTTAGCAATTTTCCTGGATAAAAAGTAATATTAAATTTACGTAAAGTTATTGTGTAATTTTGGAAAATGTCATTCCAGATGGCAGATTTTGAGTTATAGCGGTTCTCGCTTGAGTGGGTACTGAACCCCATCTCCAACCCCCTAAGAGCAAGCGAGGAGCAGGGTGGTTTCATACAAGCAGAGAAAAACTAAAACTGGGTTTCAAAGCCTCTCTCCGCTTCGGGGAGAGGTTTGGAGAGGGGTCAAAATCTATGGTTATACACGAGAAATAAAGACTTCCATATTTTTCTTTTTTCGTATGAAACCACCCTGCCTAAGAGCAAGCGAAGAGGGGGCTATGATGTACCTCATGTGATTAGGAAACGCTATATAGGTTTAAGATGCGAAGATATTTGAAAGTACTAAGACTATTTTGGGGTGCTGCGATCGCGGCGGAGTTGGAGTATCGGATTAATTTTTTCATAGCTACCCTCAGCAGCTTAGGAAATCTTATCGGTAGCCTGTTTGGCCTATTCTTGTTTTACCGGACTGGCTACACTTTTAGTGGCTGGTCATGGGAAGCAGCTTTAGTAGTTCTAGGGATTTTTACCTTACTCCAAGGATTTTCTGCTACTTTTCTGGCGTCGAACTTGAATCGCATTGTCCGTCATGTACAGGAAGGCACTTTGGATTTTATATTATTAAAACCTATCCGTAGTCAGTTTTGGCTTTCCACTCATACCCTTTCACCTTGGGGACTGCCGGATCTAGTTTTTGGTAGTATTATTATTGGGTATGCAGGTAAACGCCTCGGTGTCGGGATAGACGACTATCTACTTGGTGTACTGCCGTTATTGTTCAGCTTGGTGATTTTGTATAGCCTGTGGTTTATGCTGGGAGCGACGAGTATTTGGTTCGTCAAAATATACAACGCTACTGAAGTGTTACGTGGTTTGTTGGAAGCTGGACGATATCCCATCGCTGCATATCCCACTGCTTATCGCTTTTTCTTCACCTTTGTAATGCCAGTAGCTTTCTTAACTACTATACCAGCCCAAGCGCTGTTGGGTCGGAGTGAAATAAGCTGGTTAATAGGTGCGGCAATATTAGCAGGAGTGCTGTTTTTTACTTCTACTTGGTTTTGGCGGTTTGCGTTGCGGTTTTATACCAGTGCTTCGAGTTAAAATAATTTCTATATGAAGCTCTGCTTTAACCCAATCCGCTTGCAATACTGCTCGGTTTTTGGTGCATAGTCATTTGAGATCCCCCTTAGTCCCCCTTAAAAAGGGGGAAAAATAAGGCATTTTTAGCCCGCCTTTTTAAGGGGGGTTGGGGGGATCTACTCAAAACCTATGCAGTATTGAATCCGCTTGGGTTAAGTTTTGTCATACTCTATTTGTCCATAGTCAAGTTTGATAATTCGGTCTGCTAAATGAAAATAGCGATCGTCGTGGCTAATCACCAGCACTGTTTTGCCCCGCGATCGCAGTTCTGGTAGAAGTTGAGTGTAGAATATTTCCTTGAATACTGGATCTTGATCAGCTGCCCACTCATCAAATAGATAAATTGGTCGATCTTCCAAGTAGGCTGTGAGCAAAGCCAGCCGTTTCCGTTGTCCTTGAGAAAGTGCTGTGGTGGAAAGTTGCCCATTTTCAACTTTAACTTTTTGGTCTAGTTGCAGTTGCTTTAAATATTTTGTGGCTTGAGCATCCAAGTTAAAGTTTTTTAATCCTAAAAGTTCTTCAAATAAATAAAAGTCGGAAAATACCACAGAAAAATGCTGGCGATACCATTCTCGGTTCTGTTCGCTAATTAGCTGATTATCAAACAAAATTTCGCCGTTATCAGGAATGTAAAGTCCAGTAATTAGTTTCGCTAGGGTCGATTTACCGCTACCATTCCCGCCAACAATGAAGACTAATTCTTGAGGATAAAGTGTCAAGTTGATGGGGCCAAAAATAAAGCTATTGTCTTCTTGATTTGTGTCGTAAGTGTGGGTAACACTTTGAAATTTCAAGCTGTGCCAGTCAGATTTAATCGCAGGTGGAACAGTAGATATTTCAGTTCGACTAGCTAGAGATAAACCCAGTGAATCGATTTTTTGCAAGGCAATGCTGGCTTTGCTTAATAGGGGAAGTTTGCTGATGATGTTATCCATTGGTAACACCAAGTAAGTGAAGGTCAAAATGTAGCCAGAGAGAGTTTCGCTATTGATCGCAAGCAGATTAGGCAGCACAAATAGTACAAAACCAAGGGCAAAAAAGAATACGAGTTGACCCCAGCTTGTAGTTATGGCAAAAAGGGTTAGACCGTTAACGTTGTGACGACGGAATTCGGTAGCAGTTGATTGCAGTTTTTTTTCTAAAAAGTCTTCACGCCGCCTGTAGTTTAGTTTGAGTTCCTTGACTCCTTCGGTAATCGTGCGAAAATGTTTAAATAGATGATCTTCATCTTCACGAGCTAGAGCCAGCAATTTACCCCCTCTGTCGAGTAGCCACTGACAACTAGCGATCGCTACTACTGAAATCGCACAAACCATTAGCAATACTAACCAAGAGAGCCAAGTTATATATGCTATGCAACCCAAAACGATCGCTAAATTAATAAAGATGAAAGGCATCTGATAAACAGCATTAGCAACCGCCTGAATATCCTCTGTGAGAGTTGCCAATAATCGAGGATTCCCTAAGCGTTCCAGATTACTCAACTTTGAAGCGAGAATTTGGCGACTCAAACCCATCTGTAATTTCAAAACAGCATTCTGAGAAAGGCGAATCAGCATCACTTGGGAAATGATACTGGTAATCAGTGCAACTATTGCTAGCCCCACAAAACCCCAAATTATCGATGTGAGGCGGGAAGCGGAACTATTACTAGCAGCATGGCTAATTAAGGCAATCAAGCCAGCACTACTACCGCCACTCAAGAATCCAGTCGCGATTGCGATCGCTACCATCCCCCACGAAGAACGCACTAACCATCGTAAAATCAACACTTTCAGCCTTTATTCTCTCTCAAATGCTCATCATCCGATGCTCAAAAAGTTTTATTTCCAGTAGTTGAACACAACAATTAAGCATCACCCTGAAAAACTAATAGGTCAGATTTCGGCATCTGGTAGATTTGACGTAATTGTTTAATTGTACTATCAGACTAAGCTTTCACGTTAAGTTGACACCAATGCAGAGCGTGTCAACTTAGAGCCAAGGCGAATAGAATAGAGCCTCCGGCACGCTGACGCGCTAAGCGAAGCTATGCCGAAGGCTTTACGCGGCTACACAAACTCTCGTCCACCTCCGTGGACTAATACAAAATCAAGGGTTCTTAACTCAATACAGTTCAGTTAAGCATTTCTTCTCTTCTTTGCGTCCTTTGCGGTTCGTTAAAAAAAAATGACTTTTACATTTTACAAAGAGTTTTAGCCTTAACCCAAGCGTATTGATTCTTAACCCACGGAGGTCGGTAAAGCTTCGTATAGACGCGGTTTCTAAGCGCCCTTTTAACGTTAAATTGACACCAATCAGCAATGTTCCCTACGACAGATGTGGTTCAAATACATGAAAACTGCTGTAAGTTAACACTAATGTACAGCTAGCTGTGTGCCGCTACTTGTATCAATTGATAAAACTAATGATCACCATTGATTAATACCAAGCTCAATTCATAGATAAAAACCAATAGCTATTATTCATTAATCAAATAGTCGATTATATAAGAATTAATTAGAGTAATTATCTCAAATTTATTTAGTTAATTAATTCCATTTTGACAGATATAACGGTAAGCTGTTTCTAACAAAATTAAACAAAGATAAATTTGCATTATCTGCGGCAGCTACGCCCGTCGTAGAGATCGCTGGGTTAACTGGGATCAATGCCAGTTGATTTAAAATCCTGAACTTTTGATGAACATTTAGAGGTAAGTTGATGGCTCAGTTTCTACTTGAGACTGTTTGGCTAGTTCCTTGCTATGCCTTAATAGGTGGCTTGTTAGCTGTGCCTTGGTCGCCAGGGATCATTCGGAAAACGGGGCCAAGACCGGCGGGTTATGTAAACTTGGTGATGACATTTTTAGCGTTTGTACATTGTGCGATCGCTTTACAAGCAACTTGGAATCAGCCAGCCCAAAATGTATTTATTCCTTGGTTATCTACGGCTGGTTTAGACCTCACCATTGCTTTAGAAATTTCCTCAGTGAGTGTCGGCGCTTTGGTTGTGATTACTGGCTTGAATTTGCTGGCGCAGATTTATGCGATCGGCTACATGGAAATGGATTGGGGTTGGGGACGCTTCTATTCGTTATTAGGATTATTTGAAGCGGGACTATGTGCCCTTGTTCTGTGTAATAACTTGTTCTTTAGTTATGTAATTTTGGAAGTCCTGACGCTGGGAACCTATCTCTTAGTCGGCTTATGGTTTAGCCAGCCGTTGGTAGTTTCAGGTGCGAGAGACGCTTTCTTAACCAAGCGGGTGGGAGACTTATTCTTGCTGATGGGCGTGTTGGCATTATGGCCTCTCGCCGGAACTTGGAATTATACAGAACTAGCGCAGTGGGCGGCTACTGCAAATGTTAACCCAACAACAATGGGACTCGTAGGTTTAGCCTTAATTGCTGGGCCGATGGGTAAATGCGCCCAGTTTCCCCTGCATTTGTGGTTGGATGAAGCGATGGAAGGCCCTGTTCCTAGCACGATTTTGCGGAATTCGGTAGTAGTCGCTAGTGGTGCATGGGTGCTGATTAAATTGCAACCTGTGTTAACCATCTCGCCCATAGTTTCCTCAGCGATGGTGGCTATTGGGGTTGTGACAGCGTTGGGTGCTTCTTTGATTGCGATCGCTCAAATTGATCTTAAACGCTGCCAATCCTATTCTGTGAGTGCATACATGGGTTTAGTATTCATCGCCGTGGGAGTACAACAATCCGAAACGGCGCTGTTGTTAGTACTCACCCATGCCATATCCGCAGCCCTGTTGGTGATGAGTACTGGGGGAATTATCTGGAATAGCATCACCCAAGATGTCACCCAATTAGGCGGATTGTGGACACGTCGCCCGATTTCAGCAATAGCCTTTATTGTCGGGACTTTGGGATTAATTGGTTTTCCACCCTTGGGTAGCTTTTGGGCGTTGATCAAATTAGCAGATGGGTTGTGGGAAACGCACCCTTGGTTAGTGGGGGTAGTGATAGCGGTAAATACTCTAACAGCCGTGAGTTTAACCAGAGAATTCGGTTTGATTTTTGGTGGTAAAGCTACACAAATGAGTCAGCGATCGCCTGAAGCACACTGGCCGATGATTCTGCCAATGATCATTTTACTTGGTGTCAGTCTACATCTTCCTTTAGTGTTGCAAAGCTTATCACTTTTACCCGATTGGGCAAGCCTAAATAAAGATGTTGCACTACTTTTAATTTGGTCGAGTATTTTCGGTTGCAGCATCACTGGCGTGATTTATTTAGGGAATATTCCGAAACCGATTCGCCTGCCTTGGCAAGGTTTACAAGATTTATTGGCATACGACTTTTACACCCCAAAACTCTATCGAATGACCATTATTTTCAGCGTTGCCAAAATTTCCCAACTTGCCGATATGATTGACCGCTTTGTAGTCGATGGCATCGTTAATTTCGTTGGTTTATTTTCCCTATTAGGTAGCGAAAGTCTCAAATACAGCACCTCTGGACAAACCCAATTTTATGCCTTCACCGTCCTTCTAGGAGTAGGTGTTTTAGGAATGTGGGTAACTTGGCCATTTTGGGGAGTGCAGTTTTTAAATTTGGTTTTCCAAATTTCGACACTTGGGTAGCAGTAACTATCCTACTACAAGTTAACAGTTTAATATTTTGAGAAGAATTCCATGAGCAGACAACATCCCCAGATAAATCTTTCCAGAAGAAGTTTATTCAAGTTTGGTGCAGGTGCGATCGGTACAGGTGTATTGACAGCTGGACTTAGCTCAAACTTACTTGCAGCCGAAAAAGCCCCAGCAGAAGATGAGATTACCCCCGATAAAGCATTGCAAGAGTTATTAGATGGGAATGAAAGATTTGCCCAAAGAAAAAGTCGTAATCCACACCAAACATATTCACGTTTAGCCGAAGTTGCCAAAGGTCAAAAGCCCTTTGCTTCTATTCTCAGTTGTGCAGATTCACGGGTACCTTCAGAGATTGTCTTTGACCAAGGACTTGGAGATTTATTTGTCTGTCGTGTAGCTGGTAATATTGCCACACGAGAAGAAATTGGTAGCCTAGAATTTGGCAGTTTAGTATTAGGATCCAAAGTAATTATGGTAGTGGGGCATGAAAGATGTGGTGCGGTAGATGCCGCAATCAAAGGTGCTGAAGTACCAGGGCAAATCGGAAGTTTGCTTGAGGCGATTAAACCGAGTGTAGAAAGCTCAAAAGGAAAATCAGGAGATAAGTTAGAAAACGCTTGTAAAGCAAATGTTTTGGCACAAATGAAAAACTTGAAATCATCGCCAGTTTTATCTGAGTTAATCAAGGCAGAAAAGCTGAAAATAGTTGGAGCTTATTACGATTTAGATACTGGCAAAATCAGTATAGTAGGCTAGCTTTTTTGTACTTAAATCTCGTTCCCGGTCGGAGACTGGGAATGCAAATTCATACTACCTCATGAATTCGCGGCAGAGCCGCAATGAAGTGCGTTTCCAGTCGGAGACTGGGAACGAGGAAAAGACAAAGGATAAAATTACCATGTTAAGTGTCTTGATTTGGCTGCCAATTTTCGCTGCTATTTTCATCGCGGTACTACCTCTAAATATCCCTAAAGATCGGATTCGGTTAACAGCATTAATTTTTTCTGGGATAGTTCTCTTTTGGAACATTTTTATCCTGCTAAAATTTGATATCAGCAATCCAGGAATGCAATTTCAAGAGTATTTGCCCTGGAATGAAACCCTTGGCTTGAGCTATCAATTAGGTGTTGATGGGCTTTCTATATTGATGTTGGTGTTAAATAGCCTGCTCACCTGGATTGCTATTTACAGCAGTAGTAAAGAAACTGAACGCCCCCGGCTGTTCTACTCGATGATTTTATTAGTTAGTGGAGGAGTCGCCGGTGCTTTCCTCGCGGAGAATTTGCTGCTATTCTTCCTGTTCTACGAACTAGAATTAATCCCCTTCTACTTACTGATTTCAATTTGGGGAGGAGAAAAACGGGGTTATGCTGGGATTAAATTCCTGATTTATACTGCTGTTTCAGGAGCCTTAATTCTGGCGACATTCTTGGGTATGGTGTGGCTGAGTGGTTCTACCAATTTTGCTTTTGATGCAGTCTCTACAGAAAACTTGTCAATAGCCAAACAAATCCTTTTACTAGCAGGAATAGTATTAGGTTTTGGGATTAAAATTCCCTTAGTTCCCTTCCATACTTGGCTACCCGATGCTTATGTTGAGGCTTCAGCACCAATTGCTATTCTTCTTGGTGGCGTGTTGGCAAAGCTGGGAACCTATGGATTGCTGCGATTTGGGTTGGGTATGTTTCCCCATGCTTGGAGTATTATTGCACCGACTTTAGCAATTTGGGGAGCAGTCACCGCTATCTATGGGGCAGTAATTGCGATCGCTCAAAAAGATATCAAGCGCATGGTAGCATATAGTTCCATCGGTCACATGGGTTATGTATTGCTAGCTGCTGCCGCCAGTACTCCTTTAGCACTTGTGGGTGCAGTCGCCCAAATGTTTAGCCACGGTATCATCTTGGCGATTCTTTTCCATTTGGTGGGAGTCGTGGAAGCCAAAGTCGGCACCCGCGAGTTAGATAAACTCAATGGTTTAATGAGTCCCATACGCGGTTTACCCCTAATTAGCGCCTTACTAGTTTTAAGTGGTATGGCTAGTGCTGGTATTCCCGGTTTAACAGGATTCATTGCCGAATTCATCGTCTTTCAAGGTAGTTTCTCTGTCTTTCCCATCTCGACAATTTTGTGTGTAGTCGCTAGTGGATTAACCGCAGTTTATTTTGTCATTCTCCTCAACCGTACCTGTTTTGGCAGACTCGATAACTTAGCCTACTATCCCAAAGTTTTATGGTCTGAGAAAATACCAGCTTTAATTTTGGCAGCTTTTATTATCTTTTTGGGAGTACAACCGACTTGGTTAGTGCGTTGGAGTGAATCCACAACTACAACAATGGTGACTGCAATTCCCTCTTTGGAAAAAACGGTCATCTCTGAAGTAGCGGTGAAATAGGAAATAAATCAAAACACTTGTAGAGACGGCGATTTATCGCGTCTCAAAACCTATCCCCCAGACGCGATAAATCGCCTCTCAAAACCTATCCCATTAGACGCGATAAATCGCGTCTCTACCAATTTCTCATTACCATGACAGCAATTAAAACAGCAATTAAACTACCTCCTTCTAATCACGAATTTGCTGAAGTGATTCACCGCCTAGAAGCCGGTGGTGCAATGTTACCCGATACCCCAGAAAATTTGATGCAAATCATCGGTTTATACAAAGCTTATGCTGTACCGATGGATTTTTACTGGCGTGACCTACTTTATATTGCCGAACGCGAATTTTTAAACCCGCTTCCCTTTTTTAAATACTTCTTACCCAAAGAGTATTTAGAACGGCATAATCATTATGCTGGCGATGATGCCGATTTACGAATTTGGCGCGGCGAAGCTACTGCACATCCAGAACTTTTGGCATTTATTGAGAAGGGCGAAACTTTCAAGATGCCAAAGTTGTTGCATCACTTGTTCCACGATCGCATTAACATGGAATTTGCGGAAGCTTGTATGCGGGCGATGTTGTGGCACAGAGGGATGGGTGGGCAATTTGACCCTTACCTAGATTCAGAAGAATACAAAGCCAACGCTGACAAGGCAATTAAAGCTTACTTCCAAGGGAATCCCGTAATGCTGGGACTTTACAAGCTGTTCCCCGATATGTTTTTGGAACAGTGCCGCCAGATGTCATACTACGCTAACCTGGGCTTATTCTGGGAAGTCATGGCCCCAGTATTCTTTGAAATGTCCGACCGCTATGACGAAGGGACTATTAGCAGCGTCCCAGAGGCGATGAGCTTCTTAGTTAATGGTATATTTGCGATCGCAGGTCGTCCGATTTACCATCACGTTTATATTCGTGGCGAATGCTATGAAATTGTCCCCAAATCTAAGGGTTTCATGTGGCTATATGAAGCCGCATTACCCTATGTAGAAGCAGTTTTCTACCGCACTGCACCCTTCCGAGGGACAAAATCTTATAATGCTCAAGCGCGTCAAGTACCAGAAGACCAAAAAGACTTTCACTATGGCATTCTTTACGCTGATGTATTTCCAGTGGGTACTGCTGGTATTCCCCCGACATTATTAATGCAAGATATGCTGCATTTTTTGCCCCCATATCTTGTTGATTACTACAGCCAACATTGCCGGGGTGAAGAAGATATGTTGATTCAGTTGGGAGTTGGTTTTCAACGCTCAATGTATTGTGTCACTTCTGCGGTAATTCAAGCTTTGCGAACTGCACTTTTATATCCATTAGATGACCAAAATATTCAGCATTTACAAGCAAATCGAGATTTCTTTGAAATGCAGCTAAATCGCTTTACTCGACCCGAATATAACATTCGTGATGCGGCTCGTTTGGGGAGTATTCAAAAGCAAGATTATAGATAAGAAATCCCCCCGATCTCCTTTTTAAGTCCAGGGTGGTTTCATCCGAAAAAATAAAAATACATAACTCGGATTTCTCGTTTTGTGGCATGGCTTTTTACTCCTCTCCAAGCCTTTCTCCTTTTAGGAGAGAGGCTTGGAGGCTTACTCCCCAACGCTAGCTCTTAAGGGCAATACAGTTCAGTTAAGCATTTATTTCTTCTCTCAGTGCCCTCTGCGCCTCTGTGGTTCGTTAAAAAAATTGACTTTGGCAAAAGGTTTTAGTCTTAACACCAAGCGTATTGCTCTTAAGGGACTGTTCTTGTTAGGTCTGTATTCCATGCAATTGAGAACCGCTATAATGTCCATACTAAAGTCAGTTTATGCTACTCACTTTCTGATCTATCATTACGGGTTTCCAATGCCAGACTGACTCACCGCATTGTTTCACCTCCAGCATCGCTGTTCTTTGGTAAGCTAGTTAAAATTACAGCTGATTTTGTCAATAAACTGTCAAATTAGCTGCTCAGTTTTCCAGGGTGAAATTTGCGATGACTGTGAATCTAAAGTCTTTGGATAAACAAATTCATGTAGCGGCTGATTCCAAAACCGCTTCTGTCACTCAACGAACCCGCTACGTTCCTTCGCACCATCGACGTATTCTGTGTATCTTTCCGAAGTACAGCCGCTCCTTTGGTACTTTTCATCACGCCTACCCACTCATGGGTAATGTCCGGGCTTTTATGCCACCCCAAGGTATTTTAATTGTGGCTGCCTACTTACCTAAAGAATGGGAAGTGCGGTTTATTGATGAAAATATCAAATCAGCAACAAGGGCTGATTATCAATGGGCTGATGTGGTGATTGTGAGTGGAATGCATATCCAAAAACCACAGATTAATCATATTAATCAACTTGCCCATCAAGCGGGGAAAATTACAGTTGTGGGTGGTACCTCGGTATCTGGGTGTCCAGAATATTATCCTGAGTTTGACATTTTACATTTGGGTGAATTGGGAGATGGAAGCGATCGCATGATCGAATATCTCGACCAAAATCTGGAACGTCCCCAAGCGCAAATTCGCTTTGAAACTAAGGAACGTCTGCCCCTAACAGAGTTTCCCACACCAGCTTACCATTTACTGAATATCAATAATTATTTCCTGGCAAATGTACAGTTTTCTAGTGGTTGCCCTTATCGCTGCGAGTTTTGTGATATTCCAGAACTCTATGGCAACAGTCCCCGGATGAAAACACCAGAGCAAGTAGTCGCGGAGTTAGATGCAATGCGACAATCTGGCAATTTGGCGGCAGTGTATTTTGTTGATGATAACTTTGTTGGCGATCGCCGCGCCGCCATGAAGTTGCTTCCTCATCTGATTGACTGGCAAAAACGCAATGGCTACCCCATCCAGTTTGCCTGTGAAGCAACCCTCAACTTAGCTCAAAGTCCAAAACTGCTGGAAATGATGCGCGAAGCCTATTTTTGCTTAATCTTTTGCGGCATTGAAACACCGGAACCAGATGCTCTCCATGCTATTTCTAAAGACCAAAATCTGAGTATGCCAATTTTAAAAGCGATTCAGGTTTTAAATAGCTACGGCATGGAAGTAGTATCAGGAATCATCATCGGCTTAGATACAGATACACCAGAAACGGCAGACCGAATTATCGAATTTATTCGGGTATCCCAAATTCCCATGTTGACAATTAACCTACTTCATGCATTACCTAGAACTCCTTTATGGCGGAGATTAGAAGCAGAAGGACGACTGATCTTTGATGAAAACCGTGAATCAAATATTAGACCTCTTGCAAAAGTCCCAGATGCGTGGGACAAATAAGTTAGAGTTGGGTAGCATTAATGACCTACGAACAAGTAAAGATCCTAAAGC
>NZ_JBALFC010000139.1:0-7010 GCF_036917755.1 Nostoc sp.
AGGGGGATGAAGGGGCAGCCATAGGCTGCCCCTTCATCCCCCTTTAAAATGATTATCATTATTGTTAATGGAATAGTTTATTTTCTGGAAGTCCCAAAGAAAAATTAGCAGAATATTTAAAAATAACGAAAGAAACTCCAGAGCGTTTACAGGTATGGTTTTGGGACGAAAGTGGATTTAGTTTAAGAGTGATAAGAAGAAAAACATGGGGAAGGAAAGGTAGCAGAAAAAAGGTGACAGGACAAAGAAGACGAGGAAGAGTAAATATTATGGGAGGATTGCGTTATCATGACAAAAAAAAGAATTAACTTTGTCATAAAAAAGGGCAATGCAGATGTCTTTTATGAACAGTTAGAATTATTGAATAATTTTCTCATACAAGAATGGAGAGAACAAGGAAATTCAATCGAAAGTTTTAAGGATAATTCGGCAAAGATACTTATTATCTTAGATAATGCTAGTTTCCATAAGAGAAAAGATATTTTAGCTCGTATTGAGTCGGAAATGCCAAATATTATTTTGGAGTTTTTACCACCGTATAGTCCAGATTATAATTTAATTGAATTGGTTTGGCATTCTGCAAAAGAATATATAGCTCATAGATTATTTGAATCCGTAACACAGTTAGAAGAATTGTTAAATAAACTGCTAAATAAAGGAGGTCTTATTATTAAATGGGAGCGTAAAATTAAAAATAAAGGTAATGCAGTTTATTAAATTTAGCTGCGTAATAGCTTAGGAGTTATGCCCTAAAATTTTGAATAAGCATAACTCTTGTAAGTGCCATGAGCGATCGCATTGACCAAATCATAGAGAAGCTTCACCAACTAAAGGAAATCAGACAGCAGCTAGTCAATGCACCAATATCTGAACCTGGGGTATGGATTCATCAATATGAGGTGCGTAAACAGTATAAAAAAGGTGGTGAAATTTATTGGTATGTGTATGCAAAATGGCAAGCTAACGAGCCAATTTTCAAGAGGAACCCAAAAGCTAGGCTAAAAGGGATTGTGAAGCGCGGTAACAATCCAGAGTACACCTGTCACCAACACATAGGCAGGGTAGGCAGTAGCACAGGGTTAGGAACCGATCCTCTTGTCACGGAGGCTTATCGGGAGTGGGAGAATCGTAAGCAGTTAGACGCGGTTGATAAAGCCTTGGAACAGATATAGGAATCCTATTTGATTTTTGAAAAAACTCCGTACATCCCAAGGGTCGCAAAATCAAAGGTAGTGTGTCGAATAAACCACTCAAACATCCATTTCAAATGTGAAAATGAGGGAATTAAGGCACAAAAACGCCGAACCCATGTTTTAGCTTGTAACCAAATATCTTCAATAGGATTTTGTTCTGGACAGTTGGGTGCAAAACGTACACAGCGTATTTTCCATTGGTCGATTGTCAAACCTTGATTAACTTCATCCAAAAACCCTTGAATTTCTTTGGAACGATGATAGGTTGCATAAACCACGTCATACTCGAAGGCTAATTTATACTCCAATTCCCCCACTTCCCAGCAGTCCTTTGTAGAGAGCCAACTCAACACCTCTTCTCGCTGTTCGGCATTCAGGTGGCTTTTCCTCCCTTTGTGGTTTAACCGCAGTCCATTAATTCCATATTCCTCGTAGGCTTGTTTCCAACCTGTTATCGAGCCTAAAGACACATCTAAAATAGTTTGGATTTCTTCGTATAAGTAACCTTGGTAAACCAGCTTGACCGCCAAGGCTTTTCTTGCCTCACGAGCATCACGACAAGCTGCGATAAAATTCTGTAACTCCGCGATCGCGATCGCAGTTGCCACTTCCGTCTTTAGTGTTGCAGTTTGTAGATGCTGATTTATCATTGTCTGCTTTTACACTTTTACGCTCAACCGTATTATCTCCTACTCTTTTTCAAAAATCAAATAGGATTCCTATAGGTAAAATATCGTTCATAAGTAAAATATAATATTTTTGCGGCTACAGATTTACATAAGGAGCATAATGATGAGCTTCAAATTAGCAGGATTTTTATCAGTCAATCAGTTATTTAGGAAGAGTAAAGTTAAGTTACTTCTTTTAGGAGTATTGTTGTCTATCGGTTTAGGAATAGGCTTTGGTATTTTCTCAAACCCTGTGACAGCACAAATAACTAGCGATATTATAGGTCGTAGACTTCGAGTAATTGAATCTGACTCGAATAACGCGGCGGTTATTGAATTGTCAAATGCTTTTAAAACTAACTACATTTTCACTGATGGCCCATCAGGAGACCTTTACTTACGTACAGATGATGTAAATTATAATGTGTTGTTGCAAACAGGTGGTGCACAGGGCAATGTTGGTATTGGCAGCGTAAATCCCAAGTTTCCCCTACAAATGGGTAGTGGCGCTTATGTAAGCTATGGTGGTGTGTGGACAAATGCATCCAGTCGTGATTACAAAGAAGATATCTCCGCTCTACCTTTGGCAAGTGCTAAAGATACCCTACAACAGCTAAATCCTGTCACTTTTGCATATAAAGCAGATAAAACTGAAAAGCATGTGGGATTTATTGCAGAGGATGTACCAGCGTTAGTGGCGACTAAAGATCGTAAGGGTTTATCCTCAATGGATGTTGTGGCTGTTCTCACTAAAGTTGTGCAAGAGCAGGAGAAAGCAATAGACAAGCTAGAAAGAAAAGTGGAAGCTCTTAGCAATCAAGGTACTGACAACTTAACCAAGCATTAAAGTGAGCAGGTTGGTAGTGTTCTAGATTTGTTGTTAGGGACTTCCAAATAAAAAAATACTCAACTACTTCTTGTGGGGTGGGTGTCTCGCCCGCCGGTAGTCAAAGGCGGACAAAACTTCGGCGTGAGCGCTCAGTCGAACGCTGTCCACCCCACAAGATTGGATAATTTATTTGTTGGAAGTCCCTAATCTAAGACTGAAAGCAGACTCAAGAGAATTTGCCGAACAGCAGTTTCACTCTCAAATCCTTTGGGTTCGACGATTTTTGTCAGAGTTTGGCCTTGAATCCATTCTTGCACGAGGTAAAACTCCCCATTCTCTAAAAGGTAAGCATAGAGTTTGGGGATTTGGTCGCTATGTTCACCCAAATACTCTAAAGTTGCAGCTTCTCTCTCAAACCTTTGTTGAATCATTTGGTAGGTTTGTAGGTCGTTGGCGATGGGTTTGAGTTGCTTAATCACGCAGCGACGGCGAGAAGGTATATGAGTATCTTCTGCGAGGAAGGTTTCACCAAACCCACCAGCACCCAGTACCTGAATAACTTGATAGCGATTGTTTAACTGTGTTATTTTCATGCTACGTTCAAAGCGTTAGTGAAACAAGCTTTATCAGCGATTCAATAAAAGAATAAATCCTGCCAAACGGTAGAGTTTGCAATTTAAATGTTGTATCTATGTTGACACATACCCAGCAGACTCCCACCGGAAGCATGACTGATGTTACTAATACCGCGCAGCTTGTCACGAATCGTTGGCGACTAAACGCCACGGGGCTACATCTTTACACACCAGCTATGCCCACGCCAAACAAGCGCCTGAGTAATTCTGGGGGATAGGGCGATCGCAAGAGTGATGAAGTCAGTATTGGGTAAAATATTGGGAATTAAATATTAGAGAATTAACGCCAATGAACAATCAACTTAAACCTCGTCAACTGAGCATGGTGGTAACGTTATTTACAGTACTGATGCTAAGTAGTTGTAGTCCCAAACCTGAAGAATCTACTAGCACTACGCCTCAAACACCAACTGCTGTTGCTCCAGCTAGTCCTGCCTCTAGTGCAGCAGCTAGTCCTGTTCCTAGTACAGCAGCTAGTCCTGTCCCTGGAAATACAACTTCTAGCTCTAAGAAGCCAGCATCGGCGAATAAAACAGCAGTTTTAGCAGCAGCACAAAATCTTGGAGTGAAACCACAAAACGAAACAACTTGCCCAAGTGATGCACTGGTAAAAGGCAAAATTACCAAGAAGAGAGGCAACATTTACCACCTTCCCAAAACCTTAGATTATGAAAAAGTCAAGCCGGATATTTGTTTTAAAGACCCAGCAACAGCACAACAAGCTGGTTTCCGTGCGCCTAAGTGATCTAAACAAGGCCAATTTTCAAATACATCCTGCTCATTGCCGCAGCAATTCTGTTAAAATCGCATCTGCGATCGCATCCGGCAGGATAGTAGCTTGTCAAGAAGGTTGAAAATAACTTTCCCATTATGGGAATCTCATATCTTCGACTATTCTCAATAAGACCTAAAAACTGGGTTTTTTAACCAAGAATCTAGGATTTCAGCCTCTGATATTCTTAATAAACCCGGTTTTTGACCCAGGTGCAAGATGTCAGGAATGCCACAAACCTGAATTTTCATCCTTTTCTACTCAAATAAGTTAAGTAATTAAGTAAAGAACCAACTACATTACTATCACAGTGACATCCTTTGATTGCTTTGTCCGATATTTCGGTAACACTCATTCAGATGAGGATGCTTTTACAGTGGCGCATTAGGTGGCATGGTAGGTGGGATTAGTTAGGTGCAATTCCCGAATTCGGAATATGTAGGTATTCAGACAACAAGTAATATTTAGTAGTTAATTTTACAGGAGACAAAGCTAATTTACTAAAGTTATGCTAAATAGAACACTCCAAAAGCTTGGTAAATGAACGAATTACAGCCCGTTAAACGACAGATTAGCTTAATCTGGACTATTCAAAGAATATAAGCAATATCACAGTTTATTGAACTAGGTATTTGAGGAACTGGCTTGATTGAGAAGATCAATAGCGTCTTGGTCGAGCTTTATATTGACAGCTTTGATGATATCGTTGAGTTGCTCAACCTTTGTTGCACTAACAATAGGTGCGGTAATGGTAGGATTAGCAATGAGCCACGCCAGAGAAATTTGGGTAGGAGTAGAATTATAAATCTTTGCCACCTGATCAATTGCCTCTAGAATTCGGAAACCACGAGGATTTAAATATTTTTTGACCGAGCTACCACGCAAACTAATAGACAAATCTTTTTCTGAGCGGTATTTACCAGAGAGAAACCCACTAGCTATAGAAGAATAGCTAATTACACCAATTAAGTGTTCTTGGGAAATTTGTTGTAAATCCTGCTCATAACCATCTCGGTCATACAAGTTATAACGGGGCTGAAGGCTTTCGTACCGAGGATAACCATGCTTTAGGCTAATTTCTAATGCCTGTAATAAACGCTCTGCACTATAGTTGGAAGCACCAATTGCACGTACTTTTCCCTGACGAATCAATTCTGCGTAGGTTTCAAGGGTTTCTTCAAGTGGAGTGTTTTCATCGTCGATATGCGATTGATATAGATCAATATAATCAGTTTGTAATCTGTGTAATGAGTCTTCAACAGCTTCTTGGATGTGTTTGCGAGAAAGCCCTTTGCCTTTAACACCCATATCGTTGCCAACCTTAGTTGCAATCACTACTTGGTCACGATGACCACGCTGCTTGAGCCATTTTCCTAAAATTGTCTCAGACTCTCCACCAAGATTTCCTGCAACCCACTTAGAATACACATCAGCTGTGTCAATAAAATTACCTCCCGCCGCTATAAAGTTATCTAAAATCTCAAATGAACTATTCTCATCAATTGTCCAGCCAAACACGTTACCACCAAAAGATAGTGGTGATACTTCTAGTCCAGACCGTCCAAGTTTACGTCTTTGTGTAATGACCATAAGAATTCTTACAAGACAGTTTTAGAATTACTTCTGCCAACTATGGCTTTATAAAAAATACTGTATGCACAGTATGCTATTTAAAATACTATACAACTATCGGCAAACCGTAATTTAACGAGCAAATGCAGATTATCATGGAAAATCATCCAAAATCAAGTCTTCTTATCGTTCCAGCACTTCTTTTGTCTTGACTTCCGGGAGAGGATCTCAAGCGGTTATGCTTACCGACGATACTCCCCAAAGCTGTTGGGTAGTTTTACTCACTCTACCGATTTTTGAGATCAGCGATAAAAGCATAGTGATTACCTCCAACACTGCGCGATCGCCCCAATTCAAGCGAGGATGCTCCCGCGATCGCATACAAAAAAGCCCAGTCATCTCATAACTGGGCTTTCATTATCTCAATCAATCATTGTCGGTAGAGAAGTTTCACACTATGCAGCAGGAAGTTCGAGATTAACCTTGACAACTTTGTTCTTTTCTTGCTCAGACTTGGGCAGTGTCAGATTCAAGATGCCGTCTTTATAATCTGCGGTGACATTGGTATTTTGAACCCTAGCAGATAGAGGAATTACACGTTGGAATTTACCATAGTAGAATTCACTCGATGTTGTGCCATTGTTTTCGGTTTTAGTTCCAGACTTGCGCTCACCGCTAATATGAACAGCATCTTCAGTGACTTGAATATCTAGGTCTTTAGCGTCTAGTCCTGGCAGTTCTAGCTTCAAATAAATCGCATCATCAGTTTCTTGTAGTTCAGCAGCCGGAACTTTGATAAAGTCTCTGTCAAACCGTGCAGGTGCTACTCTGGTATCTCCAAGTAAGCCGTTGATGTGACGTTCTAAAGCGTTCAATTCTTGCCAGGGGTTGTAACGAACTAGTACCATAACTCTTTCTCGCATTAATTAGTTCTTGTTTAAGTAGGTGGGCGGAGGAAAACCAAAATGTGTAAAGTAATGTTAAGAAGAGGAATAATTGTTGAATTTGAAACGTTCTGTACGGTAATTATTTCGTTCTCCTCTGGCATCTATCCCATCAATAACTGCATAAGCTAGGTCTAATTCATCATCAAACATCTGTCCAGAAATTTCATGTTTTTTGAGTTGTTGCCACTCTAGTTCGATTCTATTCATCTCTGAACAATATGTAGGCAGAAAGAAAATATATAACCCAAGACTTTCCCACTTAGCCCAATATGACTGGCAGGAATAAGCCTAAAACTTTCAGGCTCTCCAAGAGTAGTTATGTTAAAATAACATGAATAAATAAAGCAACCATCAATAAAACTACAGAAGTTAGTGCCATAAGCCTAGTGTTTGA
>NZ_JBALFC010000140.1:0-9354 GCF_036917755.1 Nostoc sp.
ATTTCTGGCTTTTGTCAAACCTTATGTTAAGAAAGATGTGGGTAATGGATAGTTAAAAAAGGGGGGTTGGGGGGATCAAAAGGCTGTGGGGCAACCTGACAAGACTTGTGTGTACACCGTAGGTCGGCGGGGAGGGGAGCTAAAGCGCAGCTTTGGCGGGGTGGTCTTCAATCAGTCGGAGATTCAGACCCGCGACTGATTGATTCTGACTCCTAACTCCTAACTCAGCACTAGGTGATTACAGTTGGCTGTTCTCGTCCAGTGAATTTACGGATTTGAGCTATCTCTTCAGCAAGAGTGATTAAAGAAGCAAGTGCTTGCTGTGATTCCAGGTCATGTTTGGCGGAATCTGGCTCGTAGCTTTCTAGATAAACTCTGAGGGTTGCACCTTGAGTCCCCGTCCCAGAAAGTCGCACTACAATGCGGGAGCCATCGGTAAAGCCAATGCGAACACCTTGTTGATCGCTAATGCTGCCATCAACGGGGTCGGTATAACTAAAGTCATCACTGTATTCAACTTGATAGTTACCAAACTGCTTGCCTTTGAGGGTCGGCAATAAGGAACGCAGTCTTTCTATTAAGGTGTTGGCTGGCTCTATCTCTATCCCTTCATAGTCATGGCGGGAATAATAATTGCGTCCATAGGTCTGCCAGTGTTCCCGTACAATTTGCTCAACAGATTGCTGCCGGACTGCCAGGATATTCAGCCAGAACAGCACAGCCCATAACCCATCTTTTTCGCGGATGTGGTTAGAGCTGGTACCAAAGCTTTCTTCACCGCAGAGAGTCGCTTTACCCGCATCTAAGAGATTGCCGAAGAACTTCCAACCGGTGGGCGTTTCATAGGATTCAATTCCAATTTGAGCGGCAACTCGATCTACTGCTTGACTGGTAGGCATCGATCGCGCTACCCCAGCTAAACCCGAACTATAACCAGGGACTAGCTTGGCGTTTGCGGCTAACACTGCGAGACTATCGCTAGGTGTGACAAAGAACTTACGCCCTAAGATCATATTGCGATCGCCATCTCCATCAAAAGCTGCCCCAAAGTCTGGCGCATTCTCTCCGTACAAAATATCTACCAACTCATGAGCATAAACCAGATTTGGGTCAGGATGTCCACCGCCAAAGTCTTCTAAGGGTGTACCATTTCGCACAGTTCCCACTGGTGCGCCCAAACGTTTCTCAAAAATCGCATGGGCATAGGGGCCAGCTACCGCGTGTAAGGCATCGATGCTGATCCGAAAATTTCCTCTTGTCAACAGTTGGTGAATGCGTTCAAAATCAAACAGGGACTCCATTAACTCTTCATAATCCTGTACGGAGTCAATCACCTCAACTACCGTCTCTCCCAAATGTGACTCACCCAAGGTTTCTAAATCTACATCTGGTGCTTCCAGAATTTGATAGCTATCAATCACTTTACTGCGATCGTAGATCGCCTCTGTCACCTTTTCCGGCGCTGGGCCACCGTTGCTAATGTTATATTTCACACCAAAGTCACCATTTGGCCCGCCCGGATTATGACTAGCAGATAAGATGATGCCGCCAATAGCTTGGTACTTACGAATAATCGCGGAAGTCGCAGGAGTAGACAAAATCCCCCGTTGACCAACTTTAATCCGCCCAATGCCATTGGCCGCCGCCATTTTCAAAATGATTTGAATGGCCGGGCGATTGTAATAACGACCATCACCACCCAGGACTAGGGTTTGTCCTCGCAAGTCCCCTACAGAATCGAAGATGGATTGGGTAAAATTTTCCAGGTAGTGGGGCTGCTGAAAATCCTTAACTGCTTTCCGCAGCCCAGAAGTACCGGGCTTTTGGTCATGAAAAGGAGTAGTAGAGACTTTACGTATGTTCATAGAGAATATTTAACAAGGCATTTTTCTCTTACAGCTTTGCATAAGTTTGTGACAAAAAAAATTGCCACGCAGTCAGACTAACAGAACTACGGAGTCCTGAAGGCTATTCCCGATGAATGGGAAAGCGCCGTCTACGTATCGGTTGGGGTGGTTCATCTCCAGTAGTTGGCGCTGGTGCTGAATTATTTTGCAGAATTGCAATTTCCCTCTGTGCATCTTGATAACTATCTTGTTCTCCTTGCTGTTGAAATAGTTTTGCAGCTTTTTTGAAATCTGCGATCGCACCCTGTTTATTTTTCTGTTTGCTGCGAATCACACCTCGGTTATAGTAGGCTGAAGCATTGTTAGCATTAATTGCGATCGCTCGTGAATAATCCTGATTTGCAGCTTTTTTATTTCCCAGTTCGAGATAGGCGTTACCACGGTTGTTGTAAGCAGCGACATTATTAGGATCTAGTTTCAGTGCTGCGGTATAATCTTCAATAGCGCCTTGATAATCTCCGAAAGAAAAGCGGTGAATACCTCTGTGAGTATAAGCTGCAATAAATTTAGGATCAATCTGTAAAATAGTGTTGTAATCTTCAGTAGCTTCGAGTTTATCTCCCAAATCACTGTAAACATCGCCACGATTAAGATAGGCTTCTATGTATTTGGGATTGATGCTAATTGCGTCCGTATAATCTTTAAGTGCTATATATTTTTGTTTATTAATAGATTGAGTTAAACCCCTTTGATAATAAGCTTTGGCATCACTAGGATTAATCTTAATTACTTTATCAAAATCTTGGATTGCTGCTTGTATAAGTTTGAGGCGACGGCGGAGAATCCCTCGCTGCAAGTAAGTTTCAGTATACTGAGGTTTGAGAGCGATCGCTTTGCTAAAATCTACCATTGCTCCTTTATTATCCTTCAGTTGAGCAAAGGCTAAAGCCCGGCCATAGTAAGCATAAGCATTTTTAGGATTTAACTTAATCGCTTGGGTATAGTCTGCGATCGCTTCTTTATACTTCCCTAATTCTGAAAAAGCAAATCCTCGATCAAAATAGGCATTAGCATCTTGAGGATTGAGCAAAATGGCTTGGCTAGAGTCTGCTTGTGCTTGCTCGTAGTCTCCTAATCGATAATAAGCATCGCCTCGCTTATTATAAGCCAAAGCGTTTTGCGGATCTAATTTAATAGCCTGATTGAAATCTTCAACTGCTCCTTCATAGTTTCCGGCGTCATATTTATTTACTCCCTCTTGATATAATTTTTGTTCAGCATCACTTACAGGTTTTGGCGATTGCAAAAACCAAGCTCCAATAACAAGTGTGATACAGCCAGCTAGCCCCATTATAATTAGTAATAATTTTTTATGATGCTGTTTTTGTTGGTCGTCATCAACATTTGTTAACTTTTTCAGATCGTCTAAAACTTCAGTTGCATACTGGTAGCGTTTACGATAGTCGAAACGCACCATTCTATTAATAATTGCTACTAATTTTCTGTTAATTTTTAGATTTTTGTCACGCCAAACGATTTCACCTGTTAGCTGATTTTTCTGACTTTGCAAATTAGATATTTCGTTTGTTGGTAAACCTTTAAGTGCTGCGATCGCAACGATACCTAAAGCATATATATCACTGTTATATTTCAGGTTGCCGTTAACTTGTTCTATAGGCATATATTCGAGATTATCAACGGTATTAGTGATGGCTTCATTAAAAGTACCAAAATTAACCAAAACTAACTTTTCATCTGACTCCCGGCGAATAATATTTGCTGGTTTTATATCCCGATGAATCACACCATAGCTATGTACAAGCACCAAAATTTCTAATATCTCTGATAAAAGACTAATTACTTGCTCTTCTCTCAGAGGTTGTCCCTGGATAATGTCATCAGTTAAAGGATTCCCAGGTATGAATTCTTGGACTATATAGAATTCTTCCTTTTCTTCAAAACAAGCAATTAGCTTTGGAATTTTGTCGTCTTGCTGTCCTAGTTTTTCTAAAGTTGCTGCCTTACTGGTAAACAAGCGGCGTAGGATTGTTAAACTTTGAGGATTGCTACTAGGATGACATAACTGCTTTACTCTAAATTGGCTGCCAGGAAGATTAACATCTTCAACTAGATAGGTTTTCCCCTTTTCACCATCATTGAGAACTTTTAGTATTCGATAATGTCCATCTAGCAAATGACTATCCATTAATATAAATATAGTCTGATAAATGGTTTGATTATAGCTTAGGTGTTATTCATGTTAAAAATGAGATAAATGTGTAGACTGCTACAGTGTGTCTCTACAATCTGCTTACCGGAACAACGTGAGTTAGACGAACCTCTCCTGCCGAGCCTCCCTCTTTTACAAAGAGAACGAAAAAATCAGCTTTTTAAGCCTATCTCCGCTTTGGAGATAGATTTAGAGAGGGGTCAGACCAAATCTATCGAACTCACGTTAACATTGCAGGTCAATGTTATGCCATTGTAAGTTGATGCTATGCCATTGCAGGTCGATGTTATGCTATTGCAGGTCGATGTTATGCCATTGCAAGTCGATGCTATGCCATTGCAGGTCGATGCTATGCCATTGCAAGTCGATGCATTAGCAATGCAAGTCGATGCATTAGTAATGCAAGAAAAAAATAGTCTTCGTATCCACAACAAAAAGGGAGTTAGAGTCAGGTTTTACGCTGGGACGACAAATTTCTCGCTACCAGCCAGTTCAAAGGCTGCATGAATGGCTTGCAAAGCTTTAACACCTTGCTCTTGCGGCACAACACAGCTAATTTTTATTTCTGAGGTGGCAATCATTTGAATATTAATTTGTTGTTGAGCTAAAGCTTCAAACATTTTAGCGGCAACACCTGGTTGTCCCTGCATACCTGCACCGACAATACTCACTTTAGCGATCGCACTATCTAAAACAACTTCACCCCATCCTAATTCTGCCGCTACTTGGGTAAGCATTTTTTTTGCATTTTCCCCATCTATCCGCGAGACTGTAAAGGCAATATCCCGCCTGGGAACACCATCAATCACCCGACAGCGCTGAGATTGGATAATCATATCAACGCTAATATTATGCTGCGCTAATAATCCAAACAACTTCGCCGCCATCCCCGGACGATCTGGCAATTGGCGAATAGCAAGACGCGCTTGGTTCAAATCGAGGGCAACACCGCGAACGGGGGGAGTGGGGGATGAGGGGGATGAGGGGGATAAGAGAATTAATTTGTCTCTTCCTACTCCCTCATCTCCCCCTGCTCCCTCATCTCCCCCTGCTTCCTCATCTCCCCCTGCTTCCTCATCTCCCTCATCTCTTTTTGCCTCCCCTGCTTCGATCTCAAAGGCGGTGCGGAGTGCGGCGACAGCGCGATCGCATTCGGCTGCATCGACTACACAACTTACTTTCACTTCGCTGGTGGAAATCATCTGGATGTTTACGCCTGCTTCGGCTAAGGTGGCGAACATTTTTGCCGCTACACCGGGACGGCCAATCATTCCCGCGCCGGCGATGCTGACTTTGGCAATGTTATGTTCTATCATTACCTCGGCTTCGTCCAATTTGGGGTTAGATTGATTCCTCAGTGCTGGAGCGATCGCTGTTGTTACTGCTTCTGCCCGTTTTAATATTGGTGTGGTGACAGTAAAAGCAATGTCATTACTGTTACCTTCATGAATTGACTGAATAATCAAATCTACGTCTACTTTTTGCCGAGAAATTTCACCAAATAACCTTGCTGCTACGCCTGGTTTGTCGGGTACGCGCAACAAAGCCACCTTCGCTTGGTCAGTGTCAAATTCTACAGCATCTACTGGACGGGCAATTTCTAGATTGATTAGCGATCGCCCTTGGGGTTTGGCTGATGTTACCCAAGTACCCGGGGCATCTGTCCAACTAGACCTGACCACCAGAGGTACACCATAGTTACGAGCAATTTCCACAGCACGAGGATGCAACACTTTTGCACCCAAGCTAGCTAATTCCAACATTTCATCGCAGGTGATGGCATCAATCAACTGGGCTTCGGCGACTAAGCGAGGGTCTGTAGTTAGAATCCCTGGAACATCTGTATAAATTTCGCAAAAATTCGCTTTTAATGCGGCTGCGATCGCCACTGCTGACGTGTCGGAACCACCACGCCCCAAAGTCGTAATTTCCATCTCTTCAGTGCTAGATGTGCCTTGGAAGCCAGCTACTACAACTACTTTCCCTTCATTTATGTGGCGAGTTAGGCGAGTAGTTTCAATATGCAAAATTCGAGCGCGGCTGTGTTCGGCTTCGGTAACAATTCCTACCTGAGCGCCAGTCATCGAGATTGCTGGTTGTCCGAGTTCCTGCAATGCCATACTGAGTAAGGCGATCGTTACTTGTTCGCCAGTGGAAAGCAGCATATCCATTTCCCGGCGGTTAGGATTTGGAGAAATTTCGTTAGCTAGTTTGACGAGTCCATCGGTAGTTTTGCCCATTGCCGAAACCACTACGACCAGAGAGTTTCCAGCTTTAACCGTTTTATAAACACGCTGTGCAACAGCTTGAATACGTTCGACTGAACCGACAGATGTACCACCGTATTTCTGAACTATGAGCGCCATAACTTTTTTTTAATCAATTGTGCCTGTTTTGCTCAATGCCCCCGCCGGGTCAGGAAGCTTTGAAGGCTTATCAGTTATATAGTTTACTAAATATCGTGTAGCATACCGCATTATAATTGATTATTCAAAAACTACATCTTCGTAAAGTGCTGCCATTGTTTCCTCAAAATCCACGCTGTTGAGTCGAAAAGATTTATGTTCTGCTGTGTAGGATTGTAAAACCCACAGATCTAGCTCATTGCGTCGAAAACACTCGACTCGCTGACGTTTTGTATTAATTAAAACATACTCTTGCAGAGTTTCCAGTGTTTGATAATCGGCGAATTTGTCCCCCCGGTCAAAGGCTTCGGTAGAATTAGATAAAACTTCGACAATTAAACAGGGAAATCTTTTATAAGCTGGCGTTTCTTGATCTCGTTGGTCGCAAGTAACCATAACATCGGGATAATAAAAGCGATTCAGAGATTCAATTCGGGCTTTCATGTCAGCGATGTAAACACGGCAACCAGAGCCGCGCAGATGATTACGGAGGAGAGAGGCAAGGTTTCCAGCGATGGTTACGTGTACATCAAGTACCTCAGCCATTGCGTAGATACAGCCGTCGATGTATTCATGTTTGACAATATTTTGTTCCTCAATTTGGAGGTACTCTTCAGGAGTAAAGTAATTTTGTTGAGCAGAGGCGATCATGATTCAAACTTCAAGGTTTGAGTAAGGCTGATTTCTAGGGTAGCGTTTGCTGTTGATTAAACTTGGTTTTTGAGAGAGAATTTTATGTTAGGTCTAGACAGAATTACATTTGACCCTAGCATTATGGGTGGACAAGCTTGCATTCGCGGGATGCGAGTTCCGGTTTCTTTAGTGGTAAATTTGGTAGCTAATGGAAAACCTGTAGAAGGAATTTTAGAAGAATATCCTGATTTAGAACCAGAGGATATTCGTCAATCTCTACTTTATGCAGCGTGGTTAACTCAAGAACGAGTTTATCCATTTAAAATTGCTTAACCAATAAAATGAAGTTTTTGGCAGATATGGGAATTTCACTACGCACTGTATCTTGGTTGCGTCGTGATAGTTATTATGTCGTGCATTTGCGCGATGAAGCTTTGCAAAGACTACCAGATAATGAGATTTTAATTAAAGCGCGTACAGAAGGGAGAATTTTATTAACTATAGATTTAGATTTCGCTCAACTTTTAGCTGTTAGTGGGGATAGTTTGCCCAGTGTCATTTTGTTTAGGTTAGGGAATGACAACTATGATGCAATTAATGAACGTTTGACAACTGTTTTGAGTGAATGTCAGGAAGATTTAGAGGTAGGGGCAATTGTTTCTGTAAGTAATGAAACTTTCCGAGTGAGGCGATTGCCCATATAAGTTAAGAAGTAGATTCAATTTTAGGCGATCGCTTGTCGATTTACACTCTAAAATAGAGCCTCATCATTTTGATATTCTTTGATTTTGGCATATAAGCTGGCAACCGTTTCTTGAGCAAATAGTTTTTCTTTAACTTGCAAATAGTCGCCTTTACCTAGTTTACAAGCTGCCCAAAATTTTATTACCTTCGATGGTTCTAAGTGGCAGTTAAAAATTAGGTGATAACCCAGCTTGTTTACAAATCTCATTAGCAGTAATTTGATCAATGGTACGATGCCGTTTTACCGGAATAGTTTTTACATCATTAGTATAAATAGAATGATTTTCTCCTTCCCTTAATAAATAAAAGCCATTTTCTTCTAAGTATTTAATTAGCTCCTTTCGTTTGACTGACACACTCAAACCTCTATAGGAATTTGTTCGAGCAAATAACCACCTGTGGGAATTTCTTTATTTTGTTGACGATAGGCAAGAACCATTTCTTTTGTTGCGTCTTGCAACATCGCCCTGCATTGTTCTATGGTTTCTCCTTCTGTGATGACTTCTTGCCATTCAATGAGTTGTCCCATATATCCGCTATTAGTTTTTGTATATTTTGCAGTGTATGTAATTAACATTTCTGTGTTTGTGAAGATAATTATATGATTGATCGTAGCTGATTAAGGATATTTTAACTCAATTAAAGCGATCGCCTCCATCGGAGTAAGCTGATCGCATTCTACACAATGACACTGATACGTTCAACGTTTTATCTAAAAGGCGATCGCTTGTCGATTTACACTATAAACTAGAGCGATGTCTAAGGGCGGGCGTAGCTGCGGCCTTTACAACACCATCATTCCACCTCAGAACACGAAACTCCGAGTTAAAGCGATCGCCTGTCGATTTACACTATAAACTAGAGCGATGTCTGCGACGGGCTACGCCTACGCCCTCACAACACCATCATTCCACCTCAGAACACGACACTCTGAGTTCAGAACACGAAACTCTGAGCTTGGAACACGACACTTTGAGTTCGGAACACGACACTCCGAGTTCGGAACACGACACTTTGAGTTCGGAACACGACACTCCGAGTTCGGAACACGAAACTCCGAGTTCGGAACATGAAACTCCGAGTTCAGAACACGACACTCCGAGTTCGGAACATGAAACTCCGAGTTAAAGCGATCGCTCTTTTCAGTTTTAGCATGGTACGCTTTGCCCAGAAGTCAAATTTTACTGTGGTGGGGGGAGGCGATCGCGCAAATATGCTAAATTATTACGACAAGTAACAGTATTGGGATGATTCACTCCTAATCGTTGCTCAAGAATATTTAAAGCTTGGATGTAAAGGGGTTCGGCTTCGCTGTATCTGCCTTGGGAGTCGTAGAGATATGCTAGGTTGTTCAGGCTAGAGGCGACAGATGGATGTTCTTCTCCCAGCAGCTTGCGCCTGAGTGCTAAAGCTTGGATGTAAAGGGGTTCGGCTTCGCTGTATCTGCCTTGGGAGTCGTAGAGTCCCGCTAGGTTGTTCAGGCTAGAGGCGACAG
>NZ_JBALFC010000141.1:0-99250 GCF_036917755.1 Nostoc sp.
GCTAAGTCAAAGAGGAGCCGGATGAAGAAAAATCTTCATGTCCGGTTCTGAAGGAGAGGTGGGGAGAGCGATTTCCCCATCGACTCTAACTCTAATTGGGGGCACGTTCTAGAAAGTCTTGATTTGTCAGTCAGGGAATGGCGTTGTCCTTCGTGTCAGTCAGTGAATGGAAGGGATGAAAACGCCGCACGTAACATTCAAATGGTTGGGGCATCAACCGTTGGGTTAGGTGATGTAAGTCGGGTTATGCCTGCTATCGCTGTTTGACCCCACGGGATTCAGTGCTGAGTGCTGTTAGCGGATAGCTAAGGTTTAGCCCGTGCTGAGACAGGAAAAACAATTAACAATTCAAAATTAAATACATTTTCAGGGCATTGGGAAGAAAGCAACTTCTTCGCCATGCCCCATGCCCCATTCGCCATGCCCAAAAACTCCATCCCCTTGTGGGTGGAGTTTTTTATTCTTCACTTCATTACTCAGCACTGCTATAACTATAGTCTTGGTGGTACTCGATCAAGGCAGGGAATAGAAGGTGGCTCATACTTTTTTATTGGAACCAGGACGCTGGGTAATGCAAGGAAATTGGCTGGAACGTAATGGTATGCCAATCAGCGTCAAGGGTATGACCTTGGTAGCTTGGAATCGAGATAACTGGTTTACTATGGCCACAAAACTGATATTTCCTGGTAGCGATCGCTCGGAGATTTCTTTGCAATACAAGGGGCGGTTACATGATGGAGAACGTCAGTATACTTTTCTACTCCAACATAATCTTTTGGGACAGGTTGAAGGCGAAGGCTGGATTGGTCTAGATACTATTGTGCAGCATTATCGAGTACTAGGCGATCGTCAGCGTCGTAGTGGGTTTGAAACCCTACACCGGATTTCGGAAAATGCATACTACCTCAGCAGTGGCATCTTGGCTGGTCATTTTTTAACTAACACAATGGAAGCTAGCCTAGAGCGTCAGTCAACCTAAAAATTTAGGGAAAAAAGCTTGATCTCGATATAGCCGTTTTAAGAGGTTAAGTGCTGTTTGACAAAAGGTATTACAGACTATAAAATCTGACAGCGATCGCCCTTTGGAGGAAAGTTTGTGATCTATGGAATATCTCATGCCCGACCTTAACGAGCAATCGTTTATTCTTACCTATTTACTTACTAAATTGTAACTAAGTAGGCAAGAATAGATCAAACTATGTTACGCAATATAAAATTTATGAAATAGCGTCGTAGTAAGGGTTTGAGTCCTCAAAATTGGGCTAGAGCCGCTGACTACAAACCTGGGATTATTTATGTCTACGTACTTATAGTAAAAAAGAAATTTTCAAATTATCATCAGGATTCCAGCATTTTCATCTAACCGTATAGTCAGGAGTTCAGTTTCATGAATCCTAAAGTCTCTGTCATTATCCCTGCTTACAATACTGAAGCTTATATTGCAAAGGCAATAGAGTCAGCCTTAAACCAAACGCTCACTGATATTGAAGTTATCATTGTCGATGATGGTTCAAGTGATCAAACTGTAGAAGTCGCTAAAAGCTTTACTGACCAACGTCTGAAAGTGATAGTTAATCAACAAAATCTTGGGGTTTCTGCTGCGCGTAATCGTGCCCTCAGAGCAGCCCAAGGAAAATGGGTTGCTGTTCTTGATTCAGATGACTGGTATGCTCCTGAAAGATTAGAAAAGCTTGTATTGCTGGCAGAGGAAACAAATGCAGATATGATTGCTGACGATCTGTATTTAATCAAAGATGGTGCAACATCTCCTTGGAGTACATTGATTCAAGAAAGTGGAGAACATATAGATATAGATAAAATTCTCCAAATTGATATCATTTATTTTGTAGAAACTGATGTCTATGGACAAGCAGGGTTGCATCTTGGTTTAAGCAAGCCTATATTCAAACGAGAATTTCTAGTTAAGCACGGTATTGAGTACGATGAAACCTTAAGCATGGCTGAGGACTTTTGGTTTGATATGAAATGCTTAATCAATGGCGCTCGCTTTTTTATTGTGCCGAAACCCTATTATTTCTACCGCTCACGCCCCAATTCTATAGTACGTCAAAGCATATTGTCACGTCTAAATCAATGCTGCATAGCTACTAATTCTTTCATTCAACAAGAAGCTGTGAAAAAAAATCCAGCTTTAATGCGTGCTCTGTCTTATAATCTTGCAGTTTTTAAAAGAAATCTAGCTTACTTTCAAGTTGTAGTGCCTCTCAAGCAAAGACAATGGTTAACAGCATTAACAGAAATCAGGGAAAATCCATGCTTTTTTTATGATTTTATTTATCGACTTAAGAATATTATCGAACGTCGAATTCAATACTATGTGATGGGTAATAAGTCAGTTTTTGAGATGTCTTATAACCTACAGAAAAAACGAAAAATTACCAATTAGTGCTATCACAGTTTTATCAAAAAATAATATATCCTTACATACTCAGGATGAGCCTGAAGTTTAACAACCTGAGCAGGCAATAAGTATCTGTGATTACCCCTACTTACAAAACAAAGGCAGAGGACAGGCTTGCTGGAGATAGGAGGAAAGTGCTAATCAAGCAAAACTTTAGCTGTGGGTCATTACCCACTAAAAAAACAGTTATAAAATCTGCCCCGCAAAGCTTCATGTCGCCCCCTCAGGCTTTATTGATATTCAAAACTCCGCACTCACCATACAGTTATCAGAACTGTATGGTGAGTGTGCTACTACCTAATTAAGGTTTTTGGCAGATCCTAGAGTTATCTATTTAGTCAAAATTGGGCAAACTAAAACTACACGACAATTAAAGTGAAAAATGGTACAAAACGTCATTATAAATTTACCCTTTCTGCTTGTTTGATCTAGTATGTTGCACCAGTTGTAATAACCGTCTCGGTTGCAACCTACCAGATCATGCCTTCAATCCTCTAAAAGAGGACTGAAAAAAGCTAGTAGAGCACCGCCTAAAGAGAGCAACGATTGAAAATAGCACAAAAGCTTACCCTATAAGCTTTTCGACTTCCGACTTCTGCCTTGCGGTACAAGCCTAGTAGTCTGTCAAGAAATAATTGACGAATAAATTTTCTGTTGAGACGGCGATTTATCGCGTCTCTCCAACCGTCAAAATGGGTTTGACAGACCACTAGAAAGTCATTTCTGGGCGCAATAATTCAGATATCAGTTTGAATGCACTTTTCCTCCCAAACACTTACAACCTGCTTTTGGATTCAAATTCTCTATGTCAGACCCCAACATTGGTCGCTTACTAAGCAAACGCTACCAACTCCAGGAGTTAATCGGTACTGGAGCAATGGGTCGAGTTTATCGTGCTAAAGATACTTTGTTGGGAGGTGTACCTGTTGCGGTTAAGTTTCTCGCTCTATCAATCCAAAATGAAAAGCTGCGATTGCAAGACCGCTTTGAGCGAGAAGCAAAAACCTGTGCTTTACTAGGGCAAAAAAGCATCCACATTGTCCGAGTTATGGACTATGGCGTAGATGACAATAACACCCCATTCTACGTCATGGAATACCTGCAAGGACAAAGCCTGAACAATATTATTCGCAAACAACGACTGCCTTTACCAAGATTCCTGAGTATGGCGCGTCAACTCAGCCTGGGGTTACAGTGTGCCCATGATGGTATCCCAGTTGAGGGCACCATTTGCCCAATTATCCATCGCGATGTTAAGCCAAGCAATATCCTGGTGATTCAAGATCCCAGTTTTGGAGAATTGGTCAAGGTTCTAGATTTTGGTATTGCGAAGTTATTACAGTCAGATGGCGACCATACAAAATTTTATTTGGGGACATTGGCTTATTCTTCTCCCGAACAGATGGAGGGTAAAGAATTAGACAACCGTGCTGATATTTATAGCTTGGGCGTGATGATGTTTGAGATGCTCACAGGCAAAATGCCACTGGTGGCACTAACTCACTCTTTTGGAGCATGGTATAAAATACATCACTATCAAAAACCACGTTCTTTTACTGAGGTTGTGCCTGGATTAGAACTACCAAAAGAAGTCGAAAATTTGGTGATGAGTTGTCTAGCTAAAGTACCACGCGATCGCCCACAAAATATCGCTGAAATCCTCAGAGTTTTAGCATCTGTAGAAAAGCCTGAGCATACACGCATCCCTAAGCAAGACAGCCATGCCCTAATTCCTGCTACTACAGTTAGCCCTAAGCTTGTTAGCCCTAAGCTTGTTGAACAAAAGACAAAAGCCGATTTGCGGGCATCCTCAAACGATGAAATCGCTCGTGCCATTTCCTGGCCGCCAAATAAACCAATTGCCGATATTGTGTTTCCCCAGCCCATTCATATCAATGGCGAGGTTTTACCAGCTCTCTGGGTGATGCTACCGCAAGAGGAAATTCAAAAGCGCTTACTCTGTACCCGCTATAATCAATTTCTTTTCATCTCTGTTCCTCATCCCATGCTGCTATGGATTACTGTCATCTATAACCGCAAACATGGCGCTAAATGGTTGCCTTATTACCTTGATCTCAAAACCAGTCTTGGTCAAGAAGCTGCCCGGTTACTACAGCATACAGGTTACTACCGCCTGTTGTTCTTTGCACGAGAAACACCAAATCGCTGTACTCATATCTTACTTTCCAGCGTCGCTTCTGCCCAGCGCCAACGACTGCAAGAGTGGGTCGCAATCAGCAATACATCAATATCATCTGCCGACCCCCAACTTAGTAAAAGCTTGCTCAAAAGGGAGTACGAAAAGATTAAGCCTCAAATTCTGACAAAACTGGAAAGTATTGATACAGATACTCCATACGATCTTTGCAGCTAGGCATAATTTCTGAATGTTACATGTTTTAGATGGAACTAAGGGATGTAAACTCCAAGAATGTAAACTTTTATAAACAAAATATATATAAAGATGTAAGTTCTAGTTATATGTATAAAGAGCGAAATAACTAGCTGCCAAAGCGGTGCTATCTAAATTCTCTGTTACTCTTCCTGTGTACATATTCGAGATGATTATAAATTTACGCAGGTGGGATTCTCAGACTAGACGAGACAAAACAAGTTTCGCTAAAACAAACAATGAATTTAGCCTACAAAGCTAAAGTTATATCTAGACTCCAGCAGATGTGCCGTAGAAAATGTTTACTCATTCTTAGTTAATTTCGTGACTTGAAATTTTGCGCCACTCTTGTGGAATTACTTATCGAAGTTGACGCCCCGACAGCCCCAGCTCTTTTCCTCTTTGGAACCAAGCAAGAGAAGGAGGTCGTCCACTGCGACATCAGAACGACTCTATGCCATAGTGGAACCGGAATCTAAGCCCCACTGGTGCTTAAGAAGCTCTTGATAAGTTGCCTCGCGCACTACCATTTGCTCATACAGCTTCACCAAAAAGTCTTTAGCTTGTTCGTGGCTCATATTTTGCACCTGAGTAGAAAATGAGCAGATACTGAATTGCTGTTCCAAGGATAGTTTCATTGGTTGGTTCATAAGTTAACTCCGAAAAAACAACGCGTAAAGGTGATATCGGTCACAGAAGACCAAATGGGATAATATTTGGACTTGTAACTGTCCAACATTTGTTTGTTCCTCCGTATTAAGAAAGATAACAATTGTTTGACAGCTTTGCCCACATTCTAAATGGGGAATTTTTCTGCTCTGATATTTTGCACCTCATCCTACTGATATACCACCCAAGTCAGGCAAGGCAGATTCCGGAAAATCGGCTCTGTTTGGACTCAGATAGGTATAACTACCTCTGTCACTCCTCCGACTTTGCACAACTCTTCTTTGAGGAGAAGAGCAGGTACTATCCTTAGCCCCCGATAGTTTTTCTGTTTAAGAAAAGCTAAGATCCTCTCTCCCCCAATATGGAGGAAACTTCGGAGGGTAGGGGTTTTCAGGAGGTTGGGGAATGAATGGTAATAAGCGTGAATTATAGTCGCTTTACCTTATTACGTGCAACATGTCAATTTACCAATTTATGCAAATTTAGCCTCATTAGCGCACTTTGGAGGGTAAAAGTATTTGTATCAAATTGTAAAAAGGAAAAATGCTCACGCTGAACAAATTGCTGAGTATATTTACCGGATTAGTCATTTGTCCTTTGTCCTTGGACAATAAGTAATGACTAATGACTATTTTCTTCGAGTGAGACGATGACAACTGTGATGTTATCGTGCCCTCCGTGGTCTTTGGCAGCCTCAACTAGAGAGATGGCGGCTTTATCAATCCAAGGGCTATCTTGGAGGCAGCTAGCAATCTTCTGTTCGACAAGTTCTTCTGTGAGACCATCACTACATAACAGCAAGCGATCGCCAACTTTTACATCTAGTGGTTGCACATCAATGTGATGCAAGTCTTGACGCCCCAAACAGCGCGATAATACATGACGAAAAGGATGTAATCGTGCTTCATCTAAGGTGATGTCGCCGATTTTGATTGCCCGTGCTACCCAAGTGTGGTCTTCCGTTACCTGTTCTAATTGCGACTCTCGGAAGCGATACAGCCGCGAATCGCCAACATGAGCGCACCAGGGCGACTCTGGGGCGCGAAAAATTACCGCTACAACCGTTGTACCCATGTCGGCGCGTTCGGGATGATTTTGCTGATCGTGCAAAATCGCTTCATTGGCTCCCCACAAAGCTTGCTCGATCAATTCTTCGGAAGATTTAGGAGATTGCCAATTTTCCACCAAATACGCCTGAATTTTCTTAGTGGCAATCCGACTTGCTTCCTCACCTCCCGCATGACCTCCCATCCCATCGGCGACAACGAAAAACCGCCCCTCTGGGTCGATATAGTAACTATCCTGATTATTAGAACGAATAAGTCCCGGATCGGTAAAACCCGTGAAATTAAGTTTCATAATTTTTTTTGCAACAATTAATACATACGGTCGTAACGGTCGAGGCGTAAAAGTAGTCGGATCAGGATCACTGAAAGCCCTGCTGCAATTAAACCAGGGATTAGTGCCCACCATTCATGATTACTAACCACTAAAATCGTAGCTGAAAGTGTGAAACCACTGATTAACAGAGCATAACTTATTGAAAGTTGAATACTGCTCTGCCGCCGCAACAACCGTTCAGTTTCTATAGACCGAACGCGCAGGCGCATATCTCCCCGCTCTAGCTTCTCTAGTGTATCCTCTAATCTACGTGGTAGACCAAAGGCAGTACTACTTACCTGAGCTGCTTGACGACTTAATTCGTTAAGAAAGCTATTCCCCTCAGAACCATTCATATCGGTCATAAGCTGCATTGCATATGGTTTGGCAACTTCCATAAAGTTAAATTCTGGATCTAAACCTTTGCCTACTCCTTCTAGAGTAGAAAAGGCTCGCATCACAAAAGTGAAGGTTGCTGGAAATCTAAATGGCTGATTATAAGCTATTTCATAAAGATCGTCACTGATTGCGGCGACCGATTGATTTTCAAAAGGCTTATCCATGAAATGATCCAGCATATACTGGACGGAACGCCGCACTGGTCCCATGTCATCCGTTGGGGCGATCGCGCCTAAATCGATTAGAGACTGCACAACGCGATCGCCATCTTTTTGGGCAATACCAAACAGGGTTTGCATCAATCCTTCGCGGACATTGGCTTTAATCCGCCCCATCATGCCAAAATCGTAGAATATTAAAGCTCCACTTGCACTAACGGCAATATTGCCTGGGTGGGGATCAGCGTGAAAAAAGCCACTATTAAGTAACTGAATTAAATAGGCTTGAGCGCCTTGACGAGCGATCGCCTTTCGATCCAAACCTGCTGCTTCTAAAGCTTCGTATTGGCTAATTTTAATTCCAGGGAGATATTCCAAAGTCAGGACTCTGGACGTGGCGTAACGCCAATATATTCTAGGAACATTTACCCAATCGTAGCCGCGAAAGTTCCGGCGAAAAGTATCGGCATTACGACCTTCGTTAAGATAATCAATTTCTTCCCAAAGAATACGACAACACTCGTCATAAATACCCAACCAATCTCGCCCTTTTCCCCATTTGGGATGGTTTTGAAAGTAGCGGGTAATTCCCTTGAGAATTTGTAAATCTATTTCAAATAACTTCTTTAGTCCAGGACGTTGCACTTTGACGACAACTGATTCCCCAGTATACAGTACAGCTTTGTGTACTTGCCCCAAGCTAGCAGCAGCTAAGGGAATAGGTTCAAAATTATGGAAGAGTTCAGGAATTTTCTTGCCTAATTCTTTCTCAATGGTCGCTTCTACTTGCTCATAGCTAAATGCCGGTACTTTGTCTTGTAATTTGGCTAGTTCTTCTACATATTCACCAGGGAATATATCAGCACGGGTAGAAAACAATTGCCCGACTTTGATGAAGGTTGGCCCTAAATCCAGCAGGGTATTGCGAATCCAGACCGCTTGAGTTTTGCGTCTTGCAGCTTGCTTGACTTCAGTTACTCCACCCGCGTAACTCCAAGATTTGTTGTATAGCCAAAGCTTGAACATTAAGGTCAAGACAAAAGACCAAATGTCCACAAAACGCCGTCTGCTAGAGTAGTTTTCCCGATTCCAACGGTATGCCTTATCTGAATAACCTTGTTCCATATGCTTTGTGTACCGTTGGTTTGCGATCGAATCACCTGGAAGAAAAGACACTCTGATTCCTAAACTGTTTTTGATAAAATGTCCTTTGTCATTTGTACTTTAACCAAATGACTAATGACAAAATTTATGCAGAAGTTCGGCGATAATGTTGCAATTCTGTTCGTAACAGGGCAATTTCTGCTCGCAATTCATCAATATCTGCTTGCAAGTCACCGGAATCAGAACTGGCTTGCCGACTACCTGTGGTAGATTGACCTGCATTAGCTACTTCTGCTGCCCGATTTGCCCGCTCTAGGACTTCTTCTGTAAACTGGCGCAACTGCTCTCTAGCTTCGGCATCAAATTTGCCCAGATCACTCAAAGCATCGGTCAAGGCGACCTCTAAACGCTCATTAACTACTTCAGCTACCGCTCTGCCTACGAAAAAGGCTTGCACAAGGGGGTTACTCATAAATTTTTGTTACGTTGCACCGCAAGAGAATTATAGCTTGCCTGTATGCTTTACGGCTTCTGCTGAAGAGTTAGAAATTTGGGGTTGGCGATCGCTTTTTCTATTTCCCCATATCTATTTTTCCTCACAAACACTTCATGTCAAAAATATTAATTAATTAATGTATCCCTGGTAATTTAAGTATATTTACGTATTACAAAACCCAGATCGAACCACTGGAAGTCGCGGCTACACAAAAGAAGTCCGCGCAGGCTGACTACATCTTCTAGCCTGCGGAGTCACGCTTTGTTCTGGTAGCCGCGATTTTAATCGTCTGGCTGTGGGTGGGGCTGTGGGTGGGGCTGTGGGTATGGCTGTGGCTGGGGCTGTGGGTATGGCTGGGGCTGTGAGTTCGGCTGTGTATTGGGTTGTGGGTCTGGCTATGGATTGGGTTATAAATTTGGCTGAAGACTCATTTGCAACTGTACTAATACTACTAACATTAGGATTTGGAGCTAGCGTAGGAACTGGGATAATAGCAAGCTTTCTAAATCCATTTATTTTGTTAGCACTAACTGTAACCAGTTTACCCCAGGGCTATTTCATTCTAAAATGTCACGTTTTATGCTTAGGAGTTAATTGTCACAAAATGGTCGTTTTTGAGGGGTACATTCGTTGCTAAATTATTGTTTTTCTCAAAAAGATTCGTAAAAACTGCCCTAAAAATAGAATGAAATAGCCCTACAATTTAGACTATTGCGATCGCATATAATGTCATAGGCGATCGCCTGTCTTTACAAAGCGTTAATCTAGTGCGATTTCTCTTTTAATAAAAATGTTAAGATTTAATTATCATCAGATAGTTAGATTATTTTATGTTTTATAAAGTAAACATTATTATCGAAAAAGATGAAGAGGGCTATTACGCTTATTCTCCAGAACTTCCCGGCTGTCAAAGTCAAGGCCATTCCTTGGAAGAAGTAAGTTCAAATATCAAAGAAGCTGTTGAAGTCTACCTAGAAACTCTATCAGAGTCAGAGAAACAGGAACTGAATTTATAATCTGTTGCTCAATACTCCACAAATATATGTGCGATCGCTTCACTAATTCATTTTAGATAGTGTTGTGCTAAAAACTCCTCAGCCTCAAATCTATCTTTAATTACTCCATTTAAGGTAGCAGCAAGTACATCATCTAATATTTGCCGATACTGCGGCCCTGGTTTGTAACCAAGTTTCTTTAAATCATTGCCATTCAATAGTGGCTGCACATTCGCCCAAACAGTCAAATATTCCCAAATCTGATGTCTAATCTCTCGCGGACTTTGCACGGCGATTAAAATCAGCATTGGTAAATCATATTGTCGCAGCAACTGCACTACTTGACTGGGGCGTTGTAAAGTGGGTAATAATGTCATCACCTCAGTTTGAACTTGAGCTAAGTTCTTCAGCCTAGCAATGCTATCCTCTGGTAATTGCAGATTTTTTGCTACTTTCGCCCGATATTCTGCTGCTAAATGGGCGATTAACGTTTCTAAGCGCATTTCCCAATGGATAATGGTTGGTTGCGGGTCAAATCGCCGCAAACAGCGTTCTAGCAAACGTAATTGTCGTATGACTTCCATATCTAGCTTCAGGCTAGGATGGATACATTGCAAAGCCCCTAAATTATCGAGTAACTGCAAAGCCGATTTCCAGTAGGGGGCTTCTAGGATGTGCTTTAATTCTGTTTTCAGTCGAGTTTGCAGGGCTGGAGTTCTGCTATTCTCTTGAGCAGTGCGATCGTAAACGCCACTGTTGATGGCATAGCGGATAAACTCTTCAGTTTGCGGTTCAATCTGAAATCCGAAGCGCACAGCAAAGCGCACACCACGATAAATCCGGGTGGGGTCTTCGATAAAGCTATTGGCGTGTAAAACCCGAATTTGTTTAGCTTGTAAATCGATTAACCCGCCAAAGAAGTCAAGTAGGGGCGCAGCAGCCTGCGCCCCTACACCAGCACGGGGAGTAGTCAGGCGCAAGGCGAGGGCGTTAATGGTAAAATCTCGGCGATACAAATCTTGACGGATTGAACTCGCCTCAACTTCTGGATTTGCGGCTGGATAAGGATAGAATTCTGTTCTAGCGGTGGCAATATCTACCCATAGAGAATCTAATTCTGGGTCTTTGTGCCACAACAAAGCCGCAGTTTGAAAAGCCCCGTGAATTTCTAAGCGAGCCGCAGGGTAAAGTTGTTGTAGTGCCTTTGCTAATTCTACACCAGCACCGACATCTGCTGATTTGTGAAAACCATCAACCACAAGGTCAATATCTTTAATCATCAAAGTGCCCGATGCTTGGGCTAATAGCAAATCGCGCACTGCACCCCCCACTAGATAAAGATGCCAACCCCGTTTTTCTGCCTCTTGCGATGCTGTGGTAAGTAATTGCCACAATCGAGGAGCAAGTTTATTCTGCAATTGAGGGAGATTAAGATTACTTTCCCCCCTTCTTCCTGTCTTTGTCTGTTCCTCACTTCCCCTCTCCTCTTCTCTTTCCTGATGTAATTCCCTCAATACATCAGTACGAGTGACAATACCAACTAACTGCTCATTCTCCATTACTGGTAAGCGTCCGATATCATAAGTCACCATCACCGACTCAATTTCTGGCAGTGTTGTATCTGGCATAATTGTTTTCAGATTTCTTGTCATGTAACCCTTAACTGGTGCATGACTAAATCCGTGGTGCAAGGCGATATCAATATCCCGCCGCGAAATAATACCTACCAGTTGCTTTTGAGCATCAACTACAGATAAACCAGAGTGTCCATAGCGTAATAAAATACGCTGGGCTTCGGCAATTGTGGTTTCAGGCAGAATAGTGCGGACAGGAGAAGACATCAAATCCCTAGCAGTGGGGGGATGGGGAATTTGTGCTTTTACTCCGTCCAGGAGTTGTTTTAATATTGCCTGCGAATCTACTTTGCGTAAGTTCAACGATGCGGCTTGGGAATGACCGCCGCCGCCCAAGAGTTGGAATAATAGGTTGAGATTTGTTTTGGGAATTTGCGATCGCCCAATTACAGTTAAGCGTGAATCACTTTCACCCAAAGGATACTCATTAGCTAATAGTATGGCATCAATCTCGGTTAATTCCACGAGTTCGGAAGCTAGACTCGATAACCCCGGCACAAAACTATCTGTTTTCAAAGTTACCCAAGCAACCGTATATCCATGTAGATAGAGATATTCTAAATTTTCCAGCGCCTCAGTTAATAGCTGCTGCAATTGTAAAGACAAGCCAGGGTCACGGTAGGTAGAAATTACCGACAAACTGGCACCTTGTTGCATCAACCAAGCCAAAGCTAAAGCATCCCGTGGTGTAGACTGGTCAAAGGTCAAAGAGCCAGTGTCAACGTGGATACCTAAAGCCATCACAGTTGCTTCGGCAGGAGTCAGGGAAATTTGTTGTTGTTGCAATTGCTCAACAATTAAAGTTGTAGTGGCTCCCACTGAGGAAATATGCGATCGCGTGGCGGGAATATCTGATTCTTGTCCTAAGTGATGGTCATAAACTATAATCTCTCTTAAATCGGGCAAATCTAACCACTCGGCAGCTTTACCCAAGCGATGGCGCTGTTGCGTATCCACCACAGTCAGAGAACGGATTTTTTCTGGATTCACCGAACGGCGTTCAATCAACGGATATTCATCCCGATGCAATGCTAAAAAATCCCGTACAGTAGGATGAGAACCGCCAGTCAGCACAACCTTACTTCCCGGTAGTAGGCGTGTTAGCCCTACTGCTGCTCCTACCGCGTCAAAATCTGCTGTTGTGTGGCAAAGAATTAAATCCATCTATATGCATACTACTAACTTACCAATACAAACTCAATCCTACTCCCGAACAGTTTGTCACACAGCTATTCACCAAAGTTAGCTTCCGCAACTTGATGCGCTTGTAGGAGCCTAGCATGATCGAGAGTAAATCCTACTTGCATCGCTATCTGGGTAAATAAATCAATCTCAGGCTGTTGCCAATTACGGGGTTCAGAACACTGATGTGCAATTAACAAACCAAATAGTTGCTCATCTTTGATAATTGGTGCTACTAAATTTGCTTTCACAGCAAAGGATTCCAGCAGGTTAATGTGACAATCAGCCAAACTCGACTCATAAATGTTGTTGATTGCGACAACGCGACCAGACTGGTACTTTTCTACATAGCCTTGAGTGAAACAGGGGTCGTTGATTTTAGACCGCAAAACTTTGGGATAACCTGGAACCACTGATTCGGCAATTATAATTCCAAACCAATTAGCGTAAAAGCTATAAACTAGAACTCGGTCAGTACTTAGTGCTTTGCGAACTTCTTCCACAGTGGTTTTGATGATATCCTCTTCGTTAAGCGATCGGCGAATACTGCGGATAATATCCACCAGTAACTGACTTCGCATACTTTCTGCTTCGATTCGTTGTAGCAGCCTGGCATGGTCGAGAGCAAATCCCACTTGCATCGCTATCTGGCCAAATAAATCAATCTCAGATTGTTGCCAATCACGGGGTTTGGAGCATTGATGTGCAATTAATAAGCCAAATAGCTGTTCATCTTTAATAATCGGGGCGACTAAATTTGCTTTCACAGCAAAAGATTCGAGTAAGCTAATGTGACAATCAGCCAAACCGACTTCATAAATGTTGTTTATTGCTAGAACGCGACCAGACTGATACTGTTCTACATAGCCTTGACCAAAACATGGATCTTGGATTTCAGATTGCAAAACTTTTGGGTAGGTGAGAACAACTGATTCGGCAATCACAATTCCAGACCAATTCGCGTAAAAGCTATAAACCATCACTCGGTCAGTACTCAGTACTTTGCGAACCTCTTCGACGGTGGTTTTCAAGACATCCTCTTCGTTGAGCGATTGGCGAATGCTGCCGATAGTATCCACCAGCAACCTGCTTTGCACACCTTCAGCATCGATTCTTTGCAGCAGCCTAGCATGGTCGAGAGCAAATCCCACTTGCATCGCTATCTGGCCAAATAAATCAATCTCAGGCTGTTGCCAATCACGGGGTCTGGAGCATTGATGTGCAATTAATAAGCCAAATAGCTGTTTATCTTTGAGAATGGGGGCGACCAAATTTGCTTTTACAGCAAATGATTCGAGTAGGTTAATGTGACAATCACCTAAACCAGCTTCATAAATGTTGTTTGTAGCTTGAACACAACCAGACTGATACTTTTCTACATAACCCTGACCGAAGCATGTATCTCGGATTTCCGATCGCAAAACTTTGGGATAACCTGGAACCACTGATTCTGCAATCACAGTTCCAAACCAATTAGCGCTAAAGCTATAAACCAGCACTCGGTCAGTACTCAGTACTTTACGAACCTCTTCCACGGTCGTTCTGATCACATCCTCTTCGTTGAGCGATTGGCGAATGCTGCGGGTAATTTCTATAAATACCTGAGCTTTATCTGCCTTGGTATCTACCTGTTCTAGAAGCTTGGCGTAGTCAAGGGCAAATCCTACTTGCATGGCTATCTGAGCGAACAAATCAATCTCAGACTGCTGCCAAAAGCGAAGTCTAGAACACTGATGTGCAATCAATAAACCAAATAGCTGTTTGCCTTTGAGAATCGGTGCTACTAAATTAGATTTGACAGCAAATTGCGTAAGCAACTCAATATCACCATCACTCAGATCGGTTTGATGGATATTATCAATAGCACGGATGCAACCATTCTGATATTTTTCTATATACCTGGCATCGAATCCAGGGTCAGAGACTGTAACCCCTAATATTTTCGGTAAGCCAGGTGCTACTGATTCGGCAATAAAGGTTCCATTACTGTTGGAGTTGAAGCAAAAGATGGTTACGCGATCAATGCTTAAAGCTTTACGAATTTCTTCTGAGGTAGTTTTGAGAACATCTTCTTTGTTGAATGATTCTCGAACCCATCGGGTAATTTTTATCAATAGTTGGGAGTAATCAGCTTCGGCTTCTTTCTCTTGTATCAAAACTGAAAGCAGCTCTGTGAATAAGTTGATGTTTCTCTCTAACATCACTAATTCATCTTCGCTAGCGATGAAAACTTGAGTAAATTCACTGTCTGGACGTAGCTTATTTTTGATCAGATTAGAAGTTGCCGCAACCTTGCTGACTCGATTAATAGCTCGATTCGCCACAAAAACAGCGATCGCACCTGCGAAAATTGCTGTAACCCCCATACTAGTTAACAACACTGACAGTTCTTTCTGTAGAGCAAGTTCAGTTTCTGTTGAACTTTTTGCACTCTCCTGTCTGACTTGCGGAATTTTTTTGGTAATTAAATTAACACTATAAAAGTAAGTAACTGTTCCAATTGCAACCACAGGAAGGACGCTGATACTTAGCGCCCAAACTATTGCTTTAGTCTTTAAACTCCATTTTTGTTGCCACAGCCTTTGTTGCCGATTTTGTCTTGCTTGGTTTTGAGAAAAAGACTGACTCATAAATGAAACCTGGATTGCGGCAATTGAGGATCAAGTAAATAACCTCACCATCAAATTTTACACAAAACTTAATGAACAATGTCTGGCTTTCAGGAGTCTTTTTTTGAGGGACTAACCTGCCACGTCATCTCCGATAATGCTTTTGTTTCCTTTGACCTCAAAAAAATCGGGTCTGATTAACGGGCTTGTTAACAATCGAATTGCGATCGCTTTGTTTGAATGTCTTATTTTCTCATCAGGTGTTGCGGTTTTAGGGACTGACAAATAAAAAAGCATCCAAAATTATCTTGTGGGATGGGTGTCCTCACCCGTCCTATATTCAGGGCGGGCAGGATGCCCACCCCACAAAAGGGATAATTTATTTCTTGGAAGTCCCTTATAACAAGATAGCCATTAAGGTTATTTTATCGGATCTATGCGATCGCACTTGCCATTTCCGCAGCTAAAAGGGCGGTTAGAAACCGCGTCTACACGAGACTTTACCCACCTTTCCTGCGGAACGCCAAGGGCGAACGTGGGTTAAGAATCCTTGATTTTGTATTAGTCCACGAACGCGAACAGCGTCTCGAAGAGAAGGTGGACGAGAGTTTGTGTAGCCGCGTACTCCTAGGTCGAAGCAAGCTACGCGTCAGCGTGCCGGAGGCTCTATTCTATTCGCCCTGGCTCTAAGTTGACTTACGGCGAAATAGCTAAAATCTTGGAGTGGCTGGAGGCTTGACGGGAATCTCAATCCAGAACTCTGTACCTTTGCCAGGTTCTGAAATGCACTCCATTATTCCACCATGTTTTTCGACAATAATCTGATAGCTAATTGACAGTCCCAGTCCTGTACCCTTGCCTACAGGTTTGGTAGTATAAAACGGGTCAAAAATTCGCTTTTTCACCTCTTCACTCATTCCAGACCCATTGTCAATAATCCGAATCAACAGACGAGAGTTGTCTACTGAGAGTTTAGTGGAAATGTAGATAGTGGGCACTTGTACTGAGCGTTCCCGAAGTACTAGGGATAGGTTATACTCATTGTCCCCATTGTTCTCTGTGATCATTTCCTCATTCCCTATTCCCCATTCGCCATTCCCCATTCCCAAGGCATCTATGGCATTGCTGATAATATTCATAAATACCTGATTCATTTGGCCAGCATAGCATTCCACCAGTGGGATGTTGCCATAGTCTTTGATTACCTCAATGCGGGGAAATTCAGCATTTCCTTTCAGCCGATGTTGCAAAATTAATAAGGTGCTATCAATGCCTTCATGCAGATCAACGCGCTTGTTTTCAGCCTCATCCAAGCGAGAAAAATTGCGTAATGACAGTACTATTGAGCGGATGCGATCGGTTCCTACTTGCATTGAGCTGATAATTTTTGGAAAGTCTTCTAGCAAAAAGTCAAAGTCCATTGCTTTGATCGCTGTGCTAATTTCACTATGGGGATGGGCATAGTGTTGCTGGTAGAGACGTAAAATTTCTAGCAGTTGTTCGGTGTACTCACTGGCGTGGCACAGGTTCCCGTAAATAAAGTTAACGGGGTTGTTGATTTCATGGGCGACACCTGCCACTAACTGTCCTAAGCCGGACATTTTTTCGATCTGAATCAATTTTAGCTGTGTTTCTTTGAGTTCATTTAGAGAATGCTCTAACTGGGCAGCTTGATTTCTGGATTCAGTTTCGGCATTATAGGTTTGTTCGTAGAGTTGTGCTTGTTGAATGGCGATCGCAGCCTGATCTGCTAACTGCTGCAATAAATCAATTTCTGCATCCTGCCAATCTCTGGGAGCCTCACACTCATGGGCAATTATTAAGCCCCATAGTTCCACACCTATATTAATCGGAACTATTAAGTTTGCTTGCACTTGCAGACTCTGCAAAAACTCTCGATGACAATCACTTAAAGCAGCCGTTGAAACGTTGTTAATTGCCCGTATCCTGCCCTGAAAGGATAGACGGCTATACTCATCAGGAAAGCATTCTCCTGGTGCATTCAATCCCAAAACTGACTGCCAATTGCCATTAATCTCTTCCACAATCACTGATTTAGTCTTCATTTGGAAAATCAGCACTCGGTCTGAATTTATCAGGGGACGGACTTCCCGAACGATGGATTGCAGGGTTGTCTGCAAGTCTAATGTGCGGCGAATATGCTCTGTGACTTGCTTGAGTACTTTGGCAAGCAGTAATGATTTTTCGAGTTCAGCAGTTTGCTCTTGCACCTGCAATTCTAGGTTGGCATTGAGCGTCTGTATCTCTTTGTACATTTGGTGCTGCTCAATTGCCATTGAGAAATGCTCGGATAAGGCTTGCGCCAACAAGATTTCTTCCGGTTTCCACTCAGATGATTGCCCCTTTTTTTGCTCTCGCCAAAGCTCAAAGGAAAGCTGGGGTAACACTTGTCGGCGATTTTCTTCACATCGTCCCGCCCACAAGACTTCTGTTTCAAATTCAGAGCGAAAAATGCTTAATACACCAATAAATTTTTCGCGGTAATGTAGGGGAATCACCATCAGTCCGCGAATTTTAGTAGAACGGAATCCTAAAGCCAAAACTCGCAAACGTGGTTCTTTGTAGAGGTCATCGCTTGCCCAAATATTACCTGGTTTACACTCAGCCATCCAGTCTTGCCAGACGAGATGCTGTTCGATAATACTGTCATCTGACTGATAGGGGAGTTTCGGCTGGTCGCCCCAGGTGTATAGTTCCTGATTCTGTTCAATGTAAAGCCTGCCACCGACTCCACCGAAGCCAGTAATAACTTCTTCTAGCGCTCCCTGCAATTGGATTGTCGGTAGTTTATGTAATAGTGTGGTAACTCGGTTAATAGTAGCTTCTCGCTCTTGCTTGGCGAGGGATTGGCTGAGTAGATTACTTTGAGCGATCGCGATCCCTACTTGGTCAGTAACTTCCTGCAATACTTTTAGTTCCCGCTTCAAAATCTCTCGCGGTTCACTGTGGTGAGCTACCAACAATCCCCACAATTTAGGCTTTGCCGATTGTTCTTGGAGGTCGGAATGTAAAATTGGTATTACTAACGAAGACTGCACACCCATTGCCTTTAGGTATTGAATATGGCACGAGTCTACTTGCCGATAGTAGATATTGCTTTCTAGATATTTGTCAGATTCTATTGACTGTACAGGCGATAGCCCGATCTTCCCGTTTGGCACATCCACAATCGAACGTTGCCCCAATAACACAAACATCTCTCTGGCCGCTTGTGGAATATCATCAACTGGGAAGTGCAGCCCCAATAAAGATGGCAGACGTTGTTCATGAATAGATTCAGCAATGACTTCACCACTACCACCAGCATTAAAGCGATACACTTTCACGCGATCTACATTCAAAAATAAACGCACTTGGCTAACGGTAGTCGCTAATATTTCTGGGAGGTCGAGCGATCGCCTGATCTGTTTGATCATCCCGTGTAGTAAACTTTTTTGGACTACTAAGCTTTGCTGCAACTCGTTTGGTTTCTTGGTAAATTTCATTGTTTATATACAGTATGACTGAAGTCTAATTTTTTATAATTGTCCGTGATGAGAATTTTCAACTTCCCGAAGAATAATTCCGAATTCAGGAGCCAGGAGCCAGAATTCAGAATGGATCAGAGGATGTTTAAAAAGTCCTCTTGTTGGTAGCAAAAAGTTTTAGATCCCCCTAAATCCCCCGATAAATTGGGGGACTTTAATTCCGATTCCCCCCTTTTTAAGGGGAGCCAGCGCGGTCTTGGGGTCTCCCCAAGTGGAGCGACTGGCGTGGATTAGGGGGGATCAACAAGTGCCTAAAATCACAGTTAACCACTTTTAAAACAAACTCTAAAACCCTTTGGTAGGTAAATCAGCAAATACTTTCAAAATATCCTCTCAAATCTAAAGTTGAGAAAATATTAATCCAGACACCTATTAATTTTATATTCTTAATCATCAAACTATTTCAGTAATATCACTCAACTAATTTCTTCATAATTGCTTTAAAGTCAAAGTATTTTCCCCCTTTTTGTCCATTAATTCAATTAATTCTGATTGGTTCAAACAAATAACTAAATTATTAGCAACTTTTTCAAATATTTTTGGCTAGGGAATTTTACTATTCCCTGTATAATTGCTGATTTTATGTTGAATGTAACTATTTTGATGAAACTATTCGTAAATTATCGTTAAAGATCGTAAATTACGGATTTCTTCACGCACACTCATGAGAGTTTTACCGAGATGGTTTTGACCGGCTTGATTAGCACCACAGCCCCAAAAAGAATCAGTTGGGGAGTTTTCAACCAAAATCTCATCGCCTGTCCTCAAGAGAACTTCTCTAATATCGGCATGAGTGAGAAACTTTTTGAGTACAGCTTCTCGCATAATTTGAGTTTTAACTAAATTCCAGTCTTGACGGAGTTGGCGATCGCTACATCTTCCTAAAGCGGCAGCTTCTTCTGGGGTGGCGGCGGCATGGATCAGGGGTATAATTGCTGCATCTGTGCTGCCGACAAACTTTTGGGCTTGATAATAATGCTCAACCGTTGTCCAGGAAGTACCCTGGATGTGGATTTCGTGGGGAGAAAAGTTAGAAAAACAGCCATAAGGCTGCCAAACCTTATAAAAGTAAATAGTCATTTGAAAATTGCTCTTTTATATATCAACTTCAGGGTACCTGAAAGTTTTAGATTTCAAAACCCTTGCACTTCGCCTCGCCCTCAGCCATGATGTTGCCAGAGGATTCGTGACTCAAAAGACAAAACTGTAATTCAGGAGTCAGAATCAGGAGTCAGAATTCAGGAGTCAGAATTCAGAAGTCAGGAGTAAAACAGGCTTGATACCTGGCTTTGAGACGAATCGTTGTGTACTTCACCTTCCTTGAAATCTGCTGTAATTAGAAATATAAACTTTTGGAGATTTTAATGATGAATATTCGTCGAGTACTAGTCGTGACAGGGATTCCTGTTCTGGTTGGCACATTTGGTTTTATTTCACTCAATCAAGCAAATGCCGCTAATCAATTCCATCAAATTGCACAGGCGCAACTACCGCCCAACCAACCATCGGAGAAAGAGCCGCGTCCATCCCGACCTGATTTTGCAGCAGCGGCGGCAAAGTTAGGAGTTAGTGAAGCACAGTTAAAGGATGCACTAGGTGTTCCTGCTAATTTTCCAAATCAAGGCGATCGCAATCAGCGTCCAACTCGACCGAATTTTGCAGCTGCGGCGGCAAAGTTAGGAGTTAGTGAAGCACAGTTAAAGGATGCACTAGGTGTTCCTGCCAATTTTCCAAATCAAGGCGATCGTAATCAGCGTCCAACTCGACCGAATTTTGCAGCTGCGGCGGCAAAGTTAGGAGTTAGTGAAGCACAGTTAAAGGATGCACTAGGTGTTCCTGCTAATTTTCCAAATCAAGGCGATCGCAATCAGCGTCCACCCCGACCGAATTTTGCAGCAGCGGCGGCAAAGTTAGGAGTTAGTGAAGCACAGTTAAAGGATGCACTAGGTGTTCCACCTCATCCTCCTGGCGTTGACAGAGCCTCTCCTTACCAAAATCGCCCTAATCTACCAAAATAGCTGAACATTATCTAGATTAAGGAAAAAATTAAATCATCCATTAATCGTAGTCGCGTGGCAAGTCTAAAATAATGTATTCTAATTATCCCGTGGGATGAGCCTTTCGTCCCTGCGGTACAGGCTTTCCAGCCCACACCACAAGAACTACATTTTATACACTATTTTAGCTGTGCCACCTCACTATAGCGGTTCTGACTTCGGTGCAATATAGTGGTCACTTCACCCCGTATTTGCTTACCGAAAAAGTGGGTTTAAAGCTTTTTTCGACTTGTGTGTACACCGTAGTTCTCGCAAAGGGAGAAGATTCGGCTTCGCGGGGCGATCGCTGCGACCCATTGAAATAATCTTGCTGAAAAACGGGAAAACTATGGTTACTCCACTAATGGGGAAATTTCCATGAAAGTCCTGAATCAGAAAATGCTGAAAAAATCTCTGCTTAACTGTTTGATTTTGCCTTTTTCTCTAGCAACCGGGCTGTGCGTGGGAACGCTTTTTGATTCCCAAGCTAATGCTTTACCAGGGCAAAGTACAGAGGAAGTCGGCACTTGGATTAAAGCACATCCCACACTCCGCCCCACTCCTGGGGAGCAATTGTTTGTGCAAAAGACTGATACTGCTGCTCAACGATTTACTTTTCAAGCGTCGGTATTGCCTCCCGGTAGGATAGAATTTTCTAAAGACCGTGGCAGAATTCGCAGTGAGCGCATTGCCATGTATGATGCGATTAACGGCATGTCATTTACACGTCTCCAAGAATCCTTGCGGGTAATTTATGGCTTGGAGATTTATCAAGACTACGATCGCGCCCAAGTCGTGTACCAGTATCCTAACCAGAAGGTAATTGACTCGGCGCGTTTTGCCAAAACTCCGATTCGGGAAGCTTTAAAGGGAGAATTACGAGTAGGCGATCGTTATGTATATTGGGTGGAAATTGCTCAACCCAAGACAGGCAAAGCTTTTACCGGTCAAATGACGGTTTTGCTCAAAACTGACCTAGACAAGTTAGAAAGAGAACTGCAAAATCGTTAATGGGCATTGGGCATTGGGCATTGGGCATTGTGCATTGGGCATTGGGCATTGGGCATTGGGCATTGGGCATTGGGCATTGGGCATTGGGCATTGGGCACTTGTACTGAGCGTTGCCGAAGTATTGGGCATTGCTTATTCCCTCATCCCCCTCATCCCCCTCATCTCCCTCATCTTTTCTCGTTTAAAAATTACTGAATTAATGTTCTACAACTTCCCCAACCCTACAGGGGCTAGGGTTTGCCATATACCCGAAAAGATACTTTCAGATGCTAAGGAAATTCGTAGCAAATCTTCTTTCAGTACTGGGGGCCAATCAACCCCGGCTTTACGCCCTGCGGCAAATAGCTGTTGTGCCTTAATGCTTAACTGATAAAGGGCCAAAGCCAGTTCTCGGTCTAGGCTCTTTGCATCTTTGAGGGCTTCAAACACCACTTTCAATGCCAACAAAATCGAGGTGATCTGACCGGGTACCGGCGGTTTCCCCTGTTTCATACGCGTTAACAGCGCATCTGGGTTTTCCTCGGTTATGATTGTCTGATCTATGACGAGTTTCCGAGCTGTTTCGTAATTCATGTAGTCAGTTTAGCGTAGATTTTGTTTCAGCATGAGTACCTAATTAAAAAGTCATGAAACTGGCTTTTGATTATTTATAGCAATCTCATTTGATTTATGAAAAGATCGGCGTGGGGAAAATGATGGGGAATTTGCGATGCTCTAAGTTAACCAGATAGACTGAATATAATATCTTTGAAAATATACCTTCCTGGGAATCAGAAGCAAAATGATATCACCGAATTTACTAGAAATTGAGCGATTAGTCCGTGCCTTGTCTGTGGAAGAACAACTTTGGCTGCTAGAAAGTATTGCTCGACAAATCCGAGAAAGTGAGTATACAAAAGATAAATTGGCTGATGCCAAAAATCCCGAAGAACAACTCGAAGTGATGGTTAGTGAGCCAAAGATTCCAACAGAAATTGCTGCTATAAAAAATGATGAATTTGCGATTTCTGAAATCCTCTGAAATCTAAAAATTATGAGATTGCCAGACTTAAAAAGTCAAATATACAATTTATCAGTGAGCGATCGCTTAGAATTCCTGACTGCGATCGCCCATTCACTACAAAACTATCTTACACCCACTCGGATCGTAAAGGTGCAGCGCATATTGAGAAACACTAACATCATTCTAGATGATGTTTTAGAAGAGAACCATTTATACTAAAATTTGATAATCTAAAACACATCTCATTTGCATATCAAAATTTTATCAAAGCTCTTGTGGGGCGGGCAAGATGCCCAACCTAATTATGCAAAGAACATGTAGGACAGATGATCAGTTATTTGGCTTACTACAATAGATGAAAAAAGAAAAACCTTGGTTTGCATTTTCCGAAAAACCAACACTGTTCATCAATTCCAGCTTGCTGAATTTTTTGGTTTTTAAACTATAGGTCATTGGAGAAATAGCTAACTTTTTTTTTATAATAAAACCAGCTTTTTGAATCTTTGCAACCAATTCATCAGGTGTATATTCAATCTTATGTTCAGGATGTATAAATCCTCTACGTACCAAAAGCTTTGTAAGCTGGCGATTTGGGGTATCTAGACAAAATGAACCACCTGGCTTGATGACTCTAAAGACTTCTTGAATTACTTTTTCGGCTTCTTCTTCTGTTATATGCTCAATGCTTTGTCCTGACCACACAAGGTCAACTGCATGTTCTGGAAAATTAGATAAATCTGCCATTGAGCGATAGATATAATTAATTTTTGTGAGATTATCTGGAGTTATGAATTGCTGGGGATGTTCCTCAAGCGATCCCAAAATCAGATTATTCTGCATACAGCTAATTTAAAATTTTCAATAATAATTAATATTTCGTGACAAAATTGGTTGATTTGATTGTACATAGTTGTTAAGCAATAAGTACCATAGATAACTCCGATGTGATCTTTATAGATTGACTTTTGTTTCATATATCTTTACGTTTTCAGCACATTATGGTAATGCAATAGTGTAAATACGCTCCTGTGATGTTGCTGATTGATAGGGAAACGGGATAATCTCGGAAAAACAAATATCTTGGGTGCTCATTACATTGTTTGAAGTTATGTAGCCTTTTGATTACGGCCTATCAACCACTGCGGTAAACTGTGCGTTGATTATGATTCTTTCGCAGAGAAGAACACTCGAAAGGAGCGGTTTTTTCAATGTCTCATACCGTAAAAATCTACGATACCTGCATTGGCTGCACCCAATGCGTCCGCGCTTGCCCTACTGATGTACTGGAGATGGTTCCTTGGGATGGCTGCAAAGCTGCTCAAATTGCCTCTTCACCCCGTACAGAAGACTGCGTGGGCTGTAAGCGCTGCGAAACCGCTTGTCCCACCGACTTTTTGAGCATCCGGGTTTACCTGGGCGCTGAAACAACTCGCAGTATGGGTCTGGCTTACTAAAAAGCTCAGTGCTGAGTAACTGAACTTCTGATCGCGATGCGGGTCTACTGCCAACTGTTCTTTCCAGAACGGTTGCCTTGTCTCCTTTGGACGTAGGGGAGAGGCGCAAGCCTTTGCGCCTCTCGGCAGTGATATAGACCATCAAAAAAAGTCTCCGCACCCTGTGGGATCTTGCTACAGAGTTCTTGCTGAGTCCTGAGTTCTGAGGCAAAAGAAGTAAATCAAAAAAACAATTTCTTGATTCTTCACTCGGAACTCAGAACTCAGAACTCAAGAATTTTAACAAAACAGAATTCATGAGGAGCCAGTGCGGTCTTGAGGTTTCCCCCGCCGTAGGATGCGCGTTCGCAAAGCGGACGCACCAGAAGCGCTGTAGTGGAGCAACTGGCGTTCAATCGCCAGAATTCAATTCTGAATTTTGTGTAACTGCTGTAAGCGTTGCGGTAGCGAGTCAGATGCTCATACCCCGACTCAAAAGCCAGCTACGCGTAGCGTCTTTGACAGAAGAAGGGCAGATGAATAAATGGGTTTAAGTCCCACATTATATTGATTCTGAATTCTGAATTCTGGCTTCTGAACTCTTCTTTAAAGTTTCTTAATAGAAAGCATATTTAGCAATACCTAGTGGTAGAGGGAGTAATTTACTCCCTTTTTTCTTTGCAAAACGTCGAGTTTGTGCTAAAAACTATACTGGATTTAATCATCCTCAAAAAAAGCGGTGTGAACAATGTGCGGAATCGTTGGATATATAGGCACTCAAGCGGCGACAGACATTTTATTGGCTGGGCTGGAAAAACTAGAGTACAGGGGCTACGATTCGGCTGGAATCGCCACTATTTGGGAAGGTGAGGTTAATTGTGTGCGGGCAAAGGGCAAACTGCATAACCTGCGTTCTAAACTGGAACAAATAAAAACCCCTGGCCAAATTGGTATTGGTCACACACGCTGGGCAACTCATGGTAAACCAGAAGAATACAACGCCCATCCCCACATGGATACGGCAAAGCGAGTGGCGGTGGTGCAAAATGGCATTATCGAAAACTACCGCGAGTTGCGCGAGGAACTCAAAGGAAAAGGACACGAATTTCGTTCTGAAACCGATACCGAAGTAATTCCCCATCTCATAGCCGAATTTTTAAAGAATCTTCCCCCCTCATCTTCCTCATCTCCCTCATCTACCTTCCTAGAGGCAATTCGCCAAACCGTTAACCACTTGCGCGGGGCATTTGCGATCGCAGTTATTTCTGCTGACTACCCCGATGAATTGATTGTTGTCCGCCAACAAGCACCCTTAGTAATTGGTTTTGGGCAAGGGGAGTTATTTTGTGCATCTGACACGCCAGCGATCGCTTCCTACACCCGTGCGGTGCTACCTCTGGAAAATGGCGAAATTGCCCGCCTCACACCTTTGGGGGTTGAAATTTACAATTTTGCTGGCGACAGGTTGAAAAAACAACCCCGGCTACTCAACTTCAATCCTGCAATGGTTGAAAAGCAGGGATTCAAACACTTCATGCTCAAAGAAATCCATGAGCAACCAGGGGTAGTAAGAGCTAGTTTAGAAGCATACTTTAATCCAGCCGAATCTACCGAATCGCCAATCAATCTTGGTTTACCTGCGGATTTCTACAACGATTTAGAGCAAATTCAGATTGTCGCCTGTGGTACCAGTTGGCACGCAGCATTAATCGGAAAATATTTAATCGAACAACTAGCAGGAATTTCAACTCAGGTACATTACGCTTCTGAGTATCGCTATGCACCATCACCCCTGACGGCTAACACGTTGATCATTGGCGTTACCCAATCAGGTGAAACTGCTGATACCTTAGCAGCTTTGGCGATGGAAAAAGAACGTCGCCAGGGGAAAGAACCCAAATATCAAGCGCGACTACTCGGCATTACTAATCGCCCCGAAAGCAGCCTCGGTCATCTGGTATCGCATATCATTAGTACCTTAGCAGGAATTGAAATTGGGGTAGCGGCGACGAAAACTTTTACTGCTCAACTGATGGCGTTTTATGCTTTGGCATTGGATTTAGCAGCTCGTCGTCAGACAGTTTCAAAAGATATTTTAGAGAAAATTATTAACGGGTTGTGGCAGATTCCCAAAGAAATTGAGGCAACTTTGGAGACTCAGGAACGTTTAACTGAACAGCTAGCCCACGAATTCGCCGAAACCCAAGATTTTATTTTTGTGGGAAGGGGAATTAACTTCCCTATTGCTTTAGAAGGGGCATTGAAATTAAAAGAAATCAGCTATATTCACGCCGAAGGGTATCCGGCGGGAGAGATGAAACATGGCCCGATCGCTCTATTAGATGCGAAAGTACCAGTAGTTGCGATCGCAATTCCTGGTAGTGTTTACGAAAAAGTTATTTCAAATGCCCAAGAAGCCAAAGCCAGAGATTCGCGGTTAATTGGCGTGACTCCCGTCAACGATGGCGAAGCTGCGGAAATGTTTAACGATCTTCTTCCTGTCTCTCATGTAGACGAGTTACTTTCTCCTCTCCTCACAGTAGTTCCTTTACAATTGTTGGCTTATCATATTGCCGCCCGTCGCGGTTTGGATGTCGATCAACCAAGAAATTTAGCTAAGTCTGTAACGGTAGAATAGTCTATTGATAGAGGTAGTAGCGTTTAAGCGCTACTACAAGCCAATGTGCAATTCCTCATGAATTTTTGAGGACTACCTCAAAAAAAACCTTTATTTAAAAGTTGCGCGATGACACAGACAACTACAGAGCGTCTATACTCTTTTGAAGAATATCTCGCTTATGACGATGGTACTGATAACCGTTATGAACTGGTGGATGGGAAACTAGAAAGCATGAATCCACCAACTTTTAGACATTTACTGCTCGCTAAATTCATTGTCATTAAGAAAAGTAAATTGGTTTTGAGAGGTTAGGCGATCGCTCCATGCTACCGCTTATAGGTAAAGTGAAATAAAGTGCGATCGCCACTGAGTTTTTTTTGTGAATTATTTATCACGAATGCTAAAACAGGTTGCAACTATTAGTTAATTATTCAGAAACTCCCCAAAAGCTGATAGCGTCAAACAAAGGAGAATATCGTTGTGGACGTTACAGCTTGAAAACGCGCTCTAATTATTGGCTACTAGTGCCTTATATCCGACTCCAGTGGCAAACGATCGCTAAGGGAGTTGTTGGTATCTTGGGATACGTACTTGCGACATTAGTGTTGATCAATCTCGCCGGGAAATTGGCAACTCCCTTTGCCCAAGGTAATGTAGTAGCGATCGCTCAAATCACTGGCAGCTGTGCCTTAGTCTTTCTTGTCAGAGGCTTGTTTCAGTCTATACAAGATATGTACATGGCGAAAGCTGCTTTGAGAGTTGCTTTTCATCTCCGCCAGCAAGTCTACGCCCATCTGCAAAAGCTAAATCTCAGCTATTTTGAAACGGCAAAAGCAGGTGATTTATCTTACCGCCTCACCGAAGATGTTGACCGTGTTGGCGAAGTAGTAAATAAAGGATTTCACGACTTTATCCCCTGCATTTTGCAGTTGGTAGCAATTCCGATTTACATGATTTACCTGAATTGGCAACTGACACTAGCAACGGTGATTGTTGCGCCACTGATGGGTATTTTAGTCGGCTGGTTTGGTGAACGGTTACGCAAGTATTCCTTAAAAAGTCAAAATCGCGTGTCAGGTTTATCAGCCATCCTCGCGGAAGTTTTCAACGGTATTCGTTTGGTACAGGCTTTTGCTGCCGAAAATTACGAAATCGCCCGCTTTGGACATGAAGCAGAACGCAGTCTCAAAGCAAAATACTCAGCCGAACGCCTGAAAGCGATTCAAATTCCGATCATCGGATTTCTAGAAGCCTTAAGTGCGTTATCGTTACTGATTGTGGGAGCGTGGCAAATTTCCCAAGGTAACTTGACAGTGGCGAATTTTTTCAGTTATCTGGCGGCGGCGGCGCTGTTAATTGATCCCATTGGTCATACTACTAACAACTACAACGAATTTAAGCAGGGTGAAGCATCTGTTGACCGCGTTTTTGAATTGATGGCAATTCAGCCAACGGTGACCGAAAAGGCAAATGCGATCGCTCTACCCCCAGTCAAAGGCAAAGTAGAATATCGTCATATTTCCTTTGCTTATAAACCAGGTGAACCTGTATTAAAAGATATCAGCTTATTGGTATTACCAGGTGAAGCGATCGCTCTTGTGGGTGCTTCTGGTGCTGGTAAAACCACATTTGTGAATCTTCTACCCCGTTTTTACGATCCCGAAGTTGGGCAAATCTTCATTGACGGTGTTGATATTCGGGATGTCAAACTGCATAGTCTGCGGCGACAAATTGGGATTGTTCCTCAAGAAACCATCATGTTTTCGGGGACAATTGCCCAAAATATCGCTTTTGGACAAGATGTTTTTGAGATGAAAGCAGTTAAAGAGGCGGCGAAAATTGCTAATGCCCATCAGTTTATTAGCCAACTGCCAGAGGGTTATCAGACTTGGGTGGGCGAACGTGGGGTAAACTTATCTGGTGGACAGAGACAAAGAATTGCGATCGCTCGTGCTGTTCTGCTCAATCCCCAAATCTTAATTCTCGATGAGGCGACATCAGCATTAGATTCGGAGTCAGAAGCACTGGTACAGGAAGCGCTGGAAAGATTGATGGAGAAACGGACAGTATTTATTATTGCTCACCGTTTATCGACAGTTAGGAGGTGCGATCGTATTTTAGTTATCGAACAGGGACAAATTGTCGAATCGGGAACCCATGAAGAATTATTAGCCCTAGAGCGTCGCTATGCGCGGTCTTATGCCCAGCAATTTAGTTAGTCAAAATGCTCATTAGCTTATTACCCACATCCGACAATCCCCGCTTCGTTGCTATCCCGCCTCGGAATAGAATTCCAAGGCTAATAGCTAAAGTCCTCTAAAGCGGACTGAGTAGATGATTCTAGTCCACTTGAGTGGACTTAGGCTATCAGCCTGGAACTTCAGTTCCGGGCGGGATGTCTGTAAGCACGACTATTTCACTTTGACTACTTCCTAGACTGAATTGCCTTGATTAACTCATAAAAAGGTTGCCAATTATCTTCCTGAGCAATTGGTTCCCAAATCGATTCAATCACAGGTCTTAATAATGCCGTTTTGGGATTATGAACAGCTAGAGTTTGGGCAATTACATCGGTGCGATCGCTATCAAAATCATTCAAAATTTTATGGTACAATATGCACCAATCATCAAAAATTGCTGACGCACCCGGTACTGGTACAATCTCTGAACTATTCATCACAAAACCTGGTTCATCTCGCCATTTAGATGAAAAAGTGCGAGCCATCTCATAAAAGAATTGGTGATAACCAACTTGGCTTACTTTCAAAAATTCAATCGTTAGATTCAAGAGTTCTTGGGCTTCTGGATGTGGCAACTCCACAAAACCCAACTTTTTCAACATCAAAGAACTGTATTCAGCTTGATAATATTCATCAAACCTCGCTAAACCAGCTTCCATTTCGCCTTTATTAATAATCGCCTTCAAAGCTTCCTGGAGCATTTCTAAATTCAACTGGCAAATACTTGGTTGATGACTGTAACAGTAGCGTCCAGAATAGTCAAAATATGCAGCTATAAAGTAGGGGTCATAAGTAGTGATAAATCCATAAGGCCCATAATCAAAACTCTCTCCCGTAATCGACATATTGTCAGTATTCAGAACTCCATGACAAAAGCCAGCCGCCATCCACTGCGCCACTAGTTCTGCAACCCGTTTAACTAATTGGGCGTAAAACAGGGCATATTTATTTTGTTCAGCACTTAAGTCTCGATAATACTGCTCAATTACGTGGTCTAACAGCTTCTTAGTTAAATCTGGACGCTGAAAATAGTGCAGTCGCTCAAAAGTGCCAAATCGAATATGAGAACTGCTCATCCTCACCATCACAGACGAACGGGTAGGCGAAGGTTCATCGCCCCGCCAGAGGGGTAAACCTGTTTCAATCATGCTCAGACAGCGCGAAGTACGTACACCCAAGTAGTGCAGTGCTTCCGCAGCCAGAACTTCCCGTACCCCACCTTTGAGCGTCAGCATACCATCGCCACCACGGGAGTAGGGTGTCCTCCCAGAACCTTTTGTGCCAAAATCGTACAATTCGCCATCATTGGCGCGTACTTGCCCGTAGAGAAAGCCTCTACCATCACCCAACTGCCCGTTATATTCACCAAATTGATAGCCGTGGTAACGAAGTGCCAACAAGGGTTTGCGCCCCTGAAATTTGCCAAAAGCTGTGATAAAATCTTCGTCTTTGACTACTTGGGGGTCTAGACCGAAACGGGGCAATAGTTCATCATTACGCCAACGCAGGAGGTGTTGGGGAAATTCTGCTGCTGCAACCTCATCGTAGTAGTCACCGCCTAGAGATTCTAAGGCGCTTTCGTAGTTGAGGGCGAGAAAAGGATTGCTAGAATTCTTGTAGTTTGGAGTTTCAGCCAGAGTCATTACGAGCAAAGCTTAATTCATTCTTCCCTTAATACTACCTCTGGCTTCAGCATCAGCATAGACGCAAAAAGCGACCCATATCTAAAATATGGCAGCGCCACCATCAAAATCTAGAGCGCATAATGAATAAAGTTTTGCAATTAAAGAAAAAGTTGACTCAATTAGCTATTTTAGACGCTACATTTGAGGTTTTTGGCTCAGAATCACACGAATATCAATTTAAACCTTGCTTGAGTAACAAAGATATTCAAGTGTTTGAATCTAGATACAATATTACACTACCAAGTGAATATCGAAACTTTCTCTTAGAAATTGGTAATGGCGGTGCGGGACCAGGATACGGCTTATCTGGTCTGTTGGGAATTGAGCATGAAGATGTCATTCTAGAAAAACTATACCAAGAAAACTACGAAATTCTATCTAAACCATTTCCTTTAACAGAAGCATGGAATGATTTAGATTTGATTGTCAAGAATAATCAGGGTTTTGTTGCCAATAGTGATGCTTACTTTGATGATAAGTTTATCCAGGGTACTCTCACCATTACAAATTATGGTTGTGGAATTTATGCCATGTTAGTCATTACTGGGGAGCAGTCAGGAAAAATCTGGATAGATGACCGTACTAATGATAATGGAATATATCCTGCCTCTTTGAGTTTTTGTCATGCTTTCCATGACACCGACCCTGATGATTTTCATCAAGATAGCGATGAAGAGCAGCCTTTGAGTTTTTATGATTGGTATGAAGACTGGCTCAACCGAAGTTTGGCTCAAATCCGCCAGTCTTCCGAAACTTAACCTTAATTAAATAAAACTGAGTTTTTTATTTTGTAATTGGTTGTGATGTTGGTTGAGTAATTCCTACTGAGTTTGATGTTGCTTGTGATGCCTGTGAAGAGAGAATCTTTTTCACTTGCAAGTTATAAGCTTGCAAAATTGATTGAACTTTTTTCTGTTGATCTTGATTCAGATCCAAAGATGTTAACACTGTTCTGATTCTCTGACGCGATTGCAGTGCTGCTTTAAATTTAGTAGTTTGAGACTGGTTTAATAGAGCCTCAATATCCTTATCTCTTTGCTGGCGAGCTATTTGGATTTGTAGGCGCTGTTGATTTGTGAGTTTGCTTATCTGGTGTGATGCAGAACTAGTTTGAGTTTTTAAGGCTGGTGTAGTGGCGGGATTTGGAACTGGTGCTGCCAAGACGACTCCGTGTAAAATGGTAGCAAAGGCGAAGATAGTAGAAAAGACAGATAAACGCTTTATAGAATTAATGGACATTTTGAAAAACTCCTCAATCATTTAATAAAATTGGACACATCGGCTCAAGTGAACCTTGATAACTGAGCCAAGTAGTGAACAAATATTACTATTGCATTTGCTTGTGGAGTTGTTGTGTATTTATTATGAATTTGCTATGAATTTGTAAATATTCACAACTGATACAACAGAATTCATAATTCAGAAGTAAAGCAGGGTTTATAGCTGTCTCTGAGACTTAGGCTGTGTACTTGACTCTCCTTGAAATCTGCTATATCTCAAATTCATTCAAACTCAGATATTGTATCATTATCAATAGCTGTAGGGTGGTCACTAATCACAAACTAAAAATAAGTATTTGAGCAAAGTTAAGCATTGCCTACCCTCAATAAATTGCCTAAGTTGCGTTAATAAATATAGGAATCATATTTGATTTCTGAAAAAATCTGGGTAGTCTTGTAGTAGCCTGTCGTGGCTTTAATGTTGCAAAAAAATTGTCGGTTGGGGAGCCACTGCGTTGCGCGGGTTTACCGCGTTGTAGCAAGTGGCGTTGGAGGCTTTGCGTAACCCAACATCCTGATATATGTTGGGTTGCGCTCCGCTCCACCCAACCTACGTCTAATGCACTATTTTAGCCTAGAGGGTCCACTAGTACCGCAAGGCGAAATTAAAAATTCAAAATTCAAAATGAATACAGCATAAGCGTTTCATTGATTTGGAATGGGTGGCTTATTTACGCCGTACTGTACTAGGTGCATTTTAAAAATCAAATACTAGTCCTATAGCATGTATAAAAAATTAAATTTAGAAGCAGATGTAGTTGGCAAAGAAAATAAATGTTCTTGAAAATCCTACTCAGCCATTTTTAAAATTTAGGTGCTTGCCAATTAGGATTGATGAGACTTGTCATAATATGATCTTCCCATTGCCCATTAATTAATAAATAGTCTCTAGCATATCCTTCAATGACAAAACCGAGTCTTTTGAGTACATTGCCACTGCGCCGATTGTGAGGCATATAATTAGCCATGATCCGGTGAAAATTTAACTCTTGAAATACATATTGAGTTGCGGTTTTTAGTCCTTCTGTCATATATCCTTTACCTTGTTTCTTTTCAGCAAGGCTATATCCCACATAGCAAAAATGAGCGGCTCCTCGGAAAAAATTACTAAAATTGACCGTTCCAATAATTATATTTGGATTTTTTTTAGTAAAAATAAATAGTTTTAACGATTGCCCATTGATAAATTCCAGAAAATTATTCTCTATCTGATACTGCCAATATTCTTCAGTGAAAAAACCATCAGCCCAAACAGGGTAGAATGGAGTCAGATAAGTTTTGTTATCAGTGAAGTATTTGAGAATTTGGGGTATATCTTCATGGATCGATGCTCGTAATAATAGGCGATCGCTTGTAATTCGTGGCAGTTCTGATATCATAAATTACTTAATTTACGTGATCTCTTCCCAAAACATTCTCGCTAATTTTGTAAATTCTCTCATACCTGCGCTTTGGCAGCAGTCAAGTGAGTATTTTTGCTCTTAATCTGCCATTCAACCAAAATCTTGATAAGCTGATGTTTAATATCTAGAGCGGAAGGATTGAGAGCCAATGGGTGATAAAGCACAGTGCGCGGCATAACTTCGATAAAATCGCTTTGCCCAAATGCTGTACCGCAGGAGATTCAACCAAAATATAGCTCAAGATTTAACCCAGTCTACAAGAAGGATAGTGATGTGGTGGGAATACGCTACGATTGGCAGGAATTAGAGATTCGGGCGATATACAACACGCCATTGCTAGAGCTTATTTATCAAGCTGCTAGCGTGCATCGCCAATATCATGACCCAACAAAAATACAAGTTTGTAAGCTGATATCTATTAAAACGGGAGGCTGTCCAGAAGATTGTAGCTACTGTGCCCAATCTTCCCGCTATAAAACAGAGGTAAAGGCGCAAGCACTCCTAGAAAAGGAAACGGTAGTTAGCATTGCCCAGAAAGCGAAAGAAACTGGTGTTAGTCGCATCTGCATGGGTGCTGCTTGGCGGGAAGTGCGGGATAACTCACAATTTGAGGAAGTCCTGGAAATGGTCAAGGATGTAACCGCAATGGGTTTAGAAGTGTGCTGCACTTTGGGGATGTTGACGGCAAATCAGGCTAGGAAATTGGCGGAAGCGGGACTTTACGCCTACAACCATAACTTAGATACCTCAGAGGAATATTACAGCACAATTATTACCACGCGGACTTATAGCGATCGCTTGAACACGATTGAGAATGTCCGTCAGACAAATGTTACTGTATGTTCCGGCGGTATCCTGGGTTTGGGCGAAACTGTCGATGACCGGGTTGGGATGTTACAAACTCTGGCAAACTTACATCCGCATCCAGAGTCCGTACCGATTAATATTCTCTCACAAGTACCAGGCACACCCTTAGAAAATCAGCCTGATGTTTCCATTTGGGATATTGTGCGGATGATTGCCACAGCTAGGATTTTAATGCCAGCTTCCGATGTGCGTCTTAGTGCTGGTAGGGCTAGACTTTCTCAAGTAGAACAAGCTTTCTGCTTTATGGCAGGAGCCAATTCTATCTTTTCTAGCGACGACAACAAGATGTTGACGGTGACAACTCCCTGTCCAGATTACGATACTGACCGAGAAATGCTGAATTTACTTGGTTTAGGAATGCGTCCACCTTCCCAAAGACAGGAGAAGGTAGCAAGTCCGGTTGTTGTGGCGTAAGTCCTGAGAGTGAAGAAAAAACCTCTGGAGTTCCCAGAGGTTTTGGTTCCTGATTTAGTTTCTACTGGTTACTACAATTTGTCCTCAGTTATTTCCCGATAGTGAAGGAAATTATTTGAACGCCGACAGGACTTACGTACAAGAACCCCAACCCCCTCCCCGCAAGCGAGGCTACAGTGTACACACAAGTATGACCAGCATAGGTTTCAACTCTTCTAGTAGTTTCGTAGTAGCGCGTCTTGGCTAAAATAGTGCATTAGGTGTAGGTTGGGTTTCCTTACGTCAACCCAACCGACAATTTTTTTGCAACATTTGAGTAATGACACGCCAGTAGAGTGCGTTATGTCCACGCCAAAATAACAAATGAGTTCGCCGAAATAACAAATGAGTTCGCCGAAATAACAAATGAGTTCGCCGAAATAACAAATGAGTTCGCCGAAATAACAAATGAGTTCGCCGAAATAACAAATGGGTTCGCCGAAATAACAAATGGGTTCGCCAAAATAACAAATGCGTTGGCGTTCGCGGAGCGTCTCGTAGAGAAGCCGGCCGTAGGCATCGCCATGATTGCAACAATTTAGCTTTGTCACGCCAGCGTAACGCACCCTTCGGGTTCAGCAGTCGCCTGCGGAGGGAAACCCTCCCGCAGCGCTGCTTCACCGCAAATCTTTGGTGGATCAAGTTTTTCCGACTTGTGTGTACACCGTAGGCAAGCGAGGAGGGGACTATGATGTACCTTATATGATTAGGAAACGCTATATCTAGGCGATTAATTCTTCACCTGTGGCTGTGAACCAGGAATCGTTACATCTATGGGTGTCACCTGTGCTGCTAGCTGCGTCAATGGCGGTTGAATGGCGGTTTGATTCCCCACCACTAAAGTCACGATCTTTTCTGGCTTGAGGTATTCTCGTGCTACCCTTTGCACATCGGCGGCTGTGGTGGCGGCGACGGCTTTTTGATAGCGAAATAGAAAATCAGCAGGATAGCCGTAATATTCGTATCGCATCAACCGTGATAAGGTTTGGCTGGGGTCTTGAAAGTTGAATACAAAGGAGTTAAGTGTAGACTCTTTGGCAAAAGCCAGTTCTTTTGCTGTGACTCTTTGAGTTTGCATACGCTTAATTTCAGCTTGTAAGGCTTTGACAAACTGGACAGTAGCATCCGATCGCGTTTGGCCACCAGCGATAAACATTCCAGGATAATCGTAGCGGGGACTCCACCGGCCATAGACAGAGTAAGCTAAACCTTGACGCGATCGCAATTCATTAAATAAGCGTCCACCAAATCCATTTAATACCCCATTCAATACATCCAGCGCCGCATAATCGGGATTGTCGAATCGTCCACCTAAATGGCCGATAAGCACACTACTTTGGGTTAGTTGTGGCTGATTGACAAAAAAGACTCCACCTGTATTAGCTGGCAAAACATTTGGTAATTTGGGTTTAGCAATACTTGGGTTGCGGTTCCAGTCGCCAAACTTCGCTTGAACGAGCGATCGCATTTTCTTCGCATCAAAATCCCCGACAATCCCCAAAATCATATTATTGGGGTGGAAATATTGCCGATAAAACTTGAGCAAATCTTCACGAGAAACCTGATCCACCGTTGCATACTCGATTGTGCGAGCATAGGGGCTATCTTTCCCATAGATCAGTTTCTTAAATTCTCGACTAGCAATCCCATCTGGATTGTCATTGCGACGGGCAATGCCGCCCTTAGCTTGAGTTTTCGCCAAGTCTAGCTTTTCTTGAGCAAATACAGGCGATCGCAGCACTTCAGCAAATAGCCCAAACACCGTTTCTAAATCTTCACTGAGTGCGTCAAAGCTAGCACCACCAGAAGCTTCACCAATATTAGCTTCCACAGATGCCGCCCGTTGTTCCAATATCTCGTTGAGTTCATCAGCCGAATGCTTCTTAGTTCCCCCAGTTCGCATCACCGCGCCCGTAAAACCAGCTAAACCAACTTTTTGTTGTGGTTCCAAGCGATTTCCTGTCCGCACAAACGCCGTCCCATTCACCAACGGTAACTCATGATCCTCCATCAAATAGACAACCAAGCCGTTTTGCAGCACAAACCGCTCATACTTAGGTAACTTGATCTCAGGTAGCGGTGGCAACTGCAACTCCGTGTAATGCTTTGCTTCAGTCGTCGCCGCCAGAGAAAAATTACAAGTTAAAAGTAAACACGTAAAAACAGCAACCAAAGCATAAATCAGCCCCTTTCCATTTTGGATTTTAGATTTTAGATTTTGAATTTTGAACACTATCTGCCTTTTACCCTTCACCTTAAACCTTTGCATATCTTTCTTCCTTCGCGCCCTTTGCGCCCTTCGCGGTTCGTTTCTCTTAAGTTTCTTTCGACAACAACTTACCAATCGTGCGATTCTCAGCCGTAAAAGTCTCCTTAGCCACCCGTTCAATATCAGCCGTAGTCACCGCCGAAATATCATCCAACTGCTTAAACAAATTCCGCCAAGAGCCAGTTTTCACCTCATATTCCAACAATTGTTCAGCCATCCCCATATTTGAATCGAGGGTACGTAACAAACCCGCTCGTGCTTGGGTTTTCACCCGTTGTAAATCAGCCGCCGCTACCGGCTCAGTTTTTAATTTGTCAATTTCTTGGCGCAAAGCCACCGCCAATTCATCAACTGTATGACCAGGAGCCGTGAGAGCATAGAAAAATATCAGGTTTGGGTATTTATCTCCAGGAAATCCACTGTAACCTTGAGCATTGAGCGCCAAACGCTGCTTTTCTACCAAAGACTTATACAGTCGCGACGTGCGTCCATCACTTAATAAACTGCCAATGATTTCATAGACTGCATTATCTGGATGGGTAATTGCGGGACGATGATAACCTTCTAAATACCAGGGTTGAGAAGCTAGCTGTAAAGTAACTTCTCGTGTTTGTTGTTGTGGGGGTTCCACCGGAATTTGTTCAACAGCTTTGGTTTTTGCTTGATAGCGGCCAAAATAAGTTTGTGCCAGTTTTTTCACTTCAGCCGTGTTGACATCTCCGACAATAGCGATCGCTAAATTACTTGGTACGTAGTGAGTATCAAAAAACTTTTGGACATCTTCTGGTGTCAGATTGCGGATATCTTGGTCATAACCAATCACCGGACGCCTGTAGGGATGGACTTTGTAAGCAGTATCAACAAATTTCTCCACCATCAGTCCAATAGGTGAATTCTCTACCCGCATCCGTCGTTCTTCTAAAATTACATCTTTCTCTTTATAAAACTCACGACTAATTACCGGATCGAGAAATCGCTCCGACTCCAGCGACATCCAAAGTTCCAGCTTATTAGCAGGAAAGCTGTAAAAATAACGGGTGGCTTCGTTAGAAGTATTGGCATTTAAACCCACGCCTCCCGCTTGTTCGACAATTTGTCCCAATTCGTTTTGCTTGACTAGCTTACCTGCTTGTGATTCTACTTGCTTAAACTCAGTTTCTAACCGAGCAACCTCATCTTTTTTGCCATCGGTTTTCGCTGTTTTAATTTGAGCATCCAACTGCTCTAAGGTTTCTAATAAAGGTTTTTCTGCTTTGTAGTCTTTTGTACCAATACGTGTCGTGCCTTTAAACGCCAAATGCTCCAGAAAGTGAGCTACACCAGTTTTGCCCTCTACCTCATCCACACCACCGACATCTGCATAGGTAAGAAAAGAAACTACAGGCGCTTGATGTCGTTCCAAGACGATGAATTTTAGACCATTGTCAAGGCGAAATTCCGTTAACTGTTTGATCACTCGATCGAGATAAGGTTGGATCGAGCTTTGAACTGGTGGAGTTGGAGATTCTTGAGGAAGAAGTGCCGTCTGAGTTTCAGCCAGAGCAATTTCTGGCAGCAATCCCCAGCAGAGGATAATCAAAGTTAACAAAGTGACAAACAACCGCCGCAATGTGACAGATACTTGATCTGACCAATCCAAAATCGTTCGACTGACTTGTACTGAGCGTTGTCGAAGTGGCGATCGCGCAGCGTCTCGTAGAGAAGTCGAAGTCCAAAATTTAAAATCCAAAATTGACCGACTGATCTGGTTCATAAGCAAAAATTAAGATAAAGTTACACTACGTAAAAAACAGGATACTTAGCAAAAGAGCGTTAATCTTGTATTAAGTTTTCAGGGTTTTTTCTACTTGAAGTTAGACAATAATGCTACAAATCCTGTTCCAGATATCTCACCATAAATTTTATGCGAATTTTTAATTCTTCCCCGCTTTCAGAGACTCAGACGCGCACCCGGATTTTACAGACCGCACAACGCTTGTTTGCCTCTCAGGGATTTGACGGCACTACCACCCGCGATTTAGCACAAACAGCAGGTGTAGCTGAAGGCACTCTGTTTCGTTATTTTCCCAATAAAAAAGCAATTTTGGTGGAAGTAGCTACTAATGGCTGGGTGGAGATTCTGACAGATTTACTGACAGAATTAAGTGAAATGGGTAGTTATAAAGCTATCGCTCAGGTGATGCGTCGCCGGATGTGGAATTTCCAAAAAAATGCCGATGTGATGCGTGTTTGTTTTATGGAAGTGCAGTTTCACCCCGATTTGCGCGATCGCATTCAATTAGAAGTGATCACCAAAATGACCGATGTCGGCGAAGCGTTCTTTCAAACAGCGATGGATAAAGGCATTTATCGCCAAATGGACGCCAAGCTAGTTGCGAAAGTTTTCTTAGGAATGTTTGCGATCGCAGGTTTTTCTAACAATACTCTCATTGAACCTGACGCTTCCCCCCAAGAAATGCAGCAAATGGCCGAAGGACTCGCTGATATCTTTCTTAATGGAGTCTTAGCCAAAGAGTAGGCATTGGGCATTGGGCATTGGGCATTAGGCATTGGGCATTGGGCATTAGTTATTCTTTCTCCCCCATCTCCCTCATCTCCCCACTCCCCACTCCCCACTCCCTACTCCCCACCCAAAACTATTTTCGCTTGCTGACTCCACTGTTGTACTAACTCAATTGCTGGACACAAATCTCGTCGCTGCATTGTTGCTACCTGCAAACGCATAATTTGTTGGTGTAATCTGTGAGTGGGAGTTTGAACTAACTGTGCTACAGAACCAATACCCGCATGGAGCAATAAACCACAATATTGTGTCCCTACACTGGGAATACGTGCCAAGTCAGCCAAAGCTATCCATTTATTTACATACTGAAGATGAATCTGTAGTTTATTAGCTAACGCTACTCTTTCCTCTAGAGTCTTGCCTTGTTTGATTAGCGCTACTGTGCTATTAATCCCACAATTTTGCAGTTGAGATTGTTCCTCTTGGCTCAATCCAGGTAATTGCTCAATTGGCCAGTCACGAGATTGACTCGGACTTCTACTATTTGTGTGTTTAGCAGACATTTTTGAAATTAAAATATAGGTTTGTTTAAATATTGTGGCAGTTGCTTCTTTGCAAAAGTACACGCTCTTGCAGTTTAGTATTTTAAAGGAGTTTTAGCTTAAGTTGACACGCATAAGCATAGTAGTTACCGCTTGTCCGCCGAGAAAAACGCGATCGCCTCGCATAGCTGACGTTAAAATAACTGTAAAATATCTCAACTTTTGCTAGTCTACAGTGGATTGCAGGAAGTTTATGACCCCAATTCCGAAAAGCGCAGCCCAGTTGTATGAAACAGATTTTGTCGCATGGACAGAAAAAACTGTGCAACTCATTCGTGCTGGAGAATTTGGACAAGTAGACTGGGATGCTGTGATTGAGGAGATTGAAAGCTTGGGACGGTCAGATCGACGAGAGTTGAAAAGCCGCTTGGAGATATTATTACAGCATTTGCTCAAGTGGCATTATCAGTCTAGTTTGCGGAGTGGCTCTTGGCGAAATACAATTGATGAGCAACGCAACCAAATTGCAGATTTGCTGCAAGAGAGTCCCAGCCTCAAGTCCTATCCAGAACAAGTTTTAGCCCAGTGCTACTATCGGGGATTGAAAGCTGCTAGTAATGAAACTGAATTACCAATAGATACGTTTCCAGTGGAATGTCCTTATCTCATTGCCCAAGTTCTTGATGCTGAGTTTTTGCCAGATGCAATTAATTTGTAATATTAGATTTAAGCGTTAATTAACTCGCCTCGCATCACAGTTACCGCTTGTCCGCCCAAAAAGACGCGATCGCCCCCGTCATAATACACTTTTATCACTCCACCTCGACTCGATGCTTGATAAGCCAAAAACTTATTTTTGTGCAAGCGATCGCGCCAGAACGCAGCAAGGCAACAATGGGCAGCCCCAGTCACAGGGTCTTCATCAATACCTACTCCTGGTGCAAAAAAACGAGAGATAAAATCATAATTTGGATCAGACTGCGTAATGCTGGTGACTATAACATCAGAAACAGGCAACGTTTTTAGGAGTTGAAAATTAGGCTGTATTTGCCGCACCAAGTCTTCCGATTCTAATTCCACTAAATAACCTAGTGAATTCTGCAAGACAGATTTGGATGGTACACCCAAAGCAGCATTGAGTTCTGGAGGTGCGATCGTTGCTTGTGAGTGATTCACAGGAAAATCTAACTCAATCCACTCACCTTGCAACTTAGCAATCAACACTCCACTTTTGGTGTAGAAACGCGCAACTTCATCAGGTGATAAATGTCCTTCTGACCAAAGTACATGGGCACTAGCTAAAGTTGCATGACCACAAAGCGGCACTTCCACCGTGGGCGTAAACCAACGCAGATTAAAGCCATCATCCTGTCTAACTAGAAAAGCCGTCTCAGATAAATTCATCTCCTGCGCCACGTTCTGCATCCAGCGTTCGTCTTGGGGAGTAGGCAAAACACAGACAGCAGCAGGATTTCCTGCAAAAGGTGTATTGGTAAAAGCATCAACCTGAGTAATGGTTTGTCCCATTAGAGTCACCTTGAAAGTTAGACATTAATATATATTAGGACTTACGCACGAGTTACGGAATAACGAACCGCAGAGGCGCAGAGTACACGGAGAAATCAGAGTTTCAGAGATATTTTGCGTAAGTCCTATATATATCAAAACAGAATTCTGACTCCTGACTTCTGAATTCTTCTGAAAGCCAGTTTCAATTTCTGAAACCAGCCTGACAAAAGCTTTAGAAAAGGCTAGGTTAACTATTAATCACAAGCCGCACCGCAGCAGCAATGGTAAAAGAATTAGCAATTTGCACCCGTGGATTAACTAAGCAATTTGACCGGCACGTTGCTGTCAATGATGTTGATTTAGAGATTCAGGTGGGGGAAGTATATGGATTGATTGGGCCGAATGGCGCGGGTAAAACAACTCTCATCCGAATGTTGGCGACTGCTGAGGAACCAACTACGGGTGAGATTTATATTAATGGCGATCGCCTACTCCGTGACAAGAGTAACCCCAAACTTAAGCGTCGTCTAGGCTACTTACCCGATGACTACCCGCTATATGAGGATTTGACAGTCTGGGACTACCTAGATTATTTTGCGCGTCTGTATCGTTTGCGAGAACCACGCCGCACTCAACGCCTACATGAAGTTTTAGAACTAATCCAACTTGGTAATAAACGTCACAGTCAAATTTCTACTCTGTCGCGGGGGATGAAACAGCGCTTAAGTTTAGCGCGAACCATTATCCACGAACCGATTTTACTACTACTGGATGAGCCTGTTTCTGGGCTTGATCCCATTGCTAGGATGCAATTTCGTGAAATCATCAAAGCTTTACGAGAAGCTGGGATGACTGTAATCATTTCTTCCCATGTTCTCAGTGATTTAGCGGAACTCTGTACTTCTGTGGGAATTATGGAACTTGGCTTCTTGGTAGAAAGTACTTCCCTACAGCAACTTTACCAAAGTCTTTCACACCAACAAATTGTGTTATCAACTTTGGGGAACCTAGAGACACTTTTGATTGAACTAAAACATCATCCTTTAGTAGAAGAGTGGGAGGTAATACCAGCAAAAAACAGTGTGCGGGTGAATTTTTCGGGCAAAGATGAAGATAGTGCTGAGTTATTGCGATCGCTCATCCAAGCAGGCATTCCCCTGACTGATTTTCACTGCACACAAGAAGACTTAGAAAGTATTTTCCTAAAATTAGGTCACAAACAAGCATCTTGATACGTCAATAAATATCACTCCCCATTTTTGGAGAATTTTTTCTTATGATGTTCAATTTAATAGACAAAATTGGCGATTGGAATCCGCAACTATTCCGGGAACTCAAAGGACGCTTGAAATTTTTTAATGTTGCGATCGCAGTTGCAACATCCTTACTACTGCAACTGGTAGTTTTTTCATATCAGTTACGGGAATTTCCCGATGATACGTTGTGGCAAGAACATTGGGAACATATATTCCTGACTCTGAGTGTAATTTTTGTATTTACACTATTAGTTGCAGGAACTTATTTGCTAATCAACGATTTAGCCAAAGAAGAAACTCGCGGTACGTTGAATTTTATCCGTCTCAGTCCTCAATCAGAAACAAGTATATTGACTGGCAAATTGCTAGGAGTTCCGAGTTTAATTTATCTGAGCATCTTACTAGCAGTTCCTTTACATTTGTGGGCTGGACTTTCTGCCAAAATTGCCTTTAGTTACATTTTGAGTTACTATGCAATTATTGCTGCTAGCTGTATTTTCTTCTACAGTGCTGCACTCTTATTGGGTTTGTTTAGTCGTTCAGCTAGCGGTTTTCAGGCTGGGTTAGGTAGTAGTGTAGTTTTGCTTTTTTTGTTCATAACGATGGTGCTGGCATCGTCTAATAGCAACACTTTAAATAATTCAACTGCTTTCTTTAGACTCTTTAATCCTTGGGATATAACAAATTATCTATTTCCTAACTTATTCAATCTATCCAATGGTTCTCCCCTGACAAACTGGCAGTTTTTCTATTTACCATTAGGGACAAGTGTTGTTAGTGTTGTTGGCTTCCATTTATTAAACTTGGGACTGTGTAGTTACGGTATTTTGCAAGTTGTCAAACGTTACTTCCGTAATCCTCAAGCCTCAATAATTAGCAAGGAACAAAGTTATTTACTAGTAGCATTTTGCCAGTTAATGATGTGGGGATTTACTGTACAAAATGGTCTAAATAATCAAAGATGGGATGAAGGGGTTGGGGGAAATCTCGTTTTGCTGGCAGTGTACAACTTGGTGTTGATTTTAAGTTTAATTGTGGTTCTTTCCCCTCACCGTCAAGATGTACAAGATTGGGCAAGATATCGACATCAGGGAGTTTCTAGCCGCAAAAATTTATGGCAGGATCTAATTTCGGCTGAAAAAAGCCCTGCACTCGTAGCGATCGCAATTAATCTGATAATTGTTACTATCCCCTGGCTAGTTTGGGTTTCACTTACATCTGTTTTTGATGCAAACGATGGCCAAACTTGGCTGAGTAACGATATTGACAGGTTTAAAGTACTTTTAGCTATAGCTTTGTCTATCAGCTTAATGATGATTTACGCTACCATTGCTCAATTGATACTTTTGCTAAAAACTCCCAAGCGTTCTTTCTGGGCAATTGGGACTTTAGGTACAGCAATGTTTCTACCACCGATGATTCTACAATTTCTCGACATCCCCCCATCGGAATATCCTACTGTCTGGTTATTTTCAACTTTTCCTTGGGCAGGTATAGAATACTCTGGGGTGACAACAATTTTTATAGCATTCCTAGCTGAGTTGAGTGTTCTAGCGTTGTTAAACTTCCAGTTGACAAAGCGCGTAAGATTAGCAGGCGAATCTGCTACGAAAGCATTATTAGCACGACGTTAAATTAGAACTCCGACTTCTTTGAGAAGTCGGGGATCTTGCATCGCTACAATTTAATAATTATGTTAAATATCCCTACTCAAGACCAACGCCACACAGCTATTCATTTTTTAGAACAAAGTCCCTCACAGCGTCTGCAAATTCTTAACCAACTGGGCATAGCTCGTTATGAGTTTTTAACTAAAATCCGACTAAATGAAGCAAATATCATCTGTATAATGCGGTTTTTTAAATATCCAAGTCAGCTAAAGTTTCCTAATCTTATAGGAGCAGATTTATCTGGTTTAATTTTAGATGGTGTAAACTTCATTCGAGGAAACTTATCAGAGGCAAATCTACAAGGTAGTAGTTTAGTCAATGCAGACCTCTTATTTGTAAATTTTACGAGCGCTGATTTGAGAAATGCAGATTTACGAGGTGCAACTCTTAACGAGACTATTTGGTTAGGCGCTCTAGTAAGTGAGTGTAAATTTGCTACAGGCGATGGATTGACAAAGCTGCAACGTCAAGATTTACAACTACGCGGGGCTAGATTTAATTCTTCAGAAGATGGTAATTAAAACACAAAAAATTATAAGATTATTAAATTGAAATTGTCCTGGATAAGTTAATGAGTATTAAGTTGCCCCAAAAATTGATGTTGCTGGGTTCAGGAGAACTCGGTAAAGAATTTGCGATCGCAGCTCAACGTCTTGGTAATTATGTGATTGCCATTGACCGCTACGCCAATGCTCCAGCGATGCAAGTTGCTGATGCTTATGAAGTGATTTCTATGCTTAGTGCTGATGATTTAGAAGCTGTAGTGACAAAACATCAGCCAGATATTATTATACCAGAAATTGAAGCAATCAGAACAGAAAAACTTCTGGAATTTGAACAGCGTGGCATTACAGTTATACCAACTGCGGCTGCTACTAACTATACAATGAATCGCGATAGAATTCGGGAACTGGCACATCAAGAATTGGGCATCAGAACGGCTAAATATGGTTATGCAACAACTTTAGAAGAATTGATTGCCATTTCTGATGAAATTGACTTTCCTAATGTTGTTAAACCTGTGATGTCATCCTCTGGTAAAGGTCAGTCTGTAGTACAGGATAAGAGTGAGGTTGAGAAGGCTTGGAATTATGCGATCGCTAATTCTAGAGGTGACAGTCAAAAGGTAATAGTAGAAGAATTTATTAACTTTCAAATTGAGATAACTTTACTCACAATTAAACAGTGGAATGCACCGACAATTTTCTGTTCTCCTATTGGCCATCGTCAAGAACGAGGCGATTATCAAGAATCGTGGCAACCCGCACTAATTTCTGAAGATAAGATATTAAAAGCTCAAGAAATAGCCATAAAAGTTACTGATGCTTTAGGAGGAGCCGGAATTTTTGGCGTTGAGTTTTTCATTACCAAAGATGAAGTGATTTTTTCCGAACTTTCTCCCAGACCCCACGATACGGGAATGGTGACATTAATCTCACAAAATCTCAATGAATTTGAACTACATTTGCGAGCTATTTTAGATTTGCCAATTCCTGATATAGAACAGCTAGGAGCATCAGCTAGTGCGGTAATTTTAGCCTCAGAAAAATCTGATTCTATTGCTTTTAATGGTGTAGCCAATGCTTTGTCAGAAAAAGATGTAGATATTAGATTATTTGGTAAACCTAATGCTCATCCATATCGGCGAATGGGCGTAGCTTTGGCGAAGGGTGATAATGTCCAAGAGGCTAGGGAAAAAGCTACTAGAGCTGCAAGTAAAATCACAATTATCTAATCCAAGTAGGTGCGTTGAATTAAATATAAAACCACTGTAGCTGTAGTTGTTAGCATAACGCACTATTTCAGGCTTTTGGTGCGTTACGGAAGCCGTAATACCATTTCACACAAACCCTGATACATATAGATTTCTCGTAGGGGCACAGCATTGCTGTGCCCCTACCAATTTGTATCATTATTAAAGTAAAACGGTATAATACAGCCTACACCTTCTCTCTGCGCGGGGTTATAAAACCTTAATCTTTCCTTAGTCCGCGGAGGCGGACGAGAGTTTGTGTAGCCGCGTAAAGCCTTCGGCATAGCTTCGCTTAGCGCGTCAGCGTGCCGGACTAAGTTGACACTATCTCGTAGCACTGTTAGGCGAATTAACCGCAGCAACTGGATTCAGCTGATTCAGATAATCGTAAACAAGCTGGGAAACTTGACGGATAAAGTCTCTCCCTCTTGTGTCCTTATAAGGACGGGTGACGAAAATGGCGGCCAAGTAGCGCTTACCATTGGGCATAGTAATAAATCCCGCATCGCCAATGAGAAAGCCAATATCTCCGGTTTTGTTGGCGATGACAGCACCTTTCCCCAAACCTGCGGGAAGCAGTGTGCGAATTGTGGTATGACGCAGAATATCTAAGACTTGCTCCCGACTCTGTGGAGAAACTAGCTTGTTATTCACAACTAAAGCCAGGACCCGCGCCATATCTTCAGAACTTGTGGTGTTCGTTCCTCTCAAGTCAGCTAAAAGATGGCGAATTACTGTGTCTGTCAGTCCCCAAGTACGGAAACGCTGATTTAGTTTCGCCGCTCCACCTAAGCGATCGATAATCATGTTAGTGGCAGTATTATCACTAATGGTAATCATCTTAGTGATGGTTTCCAAAGCGGTGTACTTCTTACCAACTCGCTCATACTGCATAGTTCCAGAACCATTGGTAACTAAGTCACGCCGCATGGTCAGTATTTCCTGAAGGGTGACTTTACCAGCATCTAAATCCTGGAAAAAGGCGATGAGAATTGGTAGTTTGATTGTACTTGCAGCCGGGAAAACGCGATCGCCTCCAATATCCAAATAATCCCCAGTATCCAAATCCAGGAAAAACATTCCTGTTTTCAGAAAACTGTAGCGATTCATCAAGGCTTTAATTTGAGGTTCCAGCGCTTTCATTGGTGAATGCATCGGAACCACACCAGCAAAGAGAGTGCTATGATCACTCACTCTTGGAGAAATACTCGGAGTTATTTCTAGATATTTCGGCTGGGTTGCAGTCAGTGGTAATGGCTTGGGTAACTGCACAGACCAATGATTAGGGGATTCCTCTTGCAGTTTCACCTGTGCTAAATCAAAGGTGTAGGCAGGTGCTAAAGTAACTACCATGCGGGTAGTCTCTGCGTTAAACTGCTGAATGCGAATCTCTTGAATTACTAACCCCACCCTTTGACTAGTCTGTGGATATCCTAATGTAACTCCAGGCAAATCAATTACCAGACGAGTAGGGTTGGTAAGTAGTTGTACTTTAGGTTGAACATTCTTGTCTGTGGTAAAGTCCAGATGATTGCGATTGCTATCAAAATGCCAATTAGCGATGGCTACGCCCGCCGCAGGCATCGCAGCAGCTTTGACAGTGGAGCCAAACAGGAACAAACTTAAGAAGCTGGGTAGAAGCCAACTAAATTTTAAAATGTTTTCTTTGTGTGTGAGGAGCATCGGTGAGCGCTTTGTGTGAGGAAAATTCTTGAGAAACAAAAACCGCTCACCATTAAAACACAATTGATTGAAAAGTTTTATAAATTATGCGTAGGCTATTCCTAATGATCAGCTTGATTGATGTACATTAAAATCCTAAATCTACGGCAATGCGATGGGCGCAAGCAAACCCAGAAAAAGCGACTGCATTCAACCCTTGACCCGGAAAGGTACTATCCCCTACACAATAAAGTCCTGGAATAGCTGTGCGATTAAAGGGCATCTTTAATAATCCCCACAACTTGCGCCGGGGAATTGGCCCATAAGTACCATCCTCACGACCCAAAAAGCGGCGATGGGTGCGCGGTGTGCCTACCTCCAGATAATCCAATCCAGCATCTAAACCGGGAAAAATCTTCTCTAGGCGGTCAATAATTCGCCAAGCCGCCTCTTCCTTCTTCGCTTCGTACTCACTCACAGAAAGTTCTTGCCAATCATCAATCCAGTGAGGCGTGAAGGCATGAATGATCTGATATCCATTTGGTGCTAAATCTGGGTCAAGCAATGTGGGAATCGAAACAAAAACTGTGCCTTCTGTTGCTGTCATCTTTTCCCAATCTTCCAGCAAAATATGATGGCACTCTGTCGCCGCAGGTAAAACAGACTCCTTTAACCCTATATGCAAACTCAAGAAGCTGGGAGATTTTTGATAATTTTGTTGCCATTTTTTCTCATTATCTGGCATTCTTTTTGCTGGTAATAATTGCTCAAATGTATCCCAGCGTGTAGCATTAGAAACTATGCGTTTACCCCGATATACTTCACCATTAGCCAGTTGCACACCTACCGCTTTTCCCTGTTCTATAAGAATTTTCGTGACTCTAGCTTGGTACTGAATCTTACCTCCAGCCTTCTCTAAACCTTCCACCAGTTTTTGGGCAATTTGTCCGACTCCGCCTTTAGGATAGTTAACTCCGCCATAATGTCTGTCAGAAAAGACCATTCCAGCATTAATCATTGGTGTCATCTCTGATGGAACCACCGACCAGCAATAACATTCCATATCGATAAATTTCAATAATTGCGGGTCTTTGATATAGCGCCGCGCCACATCCCCGGCATTTTGGGGCAGATACTTAACTAAACCGAGACACGCCAAAGGATGTTGGAAAAATACCCGCAGTAGATACCGAGGTTCTTCTAGCGACAGCAAATCCATGCTGTTGAGACACTTGAATACTTTTTGGCATTCGTCATAAAAGCGACGAATCCCCTGTTCTTCATGGGGAAAATGAGCAGTAAGATTTTGCAAAAATTTTTCATAAACCCGGTCAACCTTCAAGTCTAAACCTTGGGGTAGATGATAGTGAATCTGTACTGGATCTGCGATCGCTTCTTGGCTGACATTTACAGATGATAATGCACGGGTGAGTAAGTTAGTAGTACCGTTTTGTCCCAGCCCAAAAATCATTGATGCGCCAACATCGAATCGATAGCCTTGGCGTTCAAAATAACCGGCGCTACCACCTGGAATCAAATAACGTTCCAGTACCAGCACTTTCGCTCCCTTCGCCGCTAACTGAGTCGCTGTTACTAATCCGCCAATCCCAGACCCAATCACGATCGCATCAATATCTTGCATATTAGTCATTAGTCATTAGTCATTAGTTATTTTCCCCCATCCCCAATGCCCCATGCTCAATTCCCAATGCCCCATGCCCCATGCCCAATTCCTAATCACAAAAAAAGAGGGACGAGCCTGCTGCTGCTGGCTAATCCCGTCTGCCGATCCTTAAAAGAGAGGAGAACACTGTATAAGAATATAGCCTTGATTGATAATTAATGTCAAGTACTAATGAAATAATTTCTCAATAATGATTACTGGTGTTAATTTTAACGTCAGTTCAACGAATCCTCATGATCGCAAAGAAAAATGCATCTGGTTCCATAGCAGAACTCAGCCAAGGTGTGATTCAACGCTTTTTAGCGGTGGAATTTTTGATATTTCTAGATCAATTGTGTCAGCAGCAATCAAATCTTTTGCTTCTTGTAAAAGCTCATTTTGTTCCTTTTGAATTGCCTCTAAACGATGATAAATTTCTGCTAATCGTTGTTGCTTATTTGGTTGAAAAGTTTCAGGTAGTAAAGTAGGCAGGTTATCAGTTATTTTAGTAGCTGTGAATCGTTGAATAGCAAAACTGCCAACTTTAGTTAAAGATAGAAAACTAACTTTAATCAAAGCCTGAAGTAATTGGATCGGAACTTGGAGTATTGACCAACTAGCTGTTTCAATCAAGCGGACAATTGCTTTGATGATGCTCCAAAGTAGAGCAAGTGCAAACACCAGAATTACTACACTAATAATTGGGTGATTAGCCGCCCAACCTAGTATTTGAACTAACCTAAAAAATATCGGGTGTTGTGTCAGCCAATCACTTACAGAAGAACTAATTGCTGTTTTTACTACTCCCGATGTTGTACTCTTAACTTGTTCAGCCGTTTGCCAACTTTGTTCTAAACCTGTCGTAACTGTATCAATTGCTCTATCAGTTGTTGTATTCAAAGACTCCCCAACTTGTTGTGCTGAGTTATTTAGAGAGTTAACGTTTCCGCTCACAAAATCTTTCACATTTTGCAAGCGTTCTAAAACTCCGTTAGGCAAATGTATGTCTATTTGAGATGCCATAAAACATTTCTCCGAGGTTGAAGTCGAACCCGTAACCCAATCTTTGGGGCTATTGCTAGGAATCAACACGCTAACTATAGCGGTTCCCATTCAAATGCGGTACAATATTATATCGCTAGGTGTAGGGGCACGGCACTGCCCATTGGTGTCAACTTCAGGTGAAAACCAGCCTAGAATCATCTTTTAGCAGATTACCTCGTTCCCAGTCTCCGACTGGGAATGCTCCTCATTGAGGCTCCGCCTCAAGACTTGCGGCAGAGCCGCAACGATCTGCATTTCCAGCCAGAGGCTGGAAACGAGGTTTTAAAAGGATTTTGAGCTTAAGTTAACACGAATGAGCATTGCTGTGCCCCTAGTGCGTGGTCTATTTAAGACGAAAATTGCTGTCAGAATAGCGATCGCCACAGCCTATTCGCTGGCAATAACTATATCGTTGGACTTAATAACAGCATAAGCCTCTTTTCCTTCAGACAAACCCAACTCTTCTACCGATACTCTGGTGATAATCGAAGTTAACACAACTTTGTGAACAATCTCCAGCGTCACCTCACTATTAACCGCTCCAGTGACAACTCGTTTAACAACACCCTTCAAAATATTACGGGAGCTAACTTTGAGTGGTTTCTTTTGAATACTAATTTCTATCTCAGACTTTTGAGCGTAGATATTTTCCTCTTCTCTGTTTATGGTTGGTAGCAAGTTGGATCGTGAAGAGTGTTGATTAAGACCACGTACCAATTCCCGAAGAATTTCGGTCTTAGTTCGCTGAGACTGGTCACAAAACTCTTCTAAAATCTTTCGCTCCTCTTCTGAGGTTTGGAATGTGACCCACCCTTGTTCTTTTCTAGGCATAATTTTACCGATATAGTTGGGCAAATCTTGGTATTATTGTTACGATTCTACCTAGCATCAATTTTAGAAAAAAAACCTCTCAAACACCTTTTCTATGAAAAGAAGACAAATTTTTGGCTTTCTAGGTATAGCGCTTGCTGGCTTGCTGCTAACAATTGGTTTACCGTTGGTTACTCCTTCTCCCGTAATAGCACAGTCAAACACCAGCATACTCGTGTCCGCAGCCGCCAGCTTAAAAGAGGCGATGGAAGAAATTAAGCCTCTTTACCAACAAAGTAAATCAGATGTCAACATTAGTTATAACTTTGGGGCTTCTGGTGCTTTACAGCAACAGATTGAGCAAGGAGCGCCAGCAGATATCTTTATTTCTGCTGGAAAAAAGCAAATGGATGCCTTAGAAGAAAAAGGATTGTTGCTACCAGGTAGCCGTACTAACCTGGCAAATAACCGTCTAGTCTTGATTGTGGCTCAGGATGTTGTTGGCATCGCTAGCTTCTACGATTTAAGAGATAGTAAGATTAAAAAAATTGCGATCGGTGAACCCAGAAGTGTACCTGCCGGTCAATATGGAGAGCAAGTATTAAAGAAATTGAAACTTTATGATCAGGTCAAGTCAAAATTGGTTTTTGCTAACAATGTGCGTCAAGTTTTGGCAGCAGTAGAAAGTGGTAACGCCGAAGCAGGTTTAGTTTATGCCACTGATGCCAAAATTTCCAACAAGGTAAAAGTCGTAGTCGCTGCTGATGATAAATTTCACTCACCGATTGTCTATCCGGTAGCAATAATTAAAAGCAGTAAAAATACTTCTGCTGCCAAAGAGTTTGTCGAGTTTCTATCTGGGAGTCAAGTCAAAACTGTACTCAAAAAATATGGGTTTATTGTGCGTTAGGGACTGACAAATAAAAAATATCCAACTACTTCTTGTGGGGTGGGCAACATGAGCGCCCGTATAGAAAGGCGCTCATGTTGCCCACCCCACAATATTGGGTAATTTATTTGTTGGAAGTCCCTAACCTGAATTGTCGGAACCGACAATTAGTATTTCCTAGTTAATTGAGGTCTAAGAAGCTGTGGACTGTAATTTTTCTAGTCGTGCCAGCACTTCTGAACTGTGAATAGTTGGGTTGACTTTGACAAAAGTCTCACGCAAGACGCCATGAGGATCGATGATAAAACTGTGACGCATAGATAAAAAGCCGAGCCACGAACCGTAAGTTTTACTCACTGAACCATCAGTATCAGCCAACAGGGGAAATTTTAGTCCCTCTGAATCACAAAATTTGGCGTGAGAATCAATATCATCAGCACTGACGCCAATAATCTGGGCGTTTTTTTCGAGGTATTGGGGTAAGTCTTGCTGAAAACGACGAGCCTCTATAGTACAACCAGAGGTGAAGTCTTTAGGATAAAAGTAGAGGACTAGCCACTTACCGCGCAAGTCAGAGAGGGAAATTTTGCCATCACCTGTGTTGGTTGGCAAAGTAAACTCTGGTGCGGGTTGATTAATTGCAGGAAGTTTACCACCAAGAGCATCAGCAGCAGGGGTAAAATTCAGCCAGCCGATCACAGAAATACAGCTGGCAAATAATATGCTTAAAAAAGTGCGGCGGGAAATCATGGTGCAAACCAGAATCACAACTCTACACAAGTTTATAATTCTTGGTTACTACTAATCTCACTCTAAATGAGATTCGGGAGGAATATCTGTGCTTTCGATGTATTGGCTATCTAGGAGAAAGGCTCCCCTAGCGAAGCGAATACCCCAATATCCACCGGGTCTACGGTCAATAACTATACCCTCTTCGCCAATATGAATTACATCGGGTGGGCGCAGCATGGGCATAGGTTCAGCAGTTTTGACGTAAGCTGGTAGTGCCACGACACAGACTTTACTACCAATTGCGAATTCTTTGGACATCTTAATCAAGCTAGGAGTTTTGAATTAACTCATAACTCATAACTAGCTTGAAAGTCTACTAAATTGGGCATGGGAATAAATAGGGAAAGGGAAAGGGGATGAAGTTTTTCCCCTTTCCGCATCTTCTGCAAGAAGTCTATTAATTTTTTAGTATGGAAAACAATGCCTATCTTGGGATGAGATGGGTAGCAGTGTCCACCTCAGACTTATTAAGTATTTTTTGGAAGATTGGGGATTATCCGGGATTGCTTTGTTGACGATTTTGATGCCATTGCTGTATTTGTTGCTGTTGCGCGGGGGTCAAGACTGCTTTAATCTGTTCTTTCTCTGACTTCCGAAGTGCTTTTATTTGCTCTTTCTGTGCATCACTCAGATTTAACTTAGCAAAATCACCTTTTCCGCCACGATGATGACGATGCTGACCTTGACCTGGTTGCTGTTGACCTGTTTGCCCCTGAGCCTTACGCGCTTGCCACTCAGCCCGACGCGCTTGTTTCGCTGACTCGAACTGTGTTTTTTGGTCTGGGGTGAAAACGTTATCTTCAATTTGCTTCCAGGTATTTTCGTGAATTGTCTTAATTTGGGCTTTTTGTATACCTGTTAGACCCAAGTTTTTCCAAGGGCCTCCTTGTGGATTTTGTGCAAGTAGCACGGGTGAAGGAGAGGCTGTTTGGGCGTTAACAGCAAAGGAGGTTGCAGTTAAAGTTAAGGCGATTGCTCCAGCAACTAGCGATAATGCTTTGAGTTTCATTACTTGTCTCGTGGGTTTTTCCTGGTTGGATGCCACTATCATAAGGACTTATCTTCAGCAGTCACATGAGGAGAAAGTCATGGTTTTACCCATGACTTTAGTCATGATTGAATTTTGACAAAGATGATTGACAATAAGTAGTTAAGAGTGAGGAGTTAAGAGTTAGAGTTAGGAGTTTGGAATGACGAAGATTTTTATTATGATTGATTTATATAGCAATCCTATCTGAGTTGTTAATTTTTTTTATATCCTGCATTTACTCTTAATTACTCACTCAGCGAAAAGTTTAAACGGCAGAAGCTACCGCTCAAATATTCGGAACTTTTGTACAGAGACGATTAATCGCGTCTCTCTAATTCATAACTGGAGCAAAGCAACTAATGAGTCGTCCAATTCAAATTAAAAAACATCCTTTTCCGTCTCTGCTTTATCTGGAATGGACACTACTAGCGATTACTGCATTGACGGCAGTTATACCACCTCCGTTACGGCAATTTCGTCCTAAGCCTCCAGAACTATCAATTTGTGGTGTATTTCCAGACTTATCAGTTTGTAGCATATTGCCACAACTGTCAATTTATAGTCTGATTATTTTTGCGTTAATGGGCTTAAGATTACCCAGCAGTAACCAGATAACTAAGGTAATCTACACAGCCATTGAAATTTTATTGATTTTAACAACTGGACTTTTTGGTGAGAGATTTGCTCGCCTTTTCCCCGTTCTCTACATAATTTTAGTTACTCGCAGTTGCCTAATTTTTAAGTTACCTGGGCGTTTATTCATTACAACTTTATCATTTACCTTATTTTTAGTTACTACACAGCTAAAATACCAGCTTTTCAATTTTCAAGCATCACCACAAGCACAAGCACAAGAGCGATCTCGTTTTTTTAGCTTGAATTGGTCGCTGACATTTGGCTTAAGTTTAGTTTTTGTGTTGTTGATGATGAATGCAGTATTGTCGGAACGGCACAGTCGAGAAAAGTTAGCGATCGCTAACGAAAAACTCCGTCAATATGCCCTGCGAATTGAAAATCAAGCTACTTTGGAAGAACGTAACCGGATTGCTCGTGAAATTCATGATTCATTAGGACACTCTCTAACTGCTTTAAATCTGCAATTAGAAACGGCTTTAAAACTATGGCAATCTAACCCAATTAGGGCTGAAACATTTCTAGCAACCGCAAAAGAATTAGGTTCAAAAGCGCTAAAAGATGTCCGCCAATCTGTTTCTACTATGCGTTCTAATCCTTTACAAGATCAATCTTTAGAACATGCGATCGCTAGTCTTTCAGAAAATTTTCATCGCTCCAATGGCATTTTACCAATTTATCAAATCAACCTAGAATATTCTCTCCCACCTGAAATCAATACCGCTATTTACCGAATTACTCAAGAATCATTGACAAATATATCTAAATATGCAGATGCAACAGAGATTAAACTAGAACTGACTACGACTAGAGGAAATTTACGATTGATAATTCAGGATAATGGTAGAGGTTTTGATTTAGGGCAAAATACTACTGGTTTTGGACTTCATAGTATGCGCGATCGCACCTTAGCAACAGGAGGTGAGTTTAATATTAATAGCGCTCCTGGTTCTGGTTGCAAAATTACAGTTAATATTCCCTTAACGAGGTTGACATGATGATTAAAGTGTTGCTGGTAGATGACCAAAGTTTAATTCGTCAAGGGTTAAAAGCTTTATTGGAACTAGAACCAGATATAGAGATAGTGGGAGAAGCAGAAAACGGTGAACAAGCGATTAATTTAGTTGCTCAATTACAGCCAGATGTAATATTGTTGGATATCAGAATGCCGATTATGGATGGAGTTGCAGCCACGCGGGAGATTCAAAAACGTTTTGCCAAAACGAAGATTTTAGTATTGACGACTTTTGATGATGATGAATATGTGTCAGCAGCGTTGCAAAATGGGGCAATGGGTTATTTATTGAAAGATACACCATCAGAAGAATTAGCTGTTGCTATTCGTGCTGTTCATAAAGGATATACTCAACTAGGCCCAGGTATAGTTAAAAAACTGTTGACTCAGTTTTCTCATCCGACACCAACCCAATCACTGCCTGTACCATCTAGTTTAGCTGAACTTACTCCTAGAGAAAAAGAGGTTTTGCAGTTAATTGCTACAGGCGCTAGTAACCGAGAAATTGCTCACCAACTCTACATTTCTGAGGGGACGGTAAAAAATCATGTTACAAACATTTTAAACAGGTTAAATTTGCGCGATCGCACTCAAGCTGCAATTTGGGCAAATACATATTTATCCTATTTGAATTAGCTAAGTTAAATAATTCGTAATTCGTAATTTTGACCTATAGCGTTTCCTAATCATATGAGGTACATTTTAGCCCCCTCTCGAAGAGCGGGGAGGGGGTTGGGGGTGGGGTTCTTGTACCTCACTCAAGCGAGAACCGCTATATATAGCAATCCTATTTTATTTGTGAGATTTGTAACTCGCAGATCCCCGACTTCTTTAAAGAAGTCGGGGATCTTGTTTTTCACGTAGAGTAGCCAGTGCGTTGCTTATTTAAATAACTCCAAACATTCATTTTTTAAAACGCCTTTTGTGACTTTAATGTTTCTAAATGATTTAGCGATCACTTCTTCGCAAGATATATTAATTTGTGATTGATTTACCGAGATTAAATCTGGAATTGAAGCACCATATACAATTTCTGATAAACCACTCCAAACACAAGCAGTTGCACACATCGGGCAAGGTTCGCCAGTTGTATATATGCTATAACCTTCTAAAGAAGGGTTTTTCAGTTTGGCTGTTAAACTACGAATGACGTTAATTTCCGCATGGGCTGATGGATCGTTGTCTCTGCTCACAGTATTATGAGCTATGGCCATGATTTCGTTATTTTTAACAATCACAGCACCGTAAGGCGCATCGCCTTCTTTTGCTTCTGCCAATGCTAAACTCATAAAATATTCTGGGTTCATATAAGCTGAGGTTAATATAAGGATCATGGTTAATAATATCCTATTTCTAATGCTATAACTGGAAATTAAGAGTTAGTTAATGGTCGAATATGTTACTGAGCAGACAAGACACAGAATTTTACTTAAAAGACCTGGAAACACCAATCGGTAAAGCGATTAATTTAACACTTGCCGTTATGGTGTTACTATCATCAGGAATTTTTGTGGCAGAAACTTATAATATTCCTGATTCTGTACGGTTTAAGTTGAATCTAGTCGATATTGCGATCGTTCTCATCTTCGCGGTAGAATATTCACTCCGCCTGTGGAGTGCGGAAAACAAAATTAAGTATATTTTTAGCTTTTATTCGATTATTGACTTAATAGCAATTTTGCCATTCTTTCTAGGAATGATGGATATTAGCTTTATCCGCCTACTCCGATGGTTTCGGATTTTACGGTTAATCAGATTTATAGATAGGAAATTTTTATTCGCCAGTATCAGTACCGAAGATGGAATGATTTTTGCGCGAATATTATTTACATTATTTGCAATTGTTTTTATTTACTCTGGCTTAATTTATCAAGTCGAACATCCGGTTAATCCTCAAAATTACGGTACATTTTTGGATGCATTTTATTTCTCTGTTGTCACAATGACAACTGTCGGATTTGGCGATGTTATTCCAATTTCTGAATTAGGGCGCTTGCTAACAGTATCGATGATTTTTACAGGAATTGCGCTGATTCCTTGGCAAGTGGGAGATTTAATTAAGCGAGTTGTGAAAACTGCTAATCAGGTAGAAACAGTTTGTTTAGGTTGTGGTTTGGCTTTCCATGATGTAGATGCTGGGTTTTGTAAAAGGTGCGGGACTAAGTTACCGGCTTTGCAGGATTGATTGAGACGCGATCGCTACCTGCATAATATTAATCTAGGTTAAAATAATCTGTCTTTGCCAGCCGCACAGGAAACGCTATATAACCAATGCCTAACCTCAACCTCATTTCAGAATATAAAAGTTTTGGTGGGAAACTCGGCTTTTACAGTCATCATTCCTCCACCTGTAACGGTGAAATGCGCTTTGCTGTCTATCAACCACCACAAGCAACTCAAAAACCTGTGCCGATTCTCTATTTCCTCTCTGGATTGGCTTGCACCGAAGAGAATTTTATGGTAAAGGCGGGAGTGCAACGCTTTGCGGCTGAGTACGGTTTGATATTGGTCGCACCAGATACGAGTCCGCGTAATACTGGGATTGCAGGTGAGGATGATGACTGGGACTTTGGCACAGGTGCGGGCTTTTATGTTGATGCTACAGAAGAACCGTGGCGTCAACACTACCAAATGTATACTTATGTCGTCCACGAATTACCGGCTTTAATTACCGCAAACTTTCCCACCCAACCTGACAAACAAGGCATTTTCGGTCATTCGATGGGGGGACACGGGGCGCTTGTCTGTGCGATGAGAAACCCAGAACTTTACAAATCAGTATCAGCTTTTGCACCTATTGCTGCACCGATACGTTGTCCTTGGGGTGAAAAGGCTTTCAGTGGTTATCTTGGCAACAATCAAGAAAGTTGGCGTGCTTATGATGCTAGTGAATTAGTCAAAAAAGTCGGATATCACAGTTCAATTCTGATTGACCAAGGAACTGCTGATAAATTTTTAGCTGAACAATTACTGCCAGAGGTGTTTGAGCAAGCTTGTGCAGATGTTAATCAGCCGCTAAACTTGCGTTACCAAGAAGGCTATGACCACAGTTATTATTTCATCGCCAGTTTTATTGAAGATCATATCCGCCACCATGCGATCGCTAATGGAGTTTAATATTTGTGGATCTTTATCACTGATAAAAATGTATGGAAAATAAAACCTAAAACAAAATTAGGTTCTCATATTCCTCTTGATAAGCGAATACAGTTCTATCTTCAATCTTCTTTTCATAAAGCTAATCGTCTTCAGCGACAACTAACAATCGATGATATCGTTGCAGAAGTGATTCCTTATCTTCGTAATGGTATAACTCCCCCGCATCAAAATCTATTTAGTGAACTTGAAAAAATTGCTTATTCTCCTGATGAATTGCATCGCAATTAAATACTTATTCCCAATTGTCGTTAAAGCTTGATATTCCCTAATTACTTCAGTGCGATCGCCGAAATAGCTTTTGCGATCGCACCATTCACTTGGCGATCGTCAACAACATTATTTTTATTTAGCTGATATTAACCGTATCATTGCTGAGTGCATAGCAGTCAACCGCCGCACAATCTGATCAATCTCCAAATCTAATATGCTGTAATCAATGACTGCCTGACGAATCGGTGTATGTCCTTGATTGATAGCTAGTTCTTGGATACGGGCTGTACGCAGTGCTTGTAGGTGTGGTTGGATTTTTTGCAGCGTTTCTTCTAAGTCAGGCAAGGGCGGTGGAGTAATTTCCTGATGTACTGAATCAGCTAACTGCTCTAACACTAGCGAAATTTGGCGGACAAAGGTTTCTAATTCCGGGAGTGGCACTGTTCCTCGAAAATGTTCGAGATGTACTGCTAAAACTGTCACGGCGTTAGTAAAACGTCCCATGTACGCCAGCAGCGTCATTACTGGTTCGACTAATTCTTTGTGCATTTGGGGTTCGCGCAGCAATCCTTGGAACGAGGCTTGGGCATTGCCAATTGCCAGTCCAGTTTGTCGCCGTTGACTGATAATGGTAGAATCACGGTCTTTTGTCCCCTGGTAAACAGCCATCACATCGCTAAAGTATTTGTGACATTCTCGTAGTGCCGTGGCGAGTTGACTGGGTAAACGATCGCGTTCCCAATTTGGCCAGATAAAGTAATGACTCGCAAAAGCCAGTCCCGCCCCAATTAATGTATTCAACACCCGAAAGCCAGCAAATTGCCAACCAATCGGATGACCAATATCGATAATTAGTAAGACAAATATTGATAAGAAAACCACCGAATACCCATAGTTGAAACGGATCAGGGAAACGCCAAAAAATACTGTCAGCAGAATGATTGTGTCTAATACAGGCTGACTCGTGATGGTTGCAAGTAGAACAGCAGCTAACACAGCTCCCAAGATAGTCCCGCCGACTCGCTGGAAAAACCTCTGGAAAGTTGCACCCAAGTTCGGTTTGAGGACTAGCATGATTGTCAGTGTCACCCAATACCCCATTGGTAAATTGGTAATGCTGTATAATATTACGCCTACAGCTAGACTCACACCAATGCGGAGAGCATGACGAAAGATTGCTGAGTCTAAGGTGAGGTTTTCTCTGAGTAAACTTAAGAGCGATCGCTGTTCGTCTTCAACTAAAAGAAGTCTATCTATATCACGTTGACTTCTCTTGCTGTGATCTGCCAGAGATTTAGCTGTCTGAGCCGTGTATTGCAATTGCTTGATCAGCTTTTCGATCATCAGCACCAAGTTACTGAGAGCAACGAGAGTTGTGTAGTCTGTCTCACTCCCAGCAATTGCTTTTCTTTGCAGACTTTCTTGTTCCTTGAGTGCCTCATAGATGCGGTTGAGATTTCCGAGATCGATGCTAGCAGGCTTGCGAGATATGACTTTCGCTATGGCTTGAAGAATGACTGATATTTGTGCGAGTGCATCGTCTACTAATTGCTGGACTGTGTGATATTGCTGTTGTTGGAAGTGAGTTTCTATTAATTCTGTTAAGGCAATAACTGAGCCAAGCAAGCGATCACCATCCTGAATTAGCACCAATAACTGCTCATTCATCCAACTCCGAGCCGACTGTCCAATCCGTAATGTACCTAAAGTAGTCCGTGCTGTCTCTAATGCCTGTCTAATTTCGAGAATATTTTCAGTTGTTGCTACTTTACCTGCAAATGCCTGAATGTAGTTGGCGAGCGCACTGAAGCAAGAAGCCAAAGCTATCCGTAGTGGGTCATAAGGTCTAAAAGGCCACATTACTAAGGAAAGTAGCATCGCCCATCCACCAGCAATTAGACATAGCAGCGATCGCATGAGTGCAGATTCTAAGTCTCCTGACTGTGCGATCGCGGAAACAAATGATATCCCTACCACCAGACCGACATTTGCACCAGCATTACCGTACAGCGACACAAAACCGGAAGCAAATCCCCAGAGAAATGTCAGCACCACAGTTAGCGCTGGCACTTTTGCGACTAGAGTACCTACAAATATTGAAACAGCTATTCCCAAAGTAGCCGCCACCATCGCCTTCGCTTTGATCTGGTAAGGGCCACCAATATTCGCCAAGTTGACAAAGTAAGCCATTAAACCAAGCAATAATCCGCTTTCCCTTTGGTTGATGAGTTGCCCAATTAGCATGGGAACCCCCAACGCTAACGCAGCTCGCAAACCGTTGGATATTGCTGGTTTTCCTGGCTCTGACTGGATCAGAAACCTGAGAAAACTACTTTGATTCAACTGGATTTTTTTTGTTAACAAAACAAAATTTTTATCTGGATTTTCTTAATATTCTTATATATATAGCCGTTCTGGAAGCGATAAGATCAAAAATAAATTCATGTTGTGTTTATGGCAACCCAACTCAGTGAAGCCAAATCCCGAAATGAACTGGTAATCTCTTGGTCAGCCTTACCCAAGGATTTTCAACTAGAGGATGAACCCGTGGAGAATACAGGTCAGCCACTATTGGCTGGTGCTTTGCGTGAAAGCCTAGAAATCAGTGGATTCATCCAACCCCAGATGTTGATCGCTTCAAACTTTGGTCTTTGTGCGACAATCAACGGCCAATTTATTGCCAAAGCACCCGACTGGGTTTATGTGCAGTCGGTTAATGAAGTTGTGAGCAATCGCAAAAGTTATACACCCAATTTAGAAGGAAATATCCCAGCGATCGTTATCGAATTTTTATCTCACGCTGAGGGTGGAGAATATTCGGTAAAGCGAACTTATCCACCAGGAAAATGGTTTTTCTACGAGCAAATTTTGCAGATTCCCATCTACATAATTTTTGAACCAGATGGCGGTTTATTAGAATATTATCAACTCGAAAATAAACGCTATGAGTTAAAGCTACCTGACGAAAATGGTCGTCATTGGATTGATGTAATGGGCTTATTTTTGGGAACTTGGCAAGGAACAAAAGAAGCTCACACTGGTTATTGGTTGCGCTGGTGGGATCAAGCTGGTAATTTATTACCGTGGGCTGTGGAACAAATTGAACAAGAACGCCAACGCGCCGAACAAGAACGCCAACGCGCCGAACAAGAACGCCAGCAAAAAGAACGACTGATTGCTTATTTGCAATCTCAGGGTATTGACCCGAATAATTTGCCTCAGTAGGGGCACAGCAATGCTGTGCCCCTACGCCAGATGTGGTTCAAATACATGAAAACTGCTGTAAGTATGAATTTGCTCTGCTTCTAATTTAGAACCCTTTTTGTCGGCGCAATTCATAAATTGCCCCGACGAATAATTATGCAATTTTGCAAAACAAACCAGTTTAAAAATCAAGCAGTCACAATATAAGGTGAGTTGATCGCTGCTACACGATCAGCATCTACCAAAGCTTGATATACCATCACAGCCACCTCAGCGCGTGTAGCATCGCGGGTAGGATTGAGTTGTTTGAGGTTCGGGTGATTGACAATAATCTGCTTATCTATAGCTTTTACTACCTCATCCTTGGCATATTCAGGAATCTTTGCTTGATCATCGAAAGTTTTGATGGCGGTTGCACTATCACCAGATAATTTCAATCCATTCACTAGGGAGACAATCACTTGTACGCGCTGAATATTTTTGTTGGGGCTGAAGCTATTATCAGGAAAACCAGAGAGAAATGAACCTTGATATGCCTGCTGAATTACCTTAGATGCCCAAAAGTCTGCTGGTACATCTTTGAATTTGATCGCGGGGCGGTTTGACGATGGGTTGAAAGCTTTTACCAGTAATGCGGCATATTGCGCCCGTGTCATTGTCGCATCTGGTTTAAATGTGCGATCGGGAAAACCATTAACTATCCCCAATTTGACTAATTCCCGAATAAACCCACCCGCCCAATGATTACTGGTATCAGTTAATTCGACGGTAGGCGTTGGAGTTGTTGGCGTTGGAGTTGTTGGCGTTGGAGTTGTTGGCGTTGGAGTTGTTGGCGTTGGAGTTGTTGGCGTTGGAGTTGTTGGCGTTGAAGTTGTTGGTGTTGAAGTTGTTGGCGTTGGTGTTGGAACCGAACTATCTGCAAACTCTACGTTTCCCGTAACTTTAGACGTATCTATTTTATTTCCCACAGAAACCAGTTTATTGGAACTGACATTTTGCAAATCAAATTTACCGTTATTGCGTAGAGTATTGCCTCCTGGGTTATTGGTAGTGCCGATATCTGGTAGGGCAGTTCCAACTATAGTTAGACCATCGTCAGTGTTATTTTCACTAACATTATTACGCAATAACGGACGGGCACTACCAGAGATGACAATTCCAGAACGGTTTTCATAAATTTTGTTATCTCGAAGTATAGGTGATGCAGTATCACTAATAGCAATGCCAAAACCTGTTTTAAAGTAGGTGTTATTTTCAATTTGACCTTTAGAATTTTTAGCGATCGCAATTCCATTGGCTGCATTCTGACTGAACACATTACCTAGAATAACTGGGTTAGCCTCCCCTGTAGCAAATACTCCCTCTCGCTTACAGTTGGTGAAGGTGCTATTAGCAACAGTAGGGGCAGTTGATTCAATCCAGACACCACTACCACGGCTAGCCAGATTTGTGACAGTGACCCCCCGGAGTTCGGCTTTATCCAGCAGCACAAATGTCACATTCTGACCAGCAAAAGTACGGCTCAGGTAGTTACCACTTCCTTCAATCAAAATGCGATCGCCTTTGTCGGCTTCATTGCCCACCACTGTTATACCAGATGCGATCGTTAGCGGAAAGACTTCACCGCTAGCAGCATTATAATTTCCATCTGCTAGTTGAATCTTGGTGTTATCTTTAGCTACCTTGAGGGCTTGAGTAATAGTTTTGAATGGGGCTTGTTGGCTACCAGCGTTGGTATCGCTGCCTGTTACTGGATTTACGTAAAAAGTTTGAGCCATATTTATACTTCATAAAATACATAGCTATCCTAGCGCTAACCATGAAAGTCGGTAGCGGTTAATGAATTAGCGGATCTGACTTTTCCCCCTTAGTACAGAACACCACAAAAAGGGTATGGAATTTAATTATTCGTAGTTGGGTAGAACTTTAGTGTTACCCAACATCAAGTCTGAATATTTGCGAACCCCTTTTACTGTGACGTGTACTTAGAGTGTTGGGAAGGGATTAGGTTTTTTGTGGGCTTTTCCATACAACGTGAAAAGTCAGAGATATTGATGAGTATTTTCGCGATCGCTTAAACAAATGTTAACTTTTATCTTCCGTAGGTTGTCCTAATAACATCCCTAATTTTTTGTTGGCATATCTTAACAAACTTAAGTGCGATCGCTTGGAAACTGAAGCAGACAACCGTACTGTCTAAAGAGATGCCAAAATTATAGTTTGGTAACATCTGAAACAGCAGGAATCATTGACAAGCTGAGTATATACCCAATACAATTATTTATAATAGAACCTAAGATAGAGTTAATTTAAATAATCTGCCCAGAAAATAAAGACAAGCAATATTAAAGATAATTTGGATAAAACAAATGAACACCAAAATTATTGCTTTCTTGGCAATTACAGCAGCCTTTGCAAGCTTAGGAAGCCAGGTATACGCACAGTCACCAGCATCAAGCTTAAATCGAGGACAATACAAATTAACTGGTGATTCTCTAGTTGGAATTGATCATAGAACAGCCCAAAATGACTTTAAAAGCTTTTTTGAGCAAACTAATCCAGCAAGCATCTCCAACAATAATAGAAGGAACAATAAAACTCCAGTCAAAATCCACTTTAACGAATCATTATCACTGCCAGACACTTCTGTTTTCTTAACACCGGCTCAGTCGGGGAATGAGAATGATGGATTGCAAGTGCAGTTAGATATAGACAGAGAATAATTCAGGAGTCAGAATTCAGGAGTCAGAATCAAGACGCTCTCTACGAGACGCTGTGCGGAGATTACCCCCGTTTAGGCTACTTGGTGTGCGGTTTTTAACCGCCCTTTTAATCTTAAGTTGATTAAATCCGCCTTCCTGAGTCGATAATTCTGCAATCATTTTGCAGTAAAATTGATCGTCTAGATAGAGGAGGGCTTTGAGATGACTCGTGTCATCATTGTGCGCCACGGTCAAAGCGGTTATAACACCGAGCGGCGTATTCAAGGACGCACTGATGCGTCAACATTAACCGAAAAAGGTCGTAACGATGCTAGTAAAGTAGGCAAAGCCCTCAGCAATATCTTATTTAATGCAATTTACAGCAGTCCCTTGCAACGAGCGAAACACACAGCAGATATTATCCATAGTGAGTTAGCTACTCATCCTGAACAATCTGCTGTAGTCCAAGTTTCTGATTTGCTGCTGGAAATTGACCTGCCTTTATGGGAAGCACTGTTAACTGCTGAAGTCAAACAGAAATTCGCCGAAGACTACCGCACTTGGCACCAACACCCCGACGAACTGCGGATGCTGCTGAATGATGCACAAGGGACAAGAGAACATTTTCCCGTTCTTGCTTTATACGAACAAGCACGGCAATTTTGGCAAGAAATTTTGTCTTACCATCAAGGCGAAACTATTCTCATAGTTGGACATAACGGAATTAATCGCGCCCTGATTAGCACAGCGCTATCTATCCCTCCAAGTCGCTACCATTCAATACAGCAATCTAACTGTGGCATCACCGTACTGAATTTTGCTAGGGGATTGGGCGAACCAGTCCAACTAGAATCTTTAAATCAGACACAACACACCGGAGAAATTCTACCCTCATTGCGACCAGATCATCAAGGAATACGGTTGTTGCTGGTGCGTCACGGTGAAACTGACTGGAATCGCCAAACTAGGTTTCAAGGGCAAATTGATGTGCCCCTCAACGACAACGGTAGACAACAGTCGCAAAAAGCAGGCGAATTTCTCCAACAAGTAGCGATTGACAATGCTTGCAGTAGCACAATGCTGCGTCCTAAAGAAACAGCAGAAATTATCTTAAAACAACATCCTAATGTCAAATTAGAATTGCAAGATGGTTTAAGAGAAATCAGTCACGGACTTTGGGAAGGAAAATTAGAAACCGAAATAGAGCAGGAGTTTCCGGGAGAATTGCAGCGCTGGCGGCTAGTACCGGCGCAAGTGCAAATGCCTGAAGGGGAAAATTTGCAACAAGTCTGGGAGCGCAGCGTTGCAGCTTGGCAATCAATTGTACAAGCTGCATCAACGAATCAATTCAAAACTGTTTTAGTAGTAGCTCATGACGCTACTAACAAAACATTGCTTTGTCACATTCTGGGTTTATCGCTGGAAAATTTCTGGAATTTCCGCCAGGGTAATGGCGCAGTCAGTGTTATCGACTATCCTTCTGGAATCGATGGTTTACCAGTATTGCAAGCGATGAACATCACCGCTCACTTAGGTGGAGGCGTACTAGATAAAACAGCAGCAGGGGCATTGTAATAAAGTTAGGAGTTAGGAGTTAGGAGTTAGGAGTTAGGAGTTAGGAGTTTGGAGTGAGGAATATAGCAGTTCTCGTTTGGATGCAACACATAGTCAACTTAAGGTTAAAAGGGCGGTTATAAACCCCGCGCCAGGTGCAACAAGAGTGGCTCGCCGATGCCCAGTCGCTCATGGGGGAAACCCCCTGTTCCCGCACTGGCTTATCTACACAGGTAAAACCCACCTTAGTGGGTTAAGAATCCTTGATTTTGTATTAGTCCACGGAGGTGGACTTTGTTTGTGTAGCCGCGAATTCTATTCGCCAGGGCTGAAGTTGACACGCATGAGCTTTTTCTGTGCCTCTACGAGTGGTCTGTATTCTATGCAAATAACTCATAACTCATAACTCCTAACCCCTAACTCATAATTAAAAACTTTTATGACTGAACTGCTGCAACAAGTACGGGTGATTGACCCAGTTTCTGAAATCGACGGACTTTTTGATGTGCTGATTGCTGATGGTTATATCCAAGCAGTAGCTTCGCGCATTTCTGATATCGGTTCCGATACTAAAATCAGAGATTGTCAAGGATTAATTCTCGGTAGTGGGTTAATAGATTTGTACAGCCACTCTGGTGAACCTGGCTTTGAAGAACGGGAAACTCTCTTGTCTCTTTTACAAGCTGCTGCTGCTGGCGGCTTTACCAGAATTAACATTTTACCCGATACATCCCCAGCTATTGATAATCCTGCGCTTGTGGCACAGTTGCAGCAGAAGAGAGGTGGGGAGATGAGGAGGATGAGGGAGATAAGGGAGAAGGAGAAAATTAATTTGGCTCCCCCTGCTTCTCCTCTGCCTCTGCTTTATCTCTGGGGTGCTATCACCTTAGATGTTGCTGGGAAACAAATGACGGAATTGGCAGATTTAGCGTCGGCTGGCGTTGTTGGTTTTACGGATGGTAAGCCTTTAGAAAATTTGGCGCTGGTACGGGGAGTGTTAGAATATCTCCAGCCGTTGGGTAAACCAGTAGCTTTTTGGCCTAGCGATCGCCAATTAACAGCAAATGGTGTAATGAGAGAAGGGTCAGATGCTCTGCGTTTTGGTTTACCCCCAATCCCCGCCAGCGCGGAAACTACTGCGATCGCAGCAATGCTTGAATTGGTAGCAACCATAGGCACGCCAGTCCATATCATGCGTGTTTCCACATCTCGCAGCGTGGAATTAATCGCTTCAGCCAAGGCTGCTGGTTTACCCATCACCGCCAGCACCACCTGGATGCACCTTTTACTGGATACAAAAGCAGTTAAGAGTTATCACACCAGCTTGCATTTAGACCCGCCTTTAGGTAATCTGCATGATGTGGCGGCCTTGCGTGCTGGGGTGCGTGCGGGTGTGATCGATGCGATCGCTATTGACCACACACCCTACAGCTACGAAGAAAAAGTCCAAGCTTTTGCCGAAGCACCAGCCGGAGCAATTGGTTTAGAGTTAGCATTACCTTTACTGTGGCAATATCTCGTAGAAACTGGAGAATTTACAGCTTTAGAATTATGGCGGGCATTGAGTAGCAGTCCAGCCGAGTGTTTGGGGCAAAAAGTAAGTGCGATCGCACCTGATCAACCAGCAGAACTTACTTTGTTTGATCCCCAGCAAACCTGGAAAGTCGAACGCAAAAGTCTTTATACACTTTCACAAAATACACCCTGGTTTGGACAACAGCTGAAAGGTCGTGTTGTGCAAATCTGGTGTTGAAATAATTCGTAATTCGTAATTCGTAATAGAGCCTCCGGCACGCTACGCGAACGTAATTAAGTTTTGTAACGGGGATTTAGCGCTGCATTGCGGTCTTGGGGTCTCCCCCGCCGCAGGATGCGCGAAGCGCTGTAGAGGAGCAACTTTGCAAGACAGACCTCATGCGGGGGACTTAAACCCACGGCTGCTAATAAAAAATCAAGAGTTTCATAACCTGCAAAGGCACGTTTTGTCTGTATAGCCAAGCCAGTGTGTTGGGCGGGAAATGCCCGACTTGAAGCACCTAGCGTGCGATTTCTAATCGCCAGGATACTTCTTTTTTGTTAAACTTCTCTACCACCTGTATGTGAGGAAGTTAACGTTAATAGATAGCCGTCTGGCCCAGTCAAAGTAAATGAACTGTGGATTCTCCCTGGTTCGATCTCAGAAACAGTCAGTCCCCACTTCTTAAAAGTATCTCTGGTGGCAGAAACATCATCTACCATCAGATCAAAAGGCGCATTGATTCCAGGCGCGATCGCCTCTGAACTTGTTCTCAAAACTAAGTGCGTTCCTCCCCGTAATTCTAAAACAGCTAATTGTTCTGATTGAGCGATCGGCCGCAGCCCTATCTTGACAAAAAAATCGCTAGCCTCTGGTATATTACTCACATATAATCTCACATGACCAATCGCCACAGGGGGACGGGCATCTTTTTCTTTTGCAATAGTTTCTGGTAGTGACATAGCTTTAATCCAAAAATATTTAGTTACCGTTTAACTCTGTTGACTTCAGTAGGTTTGCTATCTTCCAAATCAGCTTGGTCAAATTCAGCAGTTTTGGGCAAATTTATCTCAACTTTTGATAAAGTATCAAGTTCTATTTTAGCATTTTGGAATTGTCCATCTAAAATATGTCCTCCAGTTTGACGATTTGCAGTTATAAAATGAAAGTGATAGCCATTATAATTTACTCCTTTCATATATTTGGGTGTCCGAAAACCTACTAAAGTACCATTGACATTCCTTAACTCAAAAATTGATTGTTCTTTGACTACATCTGCTAAAGGACGATAGGGTGGGGTTTGTTTGGGAACACTTCTAAATTTGAGATAAGGAAAATTACCTTGAATACGAATAGCATAAGGATAATTTTTAGTCGGTAAGCGCTGATCTAACGATTGCTGCAATTGTTGATAATTAATCTGCCCTTCTAGATTAATTAATGTTTGTGGTTTAAAAAAGGTGACTGTAGCAAAAGGGCTTGTCATCGAATCAGGAATAACAGAGGCAACTCCATCAGATTTTACCTGATAAAACTTGCCATCTAATCCAATTATTTCTCCATCCAGGTAATTGACTGTTCCCAAACCAAAATTACCGTATTTTTTTAATTCTTTAAAATTAGTATTTCCCTCATAAATACCTATTGACAAAGCACTAATTGTAGATGTTTGAAATAGGGTACTTGATGAGGTATGTTGCTGAGTTCTCCCTGGAAGAATGATACCTAATAATACAGTTATGGTTAAAATAGTTATCCATAAATAACGCTTAAGTTTCATAAGATAAAATTATTACTTTTCAATGCTCGTGTACTACGTAGGAAAATTCCTAGACTGCTGGAAGGCGGCTTCTCCTAAAGTAGGAGGTTGACAGCGACTAGCTTACTACGTAGCAATAAATGCAAGCATTGATGAAACAAATCTTTTCGCGGGGTGCTTGATTCTTTTGTCTGTATTGTGATAGTTTTCTTTCTACGCCCTAAAATTACTATAAGTCTATCGAGTTACAGTAGATTGTTAAATATCATTAACCTAGTTGTAGGGATTTGGGGTAAAGAAGGACTAGCGAAATCTATCGACTTTATTATTGTAGGCAGTACATCGTGAACCACCGATCTAGAAATTCATCTCTAAGCCAGGGCATTCTCTATGAGTAAAATACGTGCTGTGATTGTTGATCCGAATGTGGTTGGACGTTTGGCACTGAGTGAAGTGACTGCACCAACACCTGCCCCAGATGAGGCACTAGTCAGAGTGGCCGCGATTTCTCTCAATCGGGGAGAGGTAAAACGTTCAACTTCTGCTGAGGCTGGTTGGCAGCCTGGTTGGGACTTGGCAGGTGTAGTGGAAACCCCGGCTGCCGATGGTTCAGGGCCTGCTCAAGGGACGCGTGTAGTTGGCTTGCGCCGCGCCGGTGCTTGGGCAGAACTGGTATCTGTTCCCACCAACGCCTTAGCAGAAGTGCCGCCATCGGTATCCTTTGCTCAAGCTGCCACACTGCCTGTAGCAGGTTTAACCGCGTATCATGCAGTGCTAAAAGGCGGTTCGCTGTTAGGTCGTCCAGTTCTAGTTACAGGTGCATCAGGAGGTGTTGGTTACTTTGCTATCCAATTGGCGCAACTGTCAGGGGCGCAAGTCGTAGGATACATTCGTCAAGCTGGCTATGAGACTCTAGTTAGAGAAGCAGGGGCACAATCGGTAGTGATTGGCGAAGACCTCTCACCCGCCAGCGAATATGGTCCCTATGATCTAATTATAGAATCAGTGGGTGGCAAGACTTTGGGGGTAGCCCTTAGCTTATTGGCACAGGATGGAAAAACTGTGCTGTATGGAGTATCTGGGGGAGCAGAAGTAACATTCAACGCCGCTCAATTTTTTGGGACTGGTAGCGTCAGTTTGTATGGTTTACGTCTGTTCGATGAACTGAGATTTGAATCAGCCGCAGTCGGTCTAAAACGGCTTTTGAGTCTAGTAGAAGCAGGTAAGTTGCGTCCTCACATTGATTTAGAAGCTTCTTGGACACAAATAGCTGACGTAGCTCAACAATTACTCGATAGGCGTTTTCCTGGTAAGGCTGTGTTACACATTTCCAATTGAGTATTAGCTGATGGCATGGGGAATAGTACTGACTTCTGGTTCAAACTAGATCAACTTGTAGCCGCTAGTAATCTCAAGATAGATCGTCCAAAAGGGACATCACATCCACGTTATCCATACTTCGTTTATCCACTGGACTATGGATACTTGGAAAACACTAGCTCTGGAGATGGAGATGATATTGATGTTTGGATAGGTAGCTTGTCTAGTCAAACAGTAACTGCCGTCATTTGTAGTGTTGATTTGGAAAAGCGAGATACAGAAATCAAGATACTTCTGGGTTGTACATCAGGGGAAAGTCGAACCATTTTCGATATCCACAATACAGGCTCTCAATCAGCAATGTTATTGGTTCGCAAGTAAATTAAATTTTTGAGGGGAACTTTGTATGAGCTTAGAACTAAAATTATCAGGTAAAACAGCGATCGTTACAGGAGGAAGTGCGGGAATTGGTTTAGCCACCGCCAAAGCCCTCTATAGTGAGGGTGTGAGTGTTGCGATCGCAGCCCGCAATCAAGAACGCTTAGATCAGGCAGTAGCTGACATCCAATCCCTACCCACTCCAGGCGCGAAAGTGATTGCCATCAGCGCCGATTTAACAAAAGCAGAGGATGTTGAAAAAGTTGTCTCCACAACATTGGCCCAGTTTAATCAGATTGATATCTTGATTAATAATGCAGGTTCAGCCCGTGCTGGGTCTTTCCTAGAATCCACTGATGATTTATTTTTGGATGCTTGGAACTTAAAATTATTGGGCTATATCCGCCTAGTTAGAGCCGTCGTCCCCCATCAAAAAAGTCGCGGTGATGGCCGGATTGTGAATATAGTCGGCGGTGCAGGACGCACACCTCGTCCTAACTTCCTAGCTGGTGGCACAAGCAATGCGGCTCTGCTCAACTTCACAAAGGGCATTTCTAAAGAGTTAGCCGAGTACAAGATTCGCATTAATGCCATATCGCCCGGTGCTACAGCTACTGGGCGTGCTGAACGTTTAGCCCAGCAGAACGCCCAAGCGCAAGGGATCACTGTTGAGCAAGTGAAGGCACAAAGCATTCAAAGTATTCCTTTAAAAAGAATCGCCCAGCCAGAAGAAATTGCCGCGCTGGCATTATTTTTGGTGTCTGATCTAGCTGCATCGATTACAGGAACAGAGATTATCGTTGATGGCGGATCTACCCCTGGTGTTTAGCAGACGCGATGAATCAGACGCGATTCATCGCGTCTCTACTTTTGTCAAAACATAAACTTCTTGGAGATAAAAACATGGGTTCTCAACACTTTGACATCAAACCAGTTGCAGGACGTATCGGTGCTGAAATCATTGGTGTTAATCTGAGTTCTAACCTCAGCGATGACATCATCAGCGATATTCGCAAAACTCTAGTCAAATACAAAGTGATCTTTTTCCGTGGTCAGCAACAGCTCGATGCTGATGGACAAGTCGCTTTCGCTCGTCGTTTTGGTGAAGTCACTACAGCCCACCCCACCGTACCAGCGCTTCCAGAAAACCCAGAAGTCTTAGACCTGAATTATGGTCGCACCACTTCCCGCGCCAATAGCTGGCATACCGATGTGACATTTGTAGACCGTCCTCCTCTCGGTTCTATCTTGCGAGCGCTTGACATTCCCCCAACCGGAGGCGATACAATCTGGGCAAACTCTGTGACTGCCTACCAAGATTTACCTACCCATCTGCGTAATCTCGCAGACCAACTTTGGGCAGTACACAGCAACAAATACGACTATGCAACTGGATTTGACCTACCTGAAGATGTCAAAGCTTACCGGGCTGTCTTCACCTCGACCGTATACGAGACTCTGCACCCAGTTGTACGCATCCATCCCGAATCCGGTGAACATGGGCTATTCATCGGCGGATTTGTGCGCCAGTTCCGTGGCTTATCAACAACTGAATCAGATGACATTCTCCGACTGTTGCAAGCATATGTAACACGTCCTGAGAACACAGTCCGGTGGCGTTGGCAAGTTGGTGACGTCGCCTTTTGGGATAACCGGGCGACTCAACATTATGCGATCGCAGATTACGGCGACCAGCCCCGCCACGTTCAACGAGTCACAATTGTCGGCGACCTCCCAGTGGGCATCGATGGTAAACAAAGTCAGGCTATCAAAGGAGACGCTTCTGAGTACAACCGACGTGAGGCCGTGACTGCGTAATAGGGACTCGCGTTAAAAATAAAATACCAGCTAGACAATCTCTATGAAGTAGAAGTTTCATGGGCAGAGGAGCGATGCATGGGTGATACACGCGCTACTGTTTTGGAAACAATAGCGGATACTTTAATCGAGCGTGCTGAGGCTCTGCCTTCTCGTGTTCTGCAAGTAGCGGTGACAGGCATTACTGCTAGTGGCAAATCCACATTGGCACAGGAGCTAGCGCAGATATTAACCAGACGGGGAAGAAGTTATGTTCACATTGCAGTGGATGATTTCCATAACCCACGTCACCTGCGCCATCGCCGAGGTCGTGAGTCGGCTGAAGGCTACTATTTTGATGCCTACAACTATCCGCTCCTCAAAAAGCTTGTGCTTGAACCACTGGGGTTTGGGGGTAATTTAATCTACCAGGCACATGGGTTCGACTTGGAAACAGATGCTCCTGTGGAAGAGGCACTTAATAAAGCCAATCCTGGAGATATTTTTCTTTTTGCTGCCAGTTTTCTGCTACGACCAGAGATTGTCTCTTACTTTGACTATCGTATCTATATAGATACAGATTTTGATGTCGCCGAGCAGCGTGGGGTAGACAGGGATGCAGCACGGCTTGGGTCTTGGGAAAACGCAGTTCGTCTATATCGTCAGCGATACCATGCCGCAGAACAAATCTACTTTGCGGAATCTAATCCTATGCAGTATGCCGATGCTTTATTGAAAAACAATAATTTGGCAGAACCGATTCTCTTCTTCAGAGCAAATCATCCTAATTCGTAATGGGCTTACGTCCCGCTTCTCTACGCTACCGTGTATACACAAGTCTTTTAGAGTTGCTACTAGGTAACGTAGGGTAGGTTGATTTTTACAAGCCGATGCAATAGCATTGTCAGCCGATGCAATGGCATTGTCAGTCGATGCAATAGCATTGTTAGTCGATGCAATAGCATTGTCAGTCGATGCAATAGCATTGTCAGCCGATGCAATGGCATTGTTAGCCGATGCAATAGCATTCTCAGCCGATGCAATGGCATTGCGGCATTGCGATCGCTCTCTGTACAGATGATCCTGTCCAAATCTGTACCACGATTGGGCGAGAGTATACAGTAGCCCATGCCCTCGGTTTTTCCGCAGCCGAATTGCTTGCTGTTATCCGTAATGCCATCAAAGTAGCGTTTACATCACCGGAGCGCCGAAACGATCTACTAACCAAGTTGAGCCAATGGAGTGATGCTGATTCAGCTTAGATCGAGACTCAAAGTAGATGCCACAAAAATATCTTTCAGACATTTCCTAATTTATTGACCAGATTTTTTCAAATGTTAAAACGATAGACATTTGAACCCAGTATCTAATGACGATCGCGCTTTTTATGAAACTCTTCTATACACCTAACTCGCCCTATGCACGCATTGCACGGATAGCAACACTAGAACTGAATCTCAGCAATCAGATCGAAACCCAAAAAGTCATTGCACGAGATCCGAACAGCGACCTACTGAATTACAACCCTACAGGTAAAGTACCAACCCTAGCGACTGATGATGGATTTATTTTGAGTGAAACACGTATAATATGCGCCTATCTGAATCACTTAAATCCTGAGATCAAACTTGTTGCTGACATTTCTAATGGCTTTTTACAGCAACTTGAAGGTATAACTGGCGGGTTCATAGATGGCATTGCTGTCTGGGTACGAGAGTTAAGGCGTCCCCTGAGTGAGCAGTCTTTTGGGGTGATCGAGTTTGAGCGATCGCGGGCGTTGAGAATTTTGGACTACTTCGAGAAGATATCAGATAAACTCGACCAAACTCCGAAACTTGCTCATATAACTCTCGCCTCTGCACTTGGACTAGAAATCCGTTTTCCTGATCTGCAATGGCGGCAGAAATATCCAAAACTTGCCCATTGGTACGATGAATTCTCTAAACGACCCTCCATGCAAGTAACAATACCAGAATCCTAATAACTAACACTTTCTTGTTGCAAACAAGAGAACGAAAAAAGCATAAGTACGCCCTCGCAAATAAAAACATGAGTACAAAAAAACAACTTAAACTCGGAGCATTCTTACCCGGTAGTGGTCATCACGTCGCAGCATGGCGACATCCCAACACCCCGGCTGATGGAGGTCTAAACTTCCAACATTACAAGCAGCTGGCACAAACGGCTGAACGGGGAAAATTTGATATGCTTTTTCTCGCAGATGGTTTAGCCGTCTGGGATAGAGGGCAAGGGGCTGAGGCTTTTAGCCGTTCGGGACAATTCAGTGTCCACTTTGAACCTTTAACCTTATTGTCGGCTCTGTCTGCGGTGACAGAAAAGATCGGATTGGTGGCGACATCATCAACGACCTATGATGAACCTTTTCATCTCGCTCGCAAGTTTGCGTCACTGGATTATTTAAGCGGTGGTCGGGCTGGATGGAATCTTGTAACCTCTGCTGCTGAAGCCGCAGCGCAGAATTTCAGCCAAGAAAACCACCTAGAACACTCGCTGCGCTATGAACGGGCGAGGGAATTTGTGGATGTTGTCACCAAACTTTGGGACAGTTGGGAAGACGATGCTTTCCTTCACAATAAAGAGTCAGGTATTTACTTTGATGCAGAAAAGTTGCATATTCCCCACCACAAGGGTAAATATTTCTCAGTGCGCGGGCCGCTGAATGTGGCGCGTCCACCGCAGGGGTATCCAGTAATCGTACAAGCTGGATCTTCTGAGGCTGGCCAGGATTTGGCTGCCCAAACAGCAGAGGCGATCTTCACCGCTCAACAAACACTGGCAGAAGCTCAAGCGTTCTATGCCAACGTCAAGGGGAGATTGGCTAAATACGGACGTTCCCCTGATCATCTCAAGATTATGCCAGGGGTATTTCCGGTAATTGGTAAGACTGAGCAGGAAGCTAAGGATAAATATGAACAACTTCAGGAGTTGATTCATCCCCTGGTAGGATTAGGGCTGCTCTCTGGGCTAGTGGGTGGCCATGATTTGTCTAAATATCCCCTAGATGGGCCATTGCCGGATCTGCCAGATACCAACGGTGGCAAAAGCCGCTTGCAGCTGATCACCGATCTGGCCCGCAGAGAGAATTTAACAATCCGGCAACTGTATTTGTGGATTGCAGGAGCGCGGGGACATCGAACGATTCTCGGAACACCAGAACACATTGCCGATCAGTTAGAAGATTGGTTCGTCAATGGTGGGGCTGATGGATTCAACATCATGCCGCCGTGGTTGCCTGGAGGTTTAGATGAATTCGTGGACTTGGTAATTCCCGAACTGCAACGCCGAGGAATATTTCGTACTGAGTATGAAGGCAGTACTTTACGCGAAAATCTTGGTTTGCCCCGTCCGGTGAACCAGTTCAACGCAAAGACTGCTCCTGAACCTGTGGGCGTCGGTTCCTTGGCATAGTTTTGATTGAACAACTAGCAGTGTTTTTGAAGGACGGCTTTGATTTCCTCAAACTTTATCTGGTTTGTTAATCCAGTGGTTTCAGTTATAAGTTGTTCCACATTCAACTTGCATAATTAGGGCGGGCAAGATGCCCACCCCACAAGAGTTATGTTTAATTCGGTTATGCAAATTAGATGTTTTTCAGCTTACAATCAAGTCGTCTCTAAGGAAACTTTTTATCGTGTTGGGCATCTTGACGGTTCTTCTATCCTCCTTTGTTTTGACGTTTCACAATGTTACTGTCCGAGTTTTGTTTTCAGAACATCTCGTACTAGGTTTATTTTTACTCGGTGGATACGTTAAACCGGATTTGCAGAATTCCTTCTTGCTGATGTTCATGCGAATGCTGCTAGTGGTTCCACTCATGGCATCTCTATCATTCAAGCTATATCCATCTGCTGGAAAAGAATTAAAAGACTTATTCAATCGTGAACGCAGGGATATTCTGATTCAAGCTCTTGGCTGTGGGGTACTGATGTTTGTGTATATTGCCTCACTCTACATTGATATTGGCTTGATTCCCACAGGTATTGCCTTGACACTCTTCTTCACCTATCCCGTATTTACAGCACTGTTGTCATGGAGGTTTTTTGGCGATCGCCCCACATTGTTCCGTTGGCTGGTGATGGGTATTATCCTAGTAGGAAGCGCTCTCACCATTCCTCAATCTTCTGCCACCTACAGCAGTCATACCATTGCGATCGGTATTTTCGCTAGTTTTGGCGCTGGGATCGTTTACGCCTTTTATTGCATCATTGCTCAAAAATGTTTAGAAAAATTCCATCCAGTTCCCTTTACCTGGATCAGTTTTACCTCCACTTTACTGCTTTCTGGTATTAGCTTACTGTTTTGGCCAGCTGCGATCGCCCAACTTGACTGGACACCCCTATGGATTGGCAGCATATTTTCGGGTCTTGTCAGCTTTATCGGACACACTCTAAACAATGTGGGGATTCGGATGGTTGGTGCATCTACCGCTTCTATAATCGGTTCTAGTAGTCCAGCATTGACGGCGCTAGTTGCATGGATAACCATTAGCGAAACTTTAAACGTGATTCAGAGCGTCGGGATTGGTGTTGTCACACTGGGGATCGCGTTACTTAGTGCCGAAGGCTTTGTTAAATCGTTCAAAATTAGGAGTTAAAATTGACTGTCTTAATTACGAATTAATAGTAAGATATGCCTTACTCGGCTGTCCTTTTTGATTTAGACGGGACTTTGACAGATCCTAAACTTGGGATCACTCGCTGCATTCAATATGCTCTATCTGAACTCGGTTACAAACCACCGGATGCTGATGAATTACATTGGTGTATTGGCCCACCACTAAAAGACAGCTTTTCACAGTTACTCAAGACCTTAGATAACACAGTAATTGAACAGGCTATTTCACTGTATCGTCGTCGCTTTGCCACCATTGGATTATTTGAAAACTCCCTTTATCCCCAGATTCCAGAAGTCCTAAAAGCCATTAGTTTTGCTGGTTATAAAACTTTTGTTGCGACTTCTAAACCATACATTTATGCTACGCAGATTATTGAATATTTTGGTTTATCATTGCTTTTTGATGGTGTTTATGGTAGTGAACTTGACGGAAGTAGAAGCATCAAAGGCGACTTAATTCACCATATTTTATTAACAGAAAAACTTTTACCCTCCACTGTAGTGATGGTAGGCGATCGCTCACATGACATCATTGGAGCCAAGCGCCATCAAATCGCCTCAATTGGTGTCACCTATGGCTATGGAACTGAGGAGGAATTAAAAGCTCATGGTGCTGACTTGATTGCTCATTCTCCAAGTGATATTCCCGGACTTATAATTGGTAATTCGTAATTCAAAATAATGCCGCCATCATTAACACTTTTCCATAGTTTACTTCTGTTTAGTACCGCTTTCATTGCAGGCGGTTTAAACGCTGTGGCGGGTGGTGGAAGCTTTATCACGTTTCCAACTCTCATCTTTACGGGTGTACCGCCGATCGCGGCTAATGCCACCAATAATACTGCAATTTGGGTGGCAGCTCTCGCCAGTGCTGGAGCATATCGTCAAGATTTAGGCATCGAGCGACGAGATTTTTTAGTTCTATGTGGTGTCAGTTTATTTGGTGGCATGATTGGCTCCATAGCTTTGTTGTATACATCGCCAGATGTATTTAAAAAGCTGATTCCCTATCTGCTGCTGCTAGCAACAGTTGTATTTACCTTTGGCGAACCTTTCAAAAAATGGTTGCAGCGTCAAAGTCAGAATACATCACCTGAGTCTGTACCACTATTTAATTTGGTACTGGCTCAACTAGCGATCGCAATCTATGGCGGTTTCTTCGGCGCAGGTTTAGGAATTTTAATGCTGGCAACTCTGACATTTTTAGGAATCAAAAGTATTCACAAAATGAATGCTTTTAAGACATTTTTAGGGAGTTGTATCAATGGTATTGCGATCGTTCCATTTATTTTTGCAGGTGTAATTGCTTGGCATCAAGCTATTTTGATGGCAGTAGGTGGCTCTCTTGGTGGTTACTTAAGCGCTCATTATGCTCGTAAACTTGAACCGCACTTAATTCGGAAATTTGTGATGATTGTTGCCTTCAGTATGACTGCCTACTTTTTTATTCACGGTTAAAAACTGGGAACTACTCAGGGGTGATATATGGAAGCATCAAAAAAATCACAAGTCATGCTTCGTGCTTTTGGTTCGAGAAATTTTCGCCTGTACTACATGGGTCAGGGAATTTCTTTGATTGGTACGTCAATGACTCAAGTGGCTACAAGTTGGCTGGTGTATCGCCTCACCGATTCCGCCTGGTTGTTAGGTCTGGTGGGTTTTGCCAGCCAAATTCCCACGCTTGTGTTGATTCCTCTGGGTGGAATCGTCGCCGATCGCTCCAACCGCCATCGCATCCTGACTGTCGCCCAAATTCTAGGGATGCTTCAGTCTTTGGCTCTGACATGGCTGGCTCTGAGCGGTACTATTAATGTCTGGCAGATTGCACTTCTTGGTGGGTTGCAAGGGATAATCAACGCCTTCGATATTCCGACCCGACAGGCATTTTTACCAGAAACGGTCAGCAAGGAAAATCTCGGCAATGCGATCGCCTTGTACTCCTCCCTTGTGAGCGTTTCGGTAATGCTTGGACCTGCGATCGCGGGCCTATTAATTGCGGCCATTGGTTCGGGCGCTTGTTTTCTGATTGATACTATCAGTTATATCGCGGTAATTTTTGCCCTCTTGGCGATGCGGCTTGCCCCCAGAAAAGCCGTCATTTCCACGCGGAAACCTTTAGAAGAATTGAAAGCTAGTTTTAACTATGCCTTTGGGTTTTTGCCAATTCGATCAGTCTTGATTGGTTCAGCTTTAGTCTGCTGCGTGTGGGGATTTTATTTAGCTTTGGGGCCGATTTTTGCCAAAGATATTTTGCAGGGTGGCCCTAACACCTTCGGCTTCTTGATGACAGCTTCCAGTTTGGGAACCTTAGCAGGTGGTATCTATTTAACTAAGCATAGCAATGTCCTGGAATCGGGTAAAGTTCTAGCATTGGGTATATGTTTTATGGGAGTAAGCTTGATTGTCTTTGCTCTATCCCGTGTGTTCTGGCTTTCACTGCTCTCATTATTTGCAGCTGGTTTCGGCTTTATTTTGCAGATAATTGCCGGACGCACTTTACTTCAGTTGTTGGTGAGCGATGAAAATCGCGGACAAATTACCGGTCTTTACGTTATGGCATCTACAGGCGCAGTACCTATAGGCAACTTAATAGCTGGCGCACTAGCAAGTAAAATTGGTAGTAGCAATACTGTCATTTTTGGTGCAAGTATTTGTATTGCAGGCTCAATTTTCTTTATGCAGCAAATCTCCACCTTCCGTGATCTGGTTCGTCTGAATCTACATACTGAAGGATCTTAAAAGAAAAATAGCTCTGACTATTTGAAAGAGTGCATAATCAGCCATAACACCAAAAATTGGTAATAACAATGACTACCGTAAATGACCCTACTGTTGTAACTGAAGTAACTGAGTTGTACCTCAAGTATGAAGAAGCCCTTTGTAATAACAATTTAGAGGTGATGGATATCTTGTTTTGGGATGCGCCCGAAGTAGTGCGGTTCGGGATCACAGAAAACCTCTATGGCGGCGACGAAATTAGTAACTTTCGTCAGAATCGACCAAACCCGAAAATAGAGCGAGAAATCTCGAATCTCAAGGTTGTGACCTTTGGAAAAGATTCAGCAACAGTGACTTTAGAGTTTCGCCGCAATATTAATGGTGTAGAGCGTTTTGGGCGACAAAGCCAGACTTGGTACAGGTTTACCGAAGGATGGAAAGTGGTTTCAGCCCATGTTTCATTATTGCCAGTGTGAATTTCAATATGACTAGCATTACCGAAATTGCCCCAGATATCTATCGATGACAACCTATCCCATCACATCTAGTCCATCATTAGTGCAACAGGCTGAATTTCTGGCTGCACAACTTGAGTTTACCCAATCCTCGCTCCCGGAAGTTGGTCGCTTGTTGCACGTCCTCACCAGCCACATTACACAGGGTCAAATTGGCGAGATTGGTAGTGGATGCGGGGTTGGTGCAGCGTGGATTGTCAGCGCATTACATCCAGATAGTACATTAATTACGATAGAAAGCGATCGCCAGCTTGCCAAACTTGTGCAACAGCTATTTGCAGATAAATCTAATGTCCGCGCACTTCTAGGTGACTGGCGCGATTTACTCATCTATGCTCCCTTTGATTTGTTATTTGCCGATGGCGGAAAGGCAAAACTCACAGAACCTCAGACATTGATAACTGCTCTCAAGCCTGGAGGCTTAATTTTATTGGACGATCTCACACCCGAAGAATACTGGCCTCCAGAATGGCACGGGCGCACAGATCCAATAAGGGAATTTTGGCTCAAAGATCCTCGGATCGCTGCCATAGAAATCCGCGTCACAGCAAAAAATTCAGTGATTCTAGCAACACGCATTCAATGAATTGGATATGACAGTAGCTTTAAGAGAAAACGTACAAAGACTAATTCTAGTTAGACATTCGCTCCCAGAAAAAATAGTGGGCGTGCCTGCTAGAGAATGGCATTTGTCAGCAGAAGGACAGCAACGCTCTCACTTGTTAGCGCAGAAATTAGCAAATTATCAACCGGCAATCATAGCCGCTAGTACTGAACCAAAAGCTATAGAAACTGCCCAAATTATTGCCCAGCAATTTGATAAATCAGTTGAAGTTATGGAAGGATTACATGAACATAACCGTAGTGATCTTAGTTTTGTAGAAGAAAAAAAGTTTATTGAAACTTTAGCTGCTTTTTTCGCCAAGCCAGATGAATTAGTGATGGGACTAGAAACAGCAACACAAGCTTATCAACGCTTCCAGCAAGCTGTAGAAAATATTATCGCTAAAACCCCAAATGGTGATGTCATAATTGTGACGCACGGCACTGTCATGACGCTGTTTATTGCTGCTTTTACTGGCAAAGAAGCATTTCAGTTCTGGCAGCAAATTGAGCATCCGATGGGTATAGTACTACCTTTACCAGATTTAAAATCATTAGAAATAATTACTGTAAAAAGCAGATAAATAGAGATTTAAATATGGTAAATTCATTTGATTGGATTGTATTAAAATCTAGGCAGATAGTAAAAGATAGATGGATTTCAGTACGGTCTGATACTTGCCAAATGCCCAACGGAACAATAGTTGACCCCTATTATGTTCTTGAATATCCAACGTGGGTAAATATTGTAGCTTTAACCAAAAATCAGGAAGTTATTTTAGTAAAGCAATATCGCCACGGTCTGAAAAAAACAATTCTAGAATTGCCTAGCGGTGCTGTAGAGGCTGAAGATGTTTTACCAGTGGAAGCTGCAAAACGCGAATTATTGGAAGAGACTGGTTACACTAGCAATAATTTTATTGAAACTGGTATATTATCACCAAACCCAGCTAATCATAGCAATTTAACCCATTGTTTTTTAGCAACAGATGTAGAACGTGTATCTGATTTAAAGTTAGATGTTACCGAACAAATTGATGTAGTTTTATTACCCCTGGAAAAGGTAATTGAAGGTATTGATAATGGTATATTGCTGCAAACATTACATATTAGTTCATTATTCTTTGCTCTAAAAAAACTTGGTAAAGTGCAATTTTATTAGTCATCTAGCTATAGTTGCCTTTTTCAATAACCATCATGAAAGGATAAAAGATAGATGACTGTAACAATTTCATTTGATCGCGCTATAAACACTGAAGTGCTTACTACATACCAGGCAAAGATAAACTAGACAATGGCTAAAGGAGGATTCACCAATGATATTGGAAACCCAACGCCTATTCTTGCGAGAAATGACGCTTTCTGACCTCGACGCGCTACTGCTTGTCCTCGGCGATGCAGAGTCGATGCGCTACTATCCAAAGCCCTTTGATCGCGAGATGGTGGAAAAGTGGATTGATTGGCATCGCCGCAATTACGCACAGCACGGACTCGGCTTGTGGGCGATGGTTCTCAAGGCAACGGGCGAGGTAATCGGCGACTGTGGATTGGTTTGGCAGGAGGTAGAGGGACACCAAGAACTCGAAATTGGTTATCATGTCCGCCGTGACCAACAAATGCAAGGTTACGCAACTGAAGCCGCATCTGCTTGCCAGAAGTATGCCTTGAACGTGCTGGATAGCGCTCGCGTCATTTCCCTGATTCGCCCTGAAAACATCCCCTCTCGGCGTGTAGCTGAGAAGAACGGCCTCAAAATCGTTCAGGAGACACTCTGGCGCGACATATCGCACTATATATATGCTGTGCAGCGCTCAGAAAATGAACTTCTTACAACAAGCAATTTCTCAGAAGCATAGAAGTCAAAATTCAAGGCGTAGTCGAGGTTTTAGACCCTCTCTTCCCCACTCTCTAACAAATAAATCAACGCCTCCACTAAAGCCTGATTTTGTTCATTAGTACCAACAGTAATGCGTAATTTATCATCTAATCCTGGCTGCTTGAAGTAGCGGATTAAAATCCCCCGTTCCTTCAGTTTTTGATAGAGATATTCTGCGTTTCCTTCTCTTGGTTGTGCTAACAAAAAGTTAGCTTGAGAATCCCAAATATGAAAACCTAATTGTTTTAATTCTGTTGCTAACTTAGTCCGTGATGCCTTAATCTTTGCTACACAAGCATTTTTATAAGCTTGGTCGGTAATAGCAGCCGTGCCAATTGCACAAGCGATCGCATCAATGTTATAGCTATCTTTCACCTTAAACAATCCCTGCAACAGTTTGGGATTCGCCACCGCAAAACCCAGCCGCAATCCCGCCAATGAGTACCCTTTAGAAAGTGTGCGAATTATGATGACGTTTTCGTAATCCTTTACCAAAGCCAATGCATTCTCTTCGGTAAAATCTACATATGCTTCATCAATCACTAAAACTCCAGATAACTGGCTGGCTAATTTTCGCAGATCATTTGTTGCTACCACATGCCCCGATGGACTATTAGGCGACGCAATGAATGTCACAGAACCATCGACAGCAAGCAGTTCTTCCAAAGGTAAACTGTAGTCCTCGCTGTAGGGAATCTCAATAATTTCCGCAGCTTGCATTTCTGTTAATGTGCGATATAGGACGTAAGTTGGCATCGGATAAACTACCTTCTTCCCAGGTTCTGCACAGGCTCGAATCACCACACTCAACAATTCGTCACTGCCATTCCCGACAATGATCCAATCGCTAGGAACTCCTAAAACTTTACTTGCGGCTTGCCGGAACTCTCCCCCGAAAGGTTCTGGATATCGCCGCAACCACTCGCCATCGATATTTTGTAGCACAGCTAATGCCGCAGGAGAAGGAGGATAGGGGTTTTCGTTACTGTTGAGTTTAATAATCTGTGTACCGCGTTGGGGCTGCTCACCGGGAATGTAGCTAGCCATTGCATTAACATTGGAGCGAAAGTAGTTGCTCATAGGGCATGGAAAAAACAGATTTTTAGGAGTGAGGAGTTAGGAGTTAAGAGTTAAGAGTTTGGAGTTTGGAGTTGACTAGGCATTCAATCCTTTTTATTTTTATAAGAAGAATTCAGAACTCAGGAGTCAGAATAAAGTCATGAATTCTGTACGAGTGGGTGATGAATATTGGTTAAAACCTCGCCCCTGGTGGGCGAAAAAAATTAAAATATTCTCGCCTTAAAACTCTATCCCTTTATGGGTAGAGTATTCACAATTGGTGAATTCTGACTCCTGTTTTATATGATGCCTAAATCCTTGCATACATAATTTTGTCCAGCAAACACTCATAAGCCCCTATGGGAGAAGAAAGAAATAACTAATACCCCATGCCCAATGCCCAATGCCCAATGACAAACCATTACCGATATATTATTTTTTACAAGCCCTATGGCGTTCTCAGCCAGTTTACAAAAGATGCTCCCACACATAGCACCCTAAAAGATTATATTAATGTGCCTGATGTGTATCCTGTGGGACGCTTAGACTGGGATAGTGAAGGGTTGCTGTTATTAACGAACGATGGACAATTGCAAAATCGTCTCGCCCATCCGCGTTTTGGTCATAAACGTACTTACTGGGTACAGGTAGAACGAATTCCAGATGCAGATGCGATAAAAAGGTTGCAAACAGGTGTGGAAATTCAAGATTACCGCACTCAACCGGCAGAAGTTAGGCTGTTACCAACAGAGCCACAGCTACCTGAACGCACCCCGCCGATTAGATTTCGCAAAAATGTACCCACAGCTTGGCTGGAAATGACCTTGACAGAGGGAAAAAACCGCCAAGTACGGCGCATGACTGCGGCTGTAGGGTTTCCAACTTTGCGGCTGGTCAGGGTCAGCATAGGTCACCTACAATTAGATGACTTGCAATTGGGTCAATGGCGCGACCTCACTGCATCTGAACTCCAATTTCTGCATAATTTCAGTAAATCGAAAAGTTTTCCTCCAAAGGCAAATGCTCTTTAACAGTAATTATTAAAGATTTACAGAAAATCTACATTATGTCACTCAGTCGTAGCGACCTCGAAGCCGGAAATGAACAGACAAGACTCTTAGATGCATCACACTCTGGAATCAAGCTAACTACCCTGAGCGAAGATGAGTTACAGCGATCGCTCGATGATACAGTACAACAGCAACCAGCAAATTCTGATATCTGGATATTTGCCTACGGTTCGCTGATTTGGAATCCCCTAATCACATACGTCGAGCGCCGTGCTGGGATCATTTATGGTTGGCATCGGTGCTTCTGTACATGGATGATCCTTGGTCGCGGCACTCCAGAGAATCCCGGATTACTCTTAGGACTTGATCGGGGCGGTAGTTGTCGTGGAATTATTTATCGAATTGCTGCTGCTGATGTCGCATCCGAATTACTGCTGATTTGGCGACGAGAGATGGTGGCTGGTGTCTACGTTGCTCGTTGGGTAAAAGTATTTGATGGTACGCAAGAATTCCAAGCGATCGCCTTCGTTGCCAATCGCCAACATCCCAGGTACGCTGATCAAATACCATTAACAACCACTGTTAATAGTATTGCCACCGCATCGGGAAAATTGGGTTCCTGCGCTGATTATCTGATGAAAACTGTCGATGGATTAGTCGCAGAAGGCATTAAAGATAGACAATTACTTTTGTTACGCAAACAAGTGCTGGCAAAACAACAAGCGAATTTAGTTAGTGGCGATCGCTCTACTTTACCTAATTTTAGATTTTAAATTTTAAATTTTGGATTGAAGATTCAAAATTTAAAAAGGTCTGAGAGCAAGCAAATTTATTTGTGGAACAAATCCAAAATCCAAAATCTACAATTCTTTATTTAAAGCCCCTGCATTGATGCATGGGGTGAATCTAAAATCCAAAATCTGTCTTGAAAAGTTTGCTCAACGGGGGGAACCCCCGCACGCAACTTTTCGCAAAATCCAAAATTTATTGACCGCCTATTTATGGGCAACAGCCATGATGTGAGCGCTCATCCCCAATATAGAGGGTTCGGTTTCTAACCAACGAATCGCTTCTAAAAGGCGATCGCGGCGACCTAGCTCATTCCAGTGTTCCTGAAAGTTTTGTAGTAACCAGCCTGGGCCTTCAATCGCTAAAGTCTTTTCAAAATGTAAACCCGCTTCTTCAACCTCTGCTCTGAGTTCTTCTGGATGATGAAGGAAGGTTTTTGTGAAGTAGTTAGGATGGTTATTTGGGTTGCGGTGTTGACCATCAATTAGATCCTGTTTAACAATCTCTGCAAACTCTGGATCATCTAAATATCCCCGAAATAATCCATCTAAGGTTGAAGCAAAGCGAGAAACTCCCACCGCGAAAGCAAAACCTCCAGTTTTTAAGATGCGATGAGCTTCACGCAAAGCAATAATACGATCTGTGCGCTCAGTCAGATGATACAAAGGCCCAAGCAAGAGAACAGCATCAACACTATTATCCGCCCGATTCAGTTGACGAGCATCTCCAACTGCCAAACTAGCTAAAGGATATTCCAGTTGAGCTTGAGACAAATGTCGGGCTTGCTCTATGTGCAAAGGAACCGCATCAATGAGATGGACTTCATAGCCCTGTTGAGCCAGCCAAAAAGAATAGACGCCAGCGCCACCGCCAACATCGAAAATCACTGCGGGTGGAGGTGGTAGGTAGCGGCTAATAAGTTCTTGGCTTCGGGCTAATTCCAGCAAACCTGCACCTTTTGATAATCGCTTTTGCTCCCGACCACTCGCGTAATGGATTAACGCTTCATCTGCAAGCAGATTGTTTAATTCAGATAAATCTGACATCAGAAATCTCAACTTCAATCAAGTCATTATCTTTAAGATTATATAGTTCACGAAGTTTAACATCGCAAGCTATCTCAATAATTGTTTTCGGATGATCTCCACTCTCAGTATTGTTTTTGTCTGTTCTTAAGATAAAAGCATCTCTTCCAAATATCTCACAGGGAACAATGCTAACAGAAACAGTCCCTTCATATTCTTCCTTTTCCAGACGAATTACATTTTTCGGGAGATGGTAAGGTTGATCTAGCTGAATATTTAAAGTTCCAGGGAAAAATTTCATTCCCGTTTTTCTCAAGTAATATTCCTGGAGTTTCTCAATCCAGTAAGAAAAGTTTCCTAAACCACTGACAACTTTACCTTTCAAGATTTTCATATATCTTAATTATTGTCTAATTTGGCTTCTATCTTAGAGGCTGTTTGACAACTGAGAGTGGAGTGGCACTGATACCGCGCACAAAAATATCTACACAGGTTTCAATATAGTCCTCACAACTATAGCTGCCTTGATTGAATTTTGCACTGCGGCATAGCATTCCAGCTAACAGCATTCCTTTAAACATATCGACTGCTGGAAATGGATCAAGGTCTGCTCTGACAGTGCCTAGTTTCTGACTCGATTGCAGGTAAGCTACCAGTTTTTCTCCTAAGAGCTTGGCAGCTTCTTGAATCACTTGTTTGGCTTCTTCTGGATGACGTTTAGCTTCTCCAATGAAAGTACGAATTAAGTCTTCCTGTGCCTCTAACATCGTATTATAAAGATGGGCATAGTGTCTTAAATCAATTTTTAGATCCTGCGTCCACGCTTCGGGGTGTGCAAGGGCTTCTGTCTGGAGTGCAAAGGCATTTTCGATTACTGCTGCCAGAAGTTGTTCTTTGCTAGCAAAGTGGCGAAATAAAGTCACCTCATTCACACTAGCAACACGAGCTATTTCACGGGTAGTTGCTCCTTGAACACCTAAACTAGCAAATACCTGCGAGGCGGCTTCTATCAAACGTGTACGGGTGAGAGTTGATGAACGGATGCTTTTATTCATTTGTGCTGGCAAGTACTTACTTACATCATAAGTTATGTAGAAAAAGTGGCCATAACTTGGGGAAAAATAATCTTGATACCAGGATTTTTAAATTTGTTAAAAATCTTTACCCTCTCAAATTTATCGAAACAGAATAAAGGCGTCAGTCGTCAGAATTCAGAATGAATTTTGACCGAAAAAGCGGATAGTGCCACGCAGAGCGAGTCTGCGTAACCCTGCGGGGAAACAAGCTACGCACACTGGTAGAGAGCGTCTTGATTCTGACGCTTCGGCGGAGCGTCTCCGGTTCCTGAATTCTGACTCCTGAATTCTGAATTCTGAATTCTTCTTCAATTCGGTGCGGTAGCTAATGTTTTACTCATTTGAGTAACCGGGACAACTACCCCACTTCTTAAATAAAGAGGCGCTCTTTGGATGGCAGTAAATCCCAGTCGTAAATAAAACCCTTCGGCATAAAGACTAGCAATTGTAATTACCTTATCTATACCTTGCTCAGTTGCTTGATCGCAAAAATGTTGAACTAAAGCACGCCCAATCCCTTTGCCTTGATATTTAGGATGGACATACAGCCCGATGAGTTCATCAACAAAAAAACTAGCAAAACCTATAACAAAATCTCCCTTGATCGCAACCCAGAAAGTTTCTACTTCCATCCTCTTCAATATATTTGAACCATCCGGTTTGTCGCGGTAATTACGCCAAGCTAAAAGTTCTTTTTGGGTGTAGAAAGTTGCAGGCAAAGCTTTGATAGCAGCAATATGAATTGCACTCAGCACCCACGCATCTGTTTCCTGGGCAGGTCGAAGAGATATTTCGTTATAGTTCATAGGTTCAGGGCTGGCATTCAGATTAAATACCTGTTTGACTTTTTGGTATGTTATCAGAAATTTTACTTGGGTAGGCGTAGCCCATCGTAGACATTGCAACACATCAACTAGCCAAATTCTCAACGACTTTACCGAAGAAGAATTCTGTCTTCTGACCGAATTCTTAATTGCTGGGGTCAATCTAAAATCTAAAATCTAAAATCCAAAATTGTTTGACTCCTTCTCATATAATTACATAATATTGATGGGGTCTACATCAATGGTCAAGCTAACAGATTGGGGACAAAGCGATCGCACTTCTTCCCAATCTGGCAATTGTGGCAATGCATCGGGGGCAAATTTAATCAATATCTGCCAGCGATAACGATTAGCTACCCGTAAAATACTCGCTGGTGCTGGGCCTAATATCTCGAATTCTTCTTCTGTACTCAAAGCTGTGGCAATAATTTGCGCCGTATTCTGCACTTGAATGGGATCGAGACTACTTAAACGCAATAAAATTAACCGCCCATAAGGGGGATAATTGAGTGCTTGGCGTTGTTCTAACTCAGCTTGAGAGAAAGACAGATAATCGTGCGATCGCACTGCTGCAATTACCTGATGCTCTGTAGTATAAGTCTGCACAATTACCCTACCTGGATCATCGCCTCTCCCAGCACGTCCAGCTACTTGAGTCAAGGTTTGAAATGCCCGTTCACTGGCGCGATAATCTGATAAATTTAGCAATCCATCGGCAGCAACGACGCCCACAAGTGTCACCTGCGGTAAATCTAAACCTTTGGTGAGCATTTGCGTTCCGACTAATAAATCTGCTTCGCCGTTGGCAAACTGGGTGAGTAGAGTACGATGCGAGCCTTTGTTGCGGGTGGTATCGCTATCAAAACGAATCAAGCGCAATTCTGGGAATTGTCGCGCTAATTCCTGCGTGACTCGTTGAGTACCGCTACCGAAAAATTTTAGGTAAGGGGAACTACAATCAGGGCAGAATTTGGGATGCGATCGCGCATAGTTACAATAATGACAGCGCAATAATTCCGGCGCTTTTTCTTCGGTGTGGTGATACGCCAGCGATACATCACAGTGCGGACATTCCAACACATATCCACAACTGCGGCAAGATACAAAAGTACTGTGTCCCCGGCGATGAATAAATAAAATTCCCTGTTGTTTTCTCTCTTGTAGCTGTTGCAAAGCTGCTTGCAGCGATCTACTAAATATAGAACGATTTCCCTGCTGCAACTCTTGCCGCATATCGACGATTTCCACTGGCGGTAGAGGGCGCGAGTTGATGCGTTCGGGCAAACTTAAGTAATAACTGCTGAGTGCTGAGTTAAGATTTCTTTCCTGTCCCCCCTCTCTGCTTGCGGAGACGGGGCTAGGGGGTGAGGTTCCGACACTTACCCAACTTTCCAACGAAGGGGTAGCGGAACCCAACACCAAGGGGCAATTTTCTAATTCTGCTCGCCACTGGGCGACAGTACGGGCGTGGTAGGTGGGTATGGGGGAATCTTGCTTAAAACTGCTGTCGTGTTCTTCATCTAAGATAATTAAACCTAATTTAGGCAAAGGGGCGAAAACGGCGCTGCGGGTACCAATGACAACTTGGGGTTCCCCGGCGAGCATTTGTCGCCAAGTGTCGTAACGTTCACCATCTGAGAGGGCGCTGTGATAGACGCTGACTTTATTCCCAAAACGGGCGCGAAAACGGTCAGTTAGTTGGGGTGTGAGTCCAATCTCTGGGACTAAGACAAGGGCGGATTTGCCGACTTTGAGGAGGGGTGCGATCGCTTGCAAATATACTTCGGTTTTTCCCGAACCTGTCACTCCATGTAACAAAACTTGAGCAAATCCATCTAGTGCCTGGATTGTTTCTAAGGCGCTAGCTTGGGCAGCAGTTAAGGATTTAGCGCTATCACCGACTAATGTTGGCCCTTGTTCTGTTCGCAATACTTCCCGTTCTTCGAGGACGATGTAACCCTTTTGAGCGATCGTCTTGAGGGTAGAGGAACTAGCATTGCAAATTTGCAATAATTCATTTTGCCATAACTCACCACCACGCCGCCGCAGCACTTCCAAAATTTCTCGTTGGCGAGTCGTTAAATCGTGGTCAATTGTACCGATAAGCGTGACTGCTTTTTGCAGCTTTGGTCGAGTTAGGCGTGGTGGTTCTAAGTAGCTTTCTACTAAACCGAATCGCAACAACTCCCGAATTCCCCGATAAGCAGATTTGACTTTTTGTTGGAGGTAGACGAAACTGTAGTCTCCTACCGACTGCGCTTGTAAAAGTTCCCAAATTTGCCGCGCAGTTGGAGTCAGAAAAGCTGAAGGATTGGAAGATGGCAGTAAATAATTACTTCCCTGTGCCCCTGTGCCTCTAGTGACGCGGATACGACGCTGCGATCGCCCCAGCAACCCTGGTGGCAGAGCAACCCGGATCACTTGAATAAGGGGCGTATAGTAATATGCAGCAACTCGATTGAGTAATTCCCAATAAGCACTTGGGAAAAATCCAACGCTGACTATATCTTCTACTTCCCGGATTTTTTCTGGTGGTAAATCAACATTTGGTTGTGACAGTAACCGAATAGCGATCGCTCCTAATTGTTGTGCCCCAAATGGCACGCTCAGAATATCCCCTGGTTTTATTTCTAACTGGGCTGGCAATCGATAAGTAAATAGTCCTATATTTCCTGGACAGTCTACCAGTACTTCAACCCACCGATTAAGAATTGCACCCGACTGGTATGATTCACTAGCTTGAGCCACCACTAAACGAGGTAAATTTACGTCATTAATATACATATTTGCTGACTTTATAGTTAGACATTTTACTCACATAGTTGGTCAAAATTAGCCTAGCTAACTAAACTCTATTTTTTTGCTTTTTTGGACTCAAATGGTATTTCCCAATACTGTTATCCTTCATAATACTTGATAAGTTTCCTCTTATGTAATCTACTAGACAATTTTGCCTCTTCTATACGTGCAATAAATATTTTGTGCCTACCTTACAAATAAAAGCATCTCCGCTAAATCTACAAAAGTTACTCCAACTACTAAATAGGGAGTAGCCTTTTTCCGCCTATCGATAGATATTCAACCCTTTCTGTATATGGGATTATTTTATACATATAAGATCATTCCGAAATTAAGGTGCCATTATTGTAATTTCTATCATTTCGGTAACTTTAAATCGGGAATGCATAACCCCAGCAGCAGGTTTTCGATTTATCCAGTGACTTCCAACCCCTAAACATTAAAATTATTTATAAAAATATATGAAAGTTTAGGAAATTGGGATGGTTAGCTGAGATTTTTATATTTGTTAAGGTTGAGAAAGTTTGAGGAGGATTTGACATATTTGATAATTTAGAAAAAAATGAAGAATATATATGCTGTGAGCCTGAGAAGAAAGTTTTGTTGGATGCTAAGTCCAGTTTAGTTATAGGTTGTATCTAACTGTAACCTATAGTTGGTAGGTAGATACGTATTTTTATTTATGAAGAGAATTAGCAGAAGCTTGTATTTCGCTATATAAACGGGTGCATTCGTCCATTAGGGAAAACTACCAAGCCTCAAACGAGTAGCTGTAACTAAATTATGTACCAAACCAAACAACAATCCCTAAAGGAAACTATGAATATTGTTGAATTAGGAAAAATGGAAATACTGGAGAACACTGCTGATAGCGAAGAAGCATCACTCGAAAGTTTAGATCCAGTAGCAGATGAAGAGTCTCCAATTGTAGTAGAAAATCTGGAATCAGACGAACGGGATGGAGATGAGATGGGGGCGGCTCGTCCTTCGGGATATAATAAAACCGAACATGATGATGCCGTAGGCGCATTTTTTAAAGAAATGGCGCGTTATCCGCTTCTAAAACCTGATGAAGAGGTAGAGTTAGCGCGGCGAGTCAGGTTTCTAGAAGAAGTTAGGGAATTACAAGCCGCCTTACACTTAAAACTTGGACAGGAACCTAGCAAACTAGAAGTGGCTTCCGAGCTAGAAATGACGGAAAAGCAATTAGAAAGTCGCTTGTATCAAGGTAGAGTAGCGAAACGCAAAATGATTCGCTCGAACCTGAGATTGGTAGTTTCTATTGCCAAGCGATATTTGAATCGGGGAGTGCCTTTTCTGGATTTAATTCAGGAAGGTGCAATGGGTTTAAATCGCGCTACAGAAAAGTTTGATCCAGATAAAGGATATAAGTTTTCTACTTACGCCTATTGGTGGATTAGACAAGCGATTACCAGAGCTATAGCTAATGATGCGCGGACAATCCGGCTACCTATTCATATTGTTGAAAAGCTTAACAAGCTGAAAAAAGCCCAACGGGAACTCAAACAAAAACTCTCTCGTAATCCCACCGAAGCTGAAATGGCAGAAGCTTTGGAAATGAGTGTACAACAACTACGCCAGCTACAACAACTACGGCGTCAAGCACTTTCTCTCAACCACCGCGTCGGTAAAGAAGAAGACACGGAATTGATGGATTTGCTAGAAGATGAAGATAACCTATCTCCAGAAGCAAAAATGAATGAAAACATGATGCGTCAGGAGATTTGGGAAGTTTTGGGTGACGTGTTAACTCCACGGGAGAAAGATGTGATTTCTCTGCGTTATGGTTTGACAACCAGCGAACCATGTACTTTAGAAGAAGTTGGCAATATGTTCAATCTTTCTCGTGAGCGAGTGCGACAAATTCAAAGTAAAGCTATGCGAAAATTGCGGCGTCCTCACATAGCTAAACGTTTAAAAGGTTGGTTGATTTAATGAAGATAGAGATACAATACCTGATCTAATTAGCTTCATTAACGAACATAGATCAAATAAAGTGCAAAACTTTAAATTTAGTCGGGCTACACTCACTCTCATTGGGAGTGTGTGGAGTACGTCACAGAGTTTGTATCTGTATATTTCTTGAGCTTCACTTACTCCAAGTTGCAAAAACCGGGCGTTTTGTACCTTTTTTCGACTTTTATTTAGTTATTACTCAAAAAAAATGCACAGTTGCCTATAGACTATGAACTATGGACTATAGACGAATGACTTTGCGTAGCAATTTGATTGTGCGTTTTGCCCAACCAGCCGATTACAGCGTACTGTTTAAATTAATTCAGGGACTTGCAGAGTATGAAAAATTATCTCACGCGATCGCAGGCAATGCTCTGGCACTTAAGGAACATTTATTTGGTTCACGGACGTATGTAGAGGCAATTTTAGCAGAATCTGGGGGTCAAGCTGTTGGTTTTGCCCTATTTTTTCATAATTATTCAACATTTCTGACTAAGCCAGGAATTTATCTGGAAGATTTATTTGTTTTACCAGAATATCGCAGGCAAGGTATTGGTAAAGCTCTCATTACTAAAGTAGCCCAGATAGCTGTAGAACGTGATTGTGGGCGATTAGAGTGGAGTGTGTTGGATTGGAACGAATCAGCCCAAGAATTTTACCGTAGTATGGGAGCATCTATATTAGATGATTGGCGAATTTGTCGTGTTACAGAAGATGCGCTTATTCAGTTAGGATCTGTCAAATAGTTAAGATCTGTCAAATAGTGCCCCGACAACAAATGTGGTTTAAATAAATGAAAACTGCTGTAAAATCCCGAAGATTAAAATAATTCGTAATTCGTAATTCGTAATTAAATTTTGCAACGTTCGCGGAGCGTCTCGTAGAGAAGAGTGCTGTTATGGGGACGGTTTCCGTCCACATAACTTCGGGGGATTTAGAACAAGACTTACATACTTGCGGCCTGTAGAGGTAGGGGAATTAAACCCCTAAACTTTGTTCAAAATCTAAAAACTTTCATAAAAGGAAGTTTGACAGCTTGTCATTTGACTATGGCAACGCCTCAACTGACAATTATAGAAGATATTGCACCGAATAAGCCGTTATTGCAGAGGGAACACGAAATGAAAAAAATGATTACAGTGATACTGTTAGGCATAGCAATCTTCACCTTTGCCTTCAGTAGTCCAGCATTGGCAGCAGATGCTGTTAGTGGAGCTAAAGTATTTAGTGCCAATTGTGCTTCTTGTCACGCGGGAGGTAAGAATCTGGTTCAAGCTAACAAAAACCTGAAGAAAGATGCTTTGGAAAAGTATGGTTTGTACTCAGAAGAAGCGATTATTGCCCAAGTTACAAAAGGTAAAAATGCCATGCCTGCTTTCGGCAGTCGTTTGAAACCTAACCAAATTGAAGATGTAGCGGCTTATGTGCTTTCACAAGCAGATAAGGACTGGAAGTAGACTAAAATCTAACTTCAAGAATTAACAATTAGCGGGACAAAAAGCCCCGCTAATTTTAGGATTGCCGAAATTGTCAAATAGGATGCTTATACTAATTTTGGATTTTAGATTTTGGATTTTGGTGAAGTGATTATCGAAACAGAATTCTGACGACTGACGGACTCGCTACCGCGACGCTATTAGTGGTGGTCACTGACTTGTGCCGAGCGCAGTCGAGGTAGCTTTGTCGAACTGTTGATCTGAATCTCCGACTGATGGTTACTGAGCTTCCGTGCTTTTAGGTCGGAGTCATGTCACAGACAATCACTATTGTAAAAGTAAATATTGGAATCTGGCTAAACGCATAGCTGTACAGAGGTTGTTAGTACAGATAATATAGATAAGAAGAGTGTCAAGAAATTTGGCATATACGTGGATTCGGGAGAAATTTGGGGTGCCTACACTTGGCGTTAACATTGACCACATCGCCACTATCCGGCAAGCACGGCGGACGGTGGAACCAGACCCCGTGGCGGCGGCGGTACTGGCAGAATTAGGAGGTGCAGATGGGATTACGGTGCATCTGCGCGAAGATCGGCGGCATATCCAAGATCGGGATGTGCTAATATTGCGGCAAACAGTGCGATCGCATCTTAATTTAGAAATGGCCGCTACAGATGAAATGCTCGCGATCGCTCTCGATATTAAACCAGATTACGTGACTTTAGTCCCCGAAAAACGCGAAGAAGTCACAACAGAAGGCGGACTAGATATTATCGGTAAAATTGCTAGAATAGGTGAGATAGTCGATAAATTGCAAAGCGCTAGCATTCCAGTTAGTTTATTTATCGACGCGGAAATAGCACAAATCGAAGCATCTGTCAAGGTACAAGCGCGGTTTATTGAGTTGCATACCGGACAATATGCTGAGGCTAAGGATGAAACAAATCGCCAACGAGAATTGGCCGTATTAGCCAAAGGCTGTGAACAAGCGATTAAAGCTGGATTGCGAGTTAATGCTGGTCATGGACTCACCTACTGGAACGTCTATCCGGTGGCTGCGCTTCCAGGCATGGAAGAACTGAATATCGGTCATACCATCATCAGTCGGGCAGCATTAGTAGGTATGGAAAGGGCAGTCCGCGAGATGAAACAAGCTATAAGAGGGAATGGGGAATAGGGCATGGGGCATGGGGCATGGGGCATTGGGCATTGGGCATTGGGCATTGGGCATTGGGAATAGGGAAGAAATTTGTTCAATAATTCTCCCCCATCTCCCTCATCTCCCCACTCCCCACTCCCCACTCCCCACTCCCGTGTCTTAAAAGAGGGGATTGTCACTGCGAAATCTAGAAATTGGGATCAAATCTTCAGTAAAAACTTCTATGAGCGCAACACAATCTAACGATCTGCCGCTTTGGGTACAGGATAGAGATCAGGTAATAGCAGAAAGCACTGATGTTGAGTGGCGCTATCAGACACCGCCTGATTATTCCCGTTCAAAAGAGAATCTCGCCCAAGAAAGTATCTACAATCACCTTGAAGGTACATTAGAAGCGATCGTGCAAAACTTGGTACGAACCTTAGAGATGGAGGTATCCTTCAAAGCTAACCCGCAAGAGTGGTTATCTATTGCAAATGACAAGTTTCGCGTTAGTAGCAATGGTGGAGTCGAGTACACAGCAGCAGATTTATCAGCCCAAGGTACTTACAATCTATTTATGGCTGATTCAGAACATTACAAGGCTTCAGAAGAAAGTTTTGAATCATCCGCAAAACTCTTCCACACAACATTTCCCCAAGGATTCCCTTGGGAAGTGGTGGAAGTTTTCTCAGGCCCACCAAATGTTACATTTAAGTGGCGGCATTGGGGACATTTTAACGGAGAATACAAAGATCATGCACCTACTGGAGAGACAGTAGAAATTATCGGCATGACCATTGCGAAAGTTACCGATGACTTGAAGATCATTTCCTTAGAACACTACTTTGACAATAGTCTGTTCTTGGAAAAGCTAACATCTGGTGGCAAACAGACAAAAGCTAAAAACCAGGGGAGTGCTTGTCCGTTCAGTTCTTGGTTCAAGAAATCTCCCAAAAGTTAGTTTTTAGGGGTACAGTGCTGCACTCTGTACCCTTAAATTATTCACATAGCAACCAAAGGATGAAGATGCAAACATACTATTACGTTTTGGCCAGTCAACGCTTTCTTCTCCAAGAAGAACCAATACAGGAAGTTATTAAAGAGCGCACCCGTCACTACCACGAGCAAGAAAAACAAATAGATTTTTGGTTGGTTGAGCAACCAGCTTTCTTGGAAACACCTCAGTTTACAGAGCTAAAAGCGAAGTGTCCCCAACCAGCAGTAGCAATTATTTCTACAAATCCCCAATTTATTACTTGGTTAAAACTGCGTTTAGAGTACGTCATCACTGGTGAATTCCAGGCTCCTTCTGAGACAATACCAGATGCCTTGGCATCGTTGGCGACTGTTTGATGATCTTAATATTGGGCTAGGGGACAGGTAATACAGAACGCGAACCGCCAAGCCCTATTCCCTCAAGAGCATCTGGTAATTCGGCTCTGTCATATACAGGACTTACGCAAACAATAACCGAAAAGAATGATTTTCTTTTTAGGGGCAATTTATGAATTGCCCCTATCGCGTGTGTTTTTGCTACTGCTAACAGCACTCTTCAATAACACAGAGGGCAGTATTCTTCCTGCAAGAACTGCCCTTTTTCTCTTGCCTTCCTCGATAAATTTGACTTTATTAGGACTTAGGGACTTCCAACAAATAAATTACCCAATCTTGTGGGGTGGGCATCTTGCTATTGGTGTCAAGTTAAGACGAAATCACTTTGGTCAACTAGTAATTATGCTGAAAACCAGCCACACTACAAAGTATTAAATTAACTTTTGTACTGGCTTTTGAGGGCAAAAATCAATGATGCGTTTAAATATGACGCGTAAGCTAGCCTAAAAACTGTGTTTTCTACCCCGATTTCAGCAAACTTTTGAGTAAGATTACTTATTGACAATTGCTCCTTAACTTTAAGTTGACACCACTGGCGAGACACCCACCCCACAAGAAAAAGTTTTAATCTCGAAGACTTAAAGTTCAAGCTTAAAGGCTTAAAGTTCAAGCTTAAAGACTTAAAGTTCAAGCTTAAAGACTTAAAGTTCAAGCTTAAAGACTTAAAGTTCAAGCTTAAAGACTTAAAGTTCAAGCTTAAAGACTTAAAGTTCA
>NZ_JBALFC010000142.1:0-78626 GCF_036917755.1 Nostoc sp.
AAACACTAGGCTTATGGCACTAACTTCTGTAGTTTTATTGATGGTTGCTTTATTTATTCATGTTATTTTAACATAACTACTCTTGGAGAGCCAGATTTATTAAAACATTTGCTCTAAATATTGCTCATAGCCTAGTTGTTCTAGTTTTGCTTGCTTTGCAATTACTGATTCAGATAGAGTTTGGCGATATTGTTGCACTCTTTCTAGCAATTCTGGTTGCTGAGTTGCGAGGATTTGTACAGCTAAAAGTCCGGCATTTTTGGCATTACCGATCGCCACTGTTGCCACCGGGATACCCGCAGGCATTTGTAAAATAGAATACAAAGAATCAACACCTTGTAAGTTACGGGTGGGTACAGGAACACCGATCACAGGAAGTGGAGTTAAAGACGCGACCATTCCAGGCAGATGGGCAGCACCACCGGCACCAGCAATAATTACTTTAATGCCGCGTTGGTGTGCAAGTTGAGCATATTGCACCATGCGTTCTGGGGTACGATGAGCAGAAACGATCGCCACTTCGCTCTCAACGCCAAATTCTTCACAAACTGCGATCGCATCTTTCATGGTGGGCAAATCAGAATCGCTGCCCATGATAATACCAACTAGGGGAGTCATAATAATTCAAAATTCAAAATTCAAAATTGTTTGAGCTAGATATCGAAGCTGTGCAATGCCGATCATCATCTCATCTATTGGCATTGCTTTATATTGATTCATCGGTATTCGTTGCATCTAAAATCAGATTTAGCTATCTTTTCGCCAATGTGATGACCCAAGCAACACAAAATCCTGTAGATATTATCAATGCTAGAGTACCAGGGTACAAAGATTTGCAGATGCTCTTGATTAATCATGAGGGCATAATTGAGCAAATCTTGCCAATGGGTACAGCAGGATTACACAGCCGTGCATCGATAATAGATGTAGCAGGCGACTGGATTTCATTGGGTGGCGTTGATTTGCAAATTAACGGGGCTTTGGGATTGGCATTTCCTGATTTTACGGCTGAAAATGCTCATATACTCCAGAAAATAAGGCAATTTTTGTGGGATGTCGGGGTAGATGGATTTTTACCGACACTTGTGACAACTTCAGTCGAAAACATTCAGCGATCGCTTGCTATTATTGCTGAAGTTCTCCCCAGTCAACAAGCAGATGCCAAGATTCTGGGAGTACATCTAGAAGGCCCATTTTTGAATTTCCAAAAGCGCGGCGCACACCCAGCAGAGTACCTCTTACCCTTAACAATTGACGAGGTAAAGCGGGTTTTGGGTAATTATGCTCATGTGGTCAAAGTGATCACCTTAGCACCAGAGTTAGATTTCACTGGTGAAGTAATTCCATATTTGCGTTCTCTGGGGATTATTGTCAGTTTAGGGCATTCTCAAGCAACATCTGCCCAAGCGCAACGTGCCTTTGAGGAGGGTGCAACGATGGTAACTCATGCTTTCAACGCCATGCCAGCATTACATCACCGCGAACCAGGATTATTAGGGGCAGCAATTACTCATCCTGATGTGATGTGTGGTTTTATTGCTGATGGTAAACACGTTTCGCCCACAATACTGCAAATTTTACTTCGCGCTAGCTATCAAGAAAAAGGGCTGTTTCTTGTTAGCGATGCCCTTGCACCTTTGGGGCTACCCGATGGCGTATATCCTTGGGATAGTCGGCAAATTGAAGTTAAAAACGGTACGGCACAACTGGCCGATGGCACTTTGTCGGGGACGACTTTACCGTTGTTGGTGGGAGTGCAGAATTTGGTAAAATGGGGGATTTGTGATGTAGAAAGTGCGATCGCTTTAGCTACTAATGCACCTAGACAAGCGATTGGTTTACCAGGAATTGCCAAGAGTCAACCCGCTAATTTATTACGCTGGCATTGGGATGAGACTACAAAAGAATTGACTTGGCAACGATTATTTACAGCGTTGCTCAATTGCAGTATGAATAAAAATGTAGAGACGCGATAAATCGCTTCTCTACAAGGGTTTAAAAATTTTCTAAATCAGCAAGGCCGTTTTTTGAGACTCTAGTCATGCGAGGTTGAATCTCATAATTGAACTATGCAGGGTTAGGTTGAGTTCGGCTTTGAAGTAGCTGGATAATTGCAGCTTTTTCTAAGATTCCAACTAGGACGCCATTCTTCCGAATCACGGGGAGGACAGACAGCTTTTGTTGTTCGAGTAACTGCATGACTTCCAGCAGAGGTTGATCGGATTGGACTGTGGTAGATTCGGTAATTGGTCGCATAACTTCTTTGACTTGAGTTTCTGACCACAGTGCTGTTGGAATAGTTCGTAAATTATCAACTGCGATCGCACCTACTAATTGTCCATGATCATCAGTCACTAAGAACCGATGCCAGTTTTGCCCACTTATGACTCGCTCATCGGCAAACTCTCTCAAGCTAAGATTAGCAGATACAATCGGGCTATCATGAGTTACAGCATCCTCGGCTGTCAAACCTGTGAGCTTTTCTTGCACTCTGGCAAATTGAGCCGCATTACCAGCATTTTGTAACAAGAAGAAGCCAACTAACAAGTTCCAGAAGTTACCGAAGCTGCCAAATAATAGTAGGGGAACTATACCTGAAAGAATTGCTACCCAACCAAATATTTGCCCAACTCGACTAGCAAAGGTTACACCTTTATAAGGATTACCTGTAATTTTCCAAACAATGGCTTTCAGTATATTTCCACCATCTAAGGGCAAGCCAGGAATAAGATTAAACAGGGCTAATGCCAAGTTAACAGACGCTAGAACACCAAGAATTGCAGCTAACGGCCCTGATGCAGCAGTAGTAATACCAATAGCTGTAAGGATACCGCATAGTAGTAAACTAACTAATGGCCCAGCGATCGCTACCCAGAATGCTTCACCTGGAGTTTTGGACTCTTTTTCTAAGCTAGCCAAACCGCCAAATATAAACAGTGTGATCGATTTGACATCAATACCCTGACCAATCGCAACGAAACTGTGGCCTAATTCATGGGCGACGACAGAGGCAAATAACATTAGCGCTGTCATCAGTCCTAGTAGCAAAGCTAATCCCACAGACAATTGGGGAAATTGCGCCGCCAGTCCACTGCTATAGCTCCAAGTTACCAAACCCAGAACTAAAAACCATGACGGATGGATATAGAAGGGAATTCCGAAGAGATTTCCAACGCGAATTGTGCCATTCATGTCGTTCACCTTTGATTTCAGCTTCGAGAGGTTTGCTTTCGTCCTTCTCGATGTCTTTAGTGTAACGAGATGTTAAGAGATTTTAATCTTGATGACGGTAGTGGTGTCCGTCCGTAAAGGTGCGGTTATTGGGCAACTGCCGTGAGTAATACCATTTCACACAAACCCTGATACATATAGATTTCTCGTAGGGGCACAGCATTGCTGTGCCCCTACCAACGTATCTGCCTTTTTCCGGTCAACCAATTTTGGATTTTAGATTTGCGATTTTGGATTGACCCCGACCACGAGGGTGCGGGGCTTGGGGATTTTGGATAATAGAATTTGAATTTATTCCGCTTGACTTCGGGCGGGGCATGAACCGAAATAATCTAAAATCTAAAATCCAAAATCGTTAGGTCAATGGTATTAGGCATCCACCTATGCTGCAATTACCTCCATCTGCTGAGAACTTTTCTGCAACATCGGGGTAATTATATCAGCAGGGACAGGACGACTGAAGTAATAACCCTGACCTTCGTCACATCCACGCATTTGCAGGTAGTCAAGCTGTTCTTTGGTTTCCACACCCTCTGCCGTGATTTTCAACCGGAGGCTCTTGGCGAGGGCAATGATCGCATCGGTGATGGCGGCGCTATCAGGATTGGACGTGACATCCTGCACAAATGACCGATCAATCTTGAGCATATTCACAGGAAAGCGCTTCAAGTAGTTGAGGGAGGAATAACCGGTGCCGAAGTCATCTAGAGCCAACCATATACCCAGTTCTCGTAATTGTTTTAAGGTTTTAACCGATCGCTCAATGTCACCCATCAAGAAGCTTTCCGTCACTTCCAGTTCCAGGTAAGATGTTTTGAGTCCAGTCTCCTGAATAATTTGGCTGACGACTTCAACCAGATTCGGTTGTTCAAACTGTCGAGATGACAGATTTACAGATATCCGAATTGGGCTAAATCCAGCAAGTTGCCAAGCACGGTTTTGGGCACAAGCAGTTCGCAAGACCCATTGATCAATTGGCACAATCAAACCATTGGCTTCGGCAATGGGAATAAACTTTGCTGGAGAAATCAAACCTAAGGTAGGATGCTGCCAGCGAACCAACGCTTCCATTCCTGTAATTTCTCCGTTGTCTAAATCAATCAGAGGTTGATAATAAACCAGCATTTCGTTGCGCCCAAGCGCTCCATGTAACTCATTTTCTAAGGTCAGTCGCTCCTGCAACTGAGCATTAATTTCCGGCGAATAGTATTGGTATTGGCTACGCCCTTGCTGTTTGGCCTGGTACAGTGCCATGTGAGCCTGTTGCAAGAGTTGATCTACGCTATTAGAATCATTTAGGTCATTAATTGTGATGCCGATGCTGGCGGTGATATGAATCGATTTACCTTCTAAAAAAAAAGGTTTTTTCAACGTACTCGATAGCAGCTGAGACAGCTTAATCACACTTTCAAAAGAAATAATCTCCATGCGGGCAAGGACAAATTCATCTCCACTCAAATGGGCAAGAATATCTGTTTGCGCCATGCAAGTTGATAACCTCTGAGCAACTGCTCTTAACAACAAATTTGTTGTTTCATGCTCCAACCCATGACTCATACCAGTGAAATCATCAATAGCCAGCAAAAATACAGCTACAAGGCGCTGGTTGTTTTCAGGTTGAGATAGAATCTGATGGAGGCGATCGCGGAATAAATCACGATTGGGTAATCCAGTTAGATCATCATAATGAGTGATGTAGTGAATTAACTCATCTAATTTGTGAAGAGTTTGTGAAGTATCCGCCATCAATGTCCCCGCTTCATCAACAAATTCTGTGGGCAATTCCGGTAGGGTTTTGGTGGTCAGATAATTTTGCAATGCAGCAGATGTCAAAATAACCGGTTTGAGGAGGTGGTTTAGGGCGTAGAGGGTGGCAGCCGTACCCGCTAACGTCGCCAATAGAGCAACGATCATAACTCGCGCCGCCATCTCGAAAGAATAGGAGTTTGAGATGAGGAAACTCAAGAGTAAGGTGAGGAGTGGTACATGAGTGCCCAAAAATGCCACCAACATGATTTTAGCGGTGTAACTTTTCTTCAGCCATCCGAAATGAGCTAGGAACGAGTACAGGTAGAGGTTGTGATTGAGTTTCATAAATTCTGTTTCATAGTTGGCGAATTAGTTCCGAGCTATCCTGGCAAAAGAATATTTTTGATTCACAATCCAGTGGAATCAGCTCTCGTGGAAACCAACTCTTGTTAGGTTATATTTTATGCTTCCCAATTTAGGCTTATACTTGATCTATCTAACGATAAAGTTTCTGTAAAACTTATTGCACAAGCAATTTCACAATTAAGAGGCAATTGTGTTTATTGTTACCCTATTAGTAGTTCTTAGTTTGTCTTAAGGTGATATAAGAGCAAAAAAATCTGATTTGTGTTGGCGTAGCCTGCCGTAGGCATAAAATAATTTTTTATAACGAACCGCAGAGACGCAGAGAACGCAGAGAGAATAAAGAGAGATTTTTACGAATGATTAAGTAGGGTTATATGTTGTAGGGGCACAGCAATGCCCATGCGTGTCAACTTAAGCCAAAACCCTTTTAAAACCTCGTTTCCAGCCTCTGGCTGGAAATGCAGATCGTTGCGGCTCTGCCGCAAGTCTTGAGGCGGCAGCCCTCTCGGAATGCATTAAGAGTCGGAGACTGGGAACGAGACAATCTCTAAAAGCTGATTCTAGACTGGTTTTCACCTTAAGTTGACACCAATGTGGGTGGTCTATTTAAGTGAAAATTGCTGTAAAGACGCAACAGATCATTTCTGGCTATAGCCAGAAATGAGCCGATTTGTCACTTGCTCTAACACCTTTAATGCTGTTAATGAACCTCGAATCAGCCGAGTCGCAGCAAGGGGTTGTCGAAGCATTGCCATCGCTAAAGGCAAAGGCTTTAGGGAGCCATCAGAGTTAATTGCTGGTGTGAGATCAGGGATATTATGCTGACAATCGTCGCTGACTACTCGCAGTATTGCCACGTCCACGCCAGCTGCATTGAAAAACTCTAGGGCGGTAAATCCTTCCATATCAACAACATCAGCCGCCAAAGTCTCACCTAAACGGCGTTTTTCACCAGCAGACCAAATGAGGCGATCGCTTGTTAATGACTTTACTAATGATACTTTATCTGATATGCAAGAATGCAATTGTGCTGTGAAAGTGCGATCGCATTCTTGCTGCTTCTCCTGATAAACACAATCTTGATACAGCACAATATCACCAACTGTATGGCGATCGCTCAAGCTGCCACATATACCCATAATCAACACTCTGGATTTTGCAGCCAGAAATTGTCCTTGTTGCAGATATTTGCGTAAAGGCTTCATCCCAACAGGTATGGCTACTACTGTGGGAATGGAGCCAGTAACGCCGCGAAAGGCGCGACACACAGCTTTATATTCTGCTCCCTGAGGTACCAGAATTGTGTTGATGGGCAAAAAATTAGGCACTATCCCTCTCGACAGTTTTGAAGTTTCCTTTTGTATTAAAGATTGGGTCATATCTGAGTGACAATAAGTAATGTTGCCGTTTTGTGATACCCAAAACTCGCAAACCCAAGCCGATTGCTGTAGCATGACTAAATAATTGTGTCACCCACACGATAATTTTCCAAGATGGTAAAGCTTCATAACTCCAAATCCGCACGAGAACTCTTCAATATTTCCAAATTGGCGATTCAATTTTCGTGGCTGACGGTGAGTTTTTGGATTGCCGTAACCGTAGCTGGTGTTCTGGCTTTCAGTTCCCTTAAATATGCCTTGTTTCCAGATATTACCTTTCCAGTGGTGGTTGTGAATGCTACAGCCCCCCTGACAACTGCTCTGGATACGGAGGCGAAGCTCACCAAACCCGTGGAAGAACGTCTCCGCTCTCTAGAAGGACTGGAAAATGTCCGCTCATCCACCTATCCTGGTCAAACTGCTGTTAGTCTTTCTTTTGCTGTTGGGACGAATTTAGAAACATCGACCAAAAAGGTTGAAACTGCCCTCAAACAGTTAACTCTACCTCCGGGAGCAACCGACAAAATTATTCCCCTGAATCTAAACGAGTCAGCCGCCATTAGTTATGCCATAGAGAGTTCCACGCGGAATCTCAAAGATTTGACAAAGTTGGCGCAAGATGAGATCGTGAGTGCGATCGCTAAACTACCTGGAGTCCTGAAAGTCTCACTACTAGGCGCTGCGACTGCAACTCCTCCCCTAAATCCGGCGAATGCGAGTGCAACTGCTCTCCCCCAAGGTGGGGCGACATTAGTCCGGTTTAATGGTGAAGATGCACTCGCATTTCAGGTAATCAAACGCGGTAATGCTAACACCTTGGAAGTAGTGAGTCGAGTTGAGAAAGAAGTCCAAAGGCTACGCTCTACCCTCAAGGATGTCAAGCTCACTTTAGCTGCCACCCAAGCAGAATATATCCGCCAAGCTACCCAGTCAACAATCGATGCGCTGATGGAAGCAGTCTTGTTGTCAATCGTGGTAATTTTTCCTTTTTTATGGAATTGGCGGGCAACTCTCATCTCTGCCTTGGCGATTCCGACATCTTTGTTGGCGACGTTTATCGTCATGGCGATTTTCGGCTTTAACCTGGAAACAATCACCCTGCTGGCTTTAGCTTTGGTAATTGGTAGTATTGTTGATGATGCGATCGTGGATGTGGAAAACATCATGCGACACGTTGAAGATGGGGAAACTCCTCGGCAAGCGGCGCTTTTAGCGACAAATGAGATTGGTTTAACAGTCACCGCCGCCACCTTGACAGCAGTAGCAGTTTTTCTACCCATAGGTTTGATGGGTGGGGTAATCGGTCAGTTCTTCAAGCCTTTCGGCATCACTGTTTCAGCCGCGATGCTTGCTTCTATGCTAGTTGCTCGGACTTTATCTCCAGTTCTGGCTATCTACTGGCTGAAACCTAAATCCTCACTCTCCCGGCGTCAGGAAGCAAAAATCTGGGTAGCGTTTACCCAATCTTACAGAAATTTGCTGAGTTGGTCTTTGAATCACCGCAAGATAGTTATCGGGTTAGCTGTCCTCAGTTTCATCGCAGGTATAGCACTGATTCCACTAATTCCCAAAGGGTTTATTCCCAAACTCGATCGCGGCGAATTTAATATTGCTTATACGGCTCCTTTGCCAAGTATCCCCGAAGGAGCTCAAGATATCTTGAGCAGAGGAGCAGAGGGGCAGAGGAGAAACCCCAATGCCCAATTCCCACTCCCCAGTACAGAGGCGATTAATCGCGTCTCTGCCAACTCCCCACTTCCTATTCCCAATCCCTTAAAGGATTCTCTTGAGGTTGCGAAGAAACTAGAAGAAGTTGTGAGAAAATCACCGGCAGTTGAAACGGTATTTACCACTGTTGGTTCTCGTGAGGGTGAGCCGAATAAAGGGACACTATATGTAAAGTTAAAGGAAAACCGGACAATCACAACTGGGGAACTACAAGATCAATTGCGCTCCTCCTTACCTGCTCTTTCTGGGGTAACTACCAGTGTTGAAGATATTCAATTTGTCGATTCCGGCGGTCAAAAACCCTTGCAAATAGCATTACAAGGTAATGATCTCCAAGCTCTGAGCAAAGCAGTCAAAGCGATTAAAGAGAGGATTCAGAGGCTACCGGGATTCGCTGATGTCACAGTTACAGGTGAAACGAATCCGCAGGGCAAGGTTTTTCAGATCGAGCGTCTGAATAATCAGCGCGTGGCCTACATCAGTGCTAATCTTGGCCAGGATCTGTCCTTGGGTGATGCCACTGACAAAGTAGTAGCTGAAGCAAAGGCGGTGTTACCCTCTGATGTTTCCTTAAATTTAGGGGGAGACTCTGCCCGTCAAGATGAAGTTTTTGGCAGTTTCGGCACTACTCTAGCTCTATCTGCCCTGTGCATTGTTGTGGTACTAATTTTGCTGTTCAAAAGCTGGGTAGACCCTCTGGTTATTGGTGTATCTTTGCCTTTGGCACTGGTGGGAGCAATGTTGGCGCTATTAATCACCAAGAGCGACTTTGGCATGATCTCACTGATCGGTTTCGTCTTTTTGCTGGGGCTGGCAAATAAAAATGCTATTTTGCTTGTAGATTTCATTAACCAGTTACGCAACGCTGGCTTAGAGCGCACCGAGGCGATCCTCAACACCGGACTAGTGCGCCTCAGACCAATTATGATGACCACGGCCTCGACTATTTTAGGAATGCTACCGATCGCACTAGGTTTTGGTGCTGGTTCAGAATTGCGATCGCCTATGGCTGTAGCGATCGCTGGTGGACTAGTAACTTCAACTATCCTCAGTTTGATTGTTGTGCCAGTAGTTTACACCATTTTGGATGATTGGTTTCCCCGATTTCAGAAGAGGGGGATAAGTTAATGCAAGTTTTTGTCACGGGGGGGACGGGTTTTATTGGTGCCCATTTGGTACGGTTGTTGCTGCAACAGGGTTACACAGTCAAAGCACTGGTACGCTCAAGCAGTAATTTGGAGAATCTACGCGGTTTGGAGGTGGAAATTGTCAAAGGCGATTTAAATTCACCAAATCTCTGGCAACAGATGGTAGGTTGTCAATACTTATTTCATGTGGCAGCCCATTATTCTCTGTGGCAAACAGACCGAGAATTACTCCATCTTCACAATGTCCTGGGTACGCGCAATGTGTTGGCAGCAGCTCGCAAAGCTAATATTGAGCGCACCGTCTACACCAGTTCAGTGGCAGCAATTGGGGTAGGATCATCTGGTCAAGTCGTCGATGAAACACATCAGAGTCCCTTAGAAAAGTTGGTGGGTGACTACAAAAAGTCTAAGTTTCTGGCTGAACAAGAAGCTATGCAAGCCGTTGCTACAGGTCAGGAGGTAGTTATTGTCAATCCCAGCAGTCCGATTGGCTCGTTGGATATCAAACCTACCCCCACGGGTGATATAATCTTGCGGTTTCTACGACGACAAATGCCTTTTTACTTAGATACTGGTTTGAATTTTATCGATGTGCGGGATGTGGCATGGGGGCATTTACTAGCTTTGCAGCGAGGTAAATCAGGCGATCGCTATATCTTAGGTCATCAAAACCTCAGTCTCAAGCAACTACTCGAACAACTCGCCGATATCACAGGTCTAATAGCACCTCAACGAACTGTACCCGCTTGGTTGCCCCTTAGTGTTGCCTGGGTTGATGAAAAGATTCTCGCACCACTGGGAAAATTGCCCTCAGTGCCATTGGATGGAGTTCGGATGGCGAAACAACCTATGTATTACAATGCTGCTAAGGCTGTACGAGAGTTGGGTCTACCTCAATCTTCGCTGAATGGGGCACTCAAGGATGCTGTGGATTGGTTTGTTGCTCAGGGTTATGTTAAATGAGAAATATAGCGATTCATATATCAATACGGTTCAGTTAAGGCTTAACTCTTTGTCAAAGTCAATTTTTTTAACGAACCGCGTTCGCGTTAGCGTCTCCCCTTGGGAGAAGGACGCGTTCGCGTAGCGTCTTGTAGAGAAGGACGCAAAGGAAGAGAAGAAAGAGAAGGAAGAAATGCTTAACTGAACTGTATTGGTTCATATATGGATGCTTAGTACAGAATTTCATAAATTTATAGCGAATTAAAATTGGCAAAACTCAGCTTCCCTCTGCGCTTAAAAAAGCTACTAATTCTGGAAATGCTGTACTTAGCTGTGCTACTCTACGATGACTAACGTTTTGCCTTTTCCTGTGGTGTTTTTATATCTAAAAGAGGAGCGATCGCAACAATGGCAGTTAATATACAACAAGCTATGGATATTGGGAAGTATCTTGTTACGCAACGTTTGAAAGGACGTAAACGCTTCCCGTTAGTATTAATGTTGGAACCTCTTTTTCGGTGTAATCTAGCTTGTACTGGTTGTGGTAAGATCCAACATCCAAAGGAAATTTTAAAGCAAAATCTCACCCCAGAACAGTGTTTTGCCGCAGTGGAAGAGTGTGGCGCACCAGTTGTCTCAATTCCTGGGGGAGAACCTCTGCTGCACCCCCAGATTGATGAAATTGTCCAAGGATTAATTGAGCGCAAGAAATATATTTACTTGTGTACCAATGGTTTGTTGTTAGAAAAGAGTTTGGATAAGTTTCAACCTTCTCCTTACCTAACTTTTAGTGTGCATTTAGATGGGATGCGGGAGTTGCACGATCATTGTGTCGATCGCCAAGGTGTCTTTGATATTGCTGTCAAAGCCATTCGCGCCGCTAAAGCTAAAGGCTTTCGAGTTACTACTAACACCACTATCTTTGAGGGTACTCAACCCAAAGATATGCAAGAGTTCTTCGACTTTCTGGAAACACTAAATACTGACGGAATGATGATTTCTCCCGGTTACAGTTACGAGTGGGCACCAGATCAAGATCATTTTCTCCACCGTGAACAAACACGCGCCCTCTTCCGGGAAATTCTGGCTCCATACAAAGCTGGTGAAAAAAACTGGAACTTCAATCACAATCCGCTATTCTTAGATTTTCTCACTGGTGAGAAAGACTACGAATGCACGCCTTGGGGTAGCCCTAGTTATAGCGTTCTCGGTTGGCAAAAACCTTGCTATCTGCTGAACGAAGGTTATTACTCTACCTTCAAAGAATTACTCGCACAAACTGACTGGAGTCAATATGGACGCGCTAGTGGTAATCCCAAGTGTGCCGATTGTATGGTTCACTGCGGCTACGAACCCACCGCCGCAATTGATGCAATGCAGCCGCAAAATATGGCGCGTGCCCTTGGCAGTGTGTTTGGTAGAAACTAGTAGGTAGTAAATACTACATCTTTAAGGGTGCGATGTCTGCGGTGGTCACTGAGCCAAGTCGAAGTGCGGGCGTAGATGCAGCACCCTTGAAATGATGATTAGGGACTGACAAATAAAAAAATACTCAACTACTTCTTGTGGGGTGGGCATCTTGCCCGCCCTTAGCCAAAGGCGGACAAGATTGGATAATTTATTTGTTGTCAGTCCCTTAGACTAGAATGTGGATTATAAAGGGTAGGTTTGTCAATTTAGTGAGAGTCTAAAATTAAAGATTTTCTCAAATAAAGATGATTTTGAGAGCAAACAAGGGATAAATAAAGATAGTTACATCTTTAGTGACGATTCTCTTAGTTTTCTATGACCTATTGCCTCAGAATTGCCGACCTACCTACAAATGAGCGTCCGCGTGAACGACTAATGACGCATGGTGCCAAAATTTTAGCCACAGCAGAGTTAATTGCAATTCTTTTAGGCACTGGACAAGGGCCAGGGAAACTCTCTGCTGTGGGTTTGGGACAATATATCTTGAGCGAATTAGGCAAACACCAACGTGATCCTTTGGCAGTTATCCGAGAAGTTACCCCAGCTGAGTTGATGCAAATTTCTGGTGTTGGGCCAGCGAAGGCGACAAGTATCTTAGCAGCAATTGAATTGGGCAAACGCGCTTTTCAGTCTCGTCCCAATGACGGCACATTAATTGATAGCCCACTTGCTGCTGCTGCTACCCTCAGTCAAGATTTGATGTGGCAGATACAAGAACGTTTTGCAGTGGTGCTATTGGATGTTAAGAATCGCTTACTGGGTACTCAAGTAATTACCATTGGGACTGCAACCGAAACCCTAGCCTCTCCCCGTGAAATCTTTCGAGTAGTTATTCGTCAAGGTGCAACGCGGGTAATAGTTGCCCACAACCATCCTTCTGGGAACCTTGAACCCAGCCAGGAAGATATAGAATTGACGCGCCAGTTGTTAGCAGGGGCGCAGCTTTTGGGCATTCCGGTACTAGATCACCTGATTTTGGGTAATGGCAATCATCAAAGTTTACGGGAACTGACAACCTTGTGGGATGAGCATCCACAGGGAGATTAATCAATTAACAGGACGCGGTGATGCAGAGAGTTTTTCATGAATTTTGAATTGTTATACCATTTCTTTGTGAGGCTGCGCCAAACCCTTTTAACTTCTTTCTTTCTTTCTTTCTTTCTTTCTTTCTTTCTTTCTTTCTTTCTTTCTTTCTTTGTGTCCTTTGCGTCCTTTGCGGTTCGTTTTTCTTTCTTGTACTTAAATATGGTTTAGCGCATTTTCATACAGAATTGGTTATTAAGCTTCATCTACCCAATAAAGATAATATCGTTCACTATCAACCCAAGCTCTCTGAAAATCTTTGATCGGAACAATCTTCAAATCATTGCGGTTAACATTCAGTTTTTTATTTAAAATTAGCAAAATTTTCTTTTGCTCATCTTGATTTTTGAGTAGAGAATTAATTTGGCTTAATATCTCAGGTTGTTCGACATCTTGACGACCTTTTTTAAATAGGGTAAAGCTTCCCATTTTTTGAAGCTCAGGATAGTAAAATTTTCGATTTAGATAACCCGATAAAGGAGCCATATTTGCATCTCTACTGGCAACCATAAACTCATTAGCTAACCCAGCTTTTTGAATATATTCAGATGTTTCCCGACTGGCAGAAAATGGTACAACTAAATCTCTTGAAAAACTATAAATACCTCCCCCAAACTGAACATAAAGAATTAGCATCAAAGCGATATGATGCCATTTGTTCACAAATGTAATTGAATTTGGGCGAATAGAAAACTTGTTGAGTAAAACTGGAGACTCTTGATAATAATTTCCCAGCCATAAAGCCGCTATCAGAACTAAATAGAAATGTCCAAAATGCCGAGGCATACCGATAAATCTCAAGTATGTAAAGGCAAATATTACACAATTACCTATAATGTAGAAAAAGAGAGCAACTGGCTTTTTAGATAATTTAATCAAGGTTAAAATTACAATGAATAGAGCAATTACCGCACAAACAATTAAATCCAACAAATTTTTGTGTGCAGGAATAATTAATAAATAACTACCAAAGATTCTACCTATGCTTCTCAACAAATGACGGATATCTAATTGGATTACCCAACCATTCTTTAACCCCCCATAAAGATAACTATCTGTCGGAGGAGTAAGAATATAAATGGATAAAAGAAAAGAAAATGTGATAATTAAAATACTTATAAATAAGTCGTATTTTTGGCTTTGACTAAAATATTGCTGGCGATGTTCGCTATCAAAACAAAATTCAGCTAGCAAAGTCAATGATAAAGAGAATGATACTAATAAACCATAAGCACTACTATTTGCTAATAAACCCAATAAAATTGCCAAATAAATATAAGTTACTTTTCTGGATGAAAAAACCGTACAAAATGCAAAAACGAACAACATACTAAAGGCATAATTTCGAGAAATTAAAAGATATTCATAAAAAGGAAAGAAACCAAAGGAAAACAGAAATTTTTGTTGATAGTTAAAAGGGCTATATAGGCAAAAAATAATAACTGAAACAGCTGTAATTGCCAAATGAAAAATTTGCATAATCATCGGATTATCAACTATTTTTATCAGAAGTGCCAGAGAAAAATACCAGAGAATAGGATGACCTTCATAATGAATATTTGCAATTAAATCGCCCAAAGAATCACTATCTCTGACAATCAGCCAGGGATTTAGTTCATCTCGCCACATCGAATGGTTGAGAATACCTATTAAACCAAGCACAGAAAAAATAATGATAATAAACCAAGGAGAATGAAAAGGTAATTTTGAAGTATATTTGATGATTTTTTTGTTTAACATTGTTAGTTAAGAATGAAATTTATTTGGATCAATCAAATTTATATATGTACGGTCTGTCCAGCCATAGAGTCATACACTCCTCTGCTTCGAGAAATGGATAGATTACCACATTATCGTATTATTGGGATAGATTCTTGAATGAGTTTGTGAAATCTGAGGCGAGCATCTCAATGAGTGTAAAAAGCTTTGTAAAACCTCACCCCAACCCTCTCCGTGGGTTCGGAGAGGGAGCAAGAATCTTGTTTCTCATCTGGTATATTTGCTTTTACTGAGATGCTCCCAATCTGAGTGGATTACACAAGGGGATAATTGCTGTAGCAGTGGGTGCCCAGCTACGGTAGTAATGATATGTATATTTTTCAAAGTTTTGGTTGATATCGCAGCGATCGCATCCCAAATGTGTAAAATACCCTTCATATTGGAAGTCTGGTAACATTAAGTTGACTATTTGGTATTACTCATCACATATTTTTTGACAAATATATATTAAGTATGAATGTTAGCGAATTTTTTCGCTTCACAGTAGAAACAAGCCGTATTTTTCAAACGCCTTGATAAATTCAGATTTAGTTGCTACTTTCGACGATCAACTGCTCACTTAATAAAAAAAATTGAAGCCAGATGATAAATACTACTCTATATACCCTATAATTCTCTTAATTACGGTATCAGCTTAGAAATACCGTAGATTTAGGGGTAAATTCTGATGAGCAAGTCGCAACAACCAACACAATTGGGTAAATTTCTAATTGAAGGAATGCAAGTTTATGCTGTGAAAGCTTTGCAGTCCATACAGCTTTCGTATCAACACACAATTAGAAGTTGGTTGAATGGACGCAGTGTACAAAGCTTTGTGAGTTTGTTTCTCATCGGTGCTTTTTTGAGTATAGCAGTTGTCTCCTGCTCTGGAAGCAGTTCAGCTACCAAGGGTGATGTCAAGCTCAGACTCGTTTCTTTCTCTGTCACCAAAGCAGCTCATGACCAGATAATTCCTAAATTTGTCCAAATGTGGAAGCAAGAACATAACCAAAATGTGACATTTGAGCAAAGCTATGGGGGTTCTGGCGCTCAAGCGGCTGCTGTTATTGCCGGTTCGCAAGAAGCAGACATAGTACATTTAGCACTTGCTTTAGATGTCAACAAAATTCAACAAGCAGGTTTAATTAAATCAGGTTGGGAAATAAAATCACCGAGAAGTGGTATTGTTAGTAGATCGGTTGCTGCGATCGTGACCCGCGAAGGCAATCCCAAAGGCATCAATACTTGGGCAGACTTGGCAAAAGATGGCGTGAAAGTGATTGCAGCTAACCCAAAAACTTCTGGTATTGCTATCTGGGAATTCTTGGCTTTTTGGGGTTCGGTGAGTCTAACAGGCGGTGATGAGGCGACAGCATTAGATTATGTCACCAAAGTTTATAAAAATACGCCTATTCTAACGAAAGATGCCCGTGAAGCCAGCGATTTATTCTTCCAAAAAGGTCAGGGAGATGTCTTAATCAATTACGAAAATGAGGTGATTTTGGCTGGTAAAAATGGGACGAAGTTGCCTTATGTTGTACCCCAAGTCAATATTTCCATTGATAATCCTGTAGCGGTAGTCGATAAAAACGTCGATAATCACGGTACTAGAGAAGTTGCACAAGCATTTGTTGATTTTCTTTACTCGACAGAAGCTCAACGGGAATTTGCAAAATTACAATATCGTCCTGTTAACCCCACCGTTACCCAAGAAGTAGCATCACAACATCCGCCAATTCAAACTTTATTCACATCTCAAGATTTAGGTGGCTGGGATATTATCCAGAAAAAGTTTTTTGGAGATGGGGCAATCTTTGACAAAGTGCAAGCTGCGAAGAAAGCATGATATCTATTTGATCATGCAGCATTCTCTACTTGCAGAGAGCCAAGCATAAGCAATTTGCAGTAACTTTATATCAATTGATAATTTATGAGCTTTAGTAGCCGATTTAAGGATAGCCTTTTCCTGACATTTTTAATGATTATTGCCAGCAGTATCACTGCTTGTAGCAGTAATGAGGAAAAGAAAAGTCAGGTGAGTATTGATGGTGCAGCTGTAGGTTTTCCTATTTCTTTAGCAGTTGCAGAAGAATACGGTAAAGTCAAACCTGAAGCTAAAGTAAGCGTTGCCTCAAGTGGTACTGGTGGTGGTTTCAGTAAATTTTGTAATGGCGATCTTGATATAGCCGGTGCTTCTCGTACCATTAGAGATGAAGAAATCAAAAAATGTAAAAGCAAGAATATTGAATTTGTCGAGTTGCCTATAGCTTTAGATGGCATCGCTGTGATTGCCAACCGTCAAAATAACTTTGCCAAATGTCTAACTATTAAGGAACTGGGTACGATTTGGGGCGGCAAATCAGACGGCAAAATATTGACATGGAATCAAGTTAATCCCAAGTTTCCTAACCAAAAGCTGAAGCTGTATGCTCCATCTTCTGATACGGGAACATTCGATTATATGACTCAAGCGGTGACTGGTAAAGCCAAGAATGGCCGTACAGACTACACTGCCACTCAGAATCAAAACCTTCTCGTACAAGGAGTGTCAGGTGATGTATCAGCCTTGGCTTATGTAGGGATATCTTACTACATTCAAAATCAAGATAAACTGAATCTAGTTGCTGTAGAAAGTCTTAAAGGAAAGTGTGAAAAACCAGTTCCAGTGGATAATGTAATTAAAAATATCTATACACCTTTGTCTCGTCCTCTCTTCATCTATGTTAGTAAAAAATCCTTAGATACTAAGCCAGCAGTAAAAGAATTTGTAGATTTTTATCTAGAAAATTCTTGGAAGTGGGTAGATAGTGTTGGTTATGTAGCATTACCTGATGAAGCTTACCTCAAAGTCAAACAAAAATTTGCTACTGGTGAAACTGGGACAAAATTCAAAAAAGCAAAACCAGGTGAACCAATCACAAACTTTATTTAAATAAAGTCTCAGTCATTGTAGTCTGAGTGTAGTTAAAACTTAACTGTTTATGCAAAATACCAATTTTCAAGACGATCCTTATCTATTATCCAGACAGTCACTAGAGAAAAATGCCTCTGAAGATATCTCAGAGAAGATTGTTGCGGCGATTTTATTTGCTTGTGCTTTAGTCTCGGTTTTGACTACCTTTGGTATTGTCGTAATTATCTTTCAGGAGACATTCGGTTTTTTCCAAGAAGTTTCCTTTGCCCAATTCTTTCTTGATACTAAATGGACACCGTTATTTGCCAATAGACATTTTGGTGTTTGGCCTTTGATTAATGGCACTTTCTTGACTACAGCTATTGCAATGGCAGTTGCTATTCCTCTAGGTTTATCTTCTGCGATTTATTTAAGTGAGTATGCCCAACCCAAAGTAGCAGCAATTTTACGTCCAGCAGTGGAACTTTTAGCGGGAATACCTACAGTAGTATATGGTTACTTTGCGCTGTTGTTCCTGACACCATTGCTGCGGAATTTTATCCCTCTGGAAATATTCAACGCTCTGAGTGCAGGGTTAATGATGGGGGTAATGATTACTCCTACTGTTGGTTCTATCAGCTTAGATGCTATTCGAGCAGTTCCGCGTTCTTTGCGAGAAGGATCTTATGCTTTAGGTATCACTAAACTGGAAACCATTTTTAAAGTAGTTCTACCAGCCGCGCTTTCTGGAATCATCGCTTCAATTATATTGGGTATTTCTCGCGCTGTGGGTGAAACAATGACAGTCCTCATTGCCGCCGGACAACAACCAAGACTAACTGTTAATTTTGCGGAATCAGTAGAAACAATGACAGCCTACATGGCACAAATTTCTGGTGGAGATAGTCCGCGTGGTAGTCTGAATTTCAAAACATTATATGCTGTAGGCGCTGTTCTTTTTCTACTTACCCTTGCTTTGAATATTGTTAGTTACTGGATTGCTAATCGCTTTAAAGAAAAATACGACTAAATAGATATGGCTACAAGTTATCAACAAGATGATTCTCTAGATTCTGCGGCAGAATTTACCGATAATGTTGAGAGTAGGGAGACATTAGGGAAAGTATTTGAAGTACTTTTTTTGTTAGGATTGCTGATTGGTTTATTTATCCTAGCATTGCTACTTTTTGATATTTTTCGAGACGGATTAGGCAGATTTTTGTCACCCGGCTTTCTCACGGAAACTCCTTCTCGTTTTCCTGACCAAGGTGGTATTCGTCCTGCGATTATTAGCAGCATTCTTTTGGGAGCTATTGTAATTTTCGTCACTGTCCCCATTGGTGTCGGAGCAGCTTTATATCTAGAAGAGTATGCACCTAAAGCTTGGTGGACAGCGATTATTGAGATTAATATCAGTAATCTAGCGGGTGTGCCTTCTATTGTCTATGGATTGCTGGGTTTAGGGGTTTTCAATTATTTGCTTGGGTTTGGCCCCGCTTTGATTTCCGGTGCATTGACTTTATCTTTGTTGTCTTTACCAGTAATTATTGTGACAGCTAGAGAAGCAATTCGCGCTGTCCCAGATTCCCTGAGAAATGCTTCTTACGGATTAGGTGTCACAAAATGGCGAACTATCAGCAATCATGTCATACCCTATGCTATTCCCGGTATTCTGACGGGGGTGATTATCTCTGTATCCCGCGCTATAGGTGATGCAGCCTCTCTGATTGTTGTAGGTGCTGTGGGTTTTCTCACCTTTAACCCTGGTTTGTTTCAGAGGTTTATGGCATTACCCATTCAAATTTACAGTTATATAACTCGTCCTGAACCGGGTTTTGCTAGTGCAGCAGCAGCGACAATTATTGCATTGTTACTCTTGATTTTAGTTTTAAATGGTGTAGCAATTTATATTCGACAACGCTTCTCAATAAGTTAGGTAATTAAATATCTAATTGGATATATTCACAGAGATTAGGAGATACGGAAAATGACTTATAGCAATAGTAAAAGTCAATTAGATAGTGCCACAATCGACCAAGATAATGGCGTTTTCAATGTTGAAGGTGTGAAGGTCTACTATGGGGGATTTTTGGCACTTTTAGATGTCTACCTGAAGATTCCTGATAAACAAATTATTGCTTTTATTGGACCTTCAGGATGTGGTAAAAGTACCTTATTGCGTTGCTTCAACCGGATGAATGATTTAATTCCTGGTGCTAAGGTTGAGGGTAGACTGAATTACCGCGATCGCAATATTTACGATCCTAAGATAAATTCTGTAAAATTGCGGCGACAAGTCGGAATGGTTTTTCAAAGACCGAATCCTTTCCCTAAGTCAATATACGAAAATATTTCTTTTGGCCCGCGTGCTAACGGTTACAAAGGTAACATTGATGAATTGGTGGAAGATTCCCTCAGACGCGCTGCTATCTGGGATGAAGTCAAAGACAAACTCAAAGAGAAGGGAACTGCATTATCTGGCGGACAACAGCAACGACTTTGCATTGCGCGTGCGATCGCCATGAAGCCTGATGTATTATTGATGGATGAACCATGTTCTGCTCTCGACCCAATTTCTAGCCGTCAAGTAGAAGAACTCTGCTTAGAACTCAAGGAGCAATACACCATTATTATGGTGACTCACAATATGCAGCAAGCTTCGAGAGTGGCAGATTTCACGGCTTTCTTCAATACAGAAATTGATGAGCATGGCAAACGTCGTGGAAAATTAGTTGAGTTTAATCCTACAGTCAAAATGTTCAGTTCTCCTCAAACTAAAGAAGCTGAAGATTATATCAGTGGACGCTTCGGTTAAAGAGCCTCTCCTAAGTATTTAGGATAATAGACAACCTTGTACAATAAGGTAAAACTTTGTACAAGGTTTTGTTTTGTGATACCAGACTCACTAAAATAGCGATCGCACTACGACTCAATCTATAATGCGTAGGAGGGGTAAAAGTTCCAGTTGCGCGATAATTGCCAAGGAAATGAGGGGGCTGCTATCGGCAACGATGACAGAGTTAATCATCGCGCAATTCGTCGGCGATTTGGTCATCATCTAAGTTGATAACAGGAATTTGCAAACGTCCTAGTTCGTACATGAACTGCGGTTTGTTCATGCTGCAAAAGGCGGCGGCTTTACCAAGCGATAGTCGGCGTAGCTCAAATAGTTTGACTGCGAGCAAAAATGTGAGTTCTGCTTCTAACGCTTGGGGTGATTTACCGGAGGTATAGCAACGGACAGGTAGCTTAGGACAGCAATAAAATCACAAAGTACGCTGTTGAAGGCGCGTTTACCGCCAACTGTCCTAACGGCTTTGGCGACTGCTATAATAAGTAAGTCATCGGGATAATGAAGGGATAGGATGTGCATGATTCACTTCTGTGTTCCTGATTCCTAATTCTGTCTTGATTATGGCTTACACTAGTCCAACTAGCATAGCGAAGCGATCGCACCCAGTAGTGACTCAACAAAAACTCGACGACTGGCTAAATCACAATTAATTCTGGAAAATATGCTGAGGCTTAATAGTCCGAAATTGAAGTAATATTTCAGTTTAGTACTTATACTGTGTATTATGTTTAAGCCTCTGTCATTTGCTTTAGTTGCAGCTACGATTCTAGTTGCATCAATCAATAATCCCAGTGCTACCTTAGCTGGAACTTGTGCCTCTAAATGTGGGCGGCACCCAATTCAGTTTACACCTGGGCAACACATCCGAGTTGAAGTCGTAAATAGTACGCCTAACCTGATAAAAATCCAAAAACCCTCTGGGACTGATGCAATATCCTTGAGTCCAGGACAGAAATTAAATTTAGAACAAATAGAGGGTACTGAGCCAAATACATCTCTGATATTTTGGAGCGAAACGGGTTTATCACTACAAGCAATTGTCTCGAAACCTAACTTTGGTACATTGCGGCTCGAACTCCGTCCTACTTTGCGTTCTTCGGGCGATCGCTCGTTATATATTATGGATGATGGTAGGATAAACGTGTTTTAGATAGCAAATAATGTTATTAGTTATGAGTTAAGAAACAAGTTTCAATTCAACACTCATAACTCCTGTACAGACGCGATTAATCGCGTCTCTACTTCTAACTCGTAAATTTATACTGTGCTAGATCGACCTGTATCTGAACTCTCAAAACCTCGCAGGCGCTTACCTAATCAGCGCTGGCAGATTTATCTGCAAAAACCAGAATTTGCCCAAAATTTGGCGGGTTTGACAAATATTTCACCGATTGTCAGCCAATTGTTGATTAATCGGGGTATGGAAACACCAGAACAGGTACAAGCATTTTTAAATCCAGAGTCTTTAATTTTGCCTTCACCGTTGGAAGATTTCCCAGATTTGGCGATTAGTTTGGAGTTATTGCAAAATGCGATCGCTTCTCAAACTAAAATTGCTATTTGTGGTGATTACGATGCTGATGGGATGACCAGCACTGCTCTACTTTTGCGTAGTCTCCGCACTTTAGGCGCACAAGTAGATTATGCTATTCCCAGCCGGATGCACGAAGGCTACGGTATTAATAAACGCATAGTCGAAGAATTTCACAGCGAAGGTGTAGGGCTAATTCTGACTGTAGATAATGGCATCTCTGCGTTTGAACCAGTTGCTAGAGCTAGAGAACTTGGTCTTGCAGTTATTATCACCGACCACCATGATATCCCCCAAAAGTTACCGCCAGCTAACGCTATCCTCAATCCCAAACTAATAGCTGAATCCTCACCTTATCGGGGTGTTGCTGGTGTTGGGGTTGCCTACATTTTGGCAGTGTCTCTAGCACAACAGCTAGGGGAGACTAAGGGCTTGATCCAGCCGATGCTAGCACTATTTACACTGGGAACGATCGCAGATTTAGCTCCCTTAACTGGCGTAAATCGCCGTTGGGTGAAACGTGGTTTACAGCATTTACCCAAATCGAACTTACCTGGAGTGCGGGCATTAATTCAGGTAGGTGGCGTGCAGACGAGGGAAAATGAGAGAGCAGGGAAAGATGAAGAGAAACTTCAAAATCCAAAATCCAAAATCCAAAATCCAAAATCCCTCAAGCCTGAAGATATCGGTTTTCGCTTGGGGCCGCGAATTAATGCTATTGGTCGAATTGGTAATCCCCAAACTGTGATTGAATTGCTGACTACAGATGATATGGGGGTGGCGCTGGAACTAGCGAAGCAGTGCGAACAAACTAATACTAGTCGCCAGTTAATGTGTGAGCAAATTGAACAAGAAGCGATCGCTTATGTAGAGACAGAATTTGTTACATCTCTACAAAAAGACCGTGTATTAGTTGTTGTTCAACCCAATTGGCACCACGGCGTTATTGGGATTGTCGCCTCCCGCTTGGTGGAACGTTACGGCGTTCCCGTGTTCATCGGTACTTATGAGGATGAGAAACATATACGCGGTTCAGCACGAGGAATTCCAGAGTTTCATGTGTTTGAAGCTTTGGAATATTGTCACGATTTACTAGGCAAATTTGGCGGACACAAAGCAGCCGGGGGATTCTCTCTACCAGCAGAGAATTTAGAGATGTTGCAATCGCGTTTGATTGAGTTTGCTAACCAGTGTCTTGAACCCCAACATCTCAAGCCTCTGCTCAAAATTGATGCCGAAGTCAACCTCAATCACATCAATCAGCAGCTTTATCAACAGCTTAATGCTCTACATCCCTGCGGTATGGATAACCCCGATCCAGTTTTCTGGACACCTAATGTCCAAGTGGTTGAGCAAAAAATCGTTGGCAAGGGTCACATTAAACTGACAATTGCCCAAACTGTCGATAATCAGCAATATAAAATCAAAGCGATCGCTTGGCGTTGGGGCGACTATTTCCAGCTACCACCACGAGTGGATGTCGCTTACAAACTGCGAGAAAATTACTTTAACGGTAACACCACCATCGAGCTAGAGTTAATCGGTGTCAGACTGCCAATTCAGCTTCAACAATTTTTTGCTTCGCCACCTACCCCGTCAAGCACCACCTTTGAGTACAACCAGCGACATTATACTTGTGGTTTCTATAAAAACGGTATTGAAGCAGAATTAAGAATTAAAAATTCTGAAGGCAAAGTCTTAGCCATGCAACCAGGACATATAATTGGTTTGCTGGGTACTAATCGTCAAAACGCCAAAGAGGTTGATATTTCTCAACCACAGTATGACAATATTATCCAAGCGGCTCTTCAGGCGTTATCAGTTAAGAGTTAGGAGTTATAAAATTTAATTCCTCACTCCTAACCCTTCGGCAGGCTCAGGGCATCGCTCGTCACTCCTAACTCAGCACTCAGTACTATTAAAGGTTGCCGTTGCGAAATGCCAGTACAAAGATTACTGCTGGGCCAGCAATCACGATTAGCGCCACGGACAACAATTGGAAAATAACTTCCCAATTAATACTGGTAAAAGCGTTGAACAAGTCAGACATTTTTCCTTTTCTCCTTCCTATTGTCTTAAAAAATTTAATAACTTAATTACAAAACCTGCTATCGATCATATCTGGCTATGGTCTGTTAGATTTAATTTACTTAATAAAATTATAAGAAAAGATATAAAAACCTAAAATAATGGCATTGGACATTGGTTCATCTCCCCCATCTCCCTCATCTCCCTCATCTCCCCCATCTCCCCCACTCCCCACTCCCCACTCCCCACTCCCTAATCCAAAATGTCAACTTGGCAATGTGTAAAGCAATGTGGAGCCTGCTGTAATCTTGATCCAGCAGAGCGTCCAGATTTGGAAGAATATCTCTCACCACCAGAACTAGAACTCTACCTCAGCATGGTAGGCGAAGGGGGATGGTGCGTTAATTTCGACCATACCACGCGAGAATGTCGCATCTACTCAAATCGTCCTCGCTTCTGCCGTGTGGAATCAGAAGTGTTTCAAGAGATGTATGGGGTTGAACCAGAAGAAGTCAACGATTTTGCGATTGACTGCTGTCGCCAGCAAATAGAAGGAGTATATGGCGATCGCAGTTTGGAAATACTACGCTTCGACAAAGCTGTTGGGGTATAAATCTTCCGCTTCGTTGCCATCCCGCCTTGGAATAAATTCCGAGGCTAATAGCTAAAGTCCTCTCAAGAGGACTAAATACAAGATTTTAAGCGATGTAGATAGCTATACTCTGTAAAAACGAAAATTCCAGTCCACTTGAGTGGACTTGAGCTATTAGCCCTGAACTTCAGTTCTGGGCGTGATTGCCTGTCTACGCGACACTTTGACTGTTACAAAAATGTGGGTAATGACAAGGACTTAATTGCTGGGGTCAATCTAAAATCTAAAATCTAAAATCTAAAATTGTGTGACACTCCATCGCTTTTTTTTCTATAGGGTTGCAATTTATTAACAATCTGAGAATATGATAGAAATATGAAAACAACCTAGCAACAAAACTACTGCCTGTGAAACTTGACTCTGCACCTTTGGACATTTCTGGCATATCTCAGACTGAGATTGAGCTAGAACTCAAAGACAGCACTGATTTTAACTTAACTCCTGCGATCGCTGTTGAGCCAGTTCAGCCTGTAGTTGTCGATAGTCCTCAAAAGCAGCAATCAGTGCTAGTAGTTTTTGGTACAACTTTTGTAACCATTTTTCTAGCAGAAATTGGAGATAAGACTCAGCTATCCACCCTGTTAATGAGTGCAGAATCTCATTCGCCGTGGGTAGTATTTATTGGATCTGCGGCGGCGCTGATAACCACCAGCTTATTAGGTGTGCTTTTAGGTAGTTGGATAGCCAACCGACTCAGCCCGAAAACTGTAGAAAAATCAGCAGGCGTGATGTTGTTGGTGATTTCCCTAATGCTGTTTTGGGATATATTTCAAGGTTAGGAATAAGAATTAAATAATACGGCTTATGTCCCTGGCTTACCTCACCCTCAATCCCTCTCCTTATAAAGGAGAGGGAAGCTAGAGACAGGATGAAGTTTTGCATTTTATTTAATTCACGTTCCTTAGTTAGCAGTTAGTAGTTATTCTCCCTCATCTCCCTCATCCCCCTCATCCCTTTAATTATATGGACTGGCATCTTTTAGGACTGAGCTTTATTACAGTTTTTTTATCAGAATTGGGTGATAAAAGTCAGCTAGCAGCGATCGCACTTTCAGGGCGTTGTAATTCTGGGCGTGCAGTATTTTTTGGCGCAGCAGGCGCATTGTTGTTGACAAGCCTGTTGGGATCATTAGCAGGGGGTGCAGTAGCCGAATTATTACCTACACGTATGTTAAAAGCGATCGCTGCTGTGGGATTTGCCATCCTCGCTGCACGTTTGCTGTTATTTAACAATGAACCATCGGCAGATTCTGAACAAACACCTTAAAGAAGAATTCAGAATCCAGAATCCAGGAATCAGAATTATTCTTCGTGCGGGATTGGAACCCGCCAAGATTTTAAACCAATATCACTCAGGACTTCGGCAAGCTCAGTAACCATCGGACTCGAATTCATACGCTCATTCTGACGCCAAGCCGAGGAGCGTCTCCGGCTCCGCTCCTGAGTTCTGAATTCTTCTTATAAAGGTTCCCAACCGGTTCCTTTGTAGCCGTATTGAAAAATTTCTGGATGCAAAGTTTCTGCCAAAATTTCTAGAGAATCTACCAGCCGTGGCCCTGGACGATTGAAGTAAGAATTGCCATCAGTGATGTAGACTCTACCAGCTTTGGTAGCGTGCAATTTTTCCCAGTCTGAATGTTGAGTTAACGAATTGGCTTCTTGGCGAGTGCGATTTAAATCAAAGCCACAAGGCATAAAAACAATTACATCTGGATTAGTTGTTAATAGTGTTTCCCACGGCAAGATCGGAGAAGGCTGACCTGTAACACAAAATACAGAGTGTCCTCCTGCTAAGTTAACTAATTCAGGAATCCAATTGGCGGCGATCATCAAAGGATCAGTCCACTCAATGCAGGCGACAGTAGGCACTTCATTTAAAGAAAGTCCTTGGATTCTTTGCTGACAAATTTTGACGCGAGCTTCTAAGTTTTCTAAGATTTTTACCGAGTCTACGCCAAAGATTTTGCCGACTCGCTCAATGTCAGCCCAAACATCCTTGAGACTATTGGGTTGTAAAGAAATAATCTGGGGTTTACTGTGAATAAGTGTAGCAACTGCCTTTTCAACTTCGTGTAAGCTGACAGCACAAACATCGCACTGGTCTTGAGTGAGAATGTGGGTAGGCTGCAACTGCTCTAAAACATCTGTTTTGATTTGATAAATACTCAGAGCAGCTTGCAATAAATTGTTCACCTCATTGTTAATTTCGCTGCTGGAGGCATTGGAGTTTAAACGTGCTTCGGTGCAAATGGGGCGATTTTGGATTTCTGGAGGGTAATCACATTCGTGCGATCGCCCCACAATAGCATCAACCAACCCTAGTGTCGCTAAAATCTCTGTTCCACCGGGAATTAAAGAAACAATTCTCACACTATTATCCGTCATCGTTCCACCTCCACAACAGCTGCCGTTACCTTGATTTTGGCAAAATTTAAGGCTTTAGACATCTTTCTCTAGGGGAATCAACGGTATTTTGGTAGTCAGTATTAAACAAAGATTATATTAAAAAAATTATACTTTACAGTTAGGGAAACACTTATAACGCAATTGTAGTTATACAAAGACGGTTATACTTTTTGCGTAGAGCTGCAAAGCAAAATTATTTCTTCTTGAGGGTAACTAATGCAGGTGGTGTCGGCTAGAGAGATTACAGAGCAGAAACAGGCCCAAGAGGCTTTACAATTCCGGGCGATTTTTGAGCATTCCTCTATCGGCATTGGGCTTATAGATATGAAAGCGCAGATAGTCGATACTAATCTGGCACTGTGCGAGATTTTTGGATACAGCCGAGAAGAACTATACGGCAAGCCCTTTACAGATTACATTCCCACAGAAAGGGGGGGGTTAAAACTTTACAAACAACTGATGTCAGGAATTCGTACAGACTTAAAGAGAACTTCGAGGGTCGGCTTCCAACCCTCCGAACATCAGGAACAGCTTGTCGCTAGACATCACATTGAGATGGAAAGACGCTGCCTGCATCAAAATGGTAGCTTAGTTTGGACTCATATCTCTGTTTCTGTTATACCAGGCTGCAATGGTGAACCGGAATTTTTTCTAGCGATGATTGAGGACATTACTGAACGCAAGCAAACAGAGTTGAAACTGCGTATTTCTCAAGAAGCAGCAGAAGCAGCTAGTCGGGCAAAAAGTGAATTTTTAGCAACCATGAGCCATGAGTTGCGGACGCCTCTGAATGCGATTATGGGTTTGTCGCAGTTGCTGCAACAAGAAATAGTTAGCTCACTCAATGAAAAGCAGAACGAATATGTAAATTCTATATATAGAAATGGTGAACATCTGCTGGCACTGATTAACGATATCCTTGATTTATCTAAGGTAGAAGCAGGCAAAGAAGAACTGTTACTCTCACCTTTGCCAGTGTCAGATTTATGTAATTATGCCATATGGACAGTGTGCGATCGCGCCTTAGAAAAGGGATTGCAACTCACGCATGAAATTGACCTAGAAGTGGATATTTGTATTGCTGATGAGCGGCGCATCAAGCAAATGCTACTCAACCTGCTCACCAATGCCATTAAATTCACCCCAGCCGGTCAGGTATCGCTGGTAGTCAAAAAAGTAGCGCCAGGGATAACGTTTACAGTTTCAGATACCGGAATTGGGATAGACTCAAATCAGTTTCAGTTTCTATTTGAACCGTTTAAACAGCTTGATAGTCGGTTAAATCGGCAGTATGAAGGCACTGGTTTGGGTTTAGCTTTAACACGCAAATTAGCGCGTTTGCATGGTGGAGATGTTACCTTTACATCGATTCTGGGAAAAGGTAGTCAGTTCATTCTGTTTCTACCAAATCCAGTACATGTGCGAGATGGGACAGAAATCAATTCAAAATTCAAAATTCAAAATTGAATAAAAAATTTGGATAATTCAGCTAGAGTCAGTACTGATGCGATATTTGAGTTAATTGGTCATAAAAATACATTTTTTCATGACCAATTAGTGAAAAAATATACTATATATTTTTACTTTGATGGAAAGAAACTTTTCCTCATTTTCACATGGGGAATACTGGCTTCTTCAAAGATTTCTCCGTATTCTACAAAATCCAATTTTTTGTATAAATCTTTCACATATTCTTGGGCATGAATCACTACTTCTGGAATATTTTTATTAGCTATAACCTCTAGTGCTTTTATCATAATTTTCTTACCAATACCTTGTCCTCTAGCTGTAGACAAAACAGCAAGCCTTTCTATTTTGGCAGTTCTCTCATCTAAATATCTAATTCTGGTAGTACCCACGACTTCCCCATTTAAATAAGCAATTAGATGATCAGAGATTTCATCTTTGCCATCAAACTCTAAAGCGGGATCTACCCCTTGTTCTTGCTGAAATACTGCTATTCTAATTGCTTGAATTCCTGGAAATTCTTGAGGTAATTCAGCAACTTTTATCACTAAATTGGTCATAAAGCTTTGTTTATATTATTTAATGACAAAAAAGGTGGGCAATGCTGTCCACCTTACCTGTTTTAACGTGAGTTCGATGAACCTCTCCCTCCCAGCCTCCCTCTCCGAAACGGAAAGGGAGGGGCAACGAAAAATTAAGCTTTTTAATCCCCTCTCGGCTTGCCTAACGGCAGGCTGACACCAACGGAGAGGGGTTGGGGGAGAGGTCAAACAAGATTTGTCGAACTCACGTTGTTTTAACAAAGTTTGGGGGTTATAATTTCCCTGCCTAACGACAGCAGAAAGTTTTGTGGCTGGGTCTAAATCCCCGTTACAAAACTGTACTTCCGACTTGCGACTTCTTTAATCAGCACCTTCAATTGGTGCAAAACCTTGGCGCTGAATATTTTCTGTCACGGCGCGTGGTTCCAAAAATTGCAGGAGGTAATCAGGACCGCCTGCTTTAGAACCTACTCCAGAAAGTTTGAATCCACCAAAAGGTTGCCGTCCAACGATCGCTCCTGTAATATTGCGGTTAATGTACAAATTCCCGACTTCAAAATCTGTTTGCGCCTGCTGAATGTGCGAAGGCGTTCTAGAATAAAGTCCGCCAGTCAAGGCATAATTTGTACCGTTGGCGACTGCTAACGCTTCCTGGAAATCTTTCACCCGAATTACCGCTAACACCGGCCCAAAAATTTCTTCCTGGGAAATTACCGCATTTGGCGATACTTCACTAAAGATCACAGGGCCGATAAAATATCCTTGTTCGGGTGCTGCTAATTCCAACGCCACTTCTGCTTCTGCCTTACCCTTCTCAATATACTCGCGGATGCGATCGCGGGCATTAGCATCAATTACCGGCCCAACTTGTGTACTCGGTAACTCTGCTTCTCCAATGTTCAAGGATTTTGTCGCTTCCACCAACCGTTGCACAAAGGTATCATAAATTGGTTGCAGCACAATTACCCTGGAAGCGGCAGAACATTTTTGTCCACTGTAACCAAATGCCGACTGCACTACACCCACAACTGCTTGGTCTAAATCAGCACTTTCATCGACAATGATGGCATTCTTGCCACCCATTTCAGCAATCACCCGCTTCATGTGCTTTTGTCCAGGTTTCAAAATTGCCGCCTCTGCGTAAATTCGACAGCCGACTTCCTGGGAACCTGTAAAAGCAATTACATGAGTATCTGGATGATTTACCAAATAAGCGCCGACTTGTGAACCCTTACCGGGTACGTATTGAAATACACCTTTAGGGATGCCAGCCTCAATTAAGATTTCTGTAAGTTTCGCGGTAATTACAGAAGATGTTTCGGCAGGTTTGAGGAGAGTACAATTGCCTGAAACCAAAGCTGCAACAGTCATTCCACAGGCGATCGCTAGCGGAAAATTCCAGGGAGAAATAACTACAACAATACCCCGTGGCTGGTAAATATAACGATTATTTTCACCAGGAATGTCGTAATTAACACCTTTATCTAAACGTTCCATCTCGTCAGCGTAGTACCGACAGAAGTCTATCGCCTCAGAAACCTCTCCATCAGCTTCCTTAACTGGTTTTCCAACTTCCAAAACCATCCAAGCTGAAAGTTCGGCGCGGCGGAGTTCCATCAAATCACCCGCTTTCCGCAAAATATCAGCGCGTTCTTTAGCTGGTGTTTTCTTCCAACCAGGAAACGCCGCTTTCGCAGCTTGCATCGCCTGTTCTGCTTGTTCAATGCTAATCAATCCAACTTTACCAACTACCTCACTGAAATTAGAAGGATTCAGAGAATCAACAAATTCCGGCGTATTGACATATTCGCCATTAATCAGGGGTAAATAAGTTCTACCCAACTGTTGGCGAACGCTTTGGAAAGCTTGAGCAGATTTTCTTGTCATCTCTTCCTCAGCATAATCGGTATCAGCAGCACCAAGGAAATGAGAGACGCGATTAATCGCGTCTTCTTCTTTGACAATCGGCGGCGCTAACAATTCTTCAATCGGTCGATTTTCGAGATTTTGCCGTAAAAAAGAACTATTAGCGGTATTTTCTAACAACCGCCGAATTAAATACGCCATCCCAGGCAATAATTCACCATAAGGACAGTAAACTCTGACGCGATAACCCTTGTCAACCAACGCCTTGGCAACTTTATCACCCATACCGTAGAGGACTTGTAATTCAAAGCGACGGCGAGGGACATTTAAACTTTCAGCTATAGCAATCGCGCGAGAGTGCGATCGCACATTATGGCTACCAATGGCAGAATACACATATTGATGATTTTCTAGCAATAACTGAGTGATGGTTTCAAAGTTAGCATCAGTTGCCGCTTTCTCGTTGTAAACTGGCTGTGGCCAATGCTTCTGCGCTGCTTTGATAGTTTCCTGATCCCAATATGCGCCTTTCACCAAACGGATTGTCAGGGGATAACCGCGCTGTTTTAACCAAGAAATTAAATCTTTGGTATCTTGCTCACTATCACGCAGATATGCTTGAATTGTCATGCCAATATCTGTGCGTTGGCGAAACTCTTCTTCCAATAACAGTTTTTTCAGGATGCTGAGAGTTATGTCCTTATAGGCATACTGTTCCATATCAAAATGCACAGCTGCGCCTAACTCTTTAGCACGACGTAAGAGAATACGAATGCGATCGCTAACTCGCTCCTCACTACCTTTAGCATCTAATGGGTCAAATTGGGAATAAAACGCCGTTAACTTCACAGAAACCTGAACTTTTGGTATTGATTCGCCATCAGCCTCATCAATAGCTGGGATAGCTGTCCAATTTTTCGATGCTTCCACCAATTGTTGCATTAATTCTAGATAGCGTTCTAGATAAGACTGCGCTTCAGCTTCGGTAATTACCGCTTCACCAAGTAAGTCGATGGTGAAAGCCATTTTTTCTTTTCGCAGTCGTTCAACTGTTTTGATGACTTGTTTAATATTTTCCCCTGAAATATATTTATGAGCAAGAGTCTCAACCGCAGTACCAACGGTTGTAGCAGCAACTTGTCCTGGCATAGAGTCGGGGTTAGCAAAGTTGAGCATTCCCTTCAAAGCTGCCGGTAATTCTACAGATTCATCACCAAGATATTCTTGTAAATGGGAGGCAATTTCTGATTTACTATGCAAAGCAGGTAGCGTATCTATAAAGCGAAATAATTGTACCCGCAACCCAGGATTACTCATCGCCCAAGCGAGTAATTTATCATCCCAGCGCATTTGATCCCGCAGGGAAGAAAAAAACGAACGATTTTCCTGGGTTGCTGCTAGAAGTTGTTTAGCAATTTCTTGGGTTTTAGCTTCGTAGGTGCTTGTTTGTACTTGTAATACCACTGATAATAAACTCCGTTAATCAAGGCAAGGCTTTTTGTACAAAGCCTGTGTCTTCTATTTTGACGCTTTCATATATTTAGTGGGGAGTGGGGAGTGGGGAGTGGGGAGATGAGGGAGATGAGGGAGATGAGGGGGGACAAGAATTAATAACCAATAACCAATGCCCAATGCCCAATGCCCAATGCCCAATGTCCAATGCCCAATTCAATCACAAGTGTTATCCTTTTGTTGATCTATTTCTAACGTCATATTAAGAGTGCAAATACTATTGTGAATACTATGTTTATGCCTACAGAAAACCTCACGCATATCTTATTTTCTAACTGGCAACACACACTCCAACCCTTTGGTGTTGAACAGATAGCGGCTGAGAAAGCCTTTAATTGCTTGGTTGCAGCTTACTCTACCCCTGATCGCTACTACCATACACTGAAACATATTGATCAGGTTCTCAGCATAATTCAGATTTTGCAAGGCTACACCAATAACCTAGCTGCTGTTCAATTAGCTGCCTGGTTTCACGATGTAGTGTATAACTCTCAAGCTGAAGATAATGAAGAACGAAGCGCAGACTATGCTTTGGAATTGCTAAGTAATTTGGGTATTCCAGAGAGTACCATAACTACTGTCACCCGTCTGATTCTCAACACTAAAAACCACCAAGCTGCGGTGGATGACTATGATAGCCAAGTTCTACTTGATGCAGATTTAGCGATCTTGGCTACTAACCTAGTCGAATATGCAGAATATGCCCATGCGATTCGCCAGGAATATGGCTGGGTGGCAGAGGCAGAGTATATCACAGGTCGTCGGCAGGTTTTAGAGGAATTTTTACAGCGATCGCATATCTACTTTACGCCTTTAATGTCAGAGTTCGCCGAACCATCTGCCCGTGGTAATATCCAGGGAGAAATTCAGTCTTTATTATCTGGTTAGTTTTACACTTAAATAAAATACAAAACTTCATCCTATATCTAGCTTCCCTCTCCAATATATCGGAGAGGGATTGAGGGTGAGGTAAGGCCCGGACATAAATTGTATGTTATTTAATTCTTATTTCTTAGCGTCTGCCACTACCACGATAAGGTATTTCAGGCACTTCAATGTCTTGTAGCTTTTTTTTAGGTGCAAACACTTCTTGATGTTGTGGCGGCTGAATTTTTTCCTGTGCAAATCTTACACGGGTGCGAACTCCCAGATCGGCATCTGTATCGAGCATTTGCTGAAGTTGATTTGTAATCCGCGACGCTTGATCGGGTAAAGTGACGGCTATTGCAATCGCTAGTGTTTCTAAACTCGTTACTGCTGCATAGCGCACTACCCACTCTGGATCTTGACAAATTAGTAATAGCGCCTCTAATACCTGAATTTGAACAGATTCCAGTTTCTCAGATGGTAGTTGATGCCAGCGCAAAGTGCCTAATCCCCTGGCTGCTGCCCGCCGCACACTTAAGGAAAAATCGGTTTTTGCTGCCTCTAACAAGGTATCTAGCGCCCGGACATCGCCAATTCCCGCTAAGGCACGAATAGCCCAGGCTCTAGCACCGTAGTTGTAGTCATCAATTAGTTCTAATAGTGGCGGTACTGCGGCTTCCCCGATCGCAATTAGTCCATCTACCGCCGCCACCGCCGCCCCTGGATTGTTGTAGCCCAAAGCTGCAATCAGTGTGGGAACAGATTCTTCTATACCAGCTGCTGCTAACTCTTGAACTGCGTCTACTAGGCGCTCTGAGGAGTCTGCTTCTTGGACAGCACGGATCAATATCTGGGCAAGCTCACTGTTATTCATAATAATTTTTCATGAGTCATTAGTCGTCAGATAATTGTAGCTTAGGTTATCCGTAGTTTACATCATACATAAACCCCTAACCTTGATTTTGCAGTTAGGTTAGGGGTTTATGTGTAGTAAACATTTAGTTTAAACGTATTAATTAAAACTAATTACTAGAAAATTATGACTACAACAACGAATCCATCAAATTCATCACTTTAATCGCACCTGCTGAAAAAGTGCTTGTTGCTGTATGGTTAACTTGATGTTCTAGTAATCCTTTAAGAGAAATTAGCTTCAGACTATTTTCGGCTAGAGTCTCGGCGATCGCATCTGCTGCGGGTAGATATCCAATTGCTCCCAAATCTGCAAGCACTGCTCGACGCAATTGCAATTTCTCTCCCCCTAAAGCCTTTACCAACCGTTCTCCATAAACTGGTTCTTGAGTTAATTGATACATGGCTCGTGCGGCAGCATATTGCACCAATTCGATTGGATGCTCTAAGAATGGCTTTACCAAAGGGATACACTCAGTTGCCTTCAAGGTTCCCAAGGCTTCTAAGATGGCGTCATAAGGTTGAGATAAATCAGGCTGTTTTGATCTGAGTTGCTCTCCCTGCAAACCTACTACTAATAGCTTGATCAGGGCAGGAATACAAACCGGATCACCCAACATCTCTAAAGATTGTGCCGCCGCTTCCCGGACATAAAAATCTGAACAGTCTAAACACGCAATTAAAGGTGATACTGCCTGGCGATCGCTTAGTTTCCCTAAAGCCCTAGCTGCGTTCCGTCGCAGAGGATATCCGCCTTCTGGTGTGCGATCGGCTTCATCCTCTAAAGCTTTAATCAATCCTGTAACCGCAGCTGGTTCATTTATCCGAAACCTGCCCAACCACCAAGCAGCATAAAAGCGCAGACCTAAATCTGCACTCTCAAGATTAGCTAGAGCTTGCTCTACTGTTAAAGATTCACCGTCGCCAAAGTCACCCGTCGGTGATAAATCTTCAAATTTCTGCGGACTGGAATTCATTATCAACAAGGAAGATTGCTTTATTCGCTATCTGTTTTAGTCTCAGCATTCAATGGCTGAATGCTGACTATTTTGCCACCCAAGCGAGTAATCCTCTGCATTTCTTGATTCATCCGGTTCTCAGGTACTGTGAAAAACACAGTGGCACTAGAACGAATGGGATAGTTGGTTTTTTCGGTTTCTTCGCTTTGGCGTAGACCTACTACTTCATACCGGAAGTAACGACTACTCGTTCTACTACTAATTGGTCCAACCATAAAATTTATTCCCAATTCTAAATTGTCATTAGTCTCAGTTCGCGCCGCATCTCCCTTAGGAGAAGTTCTGATCAGAGGAATCCTCCGCTCAGACTTCTCTTTTTGTCATTAATAATGACTCTTGACAAATGACACTAAAGAGGCTTCACACTCGCTATTTTACCACCTTGTTTTACCACTCTTTGGAAGTAGCTAGATAGTTCTTCATAAGGTATGATCACCGCTTGATTGACACGGCGGGTGCTAGGATAGCCAGCTCCAAAAACGCCTGCCACTTCAATGCGGTAGAGTCTGCCTTCTTTACCAAAAGTTCCCGCACCACCGAAAGTGCTGTTGGGGGTAACGCCTTTTTCCGAAGCAACGTATGAAAAGCCTGATTGTCCACCAGAGGGAGGAACAACGATGGATGCACTATTGCGACCTAGTTCGCTAGCAAGGCGGGAGGACTTGCCTTTGAGTTGGGAGGTATCGCTACTAGCATAGCCGCGATAAAGTTGGAATATCCGGCTAAATCCGACAGTTTTCTGTCCTGTTTGGGTTTTAAAGCCGCGATAGTAAGGCACTATATTTTCACCAAAGCTAGATTGATACTCTGGCGAATCAATATAAGAATCAATGTCGGCTTCATATCCCTTGGTTTGATACAAGTCTAAGTGATAGACCACTTCAGACTCATCATAGGGGGCACGACCCAACAAATGTTTATAGTTCAGTTCGATGAGGCGAGTTTGGAAACTGTCGTAGAAAAACTTGGATTTGTACAGTTCTGATTTAGCTACCTGACGCACAAACTCTTGCACTGTATTTTTTCCATCGACCAGGATAGATTCAGCACTTGTAAGGCGGTCAGATGTCAATATGTAGTTGTTGCCCAACACCTGACGATAGACGGCAGCAATTACTCTCTCAATGTCTTCTTTGCTTGCATTTGGACGCAATTCTATAGGAGCCTGATCACTAAAAGGCTCTGTCCCCAGGCGGGACGCTGCTGTTGTAATAGCCATTGGTAATTTTCCTTTTATAATTCGTAATTGGTAAGGGGAGTGGGGAATGGGGAGTCGGGAGTGGTGAAATTCCCTACTCCCTACTCCCTACTCCCTACTCCCCACCCCAGCCCCTATTTATACGGCTGTAATGCTAATCACTTTACTGCCCTTGCGATTCAACTGCTGCAATTTACTCGAAAGTTGCTCGTAGGGTACGATCAATTCCGCAGTACCGCGCCGTACTACAGTTGAGTTTGGAGAAGCTGCTTGTAGTAGTCTGATGCGGTATGTGTTACCGCGACCACCTGTAGAGAGTCCTGTTAAGGCTCCGGCGGAGACTGGATAAATGGGTGAAGCTAGATTCTTAGCCACTTCCCAGGTTAGCCGTCCTTGTTTTTGTCCTTGAGCGCGATCGCTATTGGCATAACCCCGATACAGTTGGAATAGTCGGCCAAATCCAACGTTTTTCAGTCCTACTTGACTTTTAAAGCCCCGATAGTAGGGCACAATATTTTCGCCAAAACTCTCTTGATATTCTAATGAGTCAATGTAGGAATTAATCTCAGCTTCATAACCTTGTGAGTTGTAAAGCTCAACATGGTACGAAATCTCTGACTCATCTTGTGGGGCACGCCCCAATAAATGCTTATAATTCAACTCGATAAACCGAGTTTGGGAGTTAGAGTGGAAAAACTTATCCCGATAGAGTTCCGATTGAGCAATGGCTAGCACAAATCCTCGAACGGAGATTTCACCTTGCTGCAACAGTGATTCTGCACTTACAAGACGCTCTCCTTCCAGTAGGTATTCATTACCCAAAACCTGACGGTAAGCTGCCCGGATAACCACTGCCACATCCGCTTCTGTTCTATCGGGACGTAGTTCTACCAGCGCTGAGTTTTCAAATGCTCCAATCCCTAATCTTGCTGCTTGTCCCAAAGCTGCCATCTTTAACCTCCTCAGTTTTAACTGCAAAACTGAAAACTTTTTAGAAAATTTTTTTCTAGTCTTTTAACAGTTTTTTGAAAATAAAACTGCCCGGAGAGGTAAACAACTCATAGAACTTACTTGTCAGTCATAAGAGCTGATTTCCTCTCCGGGCTAAAGAAACACTCTAGCTTAGAGTATTGATTACATAGTCGATGTAAGAATTGGCTTCAACAGCTGGATCGCCACTTAGACCGTGGTTAGCTTTGATGTACTTGAGAGCTTCAATGTACCAGCTAGGAGACAGATCAAAAGTCCGGTTGATTTCAGCCAAGCCAGAAATCAAGAAATCATCCAATGGACCTGTGCCACCGACAACTAAAGCGTATGTGATAATCCGCAAGTAGTAGCCGACATCACGTACACACTTGCCTTTGCCGCGTGCATCAGACGCGAAGTTGGGGCCTTGTTGTTGAGTGGTGTAAGGGAACTTGTTATACACAGCTTGAGCTGCACCTTCGGTCAACCGTTGAGCATTGGCGCTCAAGGCTTTTGCTGCTTGTAAGCTAGCTGGCGCTTGGCGGAAGCGACCAAAAGCAACTTGAATCTCGGTGCTGCTGAGGTAGCGCCCTTGAGAATCAGCCGATGAAATTGCTTCAGTTAGAGGTGTTTTTGTCATTTTGGTATTTCCCTTTTACAAACTTTTGGTTGAAATTTTGTTTTGTCCTATGGACAATATCTCAGTCAATCGCAGAAATTTCTGCCTTAAGCTACTGCTGAAGCAGCACGATCAAAATAGCTAGCTATTTCAGCAACTAGAGCGCTGCAATCGCCTCTGGTGATGTTGTTTGTATCGTTAACAATAGCCAGAGAAGCTTGTTTCAGCTTCTGAATACCAACAGCAACTGACGCTCCTGGAGTTCCCAATGCTAAATAGGTTTCCCGCAAACCATTGAGGGCACGGTCATCTAGCACGCTGGAATCGCCAGCAAAGATTGCATAGGTGATATAGCGAAGGATGATGTCCAAGTCTCTGATGCAAGCAGCTGCGCGACGGCTAGTGTAAGCATTACCACCGGGAGTGATCAATTGGGGTTGTTCTGCCCACAAATCACGAGCCGCAGCAGCAACAAGAGCTGAGGCATTGCTGGTAATCCGGTTAACAGCATCTGCACGCTTGTTACCATCTTTGACTAGTTCGCTCAATGCATCCAATTGTGCATCGGAGAGATATTCCCCACGTGTATCAGCTTGGGAAACTACTTTTGCAAATGCATCTAAAACCATTGCCTTAAATCTCCAAATTTGCTTGGTTAAGAATAATTGGACTCAAAACTGAATAGTTCAGTTTCTTTTTGATGTCAGCACTGCCTGACGAATTCCGAAAGGTTTAAAACAGACATCCAAGAAATAAGTTTACGATCTCCAGGCTTTCAGATTAAAACTTTTGTTAGAAAACTTAAAACTTCTACGAACGACTGGAAAACCTGATTAAGATGTTGTTTTTTCCCTCTAAGTTCTCTTTATACAATGCTGCCGCGTCATAATTTATTACAAATTATTGTTATGTTTGTTAATTTCCTTTACATAACTTTACATTTTGCAAAAGGCTAAAAAGCTGCCTTAAAGAATGAATGCGATGCCTGCGGCGGGCGTAGCTGCGGCGCAGGGAATTTGTGTAGCATTAGCTACTTCTTATGTGAAATTGCCAGATTCACAAACCAAAACAAAAAAGACTTGATTTTGGAGGAATTTTCATGATAGTCTGCGCTAAACCACAAAATACGGTTTCTTGATATGGTTATAGTATTTTAAAATTGCCCAGTGTGTTTGTCACAAACTCATAGTTAATGGAAAGGGAAATCACCTCATTATGGTAAAAGACTGGTTTGAATGGCACGACCTCTACAAGAACGAACCAAAATTGCAACAACGCCTGCAAATTGTGCAGGAATACATTTCCTATAGCTTGAATTTGTCCCAACCAGGGTTAATCCGTATAGTTAGTGTTTGCGCGGGCGATGGACGAGATTTGCTAGGAACGCTATCAAATCACCCACGGGCTAAAGATGTTTATGCCCGACTCATAGAGCTAAATCCACAACTAGTTGAACGTGGACAAGAAACAATAGAATCGTTGGGTTTGACAAAACAAATTGAGTTTATTAATGGTGATGCAACTATTTCCTCTAACTATGTAGGAGCAGTACCAGCAGACATTGTAATTGTATGTGGTGTATTCGGCAATCTCGCAGACGAAACTGAACTCAATCGCTTACTGGCAAACCTGAGTTTTCTGAGCAAACAAGGTGCTTTTGTAATTTGGACTCGTGGACACTCTCAGCGTATTCTCCACTCTGAGACTGTTCGTAAATTACTACGTGAAAATGGATTTGAAGAAGTGAACTTCAAACTCACTGCAACAGGAGACATGGGGGTAGGTATTCATCGTTACCTGGGTGAAAGTTTGGCTGCACCCAAAGAGCAACAGTTGTTCGCGTTTATTGGTGTTCCAAGTAAAGCCAGGTAAATAATGCCTCTTAACCAACTTTGGGGGTTTAAGTCCCCTGCTTCTACAAGCAGCGTGTTTTGTGTCGGGGTTTAAATCCCCGTCACAAAACGTAATTGCGAATTGCGAATTGCGAATTGCGAATTGTTTTAAGTTGGTGTTGAGGTTGACTACTTTTCCACGACCAACTGTGCTGGTAGGTTTGCGTTTTAAAGTCTTGGGTGAACTCGGTTCTGGGTTAGCTGTCATCAGTAACATCATCATGTGTGGAAACGGGTAATGGCTGTCCAACAAACAATAAGCTGCTTTGTTGTAACTTCTCCTCAATTTGCCTTAACATTACTTCTAGTTCCACTCTTGGGCTGGTTTGTAGACCAAGACACTGTGCAATTCCATTCGCATCTGTACTCCAACGCTTTGTAAGTTGAATACGATAACCTGAAGCTTCAGCAAGCAACTCGTAGGAGTGAAAATGCATAGGATTTCCAAGACGAGCATCTTGAATATGTTCAAAGGAAAATTCTCGTTGCATGTAATCAATAAGGCAATCTTGAACTACCAAAACAAGATGTTTGCTGAGATGTTCAAACGTGTGAATTTTGTGATGGAGTTGCATCAAGATTGTCTTTGCAGTCATTTTCCAGTTCATACCAAAACCTTTCCCCGATGCGACATCCACATCTCTCACTGAAACACCATGACGCTGGAGAAAACGTTGTCGTTCTGGCCAGACTGTTCCAGTAGTATCAAGAGTTTGCAGTTCAATGCCAATAAAATCGATGACTTTTCCTGAACGTACAGAAGCAAGACAGTAATCTATGCTGCCTCCTGGTACTGCAATTTCAGGAACAATCCGAAGTTCGTTACCAGGCTCATGAAGTGTCAATAAATGAATACAATCTGTAAAGATTTGACTACGCTCAAGAAGTCGAAACGGACAAATAATAATATTCCGGGCTTCTCTACCGTAAGAAACTGTGCATGAGCCGATAGTAAGATCAGGCTCACTTTTTCTATTCTTGAGACATTTGCGAGATAGGAAAGGACAGTTTTGACTAGAGGCAATATCACTCCAAATAAGTGATTGGTTTGTAGGATTCCCGTACAATTCGACAACTTTAGTCATGACAGTAGTCCACACCTTTCATGAGCAGCAGTAATGTATTCGCCTGAAATATCAATTCCAATCGAGCTTCGTCCCAGTTGAAATGCAACCAAATTCGTTGTGCCTGTTCCTGTAAATGGATCTAGTACAACACCGGATTGTGGACAGGTAGCCAGAATCGGAAGTTTACAGATATCTTCAGGATAAGGTGCAAAATGAAGTTTCCGTTTTTGAGTATCTTCTGGCAAAATATCCCAGACATCGCTAGGTTTACTACCATTTGGGTGATATTTAAGAAAATAGAAGCCGCGTTCAGTAAGTTCACGCGCTCGTCCAGAAACCTTTGCTGAATCGGAGTGCGTAGTTCGTTGCTGACCACGAATAATCATACGAAAGTCAGATAATTTACCTAGTCGCACTTCCTGTAATATTTCACCAAGAGCCTTCAGAGCATTTGTACGTTCCAAATCACTAAGTGCTGTAGATAATTCAATTTGTCGACGATAGCGTACACCAGAAACGCCTGTTGCAGAAACTACAGAACCATTGACAACCTTGGCTTGTCTTGGCTTCGAGCGAATTGCATCAACATCGTAAAAATAGCGGTCTGTCTTTACAAAATGGAAAACAGGTTCATACACATTTCGGAGTTTGTCTTTTGCATTATCAGGTGCGCCTTTTACTTTATTCCAAATGACGCTATTGCGAAGAATCCAACCTTGTTTATCGCTCATTGCTAGTGCAACTCGCCAGGGTATACCAATCAGAGATTTACGGTGATATGTATCTCCGAGATTGAGCCAAAAAGAGCCACTGGGTTTAAGAATTCGCTTTACTTCACAGAAGATTCCAAGCAAGTTATTGATATAATCTTCCCACTTGTCTTCAAGACCAATTCCTCCATTAATGTAAGCTCTTTGTCCCCAATAGGGGGGAGATGTGATTACACAATCGATACAATCACCAGGAAATAACTTTAGTAGGGCATAACTGTCAGCCTGTAAGAACAGTGGTGTGCTGTTTGATGAAGTGAGGTAATCCTTAACAGAACCTATATTCTTCAGAAGCTCGTTCTCCTCAATCATCGGAACACCTAGCGAATTCATCCTATTACTTTACTGGAATTTGAAGGAGTTGTTGCTTTAATGATTCACTTGTCAGCCTTTGCAAAACTTGCTTCAACACCATCACCGTCCAATCTATATCAGCTTCAGTCGTATCACGCCCCAATGTGATGCGAATTCCACCCAAAGCAGCTTTTTCGGAATAACCCATCGCTAACAATATCGGACTAGGGCTAAGTTTACCACTGTGGCAGGCAGCACCAGCACTGATGCCGATGCCAGCAAGGTTTAGCTGTCGTACCAATGTTTTACCACTAAGTTTTTTGCCATCAGCGTTTTTTAGGCACATACTTACATGGTGAGGTAAACGATCGCAGCCATCCCCTGTAGGAATTAAATCAGGAATCTCAGCTAGTTGGGCAAAGGCGCGATCGCGTAACTCAATTAATCGTGGTGTTTCTGTAGCCAATTCTTGCGCTGCTAATTCTGCTGCTACACCAAATCCCGCAATTATCGGTACTGCTTGCGTACCAGAACGCAGTCCCATTTCTTGTCCACCACCACCCAGCAAGGGCATCAAATCCACACCAGGATGTACATACAACGCCCCTGCACCTTGAGGCCCATATATTTTATGACTGGAAAGGCTAAGTAAGTCTACTGATAGTTCTTGTACATCTATAGGTAAGCGTCCGGCAACTTGTACCGCATCTGTATGGAACAAAGCACCATGCGATCGCACAATTTTACCCAGTTCTGCGATCGGTTGCACTGTCCCAACTTCACTTTGACCGTAAATTACAGAAACTAAGGCTGTGTTATGTCGCAATGCGGCTTTTAAATCTAGGGGGTTAACTCTGCCTTTCACATCTACACACAAGCGCGTAACTTCCCAACCCCACATTTCTAGCGATCGCACTGTCTCAGAAATTGCGGAATGCTCAACGCTGGAGATAATTACATGTTGAGGAACAGCATACAACCGAGCCACACCCATAATTGCCAAATTATCTGCCTCAGTGCCACCAGAGGTAAAGATGATCGATTCAGGGCTGGCGGCGTTAATTAAACCAGCAACTTGGACTCTGGCTTGTTCCACAACCGTTGCAGCGCGTTGTCCCCACTCATGTAAGCTGGAAGGATTGCCCCACTGTTCGGTGAGGACTGTTTGCATAACTGCGATCGCTTCTTTTCGAGTGGGAGTAGTGGCACTGTAATCTAGATAAATTTGCATACAACTGAATAATGGTGAGAACACACGCTGGTAATAGACTGCTGATTTTGTCAGCATATACAGTTTGAGTGGACAAATCCTGAAAAAAATCTCTGTAATTCTGCCTCTAGCAGTGGATTTTTCCCTTGCATAAAGAAAGCTATTTCTCTACTTAATTCAAAACACAAAATTTTGGGAATGATAAATATAGCGGTTCTCAATTGGGTGCAGTAGAGTTTTAACCTCACTTTCATTCCTCTTACCTACAAGGGTAGAGGCTTTGAGTTTTACTCCCCTTCCCTACAAGGGAAAGGGTTGGGAGTTAGGTTTTGTATTTAACTTAATTGAAAACCGCCTTATATCCACTCCCAATCCACTTTTAACAGATTACAGTGCAATTTATCTCTAGACAAAGATATTTTTTATATATCTTTTTACTGATCTTTCCCCTCGCTGGTTGTCAACGAGTGCAGTCCTACAATCAGCGTCCAGCACCATTACCACAAGATCCGTTAGTTCAAGTTTACTTTAACCATTCTGAGTCTTCAGAATACAAAGAAGCTTACCGTCAGCAAACTCGCCTGGGGGATGATTTAGAAAAACAGATTGTCGATGCTATTTCGCACGCTAAATCTACAGTAGATGTGGCAGTGCAAGAATTACGTTTACCCAAAGTTGCCCAAGCATTGGTTGATAGACAAAAAGCTGGGGTAAAAGTCAGGATCATTTTAGAAAATATCTATAGCCGACCTTGGAGTAGTTTAACATCTACTGAAGTCAGTAAGTTAGATAAAAGAGAACAGGAACGCTATCAAGAATTTCGCCAATTTATCGATATTAACCAAGATAATCAACTTAGTTCAGCAGAAATCAATCAAAGAGATGCTTTGATAATTTTGCAAAATGCCAAAATTCCCTGGATAGATGATCAAGCTGATGGTTCAGCCGGTAGCAGTTTGATGCATCACAAATTTGTGATTGTGGACGATCGCACTGTAATTATCACTTCGGCCAATTTTACTTTAAGTGATACTTCTGGTGATTTTACAAATTCCAGCAGTTTAGGTAATGCCAATAATTTATTGCAGATTGACAGCCCGGAATTAGCATCTTTATTTACAGAAGAGTTTAACGTTATGTGGGGAGATGGCCCAGGAGGTAAGCCAGATAGTCAATTTGGTTTAAAAAAGCCGATGCGATCGCCTAAACAAATAACTTTAGGTAACACCCAAATTACTGTGCAATTTTCGCCTACTTCTCCAACTCAACCTTGGAGTAACAGTAGTAATGGTTTAATTGGTAAAACTTTAGATTCAGCAACCAAATCTATTGATATGGCGTTATTTGTTTTTTCCGAACAGCGTCTTGCCAATATTTTAGAAAAACGCCATCAACAAAGTGTGGAAATTCGCGCTTTAATTGAACCACAATTTGCCTATCGTCCCTATAGCGAAGCATTAGATATGATGGGAGTTGCTCTCAGTAACAAATGTAAATATGAAGTTGATAACCATCCTTGGTCAAATCCAATTACTACTGTAGGTGTACCTGTGTTACCCAAAGGCGATTTATTGCATCACAAATTTGGTGTTATTGATAGTCAAACAGTAATTACAGGTTCTCATAATTGGTCAGATGCTGCCAATAGTGGTAACGATGAGACACTTGTAGTAATTGAAAGTCCCATAGTAGCTGCCCATTATCTGCGAGAATTTGCTCGTCTTTATACCAAAATTAAACCGGGCTTACCACCAGGAATTCAAGAAAAAATTAAATTAGAACAAACACGATGTCCCCAGATAAAAACTTCTTCATCAACTGAGCTACAAGCAATTAAAAAAGTAAATATCAACACCGCAAGTCTAGAAGAATTAGCAACTCTTCCTGGTGTGGGTAAGAAGTTTGCACAGAGGATAATTATTAGCCGTCAACAGCAAAAGTTTACATCTTTACAAGACTTAGAACGAGTTTCAGGAGTTAGTGCTAAAACATTAGAAAAATGGAGCGTAGGCGTAACTTGGTAAGGCGCACAGCATTCTTTATTAGCCCACCTACATGGGCTTTGTTTGTGTAGCCGCGTACTCCTACGGAGAAGCAAGCTACGCGTCAGCATGCCGGAGGCTCTATTCTATTCCCCAGGGCTACAATATTATATGTAATGCGATATTTAAATGCGATCGCACAAGTTACCGAATAACGAACCGCAGAGGCACAGAGAAGGCAGTGCGTTGGGCGGGTTCCCCGACTTGTAGCAACTGGCGCGGCACGGAGAAATCAGAGTTTGAGAGATATTTTGCGTAAGTCCTAATTTAAATGCGATCGCTAGCTAAATCAACCAAACTGCGGAAATGCCCATTCTGAGAAAATCGTTCTGTTATTATTTGTTGATAAACCGCCTCATAGCCATCAGTCATGTGTTCAACGCTGAAAAGGTTTTCGACATACTGGCGACAGGCATAGCGGTCTAACTCTATTACGCGATCGATCGCACTGATGCACTCTTGAATATCATTGCAGAGGAAACCCGTCTCGCCGTGGGAAATTACCTCTTCAGTAGACCCCAATTTCATCGCAATCACTGGCGTACCCGAAGCCATTGACTCAATCATCACCAATCCAAAGGGTTCTCGCCAAGTTATCGGGAACAGAGTTGCGACTGCATCTCCCATCAGAGTATTTTTTTGAGCATGGTTAGCTTCACCCAAATACTCAATTTGCTTCCCATCAATGTGCGGTTTAATTTCCTTCTCAAAGTATTCCACATCAACGGCATCTATCTTACCTGCCATTTTCAAATGCCAACCAGCTTCTTTTGCAATTTCTATGGCTAAGTGCGCTCCCTTCTCTGGAGACATCCGACCTAAAAACGCCAGGTAGGGCGGATCTTCTGGTTGGGAGTGAAAATTATAACTGCTAACATCAATCCCGTTGTAGACCGTTGCTATACAGTTCAACCCTAACCTTGGTTCTCGTTGTGAATTGGAAATATTAACGTAGGGTTGTTTTTTACCAAAACTAAACATCTTTTCGTTGTCAGGGGTAAAAATACCGTGCAACGTGTGAACCGTAGGGGTTGTGACGAGATTCGCGTAAGCTAGTGCCCCATGCCCGATATGGGAGTGAATAATATCAAACTCTTCTGCACGTTCATACACCGAAGCTAGATTCAGCATCTCATAAATGCTGAAATCTTTGATAGTCGGATCGAGTCTGAGGGCACGGGGATGAACTGACGTTAGTTTTGCCAGACTAATAGAATCTCCAGATGCAAATAAAGTTACTTCGTGTCCGCGTCGGACTAATTCATCGGTCAGTAACCCTACTACTAACTCTATACCACCATAAGCTGGAGGTGGAACTCTCTCCCACAATGGAGCTAATTGAGCAATTTTCATCACAAACCTCCTAAAAAATAAAACTTGAATTAGAAGTTTTTTCTTTCTGTTGTTGTAGTGCTTGTAATTGATAGGACTTACGCAAAGGGAACGGAAAACGAACCACAGAGGACGCAGAGGTCACGGAGGAATGAGAGTTTGAGAGGGTTTTTGCGTAAGTCCTAATTGATTCACTCTGCATTAGAAAGTAACTTCAGATACTAAACTTATTAACAATTTCCTTCAAATCTTATGCTGTTACTTCTATATTTTTCGTCTATCCTAGTACGGAAATTACCCACTTCTAAAGAGGTAAATACATTCTAATTTATTAATTTTTGTATGATTTGGTACAAGAGCCACTGCGTTGGGCGGCGAGCCACTCTTGTTGCATGTGGCGTCAGAGACTTTGAATTTTCCCCCTTAGAGTGTCGGGAAGGGCGCTAGGGACTGTTTTCAAACTCGAAGATCCCCCCCCTTAAAAAAGGGGGAAAAGAAACTCTAAAAGCCCCCCTTTTTAAGGGAGGTTGGGGGGATCTCCAAAGACTCAGGTGCTTCAAAAGCTAAAAACATTTGTTTTAAAAACAAATTAGGCTTCCTGCTACTGTTCTTTTTTGTACTGTCTTGGTCTTGATTGTTTTTAGTTTTTAAGTAATCAGAATTAGGAGTTTCTATGAACTTCTCTCGTCTTTCAGTAAATTAATTTTATCCGATTACTTACCGCGAACGTTCCTCGCAATGACAAATGCATGAATTAAATCATTGACTTATTACATTAAATATGATATTTTATATTGCTATCAACAAAAATCGCATATAAACGTGAATATCTCTTCATCTCTCAAAAAACCGCGTGTCTCATGGCAGGCGGTTTTCTCACTGCTGATATTTGTGTTCATGTACCTGCCCATACTAGTACTTGGCTTTTATAGCTTCAATCAGTCGCCCTACAGTGCAACTTGGCAAGGATTCACTCTCGATTGGTATGGCAAGTTGTTCAGTGACGATCGCATCTTATCAGCTTTCCAAAACAGTATGATCGTTGCTGGTTTTGCAGTGGCAATTTCAGCAGTGCTGGGAACCTTGATGGCGGTTGGGTTGGCGCGTTACGAATTTCCTGGTAAGAAATTGTATCGTGGTGTTGCTTACCTACCGTTAATTATTCCCGATATTGCGATCGCAGTAGCTACCCTAGTATGTCTAGCGGCATTTGCAATACCTTTGAGTTTGTGGACGATAGTTGCAGCCCATGTGGTGTTTTGTCTGGCCTACGTCGGACTTGTAGTTGCTTCACGACTAACTAATTTAGATCCTCACTTAGAAGAAGCAGCACTAGATTTAGGCGCTACACCAACGCAAGCTTTTATCAAAGTATTGTTACCTCAATTAATGCCTGGGATTGTCGCTGGTTGTCTCTTGGCTTTTGTTCTCAGCTTAGATGACTTTCTCATTGCCAGTTTTACTGCTGGTAGCGGTTCTAACACCCTGCCAATGGAAATTTTTAGCCGCATTAGAACAGGAGTTAAACCTGATATTAATGCTCTCAGTGTGATGCTAATTTCAGTATCTGCGATCGTTGCTCTTGTAGCTGAATTAATACGCGCTTCTGGAGAGAATAAAACTTTTAAATAAGAGTCGCTATTGTCAATAAAAATTATGGGTGATTTGGTTCTTCGTGAACTTTTTTAGGTGAGTAACAACAGCTATCTTGAAGAAGCCATAATTCATAATTCACAAGTAGGGTGCGTTATGCCGTTATCCTAACGTACCATGTTACCCAGCCAAATTGTTGCTCCAAACTCCAAACTCCTGTACAGACGCGATTAATCGCTCCAAACTCCTGTACAGACGCGATTAATCGCGTCTCATAACATATTTTTATAATTTTTAAGCACATATAAAAAATTCCGTGTTCGCTTCTCTACATGACTGTTTTCAAATAGATAATATTGGGGCTAACTTTGGAGAAGATGCTATTTCCCCCTCATTATGCAAATCTGCCAAAATCCCAATTGCTCAAATCCATTCAACTCTGATAGCAATAGATTTTGCGTGAGTTGCGGACAAAGCAACTTTGGCAAATTTCTCAGAAACCGTTACCGCGTATTAAGACTCTTAGGTGAAGGTGGGTTTAGTAGAACCTATGCAACAGAAGATGTAGACAGACTAAATGCGCCTTGCGTCATCAAGCAATTTTTCCCACAATTTCAGGGAACAGGACAACGCACTAAAGCAGCAGAATTTTTCAAAGAAGAGGCTTTTCGGTTGTATGAACTGGGAGAAAATCATACCCAAATTCCCAGATTACTAGCTTATTTTGAACAAGGTTCTAGCTTGTATCTTGTGCAAGAATTTATTCAAGGAAAAACTCTCTTACAAGAAGTTCAGCAACAAATCTATGGTGAAAAACAAATCTGGGAACTTTTAGCCGATTTATTACCAGTTCTGGAATTCATTCATACTCATAACGTCATTCATCGGGATATCAAACCAGAAAATATTATCCGCCGTGCAAGTGATGAAAAACCCGTATTAATTGACTTTGGCGGTGCTAAACAGGTAACACAAACCAGTTTAGGAAGACAAGCTACAGTAATTTATACCCTTGGTTATGCCCCAACTGAACAAATGGCTGGATTTGCTTGTCACGGCAGTGATTTGTATGCTTTGGGTGTAACTTGTGTGCGTCTTTTAACTCAATGTTTGCCTTTCCAAGATGCTTCTGGACAAATTAATGACCCTATTTATGATGCCATGAATGCTAAGTGGTTGTGGCGCGAACGGTTACTGAAAAAAGGTATTAGCATCAGCGACGACTTAGGGAGAATTTTAGATAAATTACTCAAACATCTACCGAGTGAAAGGTATCAAACAGCAGTAGAAGTTATCAACGATTTGAAGTTTACAAAATCGAACATTGAACCTGTTGCCCTAAAACTTGTTTCGATGTCTCAACCTAGATTACCGCCGCTACCACAAAAAGTAATAGTACCATTACCTCCCTTAGAAACCTTTGAATTTGACGTAGTGACAGTAGACACAGGTGGTAGAGAAGTAAACCGCATCAGCTGCAATGCCAACTTCTTTGCTGAAGAATTGGGTAAGTCTGTCACATTAGAAATGGTATCGATTCCTGGTGGTACTTACATGATGGGTTCACCAGAGTTTGAAGGGGATGCTGACGAACGTCCTCGACATAAAGTTAGCATTGAACCATTCTTTATGGGGAAATTTCCCGTAACTCAAGCACAGTGGAAAGTAGTAGCAGCTTTACCCAAAGTCAAACAAGCTTTAAATCCTAATCCGTCGAAATTCAAAGGTCTAGATAGACCAGTGGAAAATGTATCTTGGTATGAGGCTGTAGAATTCTGTCTCAGGCTATCACAAAAAACTGGACGCGACTATCGTTTACCGAGTGAAGCTGAATGGGAATATGCTTGTCGTGCTGGAACTACAACCTCCTTCCACTTTGGCGAAACAATTACCTCTGAGTTAGTCAGTTGCACTATCGAACCAAAAAGCAAATTCCGTAAAGAAACAACAAACGTCGGTAGTTTTGAAGTCGCCAACGCCTTTGGATTGTACGATATGCACGGGCTAGTTTGGGAATGGTGCGCTGATTCGTGGCACAACAATTACAATTATGCACCCTTAGATGGAACAGCTTGGGAAGTTGGCGGTGATATTCATCGCCGGGTGCTGCGCGGTGGTTCTTGGAGTTTCAGTGCAGAACTTTGTCGCAGCGCGAGTCGTAGCTGGAATGAGTCAGACGGTGGACTGAGGATTTGTGGTTTTAGAGTAGTATTTTCCGTAGAGGAGATTATTTAGTAATTTAATTCAAGAGCTGTATAAATTATGAGCGACAGAATTGAGAAAGGTGACATAGTACTTATAAATAAAAGTGGAATATACCACAAGCAAATTGGTGAAGTAAGTGACATTGATTACAATATTTTCTTCGTCAAAATAGTGATAGTAAAGTTAGGTAATCAAGAAGCAAACTTTGAAGTAAAAGATTTACAATTACAAACTAAAAAGCCGAATCTGCAAGAAGTCATTGCATCAATAGACGAAATTATAGAACAAATTAAGCAGATTCACCACTTGCCGACAACAGAGAAAGTAGAGTTACCTAACCGTCTGAAATATCTTAAATTAGATATTCCTAAACTAGATAAGCAGTTGATTCAAAAAAACTTTGACAGTATAGAGAAAATACTCGTAGCCACAAGAGAAGCAGATTCATCAGCAAGCTTTTGGCAGGAAATAGTTCCTAATTTGGAAAAAATAAGCTGGTGGATTAGAACAAGTTTGTAAACCAAGAAATCAGCTTTCTCTCGTTCCCAGACTCTGGCCATGCGTGTCAACTTAACGTGAAAGCCAGCCTAGAACTAGCATTTAGAGATTATCTCGTTCCCAGTCAGAGACTGGGAATGCCTAATGGGAGGCTCCGCCTCAAGACTAGCGGCAGAGCCGCTTTTGAGCAGCATTTCCAGCCTCTGGCTGGAAACGAGGTTTTAAAAGGGTTTTGGCTTAAGTTGACACCAATGGGCAGTGCCGTGCCCCTACACCTCGCAATATAATCTTGTACCGCATCTGAGTGGGAACCGCTATAAGTTGACACGCATAAGCATTGCTGTGCCCCTACAAACCTATTTGTATCGCCAACGGAGAGAGGAATGGAAGCTGGGTTTATAGTATATTTTGCGACTTTTCAAACAACCTCTAAAACAGTGCTTCACCTCTTAACTTAAACTTATCAAAAATTAGAGGTAAAACTTATGTTTTATTTGACCAGATCATAATTGTTAGGTTGAAGGCTAAATAATTGGTATTGGACATAATTAAACGTAACTATATTTTTGTCATCTTTTATCCCTAATACCTTATTTCTCAGACCCTACGCTCTATCCTGAGTAGTAATGTTTATTTTTACCCACCTCATTAACTTTGTATTTGTAGCTATATACCTTAAAGTTTAATATTAACTTGATACTTGCTTTCTATAAACTTGAAAAAAGTATTTTTAATCTTTTGAAGCTAGTTTATTAGCGGTAATATCTAAGTTTTTAGATTAATAATTTTCACTTTTTTAGATAAAATAAACTACAAAGATAAGGGGGATCTATGCGTTTTTCTCAGTTTGTAGGGATTCTTGGTTGTACGACAGCAGCTTTTATATCAATTGCACCCATACAGGTAGAAGCTGCAACTTTTAAAGTGATATCTGGAGTGACCAGCATTGATCATGACCACGAGGATATTCTTAGAAATATCGGGCTAACCTTGACAGGCAGTAATGATACAGTCGCACCAATTCCCAGCAATTATTTGGTTGGCTTCAACATCGACTCAGCCACCAACTTTACGTTCAGTGACGAAGGCGGTTTTACTCCGATCGCAGGTACAATTGAGCATACTGGTACTGTTACCTTCAACGATCAAATTACTGTTGGTGACTTTTCAATTGGTTTTGCTCCGGGACGTACTGCCAAAGATGCTAGCGGACTTGTTTTAAAAGACACATTTTCTTTAAATACAATTTTGTTTGATTTAAGCACTCCGGGACTTGTGACATTTGATGGCCAAACTTTAACCATCCCTGATGTTAAATTGTTGATTTCTCCAGAGTTTGCTAGTATAGTAGGCGAGGCTAATTTGACTGGTTTGTTTGCTGGAACTGCGCGAATTGATGCTCAAGTTGCTGCCGTACCTGAACCTGACAGTGTACTAGCAATTTTGGTAGCAGGTGCGGCTCTCTTGGCAACTAGATTTTATACGCAAAAAATTAAATGCAGCTGATATCCTGAAGCATAGCTAAATGCTTATTAATAGGTGCAAGTGTATTCGCGGCAATCATCCCACTGGCGGCGACTGCTGGTAAACCAATGCCGGGAAATGTCGAGTCTCCACAGCACATCAATCCTGGTAGAGGTGTGCCAGGGCCAGGAAACATACTAGAACCAGCCGCAATTGCTGGGCCGTAAGAACCTTGGTGACGGCCCAGAAAACGCTCGTGGGTTAGAGGTGTACCAACAAGTGTGACTTCGCAACGAGAGCGAATATCTGGAATAATCCGCTGTAGCGCTTGCCACATTACTTCTGCACGCGATCGCTTTTGTTCAGTATATTCTTGGTTTCTTCGATCCATTCCCTGCCATAAAGCATACGGCTCATTACCTGGAGTATACACATGAATCACATGCTTACCTGGTGGTGCTAGGGATGGGTCGAGAATTGAAGGGATTGATATCACTACAACATTCTGAGGTGCTGTGATGCCCAATTCCCAGTTATTGACCACGATGTAATGACAACGCAAATTTGACTCTAATCCTTGAGCATCTATGCCTAGATGTAGATGCATGAAGCTATCACACTCAGGTGTTGCCTGTCGTTTGGTACGGTACTGTTTAGGTACTGCCTTTTCTGGTAGTAACTTCAGTGTGTCCCAAACCGAGGCATTAGAAATCACTGCCCGCCGCGCTCGAATTTCTTGGCGATCGCGCAGACGCACACCCACAGCGCGATTACCTTCTACAAGCACTTGCTCCACATGAGCGCCTAATATCAGCTTCCCACCATGTCGTTCCAGTCCTTGTACAAGGGTGTCAACTAAAGCACCACTACCACCAATCGGATATTCAAGTACTGCATCTGGTCGATACCAATCCGCAAACATAAATGCTACCTCTGCGGCGCTAGTGCCATCTGCTGGTAGCCCAGAAAGCAGAAAACACAGCAAATTCAGCCAGTTTCGGGTAAACTGATCTTTGACAACGCCATCCATAATCCGGCTGAAGGGGCCTGTCAGCTTGATGATATCTGCCAGATGTTTTGTCAGAGATGGCACAAAGGGACCCACAGTTCTAACTGCACCAAGATCAAAGCGTAATGCGGCTGGTGGTATGGAAGTTGCTGCACTAGCGAACGGTTGCATAACGCGCTGGAGTTCCTGCCATTCGGCTACAGCATCATGACCACGGAATTTCATCAACACTTCACAAAATTGCTCGGCACCAACCGACGTGTCAAAATCACCTTCTGGCAGACAACAACCCCAAGTATCGTAGGTTACACATGGTAATTCCGAGCCAATTGCATCTAGCACTTGTCGCAGGGGATTGGCAGAGGGGCTGTAAGACAGTCCAGAGTAGAGGGACGGGCCAGAGTCAAATTTGAAACCATTGCGCTCAAAAGCATGGGCGGCACCACCAGCAATGGAGTGACTTTCGCAGACTATGACATCAAAGCCATATCGTGCTAAAACAGCAGCACAACTCAAACCGCCAATACCGCTACCAATCACAACTACATCTGTAATTTGCATATCCCTTATGTTTGCAACGATGGTTTCTTAAGGTTTGCTAACTCTAGGGTTAGCACGTCTCAAAACCTATTGACAGGGGGATTCTAGTTTTGTGCAACTGATATTACCACGGAACAAAGTCCTGAGTCTGAAGATTAAAGACTTGATTTAGACAAACTGATGAGAAACTTAAACTAGTAACTGAGTTTACTCAAGTCAAAGCAAAACTTCTTACTCAGCACTGGAGACTAGGGACTAGGGACTGGGGAGTAGAAAGGAAGACAAGGAGAAAAATAATAACTCTTAATGACCAATGACCAATGACCAATGACCAATGACTAATGACTAATGACCAATGACCAATGACCAATGACCAATGACTAACTCACATGGAGAGAGGAATTTGAAAAATCAGCAATTGGGAAATTGGCAAACCACAGTTTTCGGAATTGTGTTAGCAATACTAGTGATTATCGGACTAAATTCCTTTATCATTATCACCCCTGGACAAGCAGGAGTGATCAGCATCTTAGGTAAAGCCAGAGATGGCGCTTTATTGGAAGGGATTCACGTAAAACCGCCTTTTATCACCGTGATAGATGTGTATGATTTGACAGTGCAAAAGTTTGAAGTGCCAGCAGAGAGTTCTACTAAGGATTTGCAAAATTTATCTGCGAGATTTGCGATTAATTTTCGCCTCGACCCCATAAAGGTAGTTGAAGTTAGAAGGAAACAAGGAACCTTAGAAAATATTGTCTCGAAAATCATCGCCCCGCAGACACAAGAAGCATTTAAAATTGCAGCCGCTAGAAGAACAGTAGAAGAAGCAATTACCAAAAGAAGTGAATTGAAAGAAGACTTTGATAATGCGTTAGGCGATCGCTTAGACAAATATGGGATAATTGTGTTAGATACTAGCGTAGTTGACTTAGCGTTCTCACCAGAATTTGCCAAAGCAGTGGAAGAAAAACAAATTGCTGAACAACGGGCGCAAAGAGCCGTTTATGTAGCACGGGAAGCTGAACAAGAAGCACAAGCAGATGTGAATCGCGCCAAAGGTAAGGCAGAATCTCAAAGACTCTTAGCAGAGACACTCAAAGCCCAAGGAGGACAGTTGGTTCTACAAAAAGAAGCAATTGAAGCTTGGAAGAGTGGCGGCGCTCAGATGCCAAAAGTCCTCGTTATGGGTGGTGACTCAAAAAGCGGTGTTCCCTTCATATTCAACCTTGGGAATGTACAAAATCAACCGTAATTCGAGTAAATTATACTTAGGAATGTGGATTAAATAAAATGCAAAACTTCATCTTGTCTCTAGCCTCCCTCTCCAATATATCGGAGAGGGATTGAGGGTGAGGTAAGCCAGGGCATAAATTGTATGTTATTTAATTCTTATTCCTTAGTAAGTTTACCTAGTCCTAACTCAAGCATAACAGCAAAACTAACAAGTAATAATTGGAGTTTATGTCAACCCCCAATCATCAAAATCTCACCGCCGAAGAAGCGAAAAAATTACTGAATAAATTCAACTGCCTAGACATCGCCCCTATCCTCAAGCCATCAGAAAAAGCAGTAATTCGTAGTGCTTTAATTTTGCTCACCAAACTTGCTGATTATCAAATTTTAGGGATTTGTGCTGATACGGCAGAAGAAGGAATATTGGCGATGAAAACTTATTCTCTGGCTTTGGGTTATGAACCACCAAACAATTTACTTACACCTGAAGGACCAGTTTATATCAAATTAAATGGTAAAAATGGCTTGTGTTATCTCGATTCCTATGCTGGACATCATCGTGGTGTATTAGTATCTTGTCAGTCTGACGACGAAGAGGGAATCAACGAGATGTATGGACATTTACCCTTGGATTTATTTGTATAAAATTCGGCGAATGTAGGTAGGGTATCTGCCTTGCCTACTCACTAATGAAAAACAATTAATGACTGAAACCTTATGAGTATTATTACACTACAATCAGTAAAAAAAGACTTTGGCATCAAGGAAATTTTAAAAGATGCTAGTTTTAGCCTCGATGCTACCGATAAAGTTGGTTTAATTGGTACTAATGGTTCTGGGAAATCAACCATATTAAAAATGATTGCTGGTCTAGAATCGATTGATAGCGGTCAAATTTTAATCAACTCTGGCTCTAAAATTATCTACTTACCACAGCAGCCAGATTTAGATGAAAATCACACAGTTTTAGAGCAAGTTTTTGCCGACAGTGGCGAACACATGGCTTTGGTGCGTGAGTATGAGGAACTTTCCGATAAATTAGTTCACTATCCAGATGATAGCCAACTGATGTCTCGCCTTTCTGTGGTGATGCAACGCATGGATACAAGTGGTGCTTGGGAACTAGAAACTAATGCCAAAATCATCCTGACAAAATTAGGAATTTCTGATTTTGATGCCAAAATAAGCACTTTATCTGGAGGCTATCGCAAGCGGATTGCTTTAGCATCAGCGTTGCTATCAGAACCCGATGTTTTGCTCATGGATGAGCCAACAAACCATCTTGACGCTCTTTCTGTAGAATGGTTACAAAGTTATTTAAATCGCTATCGCGGCGCACTTTTTTTAATAACTCACGATCGCTACTTTCTAGATCGCGTTACCAATCGGATCATTGAAATTGACCGAGGCGACATTTACACTTATACAGGTAACTATTCATATTACCTGGAAAAGAAAGCTTTAGCTGAAGAATCTGCCGTAAGTAGTCAACGTAAACATCAAGGCTTGTTGCGGCGCGAGTTAGAATGGCTCAAAAAAGGGCCGAAAGCCAGAAGTACTAAGCAAAAAGCTAGAATTGACCGCGCTCATGCTCTGCGCGATACTGAGTTTAAACAAGTTCAGGGTAAAGTTGATATTTCTACAGTTGGTCGTCGCATTGGCAAAAAAGTTATTGAATTAAATCAAATTTCTAAAGCCTATGATGGACGTACCCTGATTAATAATTTTAGCTACGAATTTAGCCGAGAAGACCGCATCGGCATCATCGGCGCTAATGGTGCTGGTAAATCCACTTTAATGGATATGATTACTGGGCGGGTTAAGCCAGATTCTGGCATTGCAGAAATTGGTACTACAATTCATATCGGTTATTTTGACCAGCATTCTGAAGAATTGCTCACAAAAATGAATGAAAATCAGCGCGTGATTGACTACATCAAAGAGGAAGGAGAATTTGTCAAAATTACCGATGGTACTCAGATTACTGCTTCCCAAATGTTGGAGCGGTTTCTGTTTCCTGGTAATCAGCAGTATGCCCCAATTCATAAACTTTCAGGTGGGGAAAAAAGACGTTTATTTCTGTTGCGAGTTTTGATGGGTGCGCCCAATGTGTTGATTTTAGATGAACCGACAAATGATTTAGATGTGCAGACATTGGCAGTATTAGAGGATTATTTAGAGGATTTTGCCGGGTGTGTAATTGTAGTTTCTCACGATCGCTACTTTCTCGATCGCACCATCGACACAGTATTTTCCTTTGAAGAAGGCGGTAATCTCCGGCTATATCCAGGGAATTACTCAGTTTATCTGGACTTTAAGAAGGCTGAAGAAGCACAGCAACAAGCTGCTAATACTAAGGAGAAGCCCAAAGTCGAAGCCCAAAATGTTGCGGCTTCACCCAAGGATGTAGAAAATCAAAAGCGGCGTAGATTATCTAATTGGGAAAAAAAAGAATTTGAGCAGTTGGAAGGTAAAATTGCCCAGTTAGAGGCTGAGAAAGCAGAAACCGAGAAAACACTAGCGAATGTTTCACCGGGGAATTATAGCCAAGTGCAAAAACTCTATAATCATGTGGAAAAGCTCAAGCAAGCGATCGATGTGGCGACTGAACGCTGGTTAGAATTGGCAGAGATGGAGTCTTAGGGAATGTTTGAAAAGCCTTGGTGAATGGAATAGAGCCTCCGGCACGCTGACGCGCTAAGCGAAGCTATGCCGAAGGCTTTACGCGGCTACACAGACAAAACCCACCTCCGTGGGTTCAAAAACCTTGATTTTTTATTAGTCCGCGTAGGCGGACTTTGTTTGTGTAGCCGCGACTTCTAGTCGCCTGGTGCTTCTCAAAAGCCAAGCGACACCTAGTGGATGCACTACGAAGGTATCGCCTGTTTTTTCTTAACTAACTGTCCGTTTCATCGGAATTTCTATCCAGAACTCACAGCCGTTACCAGGTTCAGAAACACACTTGATATTACCGCCATGTTTTTCCACAATAATTTGGTAGCTAATAGATAACCCCAAACCAGTACCTTGTCCAGGTTGTTTGGTGGTAAAGAAAGGTTCAAAAATGCGCGATCGCGTCATCTCTGGAATCCCACAACCATTGTCAGCAATCCAAATCAGAATAGTATCCTCTTCTATAACTTCTGTACGAATCCAAATTTTCGGATTGTCAATTATTTTTCCACTAGTTGCTGAGTTTTCCAGTGCATCGATCGCATTGTTGAGAACATTCATAAATACCTGATTCATCTGGGCTGCATAGCAGACTATTGGGGGCAATTCACCATATTGCTTAACTACCTCAATCGCAAAAGAATTAGTCTCTGGTTGCAGTCGATGTTGTAAAATTAGCAAAGTACTGTCGATGCCTTCATGAAGGTCAACTGGCTTCATTCCTGCTTCGTCAAGTCGAGAAAAACTTCGTAACGACAAGACTAATTGAGAGATCCGATCTGCCCCCATTTTCATTGAAGCAAGAATTTTGGGCAAGTCATCACTAATGAAATCTAAATCCACTGCTGCTGATTGCTTTTGAATTTCTCCTATTGCCTTAGGATACTCTTTCTGATAGAGTCCCAGTAATTTAAATAAATTTTCGGTATGTTCATTAACATAAGTGATGTTGCCATAAATAAAACTAATTGGATTGTTAATTTCATGTGCTACACCAGCAACTAACTGCCCTAAGCCTGCCATCTTTTCACTTTGAATCAACTGGCTCTGAGTGTGCTGTAATTCTTTAAGAGTCTGGGTGATTTCTTCTTTTTGATGTTGAGTTTGTTCGAGTAATTCCGCTTGCTGAAGTCCTACTCCTAACTGAGTACCAATCTGCATCAGCAAATCTACCTCATCTTCTTGCCAATCGCGGGGTTTGATATTTTGATAAGCTGCGAGTAATCCCCAAAGTTTCTCACCCTGAAAAATCGGCACAATTATATATGCCCTCGCCTCCATTAGTTCCAGCAGGGCAATATAAGGAATAGAATAATCGGTGCTGTAAATATCCTTAATGACAAAAGTTTTACTACTAGAAAAGTTTCCGTCTTGGGTTTGTTGCAAGTAATCATCTGCGGCAGCTACGCCCGTCGTAGACATCGCAGGTACAATTTCCTTTACTGGTGTCCAACCTGGGGCTAAAGACTCAGCAACAAATTCGCCACTCCAATCAGCCTGGAATCGATAGATTGTCACTCGATCAACTTCTAATAGCCGTCGAACTTCTTCTGTACTGGTAGCAAAGATGGTGGCAATATCAAGAGACTGGCGAATTTTCTCTACTGTTGCAGATAACGCCTTCTGCCTTTGAGCTGCTTTCCGTTCTCGTTCGGCGGCTTTAGCCAGTTTTTGGGCTTGCACCTGCACTTGTTTCAATGACTCAGCTTGCTGTAATGCTACCCCCAATTGGGTACTAACTTGGGTAAGAAAGTAAACCTCATCTTTTTCCCAATCACGGCTTCCAGCATTCTGGTACACTGCTAGCAAGCCCCAGAGCTTCTGACCGTGGTAAATGGCAATGATCACATAAGCTCTTGCTTGATATATCTCTAAGGTTTTAATGTAGCAGTCGCTAAAGCCTGCACTGTAAATATCATTACAAACACGGTAAACTTCACACCGACCGAAGCTATCACCCTCTGTATCTTGTAAGTAGGTATCAGCGAGTGGGGGTTTAGCTAAATCTTTGGCGCTACATTCGCTGACGTTTTCTTTCAATTCCGGCCGCTGTAACTGCTGCTCCATCAGGGAGATCCAACCCTCTACCACTGATTCAAACACAAATTCACCACTCCAATCGGGATTGAAGCGATAAATAGCCACGCGGTCAGCATTTAGCATCTGCCTAAGTTCTGCGGTGCTTGTGCGGAAAATGCTTTCCAAGTCTAGGAATTGACGAATTTTCTCAATGGTTATGGCTATGCTTTTCTGCCATTGGGCTGCTTTTTCTCTGGCTTTTGCTTGTGCTAGTTGTGCTGATTGTAATTTCACTTGTTCCAGGTAATCTGCTTGCTGCAAGGCAACTCCCAGATGTTCGGCGATTAATTGCACAAACTCAATTTCGGATGCTTCCCATTCGCGAGAACTACTACACTGATGAATACACAACAATCCCCATAAATCTTTACCTTTGATCAAGGGGGCAGTTATATTGGCACGTACTTGAAATCTTTCTAGAATCTGGATGTAGCAATCACTGGCATTACCTTGATAAATATCAGCTATTGCTTTAATCCGACCTTGCTGATATAGTCCTGCGAATTCCTGATTAAAGCAGTGGTCGCGCAGTTTAGCTGCTAGTGCCGAATCCCACTCTGCTCCCACATCTTCATAGATAAATTCCCCTTCCCATGCCAAATCAGGATAAAAACGAAACACACCAACCCGATCAGTTTTCAGAAGTTGGCGGACTTCAGTGACTGTAATTTTGAAGATCGCATCTATATCTAGAGACTCGCGGATGCGGGCAATAACTCCAGACAAGGCTTTTTGTTGCTCATTCTGACCTAAGGAGGATGTCACATCTGAATGAGATTCTTGCTGCTCTGAAGGTTGTATAGGTTGAATCGTAGAGGCGTTTTCCATTCCCAATCAGATTTTAAATATTGAAAGTCTTCTATCTCATAATTCCCCTAGACAGTAGAAAGGTAACAATTATTTCCTTTAAATCTTTAAATACTAAAAAAACAATGTAGGGACACGATAATTATCGTGTCCCTACAAAAAAGTTTTTCAACCAGGAGAAAATTATCGCCGCTTAGGAGTGGCGCTACGGGTGGTGCGTTTCTCTTCATCTCGACGACGGCGATCGCGCCAATCTGCTAGGGTCAAATAACCAATACCACCAGTGACTACTAAGAGCAGCACTACAGCAACTAAAGCCAAAATACTCAAGAATGGACTTTCTACCATGCCTCTACAGTCCGTTACGTCCCCAGACTACCATTGCAATTGACCAAGTGAATACAACTAACAGTGATACCCAACCTAGTGTCAAAATCTCCATAGTCCCACTTTTCAAATAATTACAAAAGGTTTCTAATCTTTATCATACAGGGATTGGGTAAGTTGAGATTTTTTATAAATGATATTGTAACTTTGGCGGGCGATGTCTACGATGGTCACTGACTTGTGCCGAGCGCAGCCGAGGTAGCTTGCCGTTCGCGCAGCGTCTCGTAGAGAAGTGTGGGCGTAGCTGCCGCAAAGGACACACATCTTTTATTGGTACGGTAGTAATTTACGTCATAATGAAGACGAATGTAAAAAAGTAGCGATCGCGGTTTTCCCCTTGATGTTTTGGGAATACTAGGGTTATGGATATATATTTCAAATCCAGCAACCCCTAATATCATGCCGACATTTTTCAACTATCCTTTCCAGTCTGACGGTTTTATTCCCCACGGACATTGTTATCTCTGGCAAACTGGATTAGTTTGGCTTCACATTATTTCTGATGCCACGATCGCTTTTGCTTATTATTCTATTCCCTTCCTACTAATTTACTTTATTTCCAAGCGCAAAGACGTTCCTTTTAATGGAGTCTTTCAATTATTTAGTGCTTTTATCATTGTCTGCGGTACTGGACACTTGATGGAAATTTGGACACTTTGGCATCCAGACTATTGGATTGCAGGTGGTTTAAAAGCTCTAACTGCCATTATTTCAATATACACGGCATTTGCATTAATTTATCTCATGCCTCAAGCTCTGACGCTACCCAGCCCAGCCCAGTTAGAAGTTATCAATCGAGCGCTTTCAACTGAAATTGTAGAGCGCAAGCGCATCGAGAAAGAACTACGCCTTGCAGAAGAAATCGCTCAAAACTCCAACCAAGCCAAGAGTGAATTTCTCGCAAATATGAGTCATGAACTACGCACACCCCTCAACGGCATTCTGGGCTTTGCACAAATCCTTCAACGCACAGAATCTTTGAGTGAGAAAGGACGCAAAGGAGTCGGCATCATTTACCAATGTGGTTCCCATCTTTTAACCCTGATTAATGATATTTTGGATCTCTCCAAGATAGAAGCTCGGAAACTAGAATTACATCCTGTTGATTTCTACTTGCCTGCTTTTATAGATAGCGTGACTGAAATTTCCCGCATCCGGGCAGAACAAAAGGTGATCGCATTTCACGTTCAACTCGATCCTGATTTGCCAACGGGTATTCATGCTGATGAAAAACGCTTGCGGCAAGTACTGATTAACTTGCTTAGTAATGCCATTAAATTTACTTATCAAGGCAGTGTCACCTTCAAAGTTCAGGTCATTGGTCAAGAATCAAATGCCAATGGACAAACTAACCACAAAATTCGCTTTGAAGTAATAGATACCGGCACGGGTATAATCCCTGAAGAAGCCGAGAAAATCTTCCAGCCCTTTGAGCAAGTGGGAAATCATAAACGACAATCTGAGGGTACTGGCTTGGGATTAGCAATCAGCCAAAAAATTGTTTTGTTGATGGGTGGTCAAATTCAGGTGCAAAGTGAATTTGGCAAAGGTAGCACTTTCTGGTTTGAGGCAAAATTACCAGAATCTAAAGATTGGGCAAAGACTTGCAGAGTAGTTGAGCAAGGAACCATTATTGGTTATCAAGGACAAAGGCGCACCATTTTGATTGTGGATGACAGATGGGAAAACCGAGCGGTAATTGTAAATTTACTAGAGCCAATTGGGTTTACTGTTGTAGAAGCTATTCAGGGTCAGGAAGGATGGGAACACGCTCTAGTACATAAACCAGACTTGATTATCACTGACCTAGTAATGCCTATATTGGATGGATTTGAGTTAATCATTCGTTTGCGTCAGTCTGAGCAATTTCAAGAGATTGCTCTCATCGCTTCGTCAGCCAGTGTGTTTGCAGCCGACCAGTACAAGAGCATTGATGTAGGTGCAGATGTATTTCTACCAAAGCCTGTAGAAGCTGAAACACTGCTGGAAATGTTACGGCAATTTTTGCAATTGGAATGGATTTTTGACGGTAAGGTAGATGCAATCAAAAAAAACCAGGCAGATGGTTTGGATGAACCAAATAAGATGATTTCTCCTGGTAACGAGGTTTTACAACAGTTACTCGAAGTCACACAAGACGGCGACATTCAAAAAGTTTTGGAACTGGCTCAACAACTTTCTGCATCTGATGAGCAACTAAGCGTTTTTGCCGAGCAGCTTGTCCAGCTTGCTAGTAATTTCCAACTCAAACGTTTGGAAACTTTTATTCAACAATATATCAATTAATTGGAGTTGAATTTCACTTTAAAATCCATCATGAACAACAACCTAAATACTGGATTTATTCTGATTGTGGATGATAATCCGACAAATTTATCTGTCCTGTCTGAAGCGCTCAATAGTGAGGGTTTTCGTTTCCGTGTTGCAGTCGATGGAGAAAGTGCGATCGCTCAAGCCGAACGCAATCAACCAGAGTTGATTTTGCTTGACATACAAATGCCAGGTATTGACGGATTTGAAACTTGTCGTCGCCTGAAAGCCAATCCTGTTACCCAAAATATTCCGATTATTTTCACCACTGCTTTATCAGATACGGAGAACAAAACGAAGGGATTTTCCCTTGGTGCAGTAGACTATATCCCGAAACCGTTTGCACAAGAGGAAGTCATTGCTAGAGTGCGCGTGCATTTACAACTCAAACAATTAACTGAATCTTTGGAACAACAAGTCAGCGATCGCACCAAGGCTTTGCAACAAGCCCAAGTCCAACTAGTGCAGCAAGAGAAACTATCAACACTCGGAGAGTTAATCGCTGGTATTGGTCATGAAATCAATAACCCGATCAACTTTATTTCTAGCAATATTCCACCCTTGCAAGAATATATTGCAGCAGTAACCGAGTTGATCTTACTGTATGAACAAGAGTATCCAAACCCAACAGTCAAAATTACTACTGCTATTAAGGACTTGGATCTAAATTTTGTTCTCGAAGATATGCCAAAAATCTTGAACTCACTCGAGCTAGGAAGTGAACGAATTCGGAACCTTTCTGATTCACTCCGCAACTTCTCTCGCTCGGATAGCGATGCCAAAATATCTGCTGATTTGCACCAAGGACTAGATAGTACACTAATGATTTTGCAACACCGCCTCAATGCTAATGGCGATCGTCCCCGTATTGAAGTTATTAAAAATTATGGCGTATTACCAGAGGTTAGCTGCTATCTAGGGCAGATGAATCAAGTATTTATGAACATTCTGGCAAACGCAGTTGATGCCCTTGATGAAGCTATAATGGAAGGCAAAATGAGCAATCTAATTCCTCAGATTCAAATTGCAACAGAAATACATTCTGAACAATTGGTTCTAATTCGGATTGCTGACAATGGAATTGGTATTCCTGAACGGCTTAAAAAACGCTTGTTTGAGCCGTTATTTACCACAAAAAAAGTTGGTAAAGGCACTGGACTTGGCTTGTCGATCGCCTATCAAATAGTTGTGGAGAAACACAAAGGTGTTTTAGAAGTGAATTCTCAACCAGGTCTGGGAACCGAGTTTATCATCAAAATTCCCATATCAGAGTAGCATTTAATTAATTACAAAACTGCTTTAGCATTTATCATACTGAAGACTGGAGAAGAATTTTCTCAATACTTCAGCAACGCTCAGTACAAGTACCCAATCCCTAATTTCTATATAGAGTGAACGAAACTTCAGATATTCAACTCATGGCAGAACGCATAGAATCCCTCAAAGCTGGAATAATTGGGGGTTTATCTGTGTGTTTCGCTTTTGCAATCGCTAGTCTGTTGAATACTTTTGTATTGGCAAAGTATTTTCAGACACTCACAAGTCTGCAAAGTGATGTTAATTGGCATTGGTGGCTGAGTGGTGCAGTTGCAACTTTTACTGGTTTGCTATTTGGTATCACCTACCGCTATATTATCCGATCAGATCAAAATCCTCAACTCAAAACCGGTGGTGTGCTGGCCTTTGGCTTGGTACGGGGATTAACTCAGATAGAACTTGGGTGGAATTCTCATAGCACAATTTTGCCTTTTCTGGTGTTGGCTTTTGAAAGTGTATTATGGTTTGCGATCGCTGCGTTGGCTCTTGATATTGCTATTCAACTCCGTTGGGTTAAACCTTTTTCATCAATCTAAATTTCCTTTCTCTAAGTTCTTCTTTAGCCAAAGGGATTTTTGAATGATTTTTTTTTCTGACTGGGTGAGTATTCAGAGCAATTAATCGCTTTTTGGGTGAGAACAATAGAAGGGTTTACTGCACATTTTAGATAATGATTATGGGAATAAAATTGACAGTTTTTACAGGGAAGTTTATCTAATCCTTTGATGGAAAAAACCATTTTATCAGCTAAAAATCCCTGGAATTTTCGGAATATTAGGAAAAAAACTATCCAACTAATTACCAAGCCAACAGGAGATAAAGATCTCGCTAGATCAGGTAAAGTTAATTCATGCGTTTGTGCTTGCTCCTTTTTTGCTTCACTCAGGATTACTTGATGTAAATTACTATTGGCTGCTACAGTTTTTTGCAACATTTGATCGTGATACATATTATTTACCTTTTGCTATATGTCTTTACTATCTTAATTTTTGCTAGCTGGGTAACTAAGTAGTAATTTGGAAAAAGATCCGACCTATTACTCTTTCATCATAATTAGGTTGATCACACTCTTTGGTTTGGAATATATAGACGTTTTTTTAAAAGGAAATTCAGCAAAATTTTAAAAACAAGATTAGACTCTATGGTAATCATGACAAATTTAAAACTCGTCCAGATTAGAAATATAGATATCAAAAAATGCCGCGAAATAAGGGTGCTTATCGATTAGGTTTATCCATCTATATTTTAATTAACTAAAAATTACTATAGCAGTCCTAAATCATTTGTTAAAATCATATGTCTCTTTCTTATTTCTTCCCTTTGCATCCTTGGCGTTCTTCTCTAACGAGATGCTGTGCGTTCGCGTAGCGTTCCGTTGGCGCAGCCTCTCGTAGAGAAGGAAAGGCGGTTCGTTTCCTTGTCTATATTTTTCACGACTCATTTAGGATTGCTATACCTAGTTTTCAGTAACTAAGTCAAATTTCAATGTTGACAAGCTTTTAATTATAGGTTTAGCAAAATAAAACTTCAGTTCTATCTGTCAAGAGTTTTGCTTGTTATTTTAATTTATATACCCAAGGGAATAAATTAGATAATGGACTTATAATTAGATGTTTTTATGTTAAGATATACCAAAAAATATTCTTAAAAGTTTCTAAATATTAAAGCTATCTCACTTTCAGGTCAGATATATCTGGCTTGATTGGCCTCACGTTAAGTTAACACGCATAAGCAATGCTGTGCCCTTAAAACAAATGTGGTTAAAATAAATGAAAACTGCTATATATTGTCACGACGAAAGAGTATGTCCTTAAATTGGCTCTGTAGATAGAGAAATATCCTGAGCCAAGCTGCTATTATTACAGATTTAAGTAGTAATATTTTGACTAAGATTAAGAAATTAACTTGGTATTTTTACAAGCCTTGGCAGTATGAATGTGGAATTTTTTAACAGGATTCCTTTGATGCCTTTAGTATTACTCTTATTGGCTTACACTCTTCTGGGATGGTATCTTGCTGCTAATCATATAATTTGGTTAGTGGGAGCTTTTGTCGCTGCTATGGTTATAGCTGTAGTGCGAAAGAGCATTTCTTGGTTAGATCGTCTAGTTGAATTCGGCTCTCAAACCTTAGTTATCATATTATTTTTAAGTATATCAATTGCTTTAGTAGCAACTTGGTCATTATTATTCCGTCTCTTTATCATACCCTTAGCAACTACGCTTTTAGCTGATTTTGAAATGCGCTTTTCTGGCTACAATAAGCTAGATTCATTTTGGGTTTTAATAGTCGTAGCAGTATTGGGTTTGGTAGTGGGCGAAGTAATAGATATTTTACTTTTTCCCAGTAGCAGATACTAATTCCGAAGGCAGCAGGCAGAAGAAACCTAAACTTAAAAACGTGGGACTGTGCCAATTTTAGATTTGGAATTGAAGGAAGAATCTAAAATTGTTTGATTGAGTACAAATTCAAGCAAGGGCAGCTTAGGGAGGAAATATGATAGGGTTAGAAGGAAAGAATGTCTTAATTACAGGTGCAACGTCAGGTATCGGTCAGGCGATCGCCATCAGACTTGCCGAAGCACGGGTGCAACATCGCCATCAATTACCGCAAAAACCCTAAAACTGCGACAGACACAGAAGAGATGGCATTGCAAAAAGCCTGCAAAAATACCGAAAACTGCGTACTTTCCACAATTGATCCGATACATACCATTAGTGGAATTAAACGCCTATGACTAGTGCGATCGATAAGAACAGTCTGCTGTCAGCAGAAGCCTGGGAATTGTTGGAAGAGTCGATAATTTATTACCAGGGAAAACCCATTGGGACTGTAGCCGCTCACGATCCAGAGTTAGATGCACTCAATTATGACCAGTGCTTCCTCCGCGATTTTGTTCCTTCTGCCTTAGTGTTTCTCATGCACGGCAAACCAGAGATTGTGCGTAACTTCTTAGTAGAAACACTGAAATTACAAAGTCATGAAAAGCAGATAGACTGCTTTGAACCGGGAGCGGGATTAATGCCTGCAAGTTTCAAAGTACATTCCAAGGGGAATGAGGAATTTTTGGTCGCTGATTTTGGTGAACTGGCGATCGCTCGTGTTCCCCCAATTGATTCCTGTATGTGGTGGATTCTTTTGCTACGCGCCTATGAAAAAGTTACAGGCGATTTGTCCCTAGCGCGTCAGCCAGATTTTCAAGCCGGAATCAAGTTAATTTTGGATCTTTGTCTGGTACATCGATTTTCCATGTACCCAACAATGTTAGTTCCCGATGGCGCATTTATGATTGACCGTCGCATGGGAGTCTACGAACATCCTCTAGAAATTCAGGTGTTATTCTACGCGTCCCTCAGGGCTGCTAATGAATTGCTTTTACCAGATGGGGATGGCGATGGCTACATTGGCAAAGTGAATAGGCGATTGGGATCTTTGAAATATCATATCCGCAACTATTACTGGCTAGACCTGAAGCGATTGGGGGAAATCTATCGTTACAAGGATAACGAATTTGGTAAAGAAATTGTTAATAAATTCAACATCAACTCAGAATCAATCCCCACTTGGTTGACCGAGTGGTTGCCCGAAACTGGAGGATATTTAGCCGGAAATTTGGGGCCGGGACGGATAGATTTTCGCTTTTTTGCTCTGGGAAATCTGATGGCAATCTTAGCTTCCTTAGCCGGCGAAAAAGAATCTCAAAGCATTATGAATTTATTTGCCCAACGTTGGCAAGACTTGATCGGCTATATGCCTGTTAAAATCTGCTTTCCAGCAATGGATGGTTTAGAGTGGAGAATTGTTACAGGATGTGACTCTAAGAACAGGGCTTGGTCTTATCACAACGGCGGTAACTGGCCTGTTTTACTGTGGTTATTTACCGCCGCCGCACTCAAAGCAGGTCGAACAGAACTTGCCCAAGCAGCGATCGCCATTGCCGAAAGGCGTTTATTTAAGGATAAATTCCCAGAATACTACGATGGCAACAATGGCCGTTTGATTGGCAAAGAAGCCAGAATTTATCAAACTTGGAGCATTGCCGGATTGCTGGCTGCTAAACAGTTCGTGGAAAATCCAGAGTACTTGGAATTAATCAGCTTTACAGAGGGTCTTGAAGTCCCAGGCTGTAGCTTGTAGGTACTGATTGCCCGGCAAGGCTCTAAAGAGAAGATGATTTAGCGGTGTAATTATACAGGGTGTCTTTGCCAACTAGTACAGCTTGGCGTCAGTCCAGCTACCATCTCAATTAACCAGACTTGTTGCAGGCAAGTTGCTTAGAGCAACTGGTTAAAGGTAGGCATACTTACGCGTGTACTAGCTACACTGACATAATATTATAAGGGGACAAACTCTTAGTAAGTAGAAGTTAATAAATACCTAAGTTATGCAATATAAAATCCTGATCAACAGATCGCGGCGATCGCACAGCCTCTTCTCTACCAGAAGCTGCGCCAAGGAGTTACCCAGTATCTAAATTCCCTTCTCAAATACCCGATAACTGATACACTATATAATAAGAGGTATCTGAAGTGTCATACTTAGTAATATCATCAGATAGTCTTTGCATCCTTAACACGTTTTAACGTGTATAAAACATGAAAACTACTTCAGATTTAATTCCAGAATTTGAAAAACTATTCAGACAAAAATTACAACTAAATAATTGTAAGCTCAGAAAGAAAAGACAAGAGAATAATTATGAAATTATTACTCCAGCGAAAGACATTTTCTTGATGTATTGGTCTGAATTCCCAGACATTAACTTAATATATCAGGCTGTAGGGGTACGCACTCAGCAGACTGGAGTGTATGAGCGAGCTATCCGTTCCCACATTAGTTTTTGTCTGAGTAGTATCAAGGAGAGTCCTCACTCGGAATCACCATTACTAGTGAACTAACTAATACTCAGATAACATAGAGAATACTTACCGCTAACAACAGTCCTAAATAAACTCTCGCCAGTTTTTGTCATATAACTGACGAGAGTGGATCACCGAAAATCTGTTGCTCAAGAGATAAAAATGGAATCGGAAAAAAATCAAGATGAAGATCAGCTAGATTATAAAACCTTGTTAGCCAATGCAAAGCAAGCTTTAAAAGTTGAATATCATAAATCAGCTGCTTTAGCGTCCCAACTGCAAGCCATAAAAACTCAGTTGGAGCAAGTTCAGGCTGAAAACAAAACTCTGAGGGAGAGTGCTTATGAAGATGTAATTAAGCACTTTGAGGCGCGTACTCAAGCAGCAGAAGCACTAGCACTAAAAACAGATGTGCGCCAAAAGTTCCTTGAAGCCAAGGGTTGCAAGGATGATCAAAGCTTCGATACTCTATGGGATAGCATTAAAAATAAGATTCAGATCCAAGACGGTGAAGTGAGAATCGTTGCTCAAAATGGCACTCCCAAATTCACCTTAACAGGCAGCATGATGACTTTGAGGGATTTCATTCAATCCCTCAAACAAGACCCAATCTCTGGAAAATTTTTCTTGAACTAGATAGCCAAATTAAAATAATTCGTAATTCGTAATTCGTAATTAAGTTTTGTAACGGGGATTTAAACCCAGCCACAAAACTTGCGTTTGTTAGTTGCTATACAACTTAAACCGCCAGAATTCACTTAATGAAAGCCTCTCGCTAGAAGCGAAGTAAGGATTGTAGCAGAAAGTTATTCATCTTCGTCTCCTGGCGGTCGTTCGCTCTCGCTTTGTTGGGCGTTCCACTCCAAAACAATGCGTTCCAACATCTCAGGTTGTGTACAGTTATTAACATCGGCGTATACTTTAATCAACTCCCTCACTTTAGGACTAACGTGGCGAATCTCTAGTTGGTTATCTTGTATCATGTCCATTAATACGAATTACGAATTACGAATTACGAATTACTTTAACCTGGCGGGGCTGCCTCTTCAAAGGGACGGATAATCGCCGGGGCTGGTGTAACTTCTGGTTTAAAAATTCCCTGCAATGCTTGTTCTAAGGTTTGTGCCATGACAATCCGGTTTTCGTAAGCTACGACTACCCGCACCAAAGTTGGTAGGCTATTTTGTGTGGCTTCTAGATAGATTGGCTCGACATACAGGAGCGATTGCTCAATGGGAATTACTAGTAGATTGCCTTGAATGGCTCTCGAACCCTGGCGATTCCACAGGGAAATTTGCTGTGAAATTACTGGGTCTTGGTTAATCCGCGCTTCGATTTGCTCTGGGCCGTAAACCAGGCGTTCCTTAGGAAAGACATATAGCACCAGCCTACCGTAGTTTTTGCCATCCGATCGCGCCGCTAACCAAGCGATTAAATTAGTCCGTTGTTTGGGAGTGTAGGGCAGAAGCAGAATAAATTCTTCTCTACGAGAGGCTGCGGCAACAAAGCTTACAGTGGGTAGACTAGTAATCAAATAATACGGCTCTACCGGACGGGTTTCACTGCCATAGATTTCGTTGGGGATTTGCCACTGGTCTTCCCGATTGTAAAATACCTGGGGATCAGTCATGTGATAGGTCATCAACCGCTTAGATTGAATTTTGAAAAAGTCTACCGGATACCGGGTATGACTGCGGAGATTGACTGGCATTGTACTGAGCGGTTTGAACAGATTGGGAAATATCGCTGACCAGGTGGCAATGATCGGATCGCTCTGATCGGCAATATAAAACTTAACAGTGCCGTGATAGGCATCAATCACCACTTTGATAGAATTGCGAATGTAGTTGATCCCATCGCTACCAGTGTCTGAATAAGGATAGCGATCGCTCGTTGTGTAGGCATCAACAATCCAGTAAAGATAACTGGGATTACTGGGCAAATCTTGATTAGTAGCAGCGACTAAATAGGGGTCGCTGTCAAATTTGAGGAAGGGTGCGATCGTTTGAATTCTTTGCTTGACATTTCGCCGAAGTAGCACTTTTGTCTCTGGCAAAAAGTCCCGCGTCAGTACCATCTGCCAATCTTTCAAATACATCGCAAATAGCCAGCGTCGCCATGCTGAACCGATTTCAACGCCACCCAGACCATCGTAAGAGTTGTAAACATTGTCACTACCACTGGGGTAGTCTAGCTCTCTAACTCTTGTGCTAGTCATCACATAAGTATTAGTAATTTCACCGTAATAAATTCGGGGTTGCCCAATGGGAATGCTTTCACGAATCGCTTCATTGGAAGTTGTGAGGGCGCTACTATCACCACTAATATCTTTGACAAAATATTCTGGTAGCCCTCCCGGCCCAACTGTATTAACTGGGCTAACAGTAAACCCAAAACCGTGGGTATAAATCAGGCGGCGGTTAACCCATGTTTGAGCTTCCTGTGGTACGGCACTGTAGTCTAATTCTCGTGCAGCAATCAGTACCTGTCGCCGTTCTGTTGATTCAACTGGTTCCGGCTGAGGTTCTGGTGGTTTTTGCGGCGCAGATGGTCGGCGTGAAGTTACATCTGTTTTGAGAGTGTAGCGGTCAATATCGGCATCGGGGAACCGATAGTAAGGCCGAATTTGTTGCAGTTGACGGTTAGTTTCTAATAGTGGTCGCTGATCCCACAGGCGAATATTCCGAATTGTCAAGTCATTATTTTGAATATTAGCTTCGGTCAATGTTCCTTGCGGGTTGAAGGTTCTGGCATCGATCGCCTCTAAATCGAATGCTTGGCGAGTTAAGGCGATAGTACGCTGAATGTAGGGTTGCTCTCGTTGCAACTCATTCGGTTGGACAATTAAGTATTGTACCACAGTAGGTAGAACAACATCAGCTGCTGCAACCATTATTAGATAAACCCCTAACCCGTAAAATACTAATCGGCGATGCTGAGATTTGGGTTTCCAGAAAAATGTTCGCCAAAGTAGGTAAAAGGCGATCGCCACTGCCAGGATGCACAAGACGGTGTAAGCTGGCAACTGGGTTGTCACATCCGTATAGCTGGCACCATAACTGACTCCACGGGTAGAATACACGAGTTCATAGCGACTCAGCCAATAACTTAAAGCTACTACCAGCATCAATAAGCCAGCCATACCGGATAAATGACGCTGCTGCTGGGGCGAAAAACCAGGGAAAATCCCCTGACTCAAACTGTCTGCTGACAGGAGATAAGTGAGAGTAACGGCGACGAAGCCATACAAACATAATCCCATCAGCCAGAGTTCTAGCAGTTCCCACAAGGGTAAGGAAAATACGTAAAAGCTGATATCTTGACCAAATAAAGGCTCAGTGCTGTTGAAAAGGGTGGGGTGGAAATATTGCAGCACCTTTGGCCAGTGGCGGGATAGGATGAATGCAAAAATGGGACTGGACAAAACTGCGATCGCAGTTAGTAAGAATTGGGGATAGATTAAAATTGCGATCGCACCTCCCCCAATTAAGCCGAGATCCCAGACTTGAGAAACAATCTGCCTTAAGAGTTGCCAGATTGTCTCTGGTCGAAATAGGGCGGGAATGGGTAGAATACCCTGATTAACTGGAGAATGCCAGTAAAAAAGAGCAATTTGACCATAGTGAGCCAGCATCAACCCGATCAACAAGCTCAGTACCAGAGTTAGGGGTAATAACCAGCGCAATTTTAATGGTTGAAAACGTTGCGGCGCAAGTATCGGGGTTTCGTTGCGTCTGGGATAATCAGGAGTGAGAAAATTTGTTAATTTATTGCTGAGTTCTGCTGACTCAATCTTTAGAGACTGGGGATATTTTAGCCGTTGTGCGAGAGCCAGGTTTAGCAGTAGATAGCCAGCAGTTATCCCAGCCACAACTACCCACAAAATACCACGAGTCAATATCCTCAACAGAAATACTTGGAGGTAGCCGACTTCCTCAAACCAAAAAATCTCTGCTCCCAGGCGGGAACCCAGATCCAACAGTAGCCACAGCCCCAAGAATACAATTAATAGTCTAAAGCTCCATTTCCAATACATTCCGTGGCAGCCAAACTAAAGGTGCGATCGCGTAACTTTTGATTAAAGAGTTTCAAAAAAGGTGCAAAGATACGTAATTTCAGAAGAACGCCAATTCTCTATTTGCAAGCCGGGTACTCTTTGAAATTCTCGAACATCACCTCCATTACTGTTAAGGATGAAATAAAAATCTCAGTGGGAGTAGTAGACTTTAATAGCTTGAGAGTGTTTTCTTTTCACTTGACAAAATCACTAATTACGCAGGTATGGAGTAAGTAACCCATGATTACAACTCGATTTCATTAGGTGGTAGCAGTTCGTCTCTGTAGGGCTCAAAAATGATACTTTCTACTACACCTTGATGTTGCATAATCGTTTCTGGCCAAGTCGTGGGTTTTGTTTCTAAGAAAGTAACAAAGACTCTGCTTTCACTAATACCTTGTGGTGTTTGGGCTAGTTCGATTTTGCCGTTTTTATAAATTCCTTCAATGGTTCGTAGCATTATTTTTTACCTCCTATCTAATTTCTAGTAGCATTTATCGAACAGAATAAAGGCGCCAGTCGTCATCACTAGTTGCTACCCAAACTTTTGCGTCTGAATCCCAAAATGCTTCAACCTTAAATGTGATTTGTGCCATCAGCGATCGCTAACAATGTATAGCAGTCGCCAAAGCCGTTAGGACAGTTGGCGGGAAACGCGCCTTCAACAGCGTACTTTGTGATTTTATTGCTGTCCTAAGCTACCTGTCCGTTGCTATAGTTCCAGTTTAGAACATCCGAGTTCTCAGGGTAAGCCCAGACGCGCCATTAGACTACAAGCGATGTCTACGACGGGCTACGCCAACGTATTTTTGATTATCAAAGCGATGTCTCCGACGGGCTACGCCTACGCCTTTGATTCACCATAATTTACCTTGGGATCTCGGATGTTGCTGTTCTAAGCATAAACTTCCGAGTTCTGAAGGTGAAAAGTAGAGTTTTAAGCCTCAACATTGGACATTAGAGGTTTATTTTCCCTGTTTTCTTCTCATTAATCCCCGCTTTTATCTTCTTCTTTACTCCAAACATATTTACGGCAGACTTCGCAAGCGGCTTTTGCTTCCTCTGTTTGCGGATTGGTGAAGATGGGATGGTAGCGGAGGCGATCGCAACAGACTTGCAACCATGCACGCCAGTCACCGCGCCACAATCGCACAGTGCCGTCTTCACCGCCACTAACAATCGTCTGCCCATCGGCGCTGATGGCGACAGAATAGACCCAACCCTGATGACCACGCAATGGTTCAGCTAAGGTCTGACCTTGGAGGTTCCACAACCGCACCGTGCCGTCTTCACCGCCACTAACAATCGTCTGCCCATCGGTGCTGTTCGCATCGCGTTGCGGAGCAATGGCGACAGAATAAACCCAACCCTGATGACCAGGCAATGGTTCAGCTAAGGTCTGACCTTGATGGTTCCACAGCCGCACCGTGCCGTCAGTACCACCACTGATAATCGCCTGTCCATCTGCACTAATGGCGACAGAATAGACCCAACCCTGATGACCACGTAATGGTTCAGCTAAAATCAGACCTTGGAGGTTCCACAATCTCACCGTGCCGTCACTACCACCACTGACAATTGTCTGCCCATCGGTGCTAATGGCCACAGAATAGACCCAACCCTGATGACCACGGAAGGGTTCAACTAAGGGAAGACCTTGGCGGTTCCATAATCGCACCGTACCGTCACTACCACCACTGACAATGGTCTGACCATCGGCGCTGATGGCGACACAATAGACCCAACCCTGATGACCACGCAATGGTTCAACTAAAATCAGACCTTGGCGGTTCCACAACCGCACCGTGCCGTCAGTACCACCACTGACAATCGTCTGCCCATCGGCGCTGATGGCCACAGAATAGACCCAACCCTGATGACCACGCAATGGTTCAGCTAAAATCAGACCTTGGCGATTCCACAATCGCACCGTGCCGTCAGTACCGCCACTGACAATCGTCTGCCCATCGGCGCTGATGGCCACAGACCTGACATTACCCTGATGACCACGCAATGGTTCAACTAAAATCAGACCTTGGCGGTTCCACAACCGCACCGTGTCGTCACCACCGCCACTGACAATGGTCTGCCCATCGGCGCTGATGGCGACAGAATAGACCCAACCCTCATGACCATGCAATGGTTCAGCCAAGGTCAGACCTTGGCGGTTCCATAACTGCACTGTCTGGTCATCACCGCCACTGACAATGGTCTGCCCATCGTCGCTGATGGCGACTGATAAGACAACACCCTGATGACCATGCAATGGTTCAGCCAAGGTCAGACCTTGGTGGTTCCACAACCGCACGGTGCCGTCACCACCGCCACTGACAATCGTCTGCCCATCGGCGCTGATGGCCACAGACCTGACATTACCCTGATGACCACGCAATGGTTCAACTAAAAGCAGACCTTGGCGGTTCCACAACCGCACCGTGCCGTCACCACCGCCAGTGACAATCGTCTGCCCATCGGCACTGATGGCGACGGAATTGACATAACCCTGATGACCACGCAATGGTTCAACTAAAATCAGACCTTGGCGGTTCCATAACCTCACCGTGCCGTCAATACTGCCACTGACAATGGTCTGCCCATCGGCGCTGATGGCGACGGAAGAGACATTACCTTGATGACCACGCAATGGTTCAGCTAAGGTCAGACCTTGGCGGTTCCACAACCGCACGGTGCCGTCACCACCGCCACTGACAATCGTCTGCCCATCGGCGCTGATGGCGACGGAAGAGACATTACCCTCATGACCACGCAATGGTTCAGTTAAGGTCAGACCTTGGAGGTTCCACAACCGCACCGTGCCGTCAGTACCGCCACTGACAATGGTCTGCCCATCGGCGCTGATGGCTACAGAATTGACATCATCCTCATGACCACGGAAGGGAATGGAGACTCTTGCTTTATTCACCACCCGACTCAAACTGTTCTGAACTGGTGCAAGAATCTGCTGGGGTAGTTTCTCTTGATTCTCACCCATAGCTTGAATTGCCAAAACTAGACTATCTAAGGGTTGCAAAGACAGTAAATTCTGTACCCTTGCCGCCTTTTCTCGCAACTGGGATTCAATGAGTGCCCTTTCCAGTTCGGCAATGCGGTCTTTTTCATCAGCATCACTGGGCTGGTAAAAAGCTTCATCTTCCTGGGGTGATTGTAAATGGGGCTGCAATTGTTGCCCGCTATCCCTCACTTTTGCCAGCAGTCCCTCTTGCATCAAATATTTGTCATCCGGCCTTTTGTTCAACCATTCCCGCCGGGTATCTTCTAACTTATCACTCAACCGCCGCAAGTCTCGGTCTTGTTGTCGCCACTGGGCAAACTGTTGCCAACTTTCAATTAATGCTTCATGGGCTAAATCAATCCAGACTTCTCCTTTTTCATCTTTCCCTGTAACCAACAAGCGTCCCTTAACCAATCCCGCTTGCCCATCTAGCAACTCACTAAGTTGTTGCTGTTGATTGAGATCATCACCTGCAATATTTAATAGTGTGGCTTTCGGTTGGCGCTGTTGGGTATCCTTTTCTCCCTCTCCTGTTCGCACTAACCGCAGAAAAATCTGCTTAATCCATTCCTTTTCCTGCTGACTGCGTTCTTGGGTTGGGGATTCCTCCTCATAATCTTGGTAGTGATAAACCTTTTCTGCATAGAGATTTAACGCCCCAGTTAATCCTCCCAACTTCTCATACTGTTCTAAGGTGAGTTGATCTTTCTTTTGATGGCGTTTCTCCCAGAGTTTAGTTAAGACAAACTCCAACAAAGGCAAGAACTCTGTTTCTTGTTTAAGATTTTGGAGAATTTTTAATAGTAGTGCTTTTTCAACACTATGACCCTGAAGCTTGGCTGGTTTGGTGATTGTCTCCTTTAAATCAACTCCGGTTAAAGGTGGCATAAAACCTGCCTGGGTTTGAATCAGGTGAGTCAGTGAGGGATATTCTAAACCGGGTTCGAGAAAATCCGCTTGCATGGTAATCACAGATGCTAACTGGGAATCATGAATCTCTACTACCTGAGTCAGTAGTTCAATGAATCTCTGCCGTTTTTCCTTATCTGCACAAACTGTAAATACTTCCTCAGACTCATCTACCACCAGCAAAAATTTTTCTGTGCCAGGAAGATTTTCGAGATCATTAGTAGGTTTAGTCAGACTGTCTAAACTTTTGTCATACTGAGCAATTTCTACGACAAGGGCGTATTGTGTCATCTTATTTTTTTAAAACTATTGGGTAATTCGCCTATGTCTACTAAGATACCCAAACTAACAAGTCTTTTCCTCAGTATACTTAACAAGTATATATTCAAAATTCCGCTCGCAGCTAAGTAAAACGCGGTATTAGGACAAGATTAAAGTGTTAGTAACTGGGATAATCTCTATACCATGTAGTCCGCTAGTAATTACGGAAGCGATCGCTCCGACGGGCTACCCTACGCCTTTGACTCACCATCATTCACCCTTGGATCTCGGAGTTCCAAGTTCAAAGGTCGAAGTTCCGAGTTCAAAGGTCGAAGTTCCGAGTGCAAAGGTCAAAATTCCGAGTTTAAAGGTCAAAGTTCCGAGTTTAAAGGTCGAAGTTCCGAGTTCAAAGGTCGAAGTTCCAAGTTCAGAGGTTGAAATTCCGAGTTCAAAGGTCAAAGTTCCGAGTTCAGAGGTCGAAGTTCCGAGTTTTGAAGGTGAAAACTGGAGTTCTGAGCCTAAACATTAGACCTCTTGCAAAAGTCCCAGATGCGTGGGACAAATAAGTTAGAGTTGGGTAGCATTAATGACCTACGAACAAGTAAAGATCCTAAAGC
>NZ_JBALFC010000143.1:0-61331 GCF_036917755.1 Nostoc sp.
GTTTGCGGTTTAATCTGATTGCTGCTCTCTACAATTACGAGCTTTTTCTCCCCAAAATCAAATCTTCCTGAGTGACTTTTGCAAGAGGTCTAATGAAAACTGACCAAAACTTGAATATGTTCTTTCTTTCGGCTCTTTTTGCTGTAGAGCGTTGGCGAAGCCCGCCGTAGGCATGGCCTCCAACGACGTTCTACATAAGGTCACTGCTGTAATTTTACAGCGCGATCGCCTCCGGTAGGCACTTTGTGCCAACGCCTCATAAACCGACAGACCCACCAAACAAACAATTACAGGATTAATCATCATGTCCGACGGAAAAATTAGACAAATTGCTTTCTACGGTAAAGGTGGTATCGGTAAATCTACTACCTCCCAAAATACCCTCGCTTCTATGGCGGAAAAGGGTCAACGCATCTTGATTGTGGGTTGCGACCCCAAGGCTGACTCTACCCGATTGATTCTGCACTGTAAAGCCCAAACCACCGTGTTGCACTTAGCTGCTGAACGGGGCGCTGTGGAAGATATCGAACTCGAAGAAGTGGTAATCACTGGCTTCCGGGATATCAGATGCGTAGAATCTGGTGGGCCAGAACCTGGTGTAGGTTGCGCCGGTCGCGGTATCATCACCGCCATCAACTTCCTCGAAGAAAACGGCGCTTACGCAGACGTAGATTTCGTATCCTACGACGTATTGGGCGACGTTGTGTGCGGTGGTTTCGCCATGCCTATTCGTGAAGGTAAAGCCCAAGAAATCTACATCGTTACCTCCGGTGAAATGATGGCGATGTTTGCAGCTAACAACATTGCTCGTGGTGTTCTCAAGTACGCTCACACTGGTGGCGTGCGCTTGGGTGGGCTGATTTGTAACAGCCGTCAAACTGACCGGGAAGACGAACTGATTAGCACCTTAGCAGCCAGATTGAATACCCACATGATTCACTTCGTCCCGCGTGACAATATCGTGCAACACGCCGAGTTGCGCCGGATGACGGTGAACGAGTATGCGCCTGACAGCAAGCAAGCTAATGAATACCGCACATTAGCAGACAAGATTATCAACAATACAAATCTGACAGTTCCCACACCCATCGAGATGGATGAGCTAGAAGATTTGTTGATTGAGTTCGGCATCCTTGAAAGTGAAGAAAATGCTGCGAAAATGATTAGCCAAGCAGACGCTGCTAAAAAGCAAGAAGATGCTCAAGGCGAAGCACTAGAAGCACTGAAAAAAGGAAACGTCGAAATAGTTTCTGGTAGCTAAAAGAAGTAAGATTCTTGTTCCGACTCAGGTGCTAAATATAGAGTAAATATAAGGTGGGTGAGAATCGCCCACCTCTCACCGAAACAGTGCTGAGTAACGAGTGCTGAGTAAAAAGTAAAATTAACTAGGCTTAGGCATCAAATCAGTTCAGAGTAGCGAGTGCCTCGGCTGAGAGTGGGAAGATTCATAAGTACTACTTCTGACTCATTACTTCTTACTCAGGACTCAGCACTCATCACTCCTGAACAATCCTTGAAAATGGAGGTAATCAAATAGCTGATATTAACTTCTGTGTGTTTGCTCCTCACCGTGCTAACACTAATCAGCCAACGTGTACACGGCAACATTAATACTTTAATAGTCTAGTTCGTGTTTTTGTTTTCTCCTTCTCCAACCTAGTTGATGTTTATGTTTTAGGGGATGGAAAATTCTCTTTTTCATTCCCTTTTATTCCATGCTTTAGATATATTAATAAATGAAAGTCCGAAAAAAGCCTTTGGGAATTCAGTTAACACCTAACAACTTCTACCTATTGTCACCAAACAAATGAATCCCACCCCAGGAAAAATCAACGATTCATTCAGTGAGTCAAATTCCGAAGATGCTCCCCAGCAGCAAATACCAAAGAAAAAAAAGTCCTCCACACAATTACCCCAACCTGGAACTACTCAAGGGAGTTGTGCTTTTGATAGTGCAATGATTACCCTAGTACCAATCACCGATGCTGCTCATGTAGTTCACGGCCCAAGCGGCTGTGCTGCCAGTATTTGGGGAAGTTACAGCAGTCTCTCCTCTGGTTCAATGCTGTACAAGATACGCTTTACTAGCGACATCGATGAGAACGATATCATCTTCGGTGGAGCCAAAAAGCTGTACAAAGGCATTTTAGAATTAGAAAGACGCTACAAACCTGCGGCAGTATTTGTTTACTCGACTTGCATCACCGCCCTGATTGGGGATGACATTGAGGGAGTTTGCAAAAATGCCACCGAGAAAACAGGAATACCCACTATCCCTGTACATTGCCCTGGATTCATTGGCAACCAAAATTTGGGCAACCGTGTCGCTGGTGAAGCAATGCTTGAACATGTTATTGGAACAGCTGAACCAGATACTACTACACCCTATGACATCAACCTAATTGGTGAATACAACATTGCAGGTGCAATATGGAATGTTCTATCGTTATTGGAGAAATTACGTATCAGAGTTTTGGCAAAAATTACAGGCGATGCTGTCTACAAAGAAGTTTGCTATGCCCATCGTGCCAAGCTTAACGTGATCCTCTCCTCTAAAGCACTAATCAATATGGCAAAAGGGATGGAAAAAGAATATGGCATTCCCTATATTGAAGAGTCTATTTATGGTGTAGAGCAAATCAATCAGTGTTTAAGGAATATTGCCGCAAAATTGGGTAATTCTGATTTGCAGGAATCGACAGAAAAACTAATTGCAGAAGAAACTGCTGCAATAGATGAAAAACTCGCTCTTTATATCACCCGATTGCAAGATAAGCGCGTTATCCTTTCTACTGGGAGTTTCAAGAGTTGGTTAATTATCTTTACGGCTAAGAAATTGGGAATGGAAGTTATTGCTATTCTTACCAAGAATAATAGTGAGGAAGATAGAATTAGAGTCAAAAGTTTGCTGGGTCAAGATGGCATAATTCTAGAACAAAATAGTCCTGAAGAAATCCTACAGATAATTAACGAAAATCAAGCTGATATGTTAATTGCTGATAAACGCCATCAAGACACTTCTCTCACAGCTAGGATTCCATTCCTAGACATTAATCAAGAACGGAACCATCCCTATGCAGGCTATATGGGAATTTTAGAGATAGCACGAGAACTGTATGCCGCTTTTTACAACCCTGTGTGGGAGCAATTATGCCAGCCAGCCCCGTGGGAAGGAGATGGGGAAGCAGGGGGAGATGAGGGAGCAGGGGGAGATGAGGGAGAAATTACTTCCTCATCTTCCTCATCCCCCTCATCCCCCTCATCCCCTTTACAGGAGGACATTTGATGGCGATTATTAGCGTTACGAGTACATCAGTTGCAGTTAATCCCCTGAAGCAAAGCCAAACTGTGGGTGCAGTTTTAGCCTTTTTGGGATTGAAGGGAATCATGCCTTTACTACACGGTTCTCAAGGTTGCACTGCTTTGACTAAGGCAGTATTAGTACAGCATTTCCGTCAGGCGATTCCCCTTTCCAGTACAGCAATGACCGAAGTTGCAACCATTTTGGGTGGCGAGGAAAGGGTTGAACAAGCAATCTTGACTTTGGTGCAGAGATCCAAACCAGAAATTATCGGACTTTGTAGCACTGGACTCGTGGAAACCAGAGGTGATGACATGGGGCGTTTTGTTAAAGAGATTCGCCACCGTCACCCAGAACTGGATTATTTACCAATTGTGCTTGTCTCTACACCGGATTTCAAAGGTACATTACAGGATGGCTTTGCTGGTGCAGTTGAGAGTGTACTCAGGGAAATCCCTCAAAAAAGCTCCAAGCAAGACATTTATCCCACACAAATCACTATTTTGGCGAGTTCTGCCTTCACACCTGGGGATGTACAGGAAATCAAAGAGATTGTCACCTCTTTTGGACTTGTACCTATTGTTGTACCTGACCTTTCTGGTTCACTAGATGGTCATATAGAAGATTCTTCTAGTGCCATTACAGCTAATGGCACAAATGCAGCACAGTTGCGCTCAATTGGCAGTTCTGTATTCACTTTGGCACTAGGTGATAGTATGCGGGCTGGGGCGCAAATTTTGGATCAAAAATTCAATATACCCTATGAGGTATTTGGTGAACTGACGGGACTAGCAGCAGTAGATAAATTCCTGCAAGCTTTGGCGGATATCAGTGGTGTCAGCGTATCAGAGAAATACCGCCGTCAACGCCGTCAGTTACAATTTATGATGTTGGAAAATCACTTTTACTTTGGTTGCAAGCGAGTTTCTTTGGCGCTGGAACCAGATTTACTTTGGTCAACAGTTTCTTTTTTGCGATCGCTTGGAGTTGAAATTCACTCAGCAGTGACAACAACACGCTTTCCTCTGCTAGAAAAACTTCCGATTAAGAGCGTCACTATCGGCGATTTGGAAGACTTTGAGCAATTGGCGGTTGGGTCTGATTTACTAATTACCAACTCTCATGGAGTGGCGATCGCTCAACGCTTAAAAATTCCTCTCTATCGTCAAGGGATTCCCATTTTTGATCGCTTAGATCATGGTCAGTCTACCAAAGTTGGCTATCGAGGTACTATGCAACTTTTATTTGATATTGGCAACCTGTTTTTAGAGCAGGAAACAAAAGTTAAGCATTAATACACAGCCAATTCCAACTGCGATCGCAATATTACCAATAATATTGGTAATATGTAGCACAGGATACAATATTGCCGATCAAGTTTAGCTTTGATAATTAGTATCAAGCCGTATACGGCATCTGTGAATATACTAACCAATGTCAGCAAGCTCGTGCCTAGCTCCTGCATTGACTCAAATTAAGTCTTCTTCATGAATCCAGCACAGCTTAAAAAAACAACTGCCAAAGCGAGTCGTATTACAAGAAAACTTCGCCGCCGTTTTGACCTGAGACAATCTGCGATGCCTGCCGGAGAGGTACCCCTACTCAAAAGCCAGCCACGCGTTGGCAAAGCCTCTCTAAGAGTTGCGATGCCTGCGGCGGGCAAAGCCATCGCACCATATGCGCTCACTTGGTTCGAGGTTATTGGCTACACAGTTTTATTAGAGCCAGATATTGCTTTGGGTAAGCATCAGATCGGGCGGAGTAGTTATGGTGATGTGGTTTTGTCTCAGCGCCTCCATGACGCTTTGCAGAAAATTAACCCGAAAAAACCTGATGAGGCGATCGCCGCAGCTATGTATCAGGTTACTTGCATAGAGAGTTCCGACTTGCTGGAAAATAACCGTCGCTTTCACAAATTCTTGACCGATGGTGTACAAGTTGAATACCTGTATAACGAAGAAATAGTTCATGAGAAAGTGTGGCTCATTGATACGTCTAATCTACTGAAAAATGATTGGCTAGCTATTCATCCCTTGACTATAGTTGAGGGGAGTTATACTCACTGTCCTGATGTAGTTGTGTTTATCAATGGTTTACCCTTGGCAGTTATTGTCTCGATTCAGCCAAGTGATGAACAGGCCACTTTCAAAGCAGGTTATCAGCGAATTCAGACCTACATTGAACAGATACCGAAGCTGTTTGACTACAATACATTCCTAGTTATTACTTTTGGAAATCGGGCACGAGTCGGCACATTAACCTCAGACTGGCAGGAGTTTTTACCCTGGCGCACGATTGATGGCGAGGACTTTCCTGCCAAGGGCGCAACTGAATTAGAGGTGCTGATTCAAGGCATTTTTGACAAACGGCGTTTCCTTGAGCAAGTATTGCACTTGATAGTGTTTGAGGAGAATGAAACCAGCATTAGTAAAAAATTGCTTCGCCGACCTTTTTGTACTACACAGTATCCCAAAAAATCTTCGCGCCAAGGCTGGTAAATGCTGAGTTATCAGTGATTAGTAAAAAAACTAATTCACAATTAAAAATTCCCAATTGCTACTTTCAACATGAAAGTTATAACTATGAACACAAGTTGGTATGAACAAGAGCTAGTCAAAGAATTCAAAACGGTTATTGCTCATTCTTTCCCACAAGTCGAGGAATTGCTAAAACACTGTCATGTTAAACTCATCAAGTCTTATTGGGGAAGACCTCGTGTTCACTTTCTGCCATACTTCACAATTTATTGCCCTGACAATCTGATTGCTGCTGTCAAAGCCCAGATACCTGTACTCAGAGAAGTAGCAGAATATGCGGGATTGGTTGAGGTTGTCTGCCTAAATGCTACACATCTGCTGCGAGATCCGATGTCGAAGGTAAAGCAGACAGATCCGCGTTTGTGGTTAGAACTGCAATGGCTTGCAACACAAGAACAAGAACACTTACTATGAAAACCCGACTTTGGGTGCAACTACGAAAATGCTCGTCGCGCCATCTTTGAGCAGATGGCGTGATGAAAACATGCAGAATAATTGTATTTTTTTGACTAATAATTCCCAATCCCTAGTTATTTACTATGAATAAATTCCCCCTTCCCGCAGATGATTTGCCTCCAACTGGAGCACCTATACTTAACGAGTTATTCTACAGGCAACTAGAAGAAGCTACTTGCAGGCGATTTTATCAAGCCTGTGGCCCAATTATGCGAGTTTTATTATCAAATTGTCACTGGTATTTCAAGATAAATACTAGTCCTCTGATGTTACTCATTATCTGCTATGACATAGAAAGTTATCTGCATATAGTCGATGCTATTCCCCAGTTCATCAAAAAGCTGAAGCAGTTTTCCAACAAAGCCAAAATTCACCTTTTTTCACCAGATTATAAAGGAGAACCTTGGGAAATCGAGATTGAAGAAACATCAGATGATGAAGCCTAGTCAAACAGGTAAATGACGAAAATTTGGTATTAATCAAGGCAAGCTCACTATTCCATCAAAATTAAGCGCAGAGGATCTAAACGCACATACCAAGGAAAAGGTTCGTCTTTTATGGTTGCCCATTTTTCCTTGAAGACTTCTGCTTGCAGATGGTAATCCTGATGACTATTACTAAGGGAGCAGCAAGACATTCGCGACGCCGAATAGCCCGTCGTATACATCGCTATATTTGCACATAGCTCCCTTAATAGTGCCTGGAGCAAATACCAACTTTACAGGTAAAAATCAGAAAAGTGTATAGACAACTACAATACTTGCTACCAACTAGGTGGTAAATTTTACGACTGATAAAGAAGTAAAAAGCGATGAACTTAACACCCAGTGAGTTAGAACGCTATCACCGCCAAATGATGCTTCCCAATTTTGGAGAGGCAGCACAGAAGCGCTTAAAATCCGCAACAGTTTTGGTTACAGGTGTAGGGGGATTAGGCGGTACATCAGCGCTTTATTTGGCAGTAGCGGGTGTTGGGCGGTTAATCCTAGTTCGGGGTGGTGACTTACGGCTAGATGATATGAATCGTCAGGTTCTGATGACAAATGATTGGGTAGGTAAGCCAAGAGTATTCAAAGCCAGAGAAACTCTGCAAGCTATTAATCCTGATATTCGGGTGGAAGCAGTTCATGATTACGTTACAAAAGAGAATGTAGACTCTTTAGTGCAATCTGCTGATATAGCTGTTGATTGCGCCCACAATTTCACAGAGCGAAACTTGCTCAATGAGGCTTGCGTGCGCTGGCAAAAACCAATGGTGGAAGCTGCAATGGACGGAATGGAAGCTTACCTGACGACGATTATTCCTGGTGTCACTCCTTGTCTATCATGCTTGTTCCCAGAAAAGCCAGATTGGAATCAGCGTGGGTTCTCGGTTATCGGTGCTGTTTCTGGGACACTAGCTTGTCTTAGTGCATTAGAGGTAATAAAGCTGATTACTAAGTTTAGTCAACCCCTATTGTCACAACTGCTGACAATTGACTTGATGCGAATGGTATTTGCCAAACGAAATTCTTATCATGATCCTTCATGTCTGGTGTGTGGTAGCAGTCCTTGCTCGGAAAATTCGTAAATAGTTGGATAATCGTAGCGATCGCTTTATAAGCGGATCGCCACAACTTATCTATTCATTTCGAGCTATTCTGTAGCAATTATGACATCTGACGCTTTAATCACAGCGATCGCTTGTTTTCCCTCTTGAAGTTGGAGATGCTCTACCGACTCCTTGGTAATAATTGCAGTTACTTCCACCCCAGGCACAATTTCTAATATGACCTCAGAGTTGACTGCTCCTGGGTGAATTTTCTTAATAGTTCCTTTTAAGGAATTACGAGCGCTAACTTCCATATTTTGATCCTCCCTAGTTATAAAATAATTCTGAACTGATTAATACTAACAACTATGAGATTGTTGGATTCTCCTCATTTAGTGAGATATCTTCAGCCTTACAGAAGAACTTAGATATCAGACTGGTATTAGAAGATGAACTCTCGGTTGTAGGCATCTTTAATCAGACGGGTTTTCAGAAATATTTTGGTTTCAAAGGAGAAGCAGGAGCAGATAATATGAGGATATTTCTGACATTACTAACGTAACGACCTCCAGCTTTGTCACCTGGAACTACTAAACGAGCAAATCCTTCATCTCTTAAAGGCACAACTGTACCATCACTACCTTTTTTTGCATATGCAACTAGCACTGTTTTCCCTTCAAAGTTAGGTTGAATTTCACCAATAGCTACGACTGCACCATAGCAATCTGTGGCTTCAACTAGAACATATTGCCTCAGAAAAGAGTTTTTAGGATTTAAACCAGAATTCCCGGGTTTGAGACCACCTCCGGCTTTCGGATTATTAATCAATTCCCATAGAGGGACTCCATAGTATGTTTCTGTTTGTGGACCTGAGCCGGTTTGAAAACTCACAGTGATTTCAGTAACTAATGCTGGATTTTGCTTTTTTAAAGTATCTCGCAAATTTCTCAGGTTTTGCAAATTATATGTGGTTGGATTATTGAGTTCTCCACCCAAGCGAAAACTTTGCGAAAAACCTCCAAGACACTTATTTTTATCCCAGACAGATGGTATTTTTTCTTCTTTTCTCAAGGGAAGACCACTTCTGGAGTCAGCTAAAGTAGGCTGCCATAAAACCAGTATCGATAGTATTAAAGACGCAATGGGTATCGTGCGGGTAAAACGCATAAAACATTTCTCCGTTTACTATTGAATATTGAAAAAATTAGATAGTTTTACTCAAAGCTGTTTGCTCACCAAAAATTAGTTACGCTTAAATGGTGATTGCGCTCAGGTTTAAATTTAATTTTATACATAATTAGTCAGTATTTATTACGTATAGTTTTAATACGCATTTTTATTTTCGATTGAAGCTATCATACCAACTTGGTTGGAAAAAATCAATTCAACTACGTAATTAAACGCTGACTTTATCAAAACTTTAAGTAAAAAGTTTTTTTATCTTGATGAAATTACGCATCTGGTAAGACTTCAGGAGTAACTACGACTGTGGTGCTTTTGCGATGCCTACGGCGAGGGAAGCGATCGCAACCCAAACTCGATTAAGTTGGCGATCGCCTCTATTCTGCTCTAAAATACTTACCTAAACTTAAGCTAAAGCTTAAGAATAGTGATTTCTTCCCCCTTCCACCTCCCCAGATATTGAAAACTGCTCTAAAACTATTCTTACGATCCCCATAAAGTCTTAAAATATTGTTGATTTCTGCCCAACCTCTCGACCTTCAACTTACAAGTATCACCCCAAAATCACTATGGCTATCGGCTACGTCGCGCTTGTACTCCACGCACATCTGCCCTTCGTTCGTCACCCGGAAAGCGACTACGTGCTGGAGGAAGAATGGCTCTATGAAGCCATCACAGAAACCTACATCCCCTTATTGAAAGTATTTGAAGGCTTAAAGCGAGACGGTATCGACTTTAAAATCACGATGAGTATGACACCACCTCTAGTGTCGATGCTTCGTGATCCTCTGCTTCAAGAACGCTATGAAGCACACTTAGCTCAACTAGAAGAACTTATACAACTGGAAGCAGAACATAATGTCAATAACGGGCATCTTCGTTATTTAGCCGAACATTACACTACTGAGTTTAGCGAAGCGCGTCAGCTATGGAAACGCTACAACGGTGACTTGGTGACAGCTTTTAAGAAGTTCCAAGACAGTAACAACCTGGAAATCATCACTTGCGGCGCTACTCACGGCTATTTGCCATTGATGAAAATGTATCCAGAAGCAGTGTGGGCGCAAATCCAGGTAGCCTGCGAACATTACGAGCAAACCTTTGGACAAGCACCCAGAGGCATTTGGTTGCCGGAATGCGCCTACTATGAAGGTTTAGACCGGATGCTAGCGGATGCTGGGTTACGCTACTTCCTCACTGATGGGCATGGCATCCTTTACGCCCGTCCCCGTCCGCGCTTTGGCACTTATGCCCCAATTTATACAGAAAGTGGTGTTGCTGTCTTTGGTCGAGATCATGAATCTTCCCAACAGGTATGGTCTTCTGAGGTGGGCTATCCTGGGGCGGCGGAATATCGAGAATTTTATAAAGATTTGGGCTGGGAAGCAGAATATGAGTACATCAAGCCCTACATCATGCCCAATGGTCAGCGAAAAAATACGGGGATTAAGTATCATAAAATTACTGGACGCGGTTTAGGACTTTCAGATAAGGCGCTTTACGATCCCTATTGGGCTAAAGAAAAGGCAGCAGAACACGCTGCTAACTTTATGTATAACCGAGAGCGGCAATCGGAGAATCTTTATGCTCTAATGGGGCGATCGCCAATTATCGTTTCGCCTTATGACGCAGAGTTATTTGGACATTGGTGGTATGAAGGCCCCTGGTTCATCGATTACCTATTCCGCAAGTCGTGGTATGACCAAGGAACATATCAAATGACCCATTTAGCAGATTATTTGCGAGATCAGCCAACTCAGCAAGTCTGTCGTCCTTCGCAGTCAAGTTGGGGTTTCAAGGGTTTTCACGAGTATTGGTTGAACGAAACGAACGCGTGGGTTTATCCGCATTTGCATAAAGCTGCTGAACGGATGATTGAAATCTCGCACCTGGAACCAGAGGATGAGTTGGGATGGAGAGCATTGAACCAAGCAGCGCGGGAATTATTATTAGCACAATCTTCTGACTGGGCATTTATTATGCGGACGGGAACTATGGTACCCTATGCAGTCAGACGGACGCGATCGCACCTGATGCGATTCAATAAGCTCTACGAAGACGTGAAAATCGGCAAAATTGACAGTGGTTGGCTAGAAAAAGTCGAGTTAATGGATAATATTTTCCCCGAAATCAACTATCGCGTCTACCGTCCGTTGTAGTAGTAGGGTGGGCAATGCCCACCTTCTAGGGGGTATCATTATTTGCCACGCCAAATCAAACCTTTTGAAGTCCCGAATGCAGCTTTTTACAAACATCCTGCCTCAATGCCCAATAGCCCCACAATTTTAAAACATCCTGTTAGGGACTACAACTAATGGATTGAATACCATTAGTTGAAACTAAAACATCTACTTTGTATTCTGCTGGGCATGTTTCAACTGAGTTACCTTTTATAAGTTTGATTTCCTGTGAAAGTCGGCAACTTTTAAACTGTGCTTTATCATCAAAAGATATAGATTTTTCGGCTTGGCACTCAAAATTAGATAACCCGGAACTGGGGCTGGAAACCTGTACATTTATATCTTGGCCAAGAATGCAACTTGCCAACGAACCATTTTCATAATTACTAATTGTCCCAGCTTCACATACAACTGACGCTTGAGCAGGTAGAGAAACAGCAAAATTGATTGAAAATAAACCTAAAGAAGAAGTTAAAACTGCCAAAACTTTAGACGATAATTTCATAAAAAATACTGATTAGTAGAATAAAAGCTGTTAGTTCATTTATATTTGATTGCTCTTAAACACTGATACAGCAAAGATACTGATCTTACTTTAAAGTTTCTGTGAACAGTTTAGCTATCCGCTTATTTCGATTTGACGGCAAAACCGGAGAAGTTTACATTCTATCTGCCGAAGAACTGCAAATTATTGTTTATCGCAATGGCGAATGGGATTTTGTCAATGAACCATAATTATGAGCAAATGAGTTTTACAGAGTTGAGAGCTTACGTCGTGGAAACCGCGAAGACATTGAAGCTCTACGTTTTTTGATGAGCAAACGTGACCCTAATTCTAAAGGCTATCCTATGCCTGTGACAGAAGCTGATATGCAAGCTCAGATGGAAATAATTCGGCGTAAGATTAATGGAGAACTTTGAGATTATTGTCTAATGCAGTAAGCATAATTAGGATGGGTAAATCATACTCACCCGATTATTTTATTAACACTGTCGGATTTAGCTAAAGGCTATCTGGATCAATATTTAATTCTCGAAGTTTAGCAGCTAATCTTTGCGCCTTTTCTTCCGTTTGCTGTCGAGCCTCCTCTGCGGCTTGTCGTGCTGCTGCTTCCTCTTCATGAGTTAGGAGTGTTTGATTCCTAGCTGGATTGTAAAAACGCAGTTTTCCTGCTTCCAGGCGCAACTCTAGCCCCAAAACTTCACTGAGTAGGGATACTGTACCATCTGGCAAGGTATTAGTTGCCACTGGGAAATAATTCCCATCGACCAAGTGTAAACCCTGGAGTTGAGGATTGAGATAATCGCCTGTGGGGTCATATTGGAAATATTCACGCACTCCCAAAAAGGCGTAAATTCCTTTCTTTGCCCCTTGGTCTTTGCTGCGAGTGCTTTTTGAGGTAATCTCTAGAACAAAATCTGGGGTTTGATTATTTTCTTCCCAGGTTTTGTAAGAGCGTCTGTCACGGTTTTCCACTCCAAAGACCACAAATACATCTGGTGCGACAACCGATTCTGGATAACCTTTTTCGTAGTAAATAAATAGATTACCAGCGACGTATATATCTGGGTGATTTTGGAAATAAATTTCCAGCACAGTGGTAGCGTATACGAGATACTTGCGCTGTAAATCACCTTCGGCTATCGGCTTACCGTCCTCATCTGGGTACTCAATCGTGGTAACAGGGATATACTCTACTGAGGCTGTCATGGTCGGATACCTCAACTCAACTATGGCTAGATTCAATAATATCGCTCAAAATCCGATCGCCATGACTGGGAGGCTGAGAAATCACCAAAAATTCTAAATCGCGTAGGCATAGCCCGTCGTAGACATCGCTGGTAATAAGTACTCATCTTTCTTCAAAGTTAAGCATCGTTGCCCATTATTTAATTTCATAGATAATTACCGTAAATTGCCAACCATTACAAGTAAATGCAGCCATTAATCTATAACTACATCAGCCAGCAAATCATCCGTTTCATCGCTCATTTCTTGAGTATAAGGAACAAGTTTAGAAGGGTTCTGCATAGCATCCTTGATCAGAAAGTCAAGAAAAAGGCTTATAATAATTCCTTCATCTTCATTAGCCTCATAAACATTCTCGGTTTCCATAAGTTAATATAAATATTTTTGACTAAGTACATATATTTATTGCCGAAGGGAATTTGGATATAAATTAGGACTTACGCACTTTACATATTGACCATAATATCGATGGTTAGCTTGTTAAGCTAAAAGTCTTACCCTGCCTCGTTCCCAGGCTCTGTCTGGGAATGCGACCATAAGGCTCTGCCTCCCGTCAACAGCCTAGGCAGAGCCTCCCACAAGAGCATCATCCACCGAGGTTCTACGGAATCAACCGATCTGCGCGTAGTTGCTCGAACAGGTCAAAAAACGACTCGTCCGTTTTCTGGTATATGGAGAAGCCGAGTTTGCGGCTCTTCGACATGTCGGTCATGACCTCAATCGGACGCCCAAGATCAAGATCAGTGTGCCATGCAGACGATAAACGGCTCAGATCCGGCTCGGCGAGGCCATGCTGCTTTGCGATCTCGCGCCAGACAGCACCTTCATTCGCCATTTCGGCTTCGAGCGAGTGGGTTGTGCCGTCGAAGCCGATGGGATCGATGCCGAACCAGTCAGCCAGCCGTCCCCACAACCATATCCAGCGGAAGATGTCGCCATTGACGACGTTAAACGCCTCGTTGTGGGCCGCTTCGGTCTTCGCCGCCCAGACTAGGTGCTTCGCCAGCACCCGCGCGTCGGTCATGTCGGAGATGCCCTTCCACTGCGCTTCAGAACCTGGCCAGCGGAACGGACGCCCGGTTTCCTTGCAGATCGCGGCATACACGGCCAGCGTCGTGCCGAGGTTCATCAAATTGCCGACCGCCTTTCCAATGACAGTGTGAGGGCGATGAATGCTCCAGGTGAAACCGTCACGGGCTGCGGCGGCATAGACCTCATCTTCCTGAGCATAATAGAAATTTTCGACATCGAGCCGGGGATGCTCCTCGCGCAATGGAGTTTCTGGCAGCGATCCGCTCCTGGCGTATGCATCGAATGGCCCGAGATAGTGCTTGAGGCCGGTGACAAGGGCCACGTGCTGCACTGAGTCCTTCGGTGACAGAACATCCAGCAGATTGCGAACCATCGTGCCGTTGACCCTGACGTTCTCGGCCTCGGTCGCATTACGCATCCACGTCGTGATGAAGATGTGCGTCGGGGCGATGTCTAACAGCGCAGTTTTCAGGCTAGCTAGATCGAGCAGATCGGCAGCAACAGGGCGTAACCCTTCCACCCCTTTTTTAAGATTTCGGGCCAAGCCATAGGTCGTCCATCCATTCGCGATCAGTTCTCTCGCAAGATTGCTGCCGATGATGCCGCTCGCGCCCACAACTAAGGCTGTCCCATCCATGTCGTGTCTCCAGTAGGGAAATTTTCTATAGCAATCCTAAGCCGCAAATTTCCAGGCTTCGTGTAACTAACGTTAAAAAAGACAGGCAAGATGCCTGTCCTACAAGTAATAATTTAGCAAAGAATTTAGAAATTCATCTCAGCAGCTTGAACTTTCTCAACCTGCTTCTTCTTCAGCACCAGCATAACTTGGGCTAACATCACAAGAGCGATGAACGCAATCATCCATTTGACTCTAGAGGGGTCTTGCAATACGATTTCTGCATCTTTTTGACCGAATCCACCGACAACGTTCGGGTTGTTGGTCAAAGCATCACCAGTTTTAACTGCTTGCCCTTCGGAAACAATTAGTTCTGGCCCTAAAGGAATCGGATCAACGACAACATCACCAGATTCGGGTTGAATGTTGACTAGATATTTGACGTTACCATCTGCATCTTCCTCTTTGGCAATCTTGGTAATTGTGCCAGTAGCGGAAGCGTTGTAAACAGTGTTGTTGCTCTTTTCGCCAGTGGGATAAACTTGTCCGCGTCCCCGATTACCACCTACGTGAACTGAATATTTACCGAAGTGGATATTCTTGTCGGTTGCGGGGTTGGGAGAAAGAACTGGGAAGACGATTTCCTGATACTGTTCACCGGGTAAAGGCCCGACGATGACGATGTTTTCTTTGTCTTCGCTGTAGGGTTGGAAGGAAGTGTCGCCAACTTCTTCTTTAAGTTCCTCGGAAAGACGGTCTTCAGGAGCAATCTTAAAGCCTTCAGGTAGCATCAGTACTGCACCGACGTTCAAGCCAACCTTGGAACCGTCAGCACCAACTTGCTGGGCGCCCAGATCGTAAGGGATTTTCACCACAGCTTTGAATACAGTGTCAGGTAGCACCGATTGGGGAACTTCCACTTCTGTAACCTTGGCTGCTAGGTGGCAGTTGGCACAAACAATCCGCCCGGTTGGTTCGCGGGGGCTTTCGGGATAGGTTTGCTGTGCCCAAAAGGGATAGGCGGCAGCAGATTGGGGAAGAGCTAGATCGCTGGTGAAGTAAAATGTCACAGTAGCGATCGCTATGAGCAATGTTTTGACGATCGCTCTAGCACTGCGAGTTAACCTCGCTGTTAAGAAAACATTTCTCATCTCTAATAAGGACAACGATTGAATTAGTCATTAGTCATTGGTCATTGGGCATTGGGCATTGGGCATTGGGCATTGGTTATTCTCCCAACTTCCTCACTCCCTCACTCCCAACTCTCTCACTCCCTCATCCCTTACTCAGCACTCAGCACTGATTAAGACCACCAAGGTGCATCACCGGTGCGGAAGTCGGTTTCAGTCCAACGGGTCAAAACGATTTTGTCGTCATTTACTTTGGTATGGGCTAAAGCCAGAGACAGAGGTGCTGGTCCCCGAACAACTTTACCAGTTTCGTCATACTGGGAACCGTGACAAGGACACTTAAATTTGTTCTCAGCAATGTTCCAGGGGACGACACAACCTAAGTGGGTACAGATGGCGTTAATGCCATAATCTTTGATCGCCTCTTTGCTCTCTACCACAATATAGGTAGGATCTCCCTTTAGTCCTTGGACTAGGTTGCGATCGCCTTCATTCCGGTTTTCGAGAAATTTACTGACGCTAACATCGTTACCTAGCTCGTCTTTTGCCGTTGCACCGCCACCGGCGCCAGCAGTTACGGGTGGAATAAAGTAGTTGACAACGGGATACAATGCACCCAGAGCCACTCCAGTCACAGTCCCAAAAGTGAGCAGATTCATGAACTGACGACGCCCCATATCAGGCACGTCTGCTGATTCAGAAAATTGAGCCATAATCTACGCGCTCTTTGTGTATTTTGTTAAGCATTTTGACAACAGTACTAGTACTTGAGCAACTCTTGTCTAAGTCGAAATGCTAGCGCTCACAACGATGCCATACTTCTCTGTTCCAAGATATATTTAGCATCTTTTCTGTTAGCATTACATTTCTTTATATCCTTATCATACTGGAGTCACGGAACTTAACATCATAACTAAATGTAAAATCTGATTGAGAAAAGCTATGACAGGACAGGAATTACGTCAGATGTTGCTTGATAAGTGGGGATATTCTTACGATGTCCAGTTGCGGCGGACACAAGGAAAGATATTTTTGCAAGTAATGTGGAAATATCGGGAGCAAGCTTCTTTTCCCTTGAGCGAGGCGGAGTACCAAGAGCATCTTGATAGCATTGCCAATTATCTTCATGGCTTGGGTGGGTCAACACAAGTACAAACTTTTATTGCCCAAACACGCGATCGCCCCCGGCTCGGCAAAGCTGTTAGCATTCCTCTAGATTTGGGCGATCGCGCTTCGGAATGGATATTATGACTGACTATAGCAGTCTGCTTTGATTTCTGTTCGCGCAGCGTGGCGTAGCCATAATTATTTGCGTAGACAGGGAGTAGGGAGTAGGGAGTGGGGAGTAGGGAAGAAGCCTTTTTGGGGTGTACTGATTTTTTTCAAAAATCAAATACGAGTCCTATATTACATTAACATCAATAAATTTCTGAGTAATTACAGTATTTTTTATCCAAAAATCTCATAACCTGCTCTAAAATTCCGTTGCCCATCGCTACATCTCTATCGGGCTGATATTAATACAACTTCTCCATCGTTTAAAACCACTCCCAAGACTAAAACTTCCGAGATGAAATCGGCTACTTGAGGGCGTAGAAGGTTAGTAACAGCTAAGATGAAACTGATTCAAGGCAATTCTCGTTGTCTGAATTTTCAACTTAGCTGGACTTTATCCGAAATTAAGAACTCGGTTTTCTTTATCCGGTAAAAACCCTGGCTTTTTAGCAAATACTTTTTGAACTTCATCGATAATCGATGAAGTTCAAAAAGTAAAACGACCGTCCCACGGAGGTTTTAGCGATCGCGTTTGTGCAACGACTCCGCAGGAGTATCGCTCTTTTGAAAAAAACTTTTCGATTTTTCGATTCACAACTTTTGATTTCCAAAACTGCTTACCTCAGCTATGCAATTACCAAATCCGATCTCACTTTCCTCACTCACCACTATACTGACGGCTTTAGAAGTGTGTAGTGATGAATCAGTATATGCTCCCGGTTATATTCAGCCGCATGGAATATTGCTGATGCTGCAAGAGCCACAGCTAACAATCTTGCAGATTAGTGAAAATGTGGAACAGTTTTTTGGGATTTCAGCAGAAGCATTGCTGGGTCAACCCTTACAACGGTTGTTTTCTCACGCTCAAGTGCAGCGACTTGCTGGCTATCTGGCTGAAGATAATCTGGAGTTTTGCAATCCGTTTGAGCTAAAAACGCGGCGGGTTGCTGAGACTGATTGGCAACGTGAAAGTCACACATTCACAGGTATGATGTACCGGATAGTAGATGGGTTGATTATGGAACTAGAACCTGTGCGATCGCTCAAAAGCATCTCTTCAATCCAGTTCTATCATCGCCTGCAAGCGGCGATCGCCAATTTCCGTAATGCCACTAGCCTGATAAATCTGGCTCAAAGCCTTGCCAGAGAGGTAAAAGCAATGATTGGGTTTGATCGGGTTATGATCTACCGCTTTCAGGCAGACGACAGTGGTGTGGTGATTGCGGAGGAGAAACAGAAGCATTTAGAAAGCTACTTGGGACTGCACTATTTGGCGACAGATATTCCCGCGCCAGCCCGCAAGTTGTTTTGCCGCAAGTGGGTGCGATTCATTCCCGATATCAATTACACCCCTATCCCCCTGATTCCCACCAACCATCCTCTGAGGGATACACCCCTTGATCTGAGTGATTCTCTGTTACGAGGAGTGTCTCACTATCACATTGAATATTTACAGAATATGGGGGTTGCTGGGTCAATGTCGATTTCGTTGATCAACGACAAACGCCTCTGGGGATTAATTACCTGTCATCACTACAGCCCGAAACTAGTGGATTATGAAACTCGCAAAGCCTGTGAATTTTTAGGACAGTTTGCCTCAATTGAACTGGTGCATCAGCAAGAACGAGAATTGGATGTTTACCGAACGCAGGTGAAAGCGATTCAGGATGAACTGCAACAGACGTTATTGCAGGAGTCCAATTTCATTGAGCAAGTGTTGATCCGAAATACTTCTCAATTGCTGGATCTAGTTCATGCCCAAGGAGCCGCGATTTTACTTGACGGTCATCTGACATTAGTTGGTCAAACGCCATCGGCTACCCAGGTGCAGGAGCTTGTTACCTGGTTGGTGCAACGCAAGGGGGAACGAGTGTTTGCTAGCGATTTCCTCTCACATTTATATCCAGAAGCGGAGGCATTCAAAGATCAAGCTAGCGGCATCCTGGCAATTTCAATTTTATTCAACCACGCCAAACAAAAGTCGTACCACATTATCTGGTTTCGACCGGAGCAAATCCAGATGGTGAATTGGGCAGGCAACCCCCACGATACGTTAACAATCAACGAAATTGGAGAGATGCAATTGTCTCCCCGGAAGTCCTTTGCAATGTGGAAGGAAACCGTGCGGGAAACTTCCTTGCCTTGGGAGGTTGCGGAACTGGAAGCCGCTACTGAGATGCGAAATACGCTGATGTTGGCAGTGCTGGAGTTTTCCCAGATCGCCCTAGAACAAGCCGCAGAACAAGCCGCGATCGCCAACCGCGCCAAAAGCCAGTTCCTTGCTAAAATGAGCCACGAACTGCGGACTCCTCTGAATGCCATTTTGGGATTTACTCAGTTGATGAACCGCAGCGAGAAGATTCCATCTGAGTTTCAAGAAGATTTAGGCATCATCAGCCGCAGTGGAAAACACTTGCTAACTCTGATCAACGATGTGCTGGAAATGTCCAAAATTGAAGCGGGTCAGTTAAAGTTAACGGAAAACTCTTTCGATTTGCATCAGCTAATCCACTCGATCAGAGATATGGTTGCCCTCAAAGCTTTAGAGAAAGGAATTGATTTGATCACACAGCAAGATCCCAGCGTTCCTCGCTATGTGTATGGTGACGAATCAAAACTGCTACAAATTCTGCTCAATCTATTAAGCAATGCGATCAAATTTACGACAACAGGCAGTGTCACCCTGCGATTCCAAGCTTTGACCGAGAGAGTGGGCAGCATTAACTCAGTTGATTCAATTTCTAGCGATGATTCCAAACCAATCATCACCCTTCATCTAGAAGTTGAAGACACTGGATGTGGTATCGCTCAGTCCGATATCGAGACTGTGTTTGAAGCTTTCACGCAAACAGAACCAGGTCGCTATGTTCAAGGTACAGGCTTAGGCTTATCGATTAGCCGTCAGTTTGCTCGTTTAATGGGTGGTGATATTACAGCGCGAAGCATCCTGAATCAGAAGTCAACCTTCATTTGTGAGGTTTTACTGACTCTGGTAAGGTCAGGGGATATTATCGCGCCGGAAATGACTCGCACTGTTATCGGTCTGGAACCGGGACAGCCCACTTATCGGATTTTGGTGGTGGAAGACTTGAGAGAAAATCGTCTGTTGCTCGTTAGACTATTGGAATTAGTTGGGTTCGAGGTCTGTGCAGCCGAGAACGGAAACGAGGCGATCGCTCTCTGGTCAGAATGGTATCCCCACCTGATTTTAATGGACATTCAAATGCCTGTGATCGATGGCTACGAAACTACTCGCCAAATTCGAGGGAGGGAAGCAGGTAAAGACGTGGTGATTATTGCGGTGACAGCCTATGCCTTTGAGGAAGACTATACCACCAGCATTCAAGCCGGCTGCGACGACCACATCACCAAACCATTTATAGAAGCTATCCTATTTGATCGGATTGCACACTACTTGGGAGTCAGCTACCGCTACCGCGAAGAAGCTTTACCGGGTGTAGACCAGCAAACCTTAGTTCATAAATCCCTAACCGCCAAAGATTTACAGGTAATGTCACCAGAGTGGATTATTCAGGCAAATCAAGCAGCTCTGGATCTCAACGATGCCAAACTCTATAATCTCATTGCTCAAATCCCCAACCAGGAGCAAGTTCTTGCTAATGTTCTGAAATCTCTGGTGGATAACTTCCAACTCGAAGCGATCGCAACTCTCACCCAAACTCAGTAAAGGGGGAAAGGAGACAATACTGCTCGGTTAAGAATATTCGTAGCGACTGGCGCCTTTATTCTTTCTTGTTAATTTAACTAGTTCCGTGGGTTTAAGTCCCCCGGTTCTATAACCGGTAAGTTTTAGTTTTGTGTTGGGGTAAAATCCCCATTACAAAACTTAATTACGAATTATGAATTACGAATTACGAATTATTTTAAAATCATCCCAATCCTCAATTTCAGGATAGTCAAACTATGAATTCTCCATTTCCCGGAATGAATCCTTATTTAGAAAATCCTGTGTTTTGGTCAGAAGTACATCATCGATTGATTACAGCGATCGCAGATACTATTGAGCAAAATATTCCCCCACACTATCGAGTTGCAATTGAACAACGTACTTATTTAAGTGATGACTCAGATTCTGTATTAGTTGGTATACCTGATGTTTCTGTTTATTCTCAACAAACATCACCGCCGCAATATTCATCAACTGCTACCCAAACAGCGACATCAGAAGGCATCACGGTGATCATACCGTTACCTGAACATATTACAGAAAATTACTTAGAAATCCGAGAAGTTTCTACAGGTTTTGTGGTGACATCTATCGAAGTTTTATCTCCGAAAAATAAACGCCCAGGCGAAGGTAGAAAAGCATATCAACTGAAACGCAAACAAGTTTTAGCTAGTCTTTCTCACTTAATCGAAATTGATTTACTCAGAAGTGGAAAACCGATGTCACTTTTAGGAGAAGTTCCTGTAACAGATTATCAAATTATTGTTAGCAGAAGTGAAACACGCCCTCAAGCTAAATTATACGGCTTTAGCATCAGAGAAACGATTCCTGTATTTCCATTACCGTTACAGTCAGAAGATATAGAACCGATTGTAGATTTGCAAACCTTATTGCATGGTATATACAATCGTGCCAGATATTACTTAGCAATTGACTATAATAAAGAATCACTACCACCCCTAAAACGAGAAGATGCTGTATGGTCTGATACCCTTTTACGCGAACAAGGGTTAAGGAGTTAACAATTCAAAATTCAAAATTCAAAATTCAAAATTCAAAATTGAAGAGAGTTTCAGAGAGGGATTTAAAGCCCGACTGAAACTAAAGCTACGTGTAGACGAACGCGAGTGCGTCTCTAAGATTTGGGGTCTTAAACCCTTTGATTTAGGATAAAGTAGTGAGACAGGTAAGTTTTATAAAGTAGTAATTAGTAATTGATAATTGGTTAATAATTTTTCCCATTCCCCACCTTCCCTCTATGGCTAATTTACTTAAATCCGCTTCGGAAACCAATATCCTAATCGTGGACGATACCCCCGATAATCTACGACTGTTAACCAAAATATTAGAGTCGCAGGGTTATATCATCCGTAAATCCCTCAACGGGAGAATGGCATTACAAGCTGCTTCTCGACATCCGCCCGATCTGATTCTGCTTGACATCAATATGCCCGAAATGAATGGCTATGAGGTTTGTCAACAGTTGAAAGCATCAAAAATAACAGATCAAACTCCGATTATTTTTATTAGTGCCCTTGACCAAATCGATAATAAAGTGCAGGCATTTGAACTAGGTGGACAAGACTATATCACCAAGCCCTTTCAAGAACTTGAAGTGCTAATCCGGGTCAGAAACCAGCTACTTATCAAACAGCAACACCAACAACTTATTGAACAAAATCAACGCCTAGAGCATGAAGTTAACGAACGCCTGAAGGCTGAAGCAGAGGTAAGGGAGTTATCTGTAACTGATGAGTTGACAGGATTATATAATCGACGTGGTTTCTTTTGGCTGGCAAATCAGCAATTCAAAATTGTCCAACGCATACAAATGTTCTGTTGTCTTTTGTTTGTTGATATAGATGGTTTAAAGCAAGTTAATGACTCTCTAGGGCATGATGTAGGAGACAGAATGATCCTTGACACAGCCAAATTATTAAAGCAAACCTTCCGTGATTCTGATATTATTGCCCGTCTAGGAGGAGACGAGTTTCTAATATTAGTTCCTGTCGAGTCGGGGAATACAGACGAATTTTATCCTCGATTGCAAGCAAATATTGATCGCTTTAATCAAGAGCATAATCACTCCTATCAACTATCTATAAGTGTTGGGATCACGCAATGCGCCTTAAATGAAAATATTTCACTAGAACAATTGATAGAACAAGCTGACAAGCTAATGTATCAGGATAAACGCGCTAAACGCCTCGTAGATAAAACAAAGCAAGCAACGCAATTTACTGACATCAGTTGAAGAAGAATTCAGAAGTCAAACAATTTTGGATTTTGGTGAAGCAGTGCGGGAACAGGGGGTTTGCACGCCACTTGCTTTATGCAGGCGTTCCCGTCCACCGCAGTGGCTCCCCATGAGTGACTGCACCAAGCCGTTCGCGCAGCGTCTCCCCTTGGGAGAAGGGATTGCCGATTTTGGATTGAAAGAGACCACAAGGGTACGAGGCATTATGATTTTAAATTTTGGATTTTGGATTTGTTCCGCCCACGAGGGACGGGGCATGAACCGAAATAATTTTTAATTCTTCAATTCTTTAATCTAAAATCTAAAATCTAAAATTGGCACGGTCAATCTCTATGTTATTTACCTGTAAGCTTCACCAGTCCAACACCACCGAAATAAAGCCCTAAAACTGCTCCGGCTAAGAGACTTTGAGTTAGAGGATCAGTAGAAGGTGTCAGAACGGCTCCTAAAACCACTGCTCCCATAATCACGTAACGCCAACCAGAAATCATCCGTTCTGACGAGACAATGTTCAAATTACCGAGCAACAGTTGAATGATCGGAATTTGAAATGCTAAACCAGTGCTGAATAATAGTAGCAGCACAAATTCAAAATATTTATCAATTGACCAAAGTTGTTCGACTACATCTGCTCCGTAGCTGATGAAAAATTTCAACGCTGCGGGGATAAGGAGTAAATAGGCAAATACTAACCCTGCTGCAAATAACACACTCGAACCCAAAACCACAGGCCCTAGTAAACGGCGTTCGCGGCGAGTCAGTCCTGGAACGACAAACTGGATAATCTGGTAAAGAATAAAAGGACTAGAAAGTATGAACCCAGTGTAGGCTGCGACTTTGAGGGAGACAAAGAAATATTCTCCGGGTGCAAGTTGGAGAAATTTTACTCCTTGTGCTGGAACCTCAAGTAACTGGACAATGGGCTTAACGGCAAAGAAACAGCCAATAATGCCCACCACTACGGCAATCAGCGAATAGAAAATCCGTTGTCGCAACTCTTCTAGGTGGTCGAAAAGAGACATTTCGATTTCACCTGGTAACTCATCAAGAGGATCGGTGTCTGAGTTACCATATTCCTCTGGGTCGATGTTGGGAACGTTTACAGTATCTACGTCTTGTGAAGGCGTCACGTTGCTTCGCTCCGAATTCAAAATTCAAAATTCATACATTACAATCCCTTAAATTTATGATACTGTTGGTCAATTTACGAGGGGTTAAACTCTCCATTCCTAAAACTTTGGTTTTGCGTTGCTTTCCCGCCCTGCAATAAATTGCGGGCTAATAGCTAAAGTGCGTTGAAACGCACTAAAATTAAAGAAATTAAGATGGATTGGGGCTGATGGGTTCGACTTCCTATCAATTCGTCAACAGTATCATTTATTTATGGGCTTGTATCATGAGTCTTTGTCGGTCATCGATCATTTCGGTGACTCAGCACTTTTAACTCAGCACTCTTCATTATTTTATCTGGGGAATGCAGCTACCAAGATATGTTTTTGGGTGCTGTGGGTTTTTTATCCTGTTTTTTGGGGTTGCATTTGCATAAGTTAGTAGGAAGCGATCTTGTAAGCAATGCCTAACCTAAAAAAAAGGTGGAACCGATGAAGAAGAATTCAGGAGTCAGTAAATAGACCACGCGGTAGGGGCACAGCATTGCTGTGCCCCTACGACAGATATGGTTCAAATACATGATTTCTGCTGTAATGGGGGATTCACATCCGCCAGCGATCGCATAGCTCTTTCTCTAAGAGAGGCTCCGCCAAAGAGTCCGCGATCGCGCAGCGTTTTAAACCCGTTTATTCACCCACAACTTGTAGAAAATTCATTCTGAATTCTGACTCCTGAATCCTGAATTCTGTTTCGATAATTTAGAAATTACGTCTCTGCGGCTACTAGCGCTGAGTAAACCGACACAACATCAGCATATAATACTCAGTTTTAAAAATCCGGTTCATCAAGGTGGCATCTATCTATACATAGCGCAATCGGAAATTTTTAGCTGAGGTTGGGTATGTACCGGACAATTTTCATTGCCCTGATGTCATTGCCTGTTTATTTATACAATGTTGAGCTAGGCAATAGTTGTAGTAGTGACGTGCTGATTGTTAAAAACCAGTTTCCCATAATGGCTGCTCTAATTGCTTACAACACAAGTACTCAGTCAGACAATTTTCCCTGGCAAATATCGGCTAGAGATGACCAAACGGAAGATTGCCTTCGCGCTGGTACTTGCAAAGATTGATACTAATTCGTAATTACAGCAATCCCATCATCAAAAAATTTAATGGTTACAAAAAATCAACGTACAGTAGTGGTTACAGGAGCTTCAACAGGAATTGGTCAGGCATCTGCTTTGCTTTTAGACCAGTTGGGTTTCTCTGTTTTTGCTGGCGTGCGTCAAGATATTGATGCTCAAACACTTAGACAGAAAGGGTCACAAAGGCTCATTCCAATTTTTTTAGATGTTACTGACGCTGAATCGATCGCAGCTGCAGTTGATAAGGTAACAAATGCAGTCGGTGATGCAGGGATTTTAGGTTTAGTGAATAATGCCGGAATTGCTGTTCCTGGGCCGTTGGAATTATTAGCGATCGCAGAATTTCAACACCAGATGCAGGTTAATGTTACTGGACAATTAGCAGTCACACAAGCATTTCTTGGTCTATTACGCCAGAGTCGGGGTCGAATTATCAATATGGGTTCCATTGCTGGTAGAAGTCCGACGCCGTTCCTGGGAGCTTACAATGCTTCAAAGTTTGCCCTGGAAGCACTCACTGATGTCATGCGGATGGAGTTACGACCTTGGGGAATCTCGGTTTCTATTATTGAACCTGGTTCTATTGCTACTCCAATCTGGGAAAAGTCTCTAAGTCAATCTGAAATAGCACAGGAGGATTTACCAGAATCGGCACAAAATCTTTACGGTCAGGCGATGAATATTGTCCGTAAAAAAATGCAGATTCTCGCATCTAAGGGAATTTCTGCGGATCTTGTCGCTCAGGTTGTTGTCCATGCGCTGACTGCAAAACAACCTAAGACACGCTATCTTGTTGGACAAGATGCCAAACTTGGAGCTGTGCTGAAGCACATTTTACCCGATAAGCTGCATGACCAGATAATTTTATACTCAATGGGGTTGTAGATTACTTTACGCCGTCTGCAATTTTCTTTCAAACCTAACCCCCAACCCCTTCCCTACAAGGGAAGGGGAGCAAGAATCAAAGCCTCTCGGACTGTGGGGGAGAAGAATGGAAGCGGGGTTCTAAGAATAAGTTGCACATCGCGTTACTTCGTTAATCGGTTCACCAGTACAGCACGGCATAAATTTAGCTACCATCTCAAAGACAAGGATCTTAAGCCCCTTGATAAACAAAATCATCATTTTAAATCTTGCTCCCCTTCCCTCGTAGGGAAGGGGTTGGGGGTTAAGTTTGAGAGAAAGTTGCACACTACGTTCATTTTAAGAAAAAAGTCATCATTTTAAGAAAAAAATCATCATTTTAAGAAAAAAGTCATCTTTTTAAGGAAAAAGTCGTCTTTTTAAGAAAAAAGTCATCATTTTAAGAAAAAAATCGTCTTTTTAAGAAAAAAATCGTCATTTTAAGAAAAAAATCGTCTTTTTAAGGAGTAAAGTATGGCGTTAAGGCGTAACCCATCGCTTTCAGGAGTAAATCATCACTTTCAGGAACAAATTATCTCTTTCAGGGCTAAATCTAGCGCTTACGCCTTAACAGAAAATACCAAAGGGCAATCGGTTCCGATAAGGTTTTTTAATGACACGTCCGAGATCGCAAAGCAAAGACGCGATAAATCGCCGTCTCTACAAAGGACTGATTATTGTAAAGACGGCGATTTATCGCGTCTCTTCCCTATGAGTGGTCTATATTTTATGCAATTGAGAACCGCTATATATTCAAGAGCGCTATCAAACTGTACTTAACAGTACCTTTTTTTGTGCTGGATATTTTTAATATTGATAAGAGTAACTTATTTAGTAAAGGAGATTTTTGCTATTTGTACTTATAATAGTATTTTTACTTACTTAAAATCAAATATCAGCCTTCCCTTGTGCTAGATGAAACCTAGATATGAAAAATCATCCCGAATACTGCTAATTTAGTTAGTATTTTGAGTGAGATGTACTTAAATTAAGGAAGAAATTCCCTAAAACCAAATATATTTATTTAGCAGATTTTTTCATCCTTATTCCTGAGTGAACTCGATTAGTTATGCTCCTAGATTTAGAAAGATTTTATCAGGCTTGCAATCCCAGCAGACCTCTAATTATAGGAAATGCCAGCGATCGCAGATACTATATCGATTTTGCTGCGGTGCGGGGTGGCAAAATCATTGAGGCTTTACAGCGCACGATCGCTCGCATCTCACCAGATGCTCCAACTTGTCAGCTATTTACAGGACATCTCGGTTGTGGAAAATCAACGGAGTTATTGCGCCTGAAAGCTGAGTTAGAGGAGCAACAATTTCATGTAGTTTATTTTGAGTCTACCCATGTCTTAGAAATGGCCGACGTGGATGTGACTGATATTTTGTTAGCGATCGCTGGCCAGGTGAGCGAAAGCTTAGAAGCGATGAAAATTAGGCTCAAACCTACCTACTTTACCAAGTTGTTTGGTGAAATTGTCGATTTCTTGCAAACGCCAATTGACATTGGGGTAGAAGCAGAATTATCTGTGGGAATTGCCAAAATTACAGCTAAAACTAAAGAAAGCCCCCAATTGCGGCGGCGGTTAAGAGATTACTTGGAACCGCGAACAGCAAATATTTTACAGTCAATTAATCAAGAATTGCTAGAACGTGCCACCAAGGAACTGAAAGCCAGGGGTAAAAAAGGATTGGTGGTAATTGTTGATAACTTAGATAGAGTAGCAATTCGACCTTTACCATCGGGGCGATCGCTGCCAGAATATTTATTTATTCAGCGTGGTGAACAGTTACGCAAACTGAATTGTCATGTAGTCTACACTATTCCCTTAGCTCTGACTTTCTCCAACGATAGCGCCGAACTTCAACATCGTTTGGGGGGTGGAGTCGCGCCAAAAGTGTTGCCGATGATACCTGTACGTTTGCGCTCTGGAGAGATTTTCCCTCAAGGGCTAGCAATGTTGCGGCAAATGGTACTAGCTAGAGCTTTTCCCGACATTTTACCTAGCGATCGGTTAGGCTTAATTACAGAAGTGTTTGATAGTTTGGATACCTTAGATCGATTGTGCCTGATTAGTGGTGGTCATGTACGCGACTTGCTAGGGTTGCTATTTGACTGTCTGCGAGAACAAGATCCACCTTTTGAGCGGGAGTGTGTCGAGTTGGTAATCCGAAGACAACGGGATTACCGAACCAACGCTATCGACCCTCATGAGTGGGAATTAATCTTTCAGGTAGTGCAACAGCAGAGAGTTAGAGGCGATATAGAATACCATACTTTATTGCGAAGTTTATTTGTATTTGAATACCGCGATCATCAGGGAGCTTGGTTTGCCGTCAACCCAGTTTTAGCAGAGACAGAAAAATTTAAGTCATGGTTGAACGACACCCACAAGCAGATGTAACAGCAGCTAATGAGCGTGCTTTGAGAAATTTGGGGAGAGCAATTGCCCTTTCTAATGGTCAATTCTCCCTGGTTTTGGTGTGCTGCAATTATCGAGTTTTGCAAGAGCGAATGCTGCAACGACTCGAAGAACTCTCTTCAGGAGTACACCAAATTCAAAAGGTAGTTTTGCCGCATAATGCTAGAAGTCTTTACACAAGTATTCATTTACAACTGCTAACCGAAAAGAATCCGCCATCGGCGTTGATGATTTTGGGTTTAGAGTCAGTAGATGGACTTGATGATTTACTTAGGTCTATCAATCATATTCGTGATGAATTTCGCAAACGCCACGCATTCCCGATGATTGTCTGGATGAATGAGGAAGTGTTGCAAAAAGTAGTGCGTTTAGCACCAGATTTTGCTAGTTGGGCGGCGACACCGATTCGGTTTGAAATGACATCTGAATCACTGCTGGAATTTTTGCAACAGGAAACTGACTCTTTATTTGCCACGGTGTTACCAACCGATGCTGCACAACAGCAACCTTCTGAAGTTGCAAAGCATTATTCCACTGTGGAGCAAGTCTGGAAACATAGCTATGAACTCCACTTTGCCATTAAAGAGTTACACAATCGTGGTATTAGCTTAGAGTCAGAATTAGACGCTAGTTTAGAATTTGTTTTTGGTCTAGATGATTATATTAGCGATCGCATTCATCCAGCCTTAAATCATTTTCAGCAAAGCTTGGAAGTTTGGCAAAAGTTGGCAAAAGGAAGAGATGAGGGGGATGAGGTGGCATTCTCGCTCTTTGCATCCCCGCGTTCCCGTGTCCCTGTGTCTTCTTCTTTGGGGGGTGAAGAAGTATTTTCTTTGCCTATGCCTCCTAATCGCCCATCTCCTCTACTTTTACGACAGGGAATTTTACTGTTTTATATTGGGCTGTGTTATTGCCGTTTTGCAGAGCAAAATCAAACCGAAAACCGCCGCCATTGGTACACAGCTAAATCTTATTTTCAGCAATGCTTAAATATTTTAGAAGTGGCTGGGCGTTTAGATATAGTTGCTGGATTCATTAATCAACTCGCTGAAGTTTTGCAATATCTGCAAGAGTGGGAAGAGTTGCAGACAGTTGCTCAAAAGTCTCTGGAGTTACATCAAACTTATGGTACTCAAATTGAATTAGCTTGTGACTACGGTTTTCTGGCGCAAGTGGCTGTGCAGCAGTCGCGGTGGGTACAGGCGAGTATATTAGCACACGTATCACTGCTGAAATTAGGTGAGGCGCAAAAGCACAACGACCCTTACAACTGCTTATTTCCATTACTGCTGGGGCAAATTTACTATTTAGTTTTGGCGAAAGCCCAGCGAAATTTAGGTGAGCTAGAAATAGCTCGTGAATACCTCGACAAGGCGACAAAAGAACTACCCGCAGCTTTAGAAAGCAGCGCTCATCAATATGATGCCCATCGTTATATTCGCTTGTTGCGGAGACTGCGATCGCTCTACTTTGAAGAAGGGCGCTATCTGGAAGCCTATTATATTCGACAGAAACGGCGTTCTGTTGAGCAACAGTACGGTTTTCGGGCTTTTATCGGTGCGGGACGCTTGCAACCGCAAAGACAGGCGACAAATCCAGCATTGATGTCACCTTCTGGGAGTAGTAGCGTTGCTTTAGAAATTGCCGCTTCTGGTCGAGAGCGTGATATTAATAACTTAATTGGCAGAATTAGCCGCGCCGATCAAAAGCTGACGGTGATTCACGGTCAATCAGGGGTGGGTAAGAGTTCTACTGTGACGGCGGGCTTAGTTCCAGCCCTGCAAAATCGAGCCGTTGGCGATCAAATAGCCGTGCCTGTAGTGTTGCAAGTTTACACCGATTGGGCGCGAGAATTAGGGAAATCTTTAAGTGAGGCGATGTCTAGTGACGCATCCCTTGCCGTGTATGCTGATATGAAGCCAGAAGTAGCTATTAAACCGGAAGCTTTAGCTTATTATGCCCAACCGATCACCATCTTGAGAATTTTACAGCAACTAAAGGAAAATGCTGATCAGCATTTGATCACAGTTTTAATTTTTGACCAGTTTGAAGAATTTTTCTTTGGTTATAGCGATCGCAATCAAAAGCAAGAATTTGATAAATTTATTAGTGACTGTCTCAAAATCCCCTTTGTGAAAGTTATCCTTTCCTTACGCGAAGATTATTTACATCGTTTATTAGATTTTAAACATCTTTCGGCACTGGAAGCGATTAATAATAATATTCTCGACAAGCATATTCGTTACCAGTTAAATAATTTTACACCAGAATATGCGAAAGCAATTATCCGAAAATTAACAGAGCGATCGCAGTTTAATTTAGAACCGGCTTTAATTGATGCCTTAATCGAAGATTTATCAACAGAATTTGGTGAAGTCCGCCCGATTGAATTGCAAGTTGTGGGAGCGCAAATTCAAGATGAACGCATTACTACACTAGAAGAATATCAGCCATATAGACCTAATAAACTCATTGAGCGATATATTAAGGAACTGATTAAAGACTGCGGCCCAGAAAATGAACGAGCCGCTTTAATCGTCTTATATTTATTAACAGATGAAAGTAACAACCGACCTTTTAAAACTCGTGCTGAGTTAGCGGTGCAGCTAGCAGAGTTGGAAGATGCGAGTAACTTAGAGTTAGTATTAGAGATTTTAGTTAGCTCCGGTTTAGTGGTATTATTCCCTGATGTACCAGAACGCTATCAACTGATTCACGATTATTTAGTAGAGTTGATTCGCTACCTGCAACAACAAGAATCGAGTTTACAGGTACAACTAAACCAGCTACGGCAAAAAGTAGAACAGAGTCAAGCTGAGATTGAACGACTTAAAAGCGAACTTAGCCAAAAAAAGCAGCGTTCTAAATTGGTAGATTCTCATCCCCAACCGGGATTGGACTTATTAACAGAATTGCGAGAGTTACACAAGCGGGAAGAATTAAGTCAGTTAGAAATTGAACACTTGCGAGCTGAACTTAAAGAAAAAGAGTTAACAGCTAAACTCGCAGAAAGTCAAAAGAAACAAAGGATTAGTGAAGCTCAATTAAATCGTTCGTTGAAAATTGCCCTGACTGCTTGTGTTCTCGCCATATTAGGATTAAGTGTTTCCATAGTCACAGCAGTAGATAGCGAAATTAAAACCCTGAGTGCATCTAGTGAAGCCCTCTTTGCTTCTCAAAAAGGTATTGATGCTTTAAAGGAAGCTTTAAAAGCGGGAAGAAAATTACAACAAACAGTCTGGGTAGATTCCAATACAAGAGAGGAAGTACAGACAGCACTCTTTCAAGCAGTTTCTGGGGTAAGAGAATATAACCGCTTAGAAGGGCATATCTCTGGGGTAAATAGTGTTATATTTAGTGGCGATCGTACTTTAATTGCTTCAGCCAGTGCGGATACTACAATTAAACTCTGGCGTCCCGATGGTAGCTTAGTTAAAACCTTGTCGGGGCATGAAGATGTAGTTAATAGCGTCAGTTTCAGCCCCGATAGTCAAATAATTGCTTCCGCCAGTCAAGACAAGACAGTAAAACTGTGGAATCGGGACGGTCAACTGCTTGCTACTCTATTAGGACATCAAGCTGTAGTTAATAGTGTTAGTTTCAGCCCAGATGGTCAAATTATTGCTTCAGCGAGTTCAGACAAGACAATAAAACTTTGGAGTCGGGATAACAAGCTGCTCAAAACTTTGCAGGGACATGAAGGTGCAGTCTTAAGTGTCGCTTGGTCGCCTGATGGTCAAACTTTTGCTTCCGGGAGTGCTGACAAGACGGTGAAATTGTGGAGTCGGGATGGTAAGCTGCTCAAAACCTTCCAAGGACATGAGGATGCAGTCAAAAGTATAGCTTGGTCGCCTGATGGTCAAGCGATCGCTTCTGCTAGTTTAGACCAGACAATCAAACTTTGGAATCTGGAAGGTAAACTACTGCGAACCTTATCGGGGCATAGTGCTGGAGTTACCAGCGTCAGTTTTAGCCCTGATGGTAACACGCTCGCTTCCGCAAGTACCGACGAGACAATTAAACTTTGGAGTTTTGAAGGTGTGCTGCTGGGAACCTTGAAGGGACATAATAATTGGGTGAATAGCGTCAGTTTCAGCCCAGACGGTCGCACCCTTGCTTCTGCAAGTCGGGATAAAACTATTAAACTCTGGTATTGGGATGATGTGCTGCTGCGAAAGCCCAAAGCTGATAATGATGATTGGGTAACTAGCATCAGTTTTAGTCCAGACGATCGCACCTTAGCAGCAGCGAGTCGAGACAAAACTATAAAACTTTTCAGTCGAGATGGTAAACTAATCCGTATTTTCACGGGGCATCAGGGTCAAGTTTGGGGCGTGAGTTTCAGCCCCGATGGTAAAGCGATCGCCTCGGCTAGTAAAGATAAAACGGTGAAGCTTTGGAGTCTCGACGGTAAAGTACTCAACACCTTGCAGGGTCATAATGGTGCCGTCTTGGGTGTTGCTTGGTCGCCTGATGGTAAAGTAATTGCCTCGGCCAGTAAAGATAAAACAGTAAAACTTTGGAGTCTCGACGGTAAACTACTCAACACCTTGCAGGGACATCAAGACGCGGTGAATTGGGTAAGCTTTAGCCCAGATGGTAAATTGCTAGCCTCAGCCAGTGATGACAAAACAGTGAAAATCTGGAGTGTGGATGGTAAATTACTATATACCTTAACTGGTCATAGTCGCCGAGTAAATGGGGTTGCTTGGTCGCCTGATAGTCAGGCGGTAAGCGGAGCCATACCCAAAGGGCTTATCGCTTCAGTTAGTATTGATAGCACAGTGAAGATTTGGAGTCGAGACGGTGATTTGCTAAATAATCTCGCTGGGGATGGCGATAGTTTCATCAGTGTCAGCTTTAGCCCCGATGGTAAGACTCTAGCAGCCTCCAGTGATGACAAAGTGAGGATTTGGAACCGAGAAGGGACATTGCTGATTGCTTTGAAAGGTTACAAGGATGAATTAACCAGCGTCAGTTTCAGCCATGACGGTAAAACTTTGGCTGCGGGTAGTGCTAACGGTGCGGTGATTTTACAGAATTTGGCGGATATCCAACTGGAAAAATTACTGACACGGGGTTGCGATTTACTACACGATTATTTGCAGACTAATCAGAAGGTAACAAAGAGCGATGGCTCCGCCAACGCCAGAGGCGAACGCGCTTTGTGTTCTGGTAGGTGATAGCCTATTAGATTATCGAACCCGTTAAATAAAATGCAAAACTTCATCCTGTATCTAGCTTCCCTCTCCTTTATAAGGAGAGGGATTGAGGGTGAGGTAAGCCAGGGACATAAATAAGATAACGTTGCTGTCTACCAAGACGGTCATAGATTGTCGTTGCTGCGGGTGAGGGTCATGATTTGTTCAGTGGTGAGGTTTCCAGCAGCGCAACCCCGCATGGTGTCAATCCAGGTTGAAATTTTATCGGCAGGTTGTATTTTCTTGAGATAGAGGCGATCGCCTTCGATTTCAAACGCTAATTCTACGTCGGGAGAAATGTTTAGCACCTCTCGGATTTCAGGAGGGATGGTAATCTGACCGTCAGGTGTAATCCGCATAGTGTGTTTGTTGTTCAAGCGTTCTTATGTCCTCATGTTAATGTTGAAGTGTTTAGCTAATAGCTCCCCTGCATTTCTATTTTCCATATTTCCCACTATTTTAATCATCTTGTGAGACGATTAAAACGCAATGGCTCCGCCAACGCCAGAGGCGATCGCGCTTTGTGTTCTGGTAGGTGATGTCGAAGGGCGAATTACATCTTTTTGAAATTTCATTCAATATTCTTTTCAGGAATTGCCTTTTTGTGCAGCTTGTTTACGTTCCTGTTCTTCGCACCAGGCAGCGATTAACTCTTTAGCAACACTGCTCATATCGGTTTCAGCCTGCACACACAAGGACTTGAAACGGATTTTTAACTCTTTGCCAATAATCAGTTTGACTGTATCTTCGGGTTTTGCCATCTCATTATTCTGACATGGCATGGAGGGAACAGAATCAATATTCCCCCTGTTCCCCTGTTCCCCTGTTCCCCTGTTCCCTTAAGACTGCTATACTCAAAAGCGATCGCTTTCTAAACCCCCATATAGATAGGGTGTTCTGGTAGATGATGCAGAAGAATGATGAAAGGCGATATATATTGAAGAAGAATTCAGAAGTCAGAATTCAGATAATTGGCACAAGCGATGGGCCCACTTTACCCTTTGAGATTTCCCTACAGGATTTATACAACAAAGTGAGGTTTGATCTGGTTGAACCTGAAGCTTGAACCAGTGTAGTCTGTTTGATTTGCTAAAATTCTATCAACTCGATAAACTGAGCAGAAGACAGACAATATTATCAATGTACCTCATAACACCGGGAAGTGCTGTAAAAGCCTTCTGCCCTCTGCCTTCTTCAAGCAGGCCATTTAGTGCTGTAGGCTTTAGCAAATGACTCGGTAATTCCCTTCATTTTAGCTCGGAACGGAATATCTATCAGAATATAAAACAACCATTTTGCAGCTAGAGAAAATTGTCGTTCTTTGATAAATACAAATAGACGATTCGGTGTTTGCAGAACTTGATAATAAGGATGATTATGCCAATTTTTATTCAATTCTACTTTTGTCAGTAGTCGTTTTAGGATCAATATAAACCCAAGAATTAACAAGCCATAGTACTGGAGAATAGATCCATATTTCAACTTTTCATAAAGGTGATTCAAATCTCCACCTAGTCCTCTCCATATTCTGTTTTCAGCAGGCGCCTGGAAATGATCTGCTTTGGCTGTTTTAGCCTTAATAATCTTGAAACCATGCTTTTGTATTCGTCGTGCTAACTCGTGTTCGTCGCAAGCACTGCTTCTAAAATATCGAAGATTTGTATCGAAGCGAAAATGATCAAAGATTTCTCGTCGTAATGACCAGAGGCTACCAGTGCCAAATGTTGTTGTTCCTTTGCCAGAACCACCATGTTCGTAAATACATCCCCAAATAGTCATGACATCTGGGTCTTCTGTGTAGATTTTGATTAATTCGTTAAAGCAATCAGAGAATAGACTTACATCGTCGTCTATCAGGACGATAATCTCACCTTTGGTGTGAGCAACACCGAGATTCCTAGAAAAGCAAGCCCCTTTGTTATGATTATTTCGTAGAATAAGAAGGTTTTTTATATTCTCATTACCAGTCTTGAGAAAGCTTTGTGTATCGTCTGTTGAGGCATCATCAACTATTACTACCTCATAGTTTGGATAGTTGAGTTTAGCGATCGCTGGAAAACTGTATCTACGTAAACTTGAGGCTCTATTATATGTTGCAATTACAATAGATATAAGTGGTTGTTCCATATACTTTAATCTGTATATATTTTCTAATGTATTTCATTGAAATTTCTAAAAATTCAGATTAGAAAATTACTAAAACACTTAATCTATAATAATTTGACTAAATCTATATCTGTTACTGTATAATTACTTAAATTTATAATAAATGAAAAAATAAAATCTAAAATTATTTAGGAAAATACTTAAAAACAGTAATAAGTAATTATCAAACTCCTGTTAATTTTAAATAGCGATCGCCTCTTCCCAACATTATCAAGACTTCGTTGGGTTTAGCTGTCGCTCAACCCAACCTACTACAGAATTTTTAGTTTCTATATACTTCCAATAAATTTCAGTTTTATTTAGTTAATGTGTAGCTAGATTTGAGTAGCTTCGCTATTTCTTTATAATCGAAAATAAAGTGAATACGTATTTGCACGGAATTGTACTCTTAAAGTAAGTATTTATATTTTTTATTATCCTACGTATATTGAGAGCAACACGATTTATTGCTTACCACTAGGCCGTCAGTTTCACTTCTGGCGGCTCCACATTTTCTATTAGCTGCTTCGGGCTTTCGATTTGTTCTAAAATCGAATCAGAAATCGGATACAGAAAAGGTTGATTTTATGCCTTATCCCAACCTCAGCCGCGAAGAAATTGCTCAACATGGGGAAGAACTTTACCAGCAGCGTATCCGTACCCAAGTCGAAACAGCAGATAATATCGGCAAAATCATTGCAATTAATATCACTACAGGTGATTACGAAATCGATGACGATTTCATCGTGGCTTGTCATCGGCTGCAAGCTAAACAGCCAAACGCAATCATTTGGACAGAGCGAATTGGCTATGATGCTGTTTATGCTGTCGGTGGTACGTTGGTCAGGACAGTAAAGTGATACATGGAATTGTTGGGCTTCAAGCAGGTATAAGTATCATTATTTGTCCTCCGGGGCGTGCAGAAGTAGAAATTGAATGTGTTGTCGATACAGGATTTGAAGGGTTTTTAACCTTGCCATCTACGGTAGTCACAGAACTGGATTTGCCTTACGTTGCGCCAATTAAAGCGAACCTTGCGGACAACTCTCGTACAATAACCAACGTTCATCAAGCCACTATTTTATGGAATGGCACAGAACGCGTGATTCCAGTTTTAGCGATGGGTCGTCGTCCCCTCATTGGCACAGCACTTCTGGAAGATTGTCATCTCAGCATCGATTTTTGTGAGGGAGGGACAGTGCTGGTAGATGATATTATGTAATCCAATTAGATCCTAAAAAATAAAATCCCTATGACCTGCTATTAGTCAAGGTCTTAGGGGTTTTGTGATCACGGGACTAGTGCGGCTCGAACGCACGACCTGACGCTTAGGAGGCGTCCGCTCTATCCAACTGAGCTACAGCCCCAAATAGGAAGCATATATAATCATAGCAGGAGTTTTAGCGAGATTGCCAACAATTATCCCAAGAACCCCCGCCTACTTCTAAACCACAAAGAAAACTTTCTGCTTTCAGGATTATTTGAGATTTTCTACCATTTAATTCTCGTAACTCTAAATTTAACTTTCCTTGCATGGTGTCTCGGCAACAGTATCTTAAACCATCCTCTGTAGGCGCACGTAGAGGTGTACCAGGTAAATCGGTGGTTCCTGTCAACTCAATTTCGTAATTTGAATTACGAGCTTTCATTTGCCATCTGCCCCAAGGCTGAATTTCCCAGTCTACTTGTGAATTCCAGGGAACGAACTCATAAAACTTGCCTTGATAGTGCAAGCCAATCATCGCTACAGATTCCATCCACCACAGCACACCGCGCCGTCCACCGCCAGCAGTTAATGCTAAGTCGGGTTCGCCCTCGAAGCAATTACAGTTTATCCAAAACCATTTTTGGGGAAAAGCACCACCCCAATTTTTCTCGCCGTAGGCTGGGGCGTTGGTGAATTCGTAGATTTTGCCATTCCAGTCAATCTTCCCACTGGCTAAACCGTGAGCCATCAAAATTTGCCATCCCGGTTCAAAAATCTGCAAGAATGACAGCCAGCCTGCGGTTGATTGCTGAATGCTATTTTGATTCCCCCAACCGTATACGGGTTGAATTTCATACTCCCAACGGCAATAATTATTGGTGGCGCGATCGCAAATAATTCCCTGATTTAAGGTGGCTGTGGCTTGATATCCCTCTTGAACATGATGCTCAAACTCTGCTGGCAGAAGGTATAGGGGAGAAACTTGCAAATCCGTTTTACCCCAATGACCTAAACCCAAGACATCTCGACTACCCCAAAATTTCTTCACATCAGGAAAAGTACGGCATAAATACCCATCATCGGGGCCGAGGATTTGGGCGGAACCGCCGCTATGGGCTTTACCGCCGATGGGGTCTTCAATGGAGTACATAAAGGCAAATGTTTGCCCAATTTCCGGTAAAGTAACGCGGTAATACCAGCCTTCAAAGAAGCGGCGACTACTATTATCCCAGTGATAACCAGAATGGGGCGTTTGAGTTGAGTGGAGAAGATTTAGGGGAATAGTTAACATAGATTTATATAGTTGCCGATTTTTTCAGTATGCGCGATCGCTTCGATATCAATTATGCTTATGAAATTCTGGGGCTAGAACCTGGTGCATCGCCAGCACAAGTGAAGCGAGCTTACCGTAAACTAGTGAAAATTTGGCATCCCGATCGCTTTCTTGAGCAAAAGCAAAAGCAGGAAGCTGAGGAAAAAATCAAATCAATCAACGCAGCTTACAACAAACTCAAATCTGAAAGTCCATCCGAGCCTCCCACTAGTGAAAATCCATCCTCATCTTCGCCTATAAATCCCCCAAAAATATCTGTCAATCGTTGGGATGCAGAAACTTTCTATACTTTGGGAGTAGAGAATGCTACAAAAGAAAGATATGAGGATGCGATCGCAGATTTTACCCATGCAATTCGTCTCAATCCTCACTATATTGACGCATATAAATATCGTGGGCTAGTTTGCTCTCAACTGGGATACGAATATAGAGCCGCTTCAGATTTAAATAAAGCTGCACAAATCGAACAAGAATTAAGAAGTCCGGGCGCTGCGCGGACATCACGATCACCTAGATATACATCAAAACCTAGACCTTTGGTACAAAGATTTTGTCAGAAGATAAAAAGTTTACTGCGGCTAAATCGGCGTTGAAGATAAGACTACAGCGTGTAGTTTTGCGTAAGTCCTATAGTTAATATTGAAGCAAGAAGGTCAGGACGAGACAGATGCGGGCAATGTCCAGAAGCTAGCTCAATGGCATCGACTCCTAAGCGCTTGCGTGCAGCGTAGCGTGACCATGCAGGAGATATTATTCGGTCATTGGTACAAACAATATATTTACGCTCAACATGCGGCAAAGCTTTTAGAGGATTCGTTTCAAATATATATGCCATAGATTGTTGCGAACGACTTTTCGAGATTGCCCACTGTGCTACATCCGGTTGACAATCATGAAAGAAAAAATCTCTTAATACTGCTTCGTCTGAATAATCTTTTCCTACAGAAGCTGGTTCATACATACCAGGCTCATCGTGGAACTGTTGGAGTTTACTTGGGTCTTTTGGCTGGTAATTGAATGATTTGAGCGTATCAGAATCAAGATGATCAGAAAATTGGTCGAGTGTACTGATTCCCGGATATGGGATCAGCGCCGCCACAAACACTAGTTGACGCACTTTTACCGCTTCTGCAACCAGGGGAATTATAGTACCAGCCATTGAGTGACCGACTAGCACAATATCATCATCAGTTTTTGGCAGCGCTTGAATTACTACATCTGCAAATTGGGACAAAGTAGCAGATGCATTTTCAATTGGCAAATCCATTGCTACGGTTTTGTGACCCTGTGTTTCTAAGTAGGGAATGAGCAAATCCCAACACCAAGTGGCTTGGAAGGCACCATGAACTAGACAAAAAAGACTCATATCAATTGAATAGTGGTAATGGTGGACGAGTTTCCTGACTTCTCTTATTTTTCAACAAATTTTAAACCTTGACCAGATAAGTTAAACCAGCACTCTGACTTTTACTGTTTATGATTACACCATCTTTTAAAAACAGCCGCACCCTTATCGATTGCCTGTTGGCTGCTATATATTCAAACAGCAGTTAAAACAGGCTGAAAAGGTTGCAATAAAATACCCAAAATTTTATCAACTTCTTTAATATAGTACTCAGTCGAATCTATATAAACAGTCGTTTGTTCTAAAAATAAAAACTTCCAGTTAGTTCCAGTAGTAACCGATCCATAAATCCGCCCAACTTCATTACCTTGATTTTGATTGAATAACTGCGCCGCAATCATTGCCGCTACACATTGACCAAGACCGCCAATAATATCTTCTTTTTTCGCCTCAAAAATAAACATTACCGGAGCAGAAATAAATAATTGCTCTTGAGAATTGCTGATAATGTAATCGCAGAAACCTTGCAAGCTTTGAGCCGGATCAACATTAAATTCATTCCCAGAAAATAGGGAAATTTTATTATTTAATAATCGTCTGACCTCTGCTAGTATTGGTGCAATTAAAAACTCTGACCTAGCTTTTTCGGTTGCGATCGCAGTTGCTAAAGGAATGTAATCTATTAAAATCGTTCTGAGGGTTTCTGATGGTATAACAGGTTTTGTATCAGCAAATAGATTACGAGTTTCATCGAGTGTTAAGTCAAAACTATTTTTCACCTTAGCAAGACTAAAATCGCTGTATGCCATCTTTCCACCTTGTGATTATCGAAACAGAATTCAGGAGTCAGAATTCAGAATGAATTCTGTAGAACAATGGGACATTGCAGGCACTTTTGCGTGAGGCTATCATCACTCCAGTTAATTACGAATTACGAATTACGAATTATTTTAATGTATGCCGCAAAATGGATCACGTTCTTTATCAACTTCATTAGGTTGCAACTCTAATTCAGCAAGATAAACGCATCCCTCTTCTTTGAGGCATTCTTGACTTTTTGATGTCCAGTAAGGTACTTCACCTGCGTGCATCCGCAGAATACCTTGATCGTCGAGAGTCACACGATATTGGCAAGGGTAATCTGTGGTTACATCTGGTTTACTGAGTGCGCCAATTCGTATCCATTTTTTACTGTTGGTTTCCACGTCTGTTTGATAAACATAGAAAGTGTGCTGGCCAGTTTGCGGAAAGGGAGGTAAGGGATTACTAATTAACCCGGTTCCTGGTTGCGTCACGCCATCGCGCAAATAGTGAAATTTTTGAAACGTTTTACTACCATCATTTCCTACTTCAAATACAAGATGATAGGCATCTGGTTGATCGACAGTTGCTGACTCAATAACATTGACGGCAATATCACCATCATTCAAGTCTTTATTGAAGCGTTCTACAGCAATATTCCAGTTCAATTTACCATCAGCAAATAACTCTGATGTTTCTGAAACTACCGCTCCCAAATCAATGCCAGGAATGTCAATCAAATAATGGGGATTGCCTTGACAAAGCAATACGCTAAACTCAAGAGTTTGGTCAATTTCAAATTGGACTTTGATTTTTTTGAGAAACTCTGCCTCTTCTATCCCCAGTTTTTTCATCAGGTTTTTGCCGTCAAAGCTTCCCCAAAGTCGTAAATCTCCGTCCTCGTAGTCTTGACGATAGATAATATTAGTTAATTGTATACCTTGCCAGTGAGTACGAACTTTGGCGACAGTTTCCCCAGGTGCGAGTTGATACAGTTCTTGTCCAGCCTTGAATATAGTCAGCAAATCGTTGCTTTGGGTTTTGCGTTTGAAGTTGCAAGGCAAATAATAAAATAGGTTTTTGACATCAATTTCTAGCTGGTTGGCTCCCTTGCGCAGTAAGCTTTTAGACTCTTCTGGATCGAATCTTAATCTTCGCAGTTTCTCGGCATAACAAGCACCGGCGGAGGTCGCTAGCTTGGTAAATTCCAACACAAAGGTAATTCGTTCTGGATTCCAGACAAAATATGGAGACTTACTAAATTCCTGATAGATTTGGCGCTGTACTATATCTAAATTACAAGTTTTACCAGACAGAATTAACCAATCAACTTTTTGAGAATTCCAAGAATCTTTAGTGAGATCATCGGGACGCAAACGACTTTCCATCAATCCTTTGGCAATACCGATCGCTTCTTTAATTCCCGAAGCGGCGGCTCGTTCAAATTGCTGGTTATCTAAGCTGACGCAGATGCTATTTGGATCTTTGACTTGCAATTTAACGGCGCTTTGGGTGAGCAGTTCGGAAATTTGTTGCTCAGAAAGTGTGAAGGTTAATAGAGAATTCTCTGCTGGTGGCTTTTGTCCAAGTTTCAGTTTAGCTGCTTCTGCATGATCCCAGAGAAGATAAAAAGATTGCAGCCGTTGGGGTGCTTGTTGCCAACGGGTGGGCAATACTTTCTCAGCAGTATCTAGGGCATCTTTGTAAGCAACATCGCCTTCGGGATTTTCCTTATCGAGACATTTCAAAAGACTGCCACTTTTGAATTTGCCTTGTTCTAAAAAGCGATCGTTTAACTCAGAGCTAATTAAATCTTCTAGCTTTTCGCTTTCGATATCACCTGTTGTTACTGCTGTCAATAAAAAGTCGGCGATCGCAACTTTTAATAATCTAAAAATTCGCAGTGTAATTAACTCACCGCCTAGCTGTAAATGACCAGATGATCCTAATAGTTTGGGGGTAAGTTTGTAGTAACGTCCTCCTAAACCTCGGTCTTCATAATCGGCAAAAGCTGGGGTTTTATCTTCTAAAGTTAGTTCAATTAAAGCTAAGTCTGTAGTTCCGCCGCCAATATCTAAGACGAGAACATTTTGTGACCATTTATTTCCTGCTTGGCGACAACGGGTTTTGAATGACTCAATGCCAATGTTGAGATTACCACCAAATTCTCGCCATAAAAAGAATATCGCCACAGAAACAGCTTCATCATAAGCAGTTTGCACATCATCGATTCCCAACTGCTCAACTAATTCCTTAACTTCCTTACGAACAACTGGTGGGGCGACAGTTGGGTAAGTGACAACTGCTGTTAAAAAATTCCCTTCTGAAAATCTGCGTCGTGCGCGTTGGCGGTAGTCTTCAGTTAACTCGATTAAATGCGCCCAAGCAGATTGAATCAGTTGATTTGCAGTAATTGTTTCTTCTTCACCATCCAAAATAACTGAAAACGATCGCTCCTGACCAAAATAGCGTTTGGGTGAATGGTGAAACCTGCTGATAATTTCCTTTAAAGAACCGCTTGTACCTTGAGCGATCGCTTTTTTTCTGTTATCTCTAGCTTCTCTACCCATCCGCAGTTTTAAGTCCCCTAACTGCGAAATTTCCGACTCACTAGGAATTTCCGTGTCGCGGCGATCGATATCCAACACAACTGGGATCAGATTTTGCGACTCTAGGGTAGGAACGCGGAACACTTCATGATAGATTTGGTAAAGTTTTTTGCTGACAGCACGGCGGAACCTCTCGCTGTTTCCTAAAGAAAGTTCAATTTGGCGAATTGCTTCTAAAAATCGCTCTTTATTATCACTTTCAAAAACCTCACTTAAGTTTTCTGGTTCTATCTCCAGGTTTTTGCTAATTTCGGCGATAAACTTTTGCCAATCATCAGCGCTGACATCTGGTAAAGCTACAGAAGCGGGAGAACTTAGCCATTGTGATAAGCGATCGCGCAACCGAATTTCTTGTTCTTTGGGTAAAATTTCGGCGATCGGGACTTCAATCGGATCGAAGAGTGTAACTGTCGAATTCGATGTACCAAAATCTAAAGCAAACCATCCGGGAAATCTTTTTTGTTGTTTCTCGCTTGGTTCTTGCTCAGTATAGTTGTTCAATTGGAAAGGGTTCATTATAGTATTAAATGATTCTGTTGATCACTGACTTTTTTATCTAGCGCGATCGCGGCAGTTAAGCTGTTACTTATACAACTCGTATTATCAGGGTGGGCATCTTGCCCACCCCACAACCATGTTGAAAAAATATTAGTGCAAATTAAAGGCGCAACAGCTTACTAAGTTGATGTTGAAGATTCTTGCTCGCTTGCAAGTCTTACTTGTTCGATGGTTAAATTAAGTAATTGGGCAACATCTTCCATCGACATACCACGAGCTAAGAACTGAGATACAAGTTCAAGTTTTAGTTCTTCTCGTCCTTCTTGTTTAGCTTCTTGATAAACCCTAGTTTCTTCTAACTTAACTCCTAACATTGCCTCTACCTCTTCACGACTTAAGTTTGCAAATTTATAAACAGCGATCGTTGTGATTACATCTATTATGTCCTTTTTAGCTAAGACGTTTATCTGTTCTTGTTGCACCCGATCAATTAAACGTTTCGCTTGCACCACCATTTGAGTTTCTGAGGCAATAGTCAACTGCATCAAACTGATACCTACTTTTTGTTCATCAGGACTACCTAACTCATCCAAATAAATCCGTTGTACTTGGGAACTGTTCAGTAACGATCTGTGAATAGTGGTTTTTTCCGGTTCCAAGCTGCGAGACTGTAAAATAATTACTCCGAACCAGTCATCGTAAAGCGACGGATTGCGATACATATACAGCATGGATTCTGAGAAAAGGCGATGATACAGTAACTCATCCTTTTGGAATTGCACCTCAGCAAAAAAGATCATCTGAGATGTTGCATCAGGTGGAGGTAAAAATACCCCATCAATCCGAAATGTTGGTTCTTTAACTTCAACTGATTCAAAACGATAGCTACTAGCTTCGGCTGGTGGCTGTTCTACTAACTCGAAAAACAATCCTGGAACACGCTTGAAAATTGTATAAAAAATCGCATCACGTCTCACAAATAAATCCTCATATCCGTACCCGATCCCCGATCGCTGCTTATCTCAAATCATCTGAGTCAGAAATCGCGGCAATTTCTGAAAGAATCTGCAACCAAGTAGGAATTGCGATCTCAGATGGCAATTCTCCAGCCGCCAAATATCTCAGCAAAGTTTCTTTTTTTGAAAGGTTTTGCAAACTAGGAATAATTTGATCCAAAATGCCTTCTAGTTCCGAATTAATTCGCTGATTAACTTCGCTGACATACTGCACAAGATGGAGGCTAGCGCTAGCAGTAATTTCATCTCGCAGCCGCAGGACAAAAAGTTGGTGGTTGCTCGTTCTGGGTAAACCTTGGCTTTTCTCTGGTGCCCAGTCAAAGATTTGACCAACGTTGTGTTTATCGTCTCGACGCGCTAGAGGAAAGATGATTTCGGGTGCAACGGTTTTGTCTTTACTACTAATTTCGGAGATGATTGCTTCTTTCCATTCGTTAGGATCGCACCCTAGTAATAATTTGTAAAAGAGATCAGCATCTTCAAAACCAAATTTTTCTTCGATTTGTTGCTCCATTTCTGGGTGAAAAAATGGCTGCAATTGTTCGCGTTCTGGAGCTACATAATTTGATAATTGGTTTAACAAATCTACCACTGCTTGATGGATGCGATCGCGGGCAAAATCTTCTACTTCTTTAACGGTTTTTTCAAATACTGGATAAAAATCATCACTCTTAGTTGGAAGGGAACTATTTACACGGTTTCCTCGGTCAAATAATTTCCCGGCTGCACCTTTAGATTCTGCCAGAGCAATCGCTCCATTGTTCGCTTTGTTGAAGAGTAAAGTCCACTGGTTCCAATTGAGGATTCTAAAGGTAAGTTCGTCTTTCACTACATCGCTGACAACAACACCGCGCCGATCTTTGAGTGGTTCTTTTCCTATATCTTTTTGAAAATTCCTGTAGATTTTATCCAAGCTTTCGACCACAAAACGCAATTCCATAAAAGCGGGACTATCGCCTGTGGGGATGCCTTGCTCGTGAATTTCATCTATGATATCTTTCAAGTGATCTTGTTGCTGACTGACCACATCAGCAGCTCTTTTAGTATCTTCATGCAGTTGCTTCAGACCATGAGTAGCTACATGGGTTTGAATCAATTCCCGTAGCTTACCAAGTCCCCCATCTTGAGCAAAGTAACCTAGCTGTCTGCCTAAATAACTGCGGGGATCAGATTCTAGCAGCCCTTCACTTAATAGCTGCCATTTCTCTTGTAGCCGTTTAGACCGATCTAAGTAATCAGGATAGTCTAAATTAGCCAAAAACTCTGGTGAGCCGGCTTTCACTGTACTAGAACGTTTCGCTAATTCAGCCAATCCCAACAGTGGCGATAGTAAAACGATGCGGTCTTTTTGGGTTGTAAACGCTTCTGCACCGTCAATGGTAGTTTGCAGAACTTTGAGTTTTTGGAAAACTGTTTCTTCCTGTAAATGTGGGCTACCTTCAATCAGTTGGTCAAGTTCTCTTTCCCCACCCTCATTGTCTAAGGGTAATTGATCAAAGCGACCCACACCGACGAGAATTAAATCTTTCAGGTCTTGTCCCGGTCGCTGCTGCTGCATCATCGTAAAGATTTTGTTGGCGCGATCGCTCCCCGGAGATTTACCATTTAGCAATACCAAAATTGTCTGTACTTCTGCCAATTCCCGCAGTGACAAAAAGGTATCTCTAGCCCCCGAATTAGCAGCCCCCAATCCGGGAAAATCGATCAGAATAAATTTAGCTGCGCCAGTAAAATCCCAAATTTCCCGTGATATTTTCACATCGATATCTACGCGGCGAATGAGTGGGAAACTGTTTTGCAATAACTTTGTTGGTAGCCTCTGGGGTGGACTCGGTAATCGGATATGCGCTGGAGGTAAATCTTCAAATTTCAGAGTTTGGATTGCCATTGGCTGCTCGACTAGCTGTAGCCCCTCACGGGCGGTAATAGCATCAATCTGATAGCGCCCACCACACATAACTTCCCCATAGGCTTGATAAGCCCGCAGGAATAATACCAACTCCCGGAGTAAATAACGTAGCTCTAAATTGTTACTACTATTCCATGCTTCCTCACACCAGCTAATAATATCTTTACCAGAGTTGAGTTTCGATACTGGTATAGGAGGAAGTCCGGCTGCTGCTGTTCGTTTATTGGCTTCCCCTAGCATGAAGCGTAGACACTCATGTACACCTTCATGAGAAAGATACTTCACCGTAAAATTACTTAATTGAGTCGTGGCAAACTCCTCTTGCGGGATGATATGTATGGCGGTAACATTACCTGTAGTGGGGTTTTCACTGACTGGCAAAGCATCTGCATATCCAATCAGACTGCCTAAAAGTAAAGTTTTCCCACTACTAAATTCCCCCATTACCCCAATTTTCACAGGCGAAGTTGCCAGGTCTACAGTTTTCTGGGCAGCTGACCGCAGACGCAGGAGACAGTCATCAAGACTAGCTGGAACCCAATCTTCTTGTTTAGAAGGGGACTGGGGTACAGAATCTATCTTTCTAAGGATGAATTCGCCGTACTCCTTAAAACGGCCCAGTTTATCTGGTTCCATAGAGTAGTTTCCGCCTAACATGAATTTCTGTGAGCTTTATAACATATAAAATACGATTGCCAGCCATTCTTGCAACGTGTTGATATCACATTTAGCATTTCTCTCATTTAATTTGCGATTTTGCTATAGCAATCCTAAATCATTCGTGAGATTTGTGAATTCTGTTTTTGTTTTCTGGCAGTTCCTCATAATTCAGATTTCTCACAACTCAGATAGGATTGCTATATAAGGCGTTTTGAATGGTCAAGCCAATTTTGAAAAGTTGGGTTTTGTTGGGAACATTGAATAAGAATATATTCGTCATAATTCCGGGTTCAGAATGGATAAAGTGGGGTTTTATACCACCAATAGACTGGAGATTGCTGAGTAGAGATGTGTATATCAAACCCTTTTATACCCCTGATTTTAAGCAAGCTAGATCCATCAGCCGAACTCTAATTCATCCTGAATTCTTATTGATAAAAAATCAATATTTATTTGGTATGAAATTCTTGATTATTGTGAATTTATGATAAAGACTTCAGCGCCTCACAGATAATCAGATATTTTTCGTGAACCTAAATCAGGTTTTTGAGTAATGCAATTACATAGCTAGGATGAATTTATCGGTGATTTGAAGAAAAAACAAAGTCAAACAACTTCTCTGATAGATGCGGAGTTTAAATTTTACCAAAAATGCTGAAGTTAATCTTAATCAGAACTTCAGCATTTTTTCAATTTATTTACAGTAAAAGAGGTATTATTGCACATATAAAAATCATTAGGTTTAAAGGATTATATTTGACTCATTCAATAAATGCTTGTTTCAATCGATTAAAAAACGTTGTAATCGTAGTACTATCTTTGCGTAGGCGTAGCCCAACCCAGGTCTTACCCTGAGCCTGAGCCGTTCGCGGAGCGTCTCGTAGAGAAGGGCATCGCACCTTTGAAAAAAATCCCTGAGTACAAATAAATAAAATAGAAGGCTGGGATGATACAACCCCAAAGTCAAAATAGTATCACCTACACACGCGTTATCCACCTAAGTCATGTAATTGACATAGGTATTCCCCAATGGCCTGGAGATCCCCCAGTAGAATTTGAAACTGTGGCTGAACTAAATAATGATGGCTATTATCTACGACGTTTTTCCTTGGGTGAACATAGCGCTACCCATATCAACGCCCCTAACAGTTTTCATAGTTATGCTATGGGAATTGACCAATACCCAGCCCAATCTTTGGTTGTACCTGCAGTGGTCATAGATATTCGCCCAGCCACAGAGGTTAATCCTGATTATGCCCTGACTATTGCTGATGTTCTGGCTTGGGAAGAAGAATACGGTGAAATTTCTGGTGGCTGCGTAGTTATACTGAATACTGGTTGGCAAAAAAAGTGGTTTGATAAAAGTGCATTCCTCAATCATGATGCTCAAGGAATTGCCCACTTTCCTGGGTTTGGCAGCGATGCGACTCAATTTTTACTGGATGAGCGGCAAATCGCTGGAGTAGGAATTGATACTCATGGCGTAGACCCTGGACAGGATAACAGTTTTGCGATTAACCGCCTAGTGTTGGAAAAACCGCGCATTGTGTTGGAAAATCTCACCAATTTGGATCAACTACCACCTAAAGGTACTACTTTAGCGATCGCACCTCTAAGATTACGTGGTGGTTCTGGTTCTCCTGTGGGGGTCTTGGCGTTCGTGCCTTAATTTTTATATTTCTATCTCACCCAATTTCATCAACTTGAGGATAACCTAGAAAGCAAGCAAACTTATACCAATTCTGTATGAAGATGCGCTAAACCATATTTAAGTACAAGAAAGAAAAACGAACCGCGTTCGCGTAGCGTCTCCCCTTGGGAGAAGGACGCGAAGGACGCGAAGGAAGGAAGAAAGGAAGAAAGAAAGAAGTTAAAAGGGTTTGGCGCAGGCTCACAAAGAAATGGTATTAATACACAAGTTTCAGTGGATCATCAGCCGGGGATTTTCAAGATGACAACTCCGCTATCTTGCCGCAATTATATAGACGGTCAATGGTTGAGTGCTGTAGAGGAAGCAACCCTAGAAAGTCGCAACCCTGCTGACAAAACCGAAGTGGTTGCCACATTTCCCCGTTCTCAAGCCAATGATGTAGATACAGCAGTAGCCGCCGCCCGTAAAGCCTACCGCAGTTGGCGCAAAGTCCCAGCCCCAGCTAGGGCAGAATACATCTTTCGCGTTGGGGAAATATTACTCCAGCATAAAGAAGAACTTGCTCAGTTAATCAGTCGGGAAATGGGTAAACCTCTGACAGAAGCCAGGGGAGATGTCCAAGAAGGTATCGACTGCGCCTTTTATAGTGCTGGCGAAGGGCGGCGACTATTTGGGCAAACCACACCGTCGGAAATGTCCAATAAATTCGCCATGACTGTGCGGATGCCCATAGGAGTTTGTGCCTTAATTACTCCCTGGAATTTCCCAGTGGCAATTCCTTGCTGGAAAGCTATGCCAGCCTTGGTATGTGGCAATACAGTCATCCTCAAACCTGCCGAAGATACCTCCGCCTGTGCAACTAAATTGATTGAAATTTTCCAACAAGCAGGTTTACCAGCAGGAGTAATTAACTTGGTGCATGGTGTGGGAGAAGAGGCGGGGAAAGCTTTAGTTGAGCATCCCAATGTAGATTTAGTATCGTTTACTGGTTCTTCAGAAACGGGTGCCTTTGTCGGCGCTACTTGCGGACGCACTCACAAGCGTGTCTGTCTGGAAATGGGTGGTAAAAATGCCCAAGTGGTGATGGAAGATGCGGATTTAGAACTTGCTCTCGATGGTGCAGTGTGGGGAGCATTTGGGACAACTGGGCAACGGTGTACGGCTACTAGTCGGCTGATTTTGCATCGTGAGATTAAAGAAAAATTTACCACCATGCTTTATGAGCGTACTATTAAGTTACGTTTGGGTGCTGGCACTGACCCGAATACAGATATTGGCCCGATAGTCAATGAAAAGCAACTCCAACAGGTGAGCAACTATTTGAATATCGCTCGTGAGGAAGGAGCAAAGGTTTTAATTGGTGGAGAAATTGCCAGTGAAGGCTTATTGAAAAACGGTTATTTCTTTCAACCAACTATTTTGGATGATGTAACTCCTGATATGCGCGTCGCCCGTGAAGAGATATTTGGGCCAGTGGTGGTATTAATTGAGGTTAGTTCTTTTGAGGAAGCGATCGCAATTCTCAACGATAGCAATTATGGTCTTTCTTCTTCAGTTTACACCCGCGATATCAATCGGGCTTTTACTGCGATGCGTGACATCGAAGCAGGTATCACCTATATTAATGGCCCGACTATTGGCGCAGAGGTACATTTGCCCTTTGGTGGTGTGAAACAAACCGGTAACGGACACCGCGAAGCTGGAACTACTGCTTTGGATGTTTTCACAGAATGGAAAAGTGTCTATGTTGACTTTTCTGGAAGTTTGCAACGCGCTCAGATAGATAACCGCAGTTAATTACAGCAGAATTCAGAATTCAGAATTCAGAATTCAGAAGTAAAACAGGGTTTATACCTAAATTTACTGCTTTTAGATTCGATGACAAGTACCCAAAAACGTTTTTGAATAACAAGAACATCAATGTTTCCTTTAACGGATCGCGGAAGTCCCCATTTTCAAGGTATTCCTAAGATGGGGATTGTGAGCGGGGTATGAGGATTACATCTGGAATTGATTTAAAACATAAGTAAAAACAAATTCTGGATGGATAACGAATCCCCAATTTTTCTGGTAAGCTAATGGGTGTCTTGACCACCAATGCCGTAAGCGAAAGCCAAGCTAATAGGTAAGTGTCGCAAGAGAAAGATTTGGGTCTTGGGAACCAGGACTCCTGCCCTTGGAGGGAATGTCAGACCAAAAAAAACTACAGAGTTTTTGAGGCTATTCCCGATGAATTGGGAAGCTCAGACTTCAGCCGTAGGCAAGTCTGAGTAGTTCACCGATAAAGCTCTCGTCTTCAGCAGAAATCTCAACAGAAGTCTCGGTTTCAATCTCAAAAGGAGGTTGATAAAACCCAGCTAAATCGAGTAAAGGAGACAGCACTACCATCTTTACCGCCTCTTCTGACATCAGACGGTGCTTATTCAAGTTTAAATAGTTGCTTTTGACTCGCCCGATCGCTTGCTTTTCACTATCAGTCAGAGTTGGTAAATCTTCTGTCCATTCTGTAAAAAAGTTGGTGTCTGTGGCAAGTTGCAAACCAAATTTTTCTTCTAATTCGTAAAGACTGATATCTCTAGCTGGGATTATTTGAACCATAAGCTAAAATCCTGAATAGTGTTGCCATGCCAACTTTGCTGCACCCACTATCCCAGCAAAATTGCCTAACTCTGCTGGCAATATTTGTAACCCTACCCGTGATAAAGGCTGCACTCGCTTCTCAATTTCTGCCTTCACTGCTGGTAAGAAAAACTCAAAGCTGCCACTTATACCGCCACCAATCACGATCGCTTGCGGTGTGAGTACATAAATCAAACTCGTCAAACCAATTCCCAAATTCTTACCATATTCTTGCCAAAAAGTCAATGCTGCTGGATCTCCTTGTTGGGCAAGAAAACCCAATTCGGCGGGTTCCTTGAGAGTGCGGCGGCGAATTGCAGTAGCACAGGCGTATTGTTCCAAAGAGCCTTGATTGCCACTATTACAAATTGGGCCATCGGGGTTCAATGAAATTAAACCCAATTCCCCGGCTGCGCCTTGATGTCCAACAAATAGTTTGCCATCGAGGATAATTGCGCCACCAACCCCAGTTCCTAAAGTTAGCAGAATGAGATTTTGAAAGTGGCGACCGGCTCCCAGCCAAGCTTCTCCCAAAAGAGCGCAATTAGCATCGTTAGCGATCGCAGTCGGCTTACCAGTTTTGGTTTCTAACCAGTCTGCTAAAGGCACATCGCGCCATCCAGGTAAGTTAATGGCGATTTTGGCAATGCGTGCTGTTGCATCGGCTGGGCCAGGAGTACCAACACCAATAGCAACAGCTTGATTATCTGGATCAATTTGAGCGATCGCATCTATGATCACCGCCAGCACCGCCGTTGGTGTTGTCGGTTGGGGAGCTGCCACAGTCAAAGATTGCAGACAAATACCATCATCTGTAAAACGCCCCAGCTTAATCGCTGTTCCCCCCACATCAATGCCAATTACTTGATAACTGACCACATTAAAATCCTCACAGCAAGCCGCAAACTTTCGACTTTAACAAGCATCGTAATACAGCTTTGCACAAGTTCGTAGTCAATAAAATAGCCACCTAGCAAACCTCTGCACCTCTGGAGCGTTTAAATTTCATCCCTGAATTCGCCACAATTTTCCGCAAATCTGTACTTATGTCCCTGGCTTACCTCACCCTCAATCCCTCTCCGATATATTGGAGAGGGAAGCTAGATACAGGATCAAGTTTTGTATTTTATTTAATTTACGTTCCTTAGCGTCTTGGCGGGAAAAAATTCTCAATTTTCTATTCTATTGAGTGCGAGTGGTTTTCATCGCCGATTTTAAGAGGCGCGGCTTTCAACTCCGATCTCTCTAAATTAGCAACAGTCGTGGTGCGGGAACTCGATTGCTCGTGCCAAGCTGTAATTGGCGCACCTCGTAAGATGCCAGCAAGGGCAACAGAAAGGATAAATCCGCCAGTAGCGGCAGCAATTAACGTTAGGTTATCTTTCATCCAAATCTCTCTATTGTTATTTGTGATTTGTCATTTGTCCAAAACCAATGACCAATGACCAATGACTAATGACCAATGACCAATGACCAATGACAATTGACTACTTTCGGATTCTATTTTCTCTCCGTAATCGGGGATTGACAAATTCATTTAACCCCTCACCAAGTAGTGATAACCCTACTACCATAAATGTCATCGTTAAACCAGGGAAAAGCGTAGTCCACCAAATGCCAGTAGGTAGAGCTTCTAAAGCTTGTTTTAAATCATGTCCCCATTCTGGCACTTCTTCGGGAAGTCCTAGCCCCAAAAAGCCCAAACCGCCTAACACCAAAATCGCATCAGCAGCGTTGAGCGTAAATAGGACGGGTACGCTTTGAATGACGTTGAAAAACAGATAACGAGAAAGCACAACCCAAGTAGAAGCGCCCATTGCTTGAGCCGCTTCGATGAACACTTCAGTTTTCACGCTCACGGTGTGGTTGCGAACAACGCGATAATATTGGGGGATGTAAGCAATGCTAATCGCGATCGCTGCATTTAATATCCCCCGTCCCACTACAAACGCCAGCGTCACAGACAGCAGTAGCCCCGGTAGAGTGTAGATGCTATCCATAATAAACAGCAACACTTTATCCAATTTACCGCCGAGATAACCACTCAGCATCCCCAAAGGCACACCGATAATCATACTCAGCGATGTTGCCAAAATCACCACCAGCAAAGCAGCTTGAGCGCCGAACAATGTCCGGGAGAACACATCATAACCCAGGCGACTAGTACCATACCAATGTTTAGCTGAGGGTGGCTCGTGAATTGGATTAGAGAGAAAATCTTTCGGGTTTTGCAGCCATCCCCAAGCCTGGAATACGGGAGCGAAGAATGCCAGGAAGATGAAAAATAGGGTAATGGCTAACCCGATGAGCATGAGTTTTTGGGAAAGATTGGAAGTTTTGCCAAACTGTAAAAATGTCGGCAGCCGCCGTTTTGTAATGGCCATAAAGCGATCGCTTGGATCAAGCAAGATACGCTGACCATTTTACAATTGAAATCTCCTAACTAGCTGCAACAACAGCACGGTCATGTATTAACTTGCCATCTTCCATGTAGACGATGCGATCGGCAATATCGAGAATCCGATTGTCATGAGTAACCAAGAGAATGGTACAATCCTGTTCTTTAGCTAGTTTTTGCATCAGGTTAACTACATCTCGGCCAGATTTACTGTCAAGGGCGGCAGTGGGTTCATCCGCTAAGACAATTTTAGGATGACCAACTAAAGCACGAGCGATCGCAACTCTTTGTTTTTGTCCCCCAGATAAATCATCAGGATAATAATTCAGGCGATTCCCTAATCCTACTTCCTCTAACATTTGGGCTGACCGAGTTTTCATTTCTGCCGGCGAAATATTATTATGCACTTCCAAACCCATTCTGACGTTCTGGAGTACTGTCAGGCTACCGTGCAAGTTGTGCGCTTGGAAAATATAACCGTTATTGCGTCGTGCTTGGGTAAGTTTTGCGGTGTTAGCGCCACACAGTTCTTGTCCCAATATCTGCAAACTGCCAGATTGGGCAGAACGCAAGCCGCCTGATAAGGTGAGAAGTGTAGTTTTACCAGAACCAGAAGGCCCAGTCATAATAATAATTTCCCCGGCGTTAATATCCAGGTTGATATCAAAGAGAACTTGCTTACGAAGTTGACCATGACCAAAGTAATGGTCAAGATTTTTAACAGAGATGACGGGAAACATACCAATTTTAGATTTTAGATTTTAGATTTTAGATTTTGGATTTTAGATTGGAATTGGGTAATTATCCCCATGCCCAATGCCCAATGCCCAATGCCCCATGCCCATTTTCAAAACATATCTGCGGGGTCGGCGGACTGTAATTTGCGAGTGGCGATCGCACCAGAAATTATGCACATAATCATAGTCAGCGTTAATACCGTCAACGCTCGTGCTAGGGTCATGTAAACTGGTAAATTGGTAGCATTACGAGTTAAATGATAAAGTCCTAAAGGTGCGATCGCTCCGGGGATAAAGCCCAAGATTGCCAAAATTATCGCCTCTTCAAACACCACACCTAATAAGTAGAGATTGTTATACCCCATTGCTTTGAAAGTGGCGTATTCTTTCATGTGGGAATTCACATCTGTAGAAAGAACTTGATAGACGATAATCACGCCCACCAGAAAGCCCATTCCTACACCCAGGCTAAAAATAAACCCAATCGCCGTATTTTTTTTCCAATAATCTGTTTCAAATTCGATAAATTCTGCTTTAGTCAACACTTTAACATCATGATCTAAATGAGATTCTAAAGCTGCTTTCACCTGTTTTAGGTCATAGCCTGGTTGTAGTTGAACCAAACCTAAACTGACACTGCTGGCTTCTCGCTTCGGAAATAGCCGCAAGAAATTCTGGTCGCTGGTAATCAGATTCCCATCAGCTGCAAAGGAAGCCCCGATTGAAAATAAGCCGCTAATGGTAATCGTCCGGCGGTCAATTTCAGTCGTCACAGATTTCCCTTGTGCAACTTGAGCGATCGCTTCTTTATAATCTCCTCTAGAGGCGCGATCGAACAGGACGGTATCTGGTAGCTTCACCCGATCTATCTGGCTGTTCACATCCGCTAAGTCAAACGGTTGCTTTTCAGGATTGATCCCGATAACTAATACAGATGTCTTTTGCTGTGTTTGGGGATTCTTCCAATCAACAATGTTGATATACATTGCTTCTGCTGACTTCACCCCCTGTACATCCATTGCCTGATACAGTCGCCGCCGCGTAAAGGTGGACGCATTTAACAGGTTACGGGCTTGAGGACTAACTACGAAGATGTCAGCCTGTATACTGTTGTGCAGTTTAGTATTACTTTCAAACAAGGCGGTCTGAAATCCTAGCTGCATAAACATGAGAACATCAGCGAAAGCAATGCCTCCCAATGCCACCAACAGACGGCTTTTTTCATGACTCAGTTGTAGCCATCCCAGAGGGGTTCGCTGCCGCAGTTGTTGAATAAATCCAATCATAGTTGAATAACCGCCTTTACTTGCAAATTGGTAAACTTGGCAGCTTTGGTGCTGGAAGCCTGATCTAGTCGCACATGAACTTCCACTACTCTGCCGTCAATATTACTAGAGGGATCACTGTTGATCAGATTTTGTCGCTGCACCTGCATTCCCAGCCAATCGACAGTTCCCTGTAATTCTCCGGGGAGGGAATCACTAATTATCTTGACCCGTTGCCCCGATCGCACTTTGTTAACATCACTTTGATAAACTTCTGCGATCGCATACATCTGGTCGGTTCGACCTAATTCTACAATCCCGTCATTAGAAACGGTTTCTCCAGCTCGTGTATTAATCTTCATAATTTGCCCTGCTTCGGGAGCGCGGACGTATGCTTGATCCAGTTGCGCTTGCATTTTTTGCACAGTAGCTTGAGCGCTATCTACCTCTGCTTGGGCGTTGGCAACATCTGTAGGACGGACTTCAGCCGTTTGGTTGAGCGTAGCTTTGGCTTCGTTAATCTGCTGTTGCAAACTAGCGAGGGTTTGGTTCCGGTTAGCTTTGGCTTCTTTAATCTGCTGTTCTAAAGTAGCGACAGTTCTGGTTTTGTTGGCTTGGTTTTCGATTACCTCTTGAGTAGAAGTTTCTGCACTCAAGCGTTTTTGATCGGCTTCCTGACTGGAAATTGCCCCTTCTTTGTATAAAGCGTCATAGCGTTGCACATCTACTTGAGCGTTCCGCTTTTGGGCTGCTACACGAGCCACCGTTGCTTGTAAACTCTGTTGTTGTCCTTGCAATTCCGCTTCTAGGCGATCAATTGTGGCTTGTTGAGTTTTGATATTTCCCTCTAGTTCAACTTGCAGACGATATACAGCAGCTTGCTTGGCTCCAATTTCTCCCTGTTTTGCTCCCGCTTTTACCTTGTCAAGGCTGGATTTGGCAACTTGAACTTGTTTTTGGGCTTCAACCAAACTTGCTTGCAAGCGATCGCGGCTGTCCATAATTGCAATTACCTGTCCAGCTTTGACGCGATCGCCTTCTTTCACCAATAATTTCTGAAGCAGACTTCCCTCAGTCGAAGAAGTTGCAGACAATTTTATCACTTCTCCATTTGGTTCTAAACGTCCCAATGCTGTGACTGTTTTTACCACTGGTTGAACAGCTCCTGGCGCTGCTTGCTTTTCATTAGCGGTAGCCTGAAACTTTAGCACCGTATAAACACTAGCTCCACCTATTGCTAAAGATGTAATTATTGCTAGTATCGTAGGCAATCGCAAAAGATTTTGGGAAGACTTTAAATCCTCTAATTTCCAGTTCTGCACCATAGTGTCCACCTTTTCCCATTCGCAACTTATACTAAACTGTTCAGTTCAATATATGCTAAACTAAACGGATTAGTTTAGTCAAGAGGAAAAAGTAAAGTTGGGCATTGGGCATTGGGCATTGGGCATTGGGCATTGGGCATTGGGCATTGGGCATTGGGCATTGGGCATTGGGCATTGGGCATTCTTTCTCCCTCATCTCCCCCATCTCCCTTATCTCCCTCATCTCCCTCATCTCCCTCATCTCCCCCACTCCCCACTCCCGTCTAAGTTAAATGCCAATTAACTGATTAAAATTATTTATAAGAGAGGATAATTAATAAATGGTACGGATTAAAACTGACGAAGTTGATCGAGATAATTCCGTTGATAAAGTAGAGCAAATTCTGCAAGGGGCAATGCAGGAGTTTCTGCAAAATGGCTATGCTGGGACAAGTATGGATCGGGTAGCAGTAGCAGCTGGTGTTTCTAAAGCGACAGTCTACAGCCACTTTCAAGATAAAGAAGGACTTTTTAAAGTACTGATAGAGAACTTGGCAAATCAAAAGTTTAACTCTCTCCTTGGCACCGAACCTATGGAGGGAGAACCAAAAATCGTACTGCGCCAATTCGGAACCAAATTATTAGAACAGATGAATAACGACCAGGAACACTCTGCATTTTGGCGAGTGCTAATTGGGGAATCTGGTCGTTTTCCGAAATTAACTCAGATTTGTGTTCGGGCGATGATTAAACCAATGCTGGAAACGCTCACTGAATACTTGGCTGCTCACCCGGAACTGAATATTACTGATCCAGAGGCAACCGCAAGGATTCTTTTAGGCACATTAGTTAATTTTCATGTGACTCAAGACGTGATGCATGGGAAAGATATTATACCAATGGAAAGCGATCGCCTGATTAATGCCTTGACACACCTAATCACTAATTGCGCCGATTAATTGGTTATATCCCGGCGCTTGTTCGGTGGGAAGGTCAAAATAATTCATAATCGATAATTAATAATTATAATCAGTGGTAGCTCGCTACTCTCCACTGTATTGTTGACCACTAAATTTTTGATTTAGTCTGGGCTGCTGTACAGTGTGTTTAATTATGAATTATGAATTAGTAATTATTTGGTCAAATACATCCTCCAGCGATCGCCAGATTAACTAAGCAGGAATAACTTGAACAATTAGTGAGCGTTTATCCAGCGACTGGATTTTACCTACTTGACTGAGATCGTTTGCAATCCGGTCTAGCAAGTCTCCCGCTTGGTCACGATATTGATGTTCTCGGCCTCGTAAACGAATGGCAAACTTCACCGAATCGCCTTTACTCAACCACTGAACGGCTTTCTCAATGCGTAAATTGTAATCAGCCACACCCACGTTTAGCCCGAACCGAACTTCTTTTACCGTGGGTCTAGCACTCTGGCTCTGACGTTTTTTCTTTTGATACTGAAGCTTGCCATAGTTAAGAATCTTGGCAATTGGAGCGTCTTTGCCTTCGGAGACTACAACTAAGTCAAGCTCTAAGCTTTCGGCTAGCTGTAGCGCCTCATTGGTATCGATCAGACCACGATTATTATTCTCATGGTCAATCAAGAACACATGAGGTGACTTGATTTGCGAATTAATCAGTTGCTTTTGGATTGCGATAATGAATTTCTCCTAATTGTTCAACACTTTACTTTGCAAGCAAGTAATGCTATTGCTAATTTAACACAACACTGAATCAGAGCAACTTTAACGACACAATGGATTGCAATCTGTTAGAATGCAGAACTGCGGCACACGCTCTCAGTCTTGGCGCTACTGCCCATCCAGCCTTTAAATGATTTTTTATCCGTCCGCCTAAGACTAACGCCACCATTGGCGACAGGCCGATATTATTTTTGGAGTTTTATGTCTTTTTCTACTCTCGGCTTGTCCAATGAAATTATTCGTGCCGTTACTGAGCGAGGGTACACCGAACCCACGCCAATTCAGATGCAGGCGATTCCTGCCGTCTTGTTGGGTAAAGATTTGCTAGCTGGCGCACAAACTGGCACTGGCAAGACCGCTAGTTTTACCCTACCGCTCCTGCATCGGTTGTCGTCTGACAAGAGCAAAGGTACTTCTAATGGATACCCGCCGATTCGGGCGCTGATTCTCACCCCGACTCGTGAACTCGCTGCACAGGTGGAAGAAAGCGTGCGCGAGTACGGGAAGTATTTGAAGCTCAACTCGATGGTGATATTTGGCGGAGTCAGTATTCATCTGCAAAAACAGCGTTTGAAAGGCCGAGTGGATATCTTGGTAGCGACTCCAGGGCGACTGCTAGACCACGTACATCAGGGCACGGTGAACCTGTCACAAATTGAGGTTTTGGTGCTGGATGAAGCAGATCGGATGCTGGACATGGGCTTTATTAATGATATTCGTCGCATCCTCTCACTTCTCCCCAAACAGCGACAAAATTTGCTATTCTTCGCTACTTTCTCCGACAAAATTAAGGCATTGGCTGCCGGACTGCTGAATCACCCAACGATGATTGAGGTAGCACGCCGCAACGTTACCGCCGACACGATCGCCCAGAAAGTTTATCAGGTAGACCGTGACAAGAAACGCCAATTACTTGCTCACCTAATTCGGCGAGATAGTTGGTATCAAGTCCTAGTATTCACTCGCACTAAGTACGGCGCTGACCGATTGGTTAAGCAGTTGGGCGAAGACCGGATTCAAGCACTGGCAATCCACGGTAATAAGAGCCAGCCAGCGCGTACCAACGCTCTGACAAAGTTCAAGAATGGCAGCTTGCAGGTATTGGTGGCAACGGATATTGCTGCTAGGGGTCTTGACATCAGCGAACTGCCCCATGTAGTCAATTTCGATTTGCCCAATGTACCGGAGGATTATGTTCATCGCATTGGTCGCACTGGTCGCGCTGGCGCGTCCGGTGAAGCTGTATCGCTGGTGTGCGTCGATGAACAGCATCTATTAACAGATATAGAAAAACTGATCGAGCAGCGCTTGCCGAAGGAAGTGGTCGCTGGCTTTAGCCCCAACCCCGACATTAAGGCAGAGCCAATCCCAAATGGACGCCAAGAAAGAACCAAGCCTGGAGGTGACAAGCGTCCGGCTCGTTCTATTGCATCACCACAGATATCGACTAAACGTAAGGTAGCGCCACCTGCCACGAATGGCGATCGTTCGTCGAGATCGCGCCGTTCTGCTAAAGGCGATCGCTGATCTTCGTTCTTAGGGATTACCAAGAAGTTTAAATCACTTTCAATTTATAGCGATACTACTGTTTCACCCGTTTGGTTTCCTCCATAACGGGGGCGAATATGCAAAGTAATTTCAGTATCAAGCCGTTTGAGAAAAACAAGCAATTTGCCCTCGCTGAACCGTTGAAACTCTCCTTTGAGCAGATGCGATACTTCTGGCTGTGAAATGCTGAGGAGATAACTTATTTCGCGCTGTTTCAAATTACGTTGCTTCAGAAGCCGGAGTACCTGAATCCCTATTTTGCCACGGGTAAAAAGTTGCTCTGCATCTTCTAAACCAAGGTCAGCAAAGACGTTGCCACTGCTTTCTTCAAAAACGGTTTCTTCTGTCATGGTTGTTCTTCCCTCTCTAGCGCATCTTTATAGCGTTGTTTAATCAGGTCAACGTCAGCTTGTGGGGTTTTGATACCTTTCTTTGATTTCTTCTGAAAAGCGTGCAGGACATAAATCTTTTCCCCAATTTTGACTGCGTAAACCGCCCGGTAAGTGTCGGTATCGTAACGTTTGAAGATTTCATAGACGCCGCTTCCCACCCCTTTAAAAGGCTTGGCATCTAGTGGTGTTTCCCCTGCCTGCACCAATTGCAGGGCATAGCCTACTGCTTTTTGTACTTCTGAAGGAAATTCGCGGATATTCTTTCGAGAGTTCCCCATCCAGACAAGAGGGCGTAAAGGGACTTCAGGAATATCCTCACTATCGAGCATAATAGACCTCTTGCAAAAGTCGCTCAGGCAAATTTGGATTGGGGGAGATGAAGCTCGTAATTGTAAAGAGCAGCAATCAGATTAAACCTCAAACCAAATCTTTTTCGGCGATTTCTATAAGTAAGGGATAAAATTTTA
>NZ_JBALFC010000144.1:0-89913 GCF_036917755.1 Nostoc sp.
TCACAGCGTCGCTTTTTCTCGCTTCGCTTCAGGCACTTATTCAATATAGCGAACCTCTTTTATCTTGTCAACTATTTTTCCAAAAATATTTTTGGACTGCTTTCCAGTCCCCATCAAAGCCCTAGAGAGTAAGGGTTTTAGGCTATAGTATTCCTGGAAGTGACTAAGGAAGCAATAAGGTTGTGAGAAAGTCTGGTGTTTTGCCGCCTTGGCTGGTTTTAGATCCACTATTGCGTGGCTGGTTGTTGGAGGATATTGGCAGGGGCGATCGCACTACAAATACGCTACTAGTAGAAGATGTGACGCTAGGCTCGGCTAAATGGATCGCTAAAGCTTCAGGGGTAATTGCTGGCTTACCAGTTGCAGCTAGGGTGTTTCAGATATTGAATGAAAAAGTCAGCTTTGTGGCGGTTGCGGCTGAAGGTGCATGGTGTGAGCCGGGACAGGTTGTAGCTGAAGTTCATGGTTCGCTGGATGCGCTGCTGATGGGGGAACGGGTGGCGCTCAACTTGGCTATGCGGTTGAGCGGGATTGCGACGCTGACTAATATATATGTAGAGAAAATTGCTGATTTACCTGCTCAGTTGGTGGATACGCGTAAAACGACACCTGGGCTGAGACTGTTGGAAAAGTACGCGACTGCGGTGGGTGGGGCGATTAATCACCGCATCGGGTTGGATGATGCGGTGATGATTAAGGATAATCACATTGCGGCGGGTGGGGGAATTGGAGAAGCAGTTATCCGTATTCGTTCTCAGATACCTTATCCATTGACTATAGAGGTTGAGACGGAAAGTTTAGAGCAGGTGAAAGAAGCTTTGCAGCACAACGCTGACATTATTATGTTGGACAATATGCCTTTGGATATGATGCGTCAAGCGGTGGAGTTGATTCGCCAGCAAAATAGCCGGGTGAAAATTGAAGCTTCGGGGAATGTGACTTTGGAAACTATTCGCGGTGTTGCAGAGACGGGTGTGGATTATATTTCTACCAGTGCGCCGATTACTCAGTCGAAGTGGTTGGATTTGAGTATGAGGATTGTACTTTAATTGTCAAAATATCAGTAAAAGTTTATAAATACATAGGAAAAATTACATAGGAAAAATATACGTAAATTTTACTATTGCTACTTAGAAAAATGTTGTCATATGTTGTCATATAATGTAAAAAAAGTTACCTGGAGAAAAATATAAAATGAAAGACGAATTAATTGCAGGGATGACGACATTTGCAGGTTATTCATTAGGGTCAATTACCGTCGCTACAGTACCTGTAGTTGTTACTACTACTACATCTGCTGGTGGTATTGCAGGTTGGTTAGGCTTTACAACAGCTGCTACAACAATCATGGCTGCTCCAATTACTGTACCAGTGGGTGGGATTGTAGCAGCAGGAGCATTACTGACTTATGGAGGATATAAAGTATATAAACATATCAAAAGTCGAGAATGTCAATCCTAGACTTTGAATTACTGTGATGAACACTGCTTACCCTAATTTTTTAGATATTTCAAGACATTAGAAGATAATATAGCGGTTTGCAGTTGAGTCCAATACAGACCTAACCCCCAACCCCTTCCCTACAAGGGAAGGGGAGTAAGATTCAAAGCCTCTCTCCTTGTAGTAGAGATGTGAAAACTGTACTGCACTCAGCCAAGAACTGCTATATTGATGCAACTTTTAAGCTAGGTATCTTGGGTAAAACGAAGCGATATGCAGCGTACTATTCTGTAACTGATTTAAAGGAACGTGGCTTGATCAATGAGTAAAAAGTTAGGACAGCAACTAAGGACAATCACCCTAGCTTTCATTCTGTTTTCTGCCATCGATAATTTGTGCTGTTACGGCTACTTATGCAAGCATTAGATTAAGGACTAATTTTTGTTAGACTACGATGTGAAATAAGAAAAGTGAGATAAAAGCGATCGCTGAAATCTAGACTTGATGCTTCAGTCCTCGCTCATCTGAAAATTTACCATTTCATAAATATCACTGAATGAAATTTCAAAATTTAGAGAAACCAGTATTAACAATGCATGGGGGATTCATATTCAGTTAATACCCATTTACCATCTGAGTTTTTAGCAAATTGCTCAACGTAAAATTTGTATTGGTCGATTAGGATATATTCTTGAAATTCAGGAATTGAACGATAACAACGAAACTTATCTGATTCGTCATAACTTCTGGTTGATTTTGACAAAACCTCAATAATTATTAAGGGATTTCTAACAGTGGTAGTGTTGTCACTCTCATACACTGGTTCTCCCGCGATCGCCATCACATCTGGATATGTGTATCTTCTGTAGCCTGGTATCCACAAACGCACATCGCTAGTAAATAAATTATAATTTTACCCTCTTAAAGCAAATTTTAAATGAGCAACTAAATTAACGATGATATGGTTATGATTAGTTGTACCCCCTGCAATTAGCACTATTTCTCCATCTCGGTATTCACTTTTGGATTCGGCTGCTTCTTCTAGTGCTAAATATTCTTCACGGGTGTAGTAGCGTTTTCCTGTCTGTGTTTGCATAAAAACCTCTTTAACAATTCAAAATTCAAAATTCAAAATTGAAGAGAGCAATCTTCATTATTTCCTGATTTAAGCAATACTGCCCCGCTTTCTCGCTTCTTTGTAGGAAGTTCCGACATTTTTCAAACCAGCTTTAATCATTTGTTGTTCGAGGAGGGCAAAAAAACGCGCTCTATCGCCACCTTTTACTACTGCTTGATTATGCGCTTCGGCGATCGCTACAGGATAGCCATATCCTTTTTGTACTTGTGCTAGCATTAGTCCCAATGCTTGATCTAACATGGTTGCATTCTCCGCTACCCATGCCGGAACTTCGATTCGGGCGATTTCAGTACCAACGTGGACATAGCAAAAGTAAATGGTTTGATCTCCGTATAGTTCGAGAATGGGGGAATTACTGCGCCACAAGGTACTGCGTTGTCCTGGTTTGAGTCGGGTTGCCCAAACAGAAGTATCTCGCAACTGTTCAAAAATTTTACAAGGTACTTTTTCTAGCTGATTTGGGCAATGACTTTTACAGTCTGGCGCTGGATGGGGACAAGCCAGCAACCGTAAAAAGTTCATTGTTTCGATGCTGCGAGAGGCGCTGAGATAGCCCATCAGGGGAATTTGAGCATCACGCATCTGCTGCCAAGCTTCGAGGATGGGAGGTAAAATGCGATCGCGTGCATCCATCGGCAATTGTTCTAAAAACCAGTAAATTAATGAACCATCTACCATCGCCAATGCTGGCGCTTCCCCCTTGGTCGCACACGCAAGTTCTGCCAACACTGTTGTTTCTGAAGCAGTGCGACGAAAACTCATCCATTCCTCGGTTCTAATTCCCCACTGCCGAGACATATATAAATCTTCCGGGCGGTAAAATACCTCTGGCAAACTATCAAGTAGCGGATGGCGATTTTGTCCGTAGTGTAAGACTACTCTGCCGATATTTAGGAGATAACAGTAAGCAATTTCGTGATGGTTGGGGGCAATTTGGGAACCATCGGTAGCGATGACAGTATGAATTTTTGGGGGAACTGGGATATCAATGCAGGTTTCTAGTGGTTCAATTGGGGTAGCATTAGCAAAGAGAATGCGATCGCGCCATTTTTCCTGGCGATCGATTAAATCTTGTTGACACTCGTAAGCATTTTTGAGATGTTGTTGCGCCAATTCTAAACGCTGGCGACTGGCAACAGCTTCTAAGGTAAGATGCTGACTTAAACCCTGCATTTGTCGCGCCAGTTTTGTCAGGTCAAGCATAAAGTTAAGTGAAGAGTCAAGAGTTATGAGTTATTATTTCACTGAAATGTCAGGACGGAAGCTCTGATTTCTAATCCTTGTTATTTACGTAGATATGTATAAATATTCTACTTCGTTGATTTCAGTCCACTTGAGTGGACTTGGGCTATTAGCCCGGAACTTAAGTTCCGGGCAGGATATCGGTAAGGGCAACAATTTGACTGTTTCAAACATCTGGGCAATGACAGGCCCTTTTAGGGTGAAGGCATCAAGAGATTATTGCAACAGGTTTAATACAGCAGAATTCAGAATTTAGGAGCAAAGCTTGGGATTGCTCCGCCGAGGCGTCATAATTCAGAAGTAAAACAGCCTTTATACCTGGCTTTGAGACGAATCGTTGTGTACTTCACCTTCCTTAAAATTTACTGTATATTAAAGCCAACTTGAGAAATCTTTGGCAAATTGAGACAGTGATAACAACTGAATTCGCCGATCATTTTGGGCAGCTTCACGTTCTGCTTGGGTATTATAGCCCCAGTCTGCAAGGAACAGTTTCACATCTTCAAGGTCTATTTGCTGTTGAACTAAGTGCAATGTCGTGAGTCTATCTTCTACAAACCATAGACTAACTGGCTTGTCTGTTTCTGCCTGCTTTAATTCTCGCAGAATTTCGTATTTAGAACGCTTGACTTCTTTCCCAAAAATTGCTGCTGCGGGTAAATTCACTCCTTGCTGTTGCAACAACTGCTGTACAAAACGCCCTTCTTTAGTTGTCACAATGTATAGCTTAACTCCACTGTCAAGAGTTAATTTTATTTTTTCTATTACACCCGGATAAAATCTATGCAGACTTAGCCAACCTTCTAAATCGGTGGTAATCCATTCATCCCGTTGGTTATCTAGTTTTGCACCAATTTCTCTTGCTTGTAGGTTGTCATTTAACAAAAGTTTCGGGGCGATGCTTGGCCATTCATGAAGAATTTTTTCATCAGGAATTCCATCTACCAAAGCTTTGATTAAAAGGGGCATTTCCCAACCTGTTTCAATTACAGGTCGCAGGCGATAGAATCTCAAAGCTAAATCATCTGGTGGTGTGTCATTAACAGGCGACCAAATTTCACAGTAGGTGAGCCATGCTACCTCAAAATATTCAATTAGTCCGTCGCAAATCACTCCATCAAAGTCCAGGGCTAAAATCGTGGGACTACTTGCGGTCATTGTTTTGAGGATTAAAACTGCTGTTGTCAGCTTACCCGACAAATTCAAATCATGCAGTAATTTTTATTAGTCTTTTATAATTTATAACTTGCTTAAAAAGTATGGTGGCATTGCCAATCTGATTTGATATTGGTAGGTTAACGAGGATCTACAGCAGGTTTGCGATCAACTAAACGAATTTGGTTTTGCTTGACTACTACAGTGATTAGTGGCAGAGAACGTTTAGCTGGGCCATGAACGACTCGACCCTGAGAATCGTATTCTGACCCATGACAAGGGCAAATAAAGTGATTCTTCTCAAGATTCCACTCAACTGTACATCCTAAATGAGTGCAAATTGGATTGATCGCGTACTCAGCAATCTGTGGCCCGTCTTGAATGATCAGATAATCAACGCTATGATCTGGCAAGCCTTGGACAAAAATCGGAATTCCGGGCTTTACAGTTGCCAATAGTGCATTAGCGTCAATTTCCTTGTGGTCTTTAGCCAGTGCCACTGAACCTGGAAGATAATTTTGACAGCGTGAATTCTTTGGATACAGTGAGCAAAGGGTTTCTAGGTCTATTTCACGACTTTGGCTGACTTTGGGAAATAGATATCCGATCGCTACTGATGCAACTGTAGTACCTAGCATGTAGGTTAAGAAATCCCGGCGGGTTTTTATCCTCGCTGGAATTTTGTCGTTAGTAGAAGAATGTTCTTTCATGACTTGATTTACCAATAAATGTTTAATATTATACTACGACGCGATCGCATTAGGATTATCCTTTGGTTTTAAGATACTTAGCGGTAAAAATTCCGTATTTAAGACTAGGTAGTAACGCCAACAGAAACAATCCCGATACGACTAAAACGATCGCAGTCCCAGAGGGCAAGTTATAAAAGTAGTTGAGGTACATACCGCTAATACTAGAAAACACCCCAATTACCGTTTCGGGGAGAGGAATGGAAGCGGGGTTTCTAGTATACTTTGCGACTTTTCAAACCTCCTCTTAGCACCATAAGTCCAAAGTTCAGCCGATTGACTGGCAAACTACTTTAATTGGGATGAGTACCGAAGAACAACCAAGCGCTCAAACAGTCGAGAGATTGGTTGAGTCAATTAAAAAGATCGGCGTTTCCGCAATTTTTTCCGAAACTACAATTAACCCAGCTTTAATTAAAACTGTTGCTCAAAAAGCAGGGGTGAAATTAGCACCAAATCAACTTTACTCTGATTCAATTGGTGCAAAGGGAAGTGATGGGGATTCCTACATTAAAATGATCCAAGCGAATACCCGCAGCATTGTAGAAGCATTGGGGGAAATATACGCCATTTCAACTAAAGAAGTAAATTCATCCGATCAAATATCTAACCTCAGAGGTGTTTCGCTCAAATCTATTCTCAAAGTCTCTCCAGAGAAAGAACTCTTTATATCTTCGATTTTCTATAGTGTTATTGGTAAAGCTACATTGTTTAATACCTGAGAAAGCTATGACTGAGAATAATCAAGAAAATCAAATTAATCAACCAGTGAGCGAAGATACACATTTATGCGAAGAACCAAACGTCAAAGAAAGAAACTTAACAGCCAATCCGGGAGATAGAATTGCTGATGAATCTCAATCAGTTGAAGAGAAGGGTCAGCAGGTAGCTGTTGATGATGTACCAGACATTACAGGCGACAAAATCACAGTTCCAACTTACTTCGTTGTGGATGAACCCAACGGCGAAAAGAAGGCACTTCACCACGTTAAAGATGCTGAAGAGATTTCCGACGTAATTCGGCAAGCACGAGTTGACGAAAATGGAAATCGAATTTGGTAGTAGTTTTTCATTGAAAAGACACGGGGACACAGGGAGTTCTTTCTTTGCGTCCCCATATCTGTCTTCTTTGGTCAAGTTAGTCTATTAATAATGCAATCAAAATCTGGAAATTCTTCCAGGATGAACAGTAATGGCAAATGTCACAAGGTTAGTTAAGAGTCAACGAGAAGCAACACAGCGACCAAATTATACAATTGCTGTTCGCAGAGGTTGAACTAACAATAGTTATGAACATTATGCCCTCAACACAACAGCAAGTTACTTCTACTGATAGCTACAACTACCTGCTATTCTTACCCGATGGGCTACGCCCCGCCGGAAGCGATCGCAATGAAATACAACAGACACTTTTGCCAACAATCCTGTTTTTACATGGTGCGGCTGAGAGAGGTTCTGACTTAGATAATGTGAAAAAGCAGGGTGTTGCCAAAATTGTTGAACAACAGCCAGACTTTCCCTTCATTGTGATTTCTCCCCAATGTCCGCGCGGTGAACATTGGAATGTAGAACGATTGAGTGTCCTTCTGAATGAGGCGATGTCTCTTGACTCACCCCAAAGCGGTTACGCATCCTATGTTGATCCAGATCGGGTTTACCTGACCGGCTTAAGTATGGGTGGTTACGGAACATGGCATTTAGCAGCAACACAGCCCGAAAGATTTGCTGCGATCGCGCCTATCTGTGGCGGTGGGAACCCCCAAGCAGCACGTAAGTTGAAAAATCTTCCCGTGTGGGCATTTCACGGAGCCAAAGATAATGTCGTTCCCTTAAAGGAATCTGAAATCATGGTTTCTGCACTCAAAGCCCGCGACGGCAATGTGAAATTTACAGTTTACCCAGAAGCCAATCACGACTCGTGGACGCAGACATACAATAATCCAGAACTTTATGAGTGGTTTTTACAGCATCGGCGGCAGCCGATTGAGGGTTAAAGATATTTTTCTCTGCATTGGAATACATTATAAATTCAATCAGAATCTTTAGTTGTATTAGCGTTTATTTCGCTCCGAATTTTTGCAACTTCGTTTCCTATTTCTTCTGGTGAAAACTCGGTTTTTTTTGTCCGTAGCCTAAGCCTTTGATATGCTTCATCTAGTGGATAATGTGTTACTTGCATTTTTCCATCTGAACCACTGAGTCCAGTGATTATCTCAATAATGGACACCGTTTCCAACTCAGCTTCTAACTGCTCAATCGTTGGTAAATTTCCTTTCAACGGTTCCGGTAAAGTATCTTTTAGCTGATACGCCGAAACACTAATTGGCTTATGCATATCCCTCAGAGAGTATTCGGCAATTACCTTATTTTTGCTTTTGCACAAAATCATCCCAATCGTAGGCTGATCATCTGGATGTCTCAATAAATCATCTACCGCACTAACATAGAAATTCATCTTACCAGAAAACTCTGGTTTGAACTCTTCAATTTTCAGGTCAATCACTATATAACAGCGTAAACGCAAGTGGTAAAACAATAAATCAATATAAAAATCTTCACCGCCAACTTCAAGATGATATTGGCTACCTACAAAAGCAAAACCAACCCCTAACTCTAGGAAAAAATCACGGATGTGGTTGATTAAAGCACGTTCTAAATCGCGTTCCAGAAAATCTGTCGCTAAATTGAGAAAATCAAAACTGTAAGGGTCTTTCAACAATTGCTGTGCTAATTCTGATTGTGGTTGAGGTAGAGTACGGTTAAAGTTGTTGGTTGCTTTACCCTGACGGTGATACAACTTACTTTCAATTTGGTGAACTAAAACATTTCGACTCCACCCATACTGGATTGTCTGTTGTACGTACCACAAGCGTTCTGTTTGGTCTTTAATGGTATCCAATATACGGACATTATGACCCCAAGGAATTTGTCCAACAACTTGTTGGACAATTTGCTCGTCTGGGTAAGCCTCAGCGAATGCTCTCATGTACATGAGATTAGTACGCGAAAAGCCCTTCATCTCAGGAAAAGCTTTCTGCAAATCAGCCGCCAGACGATTGATAACTTTTGCTCCCCAACCCTGCTGCTGTTGGCGATTCAGAATATCTCGCCCAATTTGCCAGTAGAGTAATACTAATTCTTTATTGACTGCAACTGCCGCCCGTAATTGAGCGCTAGAAATTCGGCTTTTTAATTCAGTTAAAAAATCTTCATAACCAACGATCGCAGATGCGCCCCTTCCTGAAGCTTCGGATTTATCGTCTCTAGGCATAAAAAAGAATTAACACTACTTCTATACTGCCAGCATCACGCAAAATTTTGCTAACCAAATTAGGGATACACTGAGCAGCGAGTCCGAAATAATGGTTTCCGTGCTGAAAGGCTGCGGCGGGAAGGGAAATTTCCAGTTTACCCAGAAGGCGATCGCAATACAACAATCCAGCATTGGCAAAAGGCTTAATTTGACAAAACAGGTTAAGAGCCTGGGAATTAGATCAAAATGGATATGTAGCCTGTTGTTTGTCCAACCTTGAATCAACCTAACTTCGTGCGTAATCTGCAAGAAACTCACTTAAATCGTGCCCGCGCCAGTCTCAGACAAGCGCTGTCTTGGTATGGATATCTTCGCAAGTCAGGACAGTTGTCATCTAACCCAGAATTGGCAGGTTTGATGAAACCGGAATTGGAAACTTTGAATTCCACACTCAATAAGCTGGACTCAAACATCATTAGAATTGCCGCTTTTGGTTTGGTGAGTCGGGGAAAGTCAGCAGTTTTAAATGCCTTGCTGGGAGAGAAGATTCTGCAAACTGGGCCTCTGAATGGTGTCACTCAATGGCCGCGTTCCGTTCGTTGGCAGCCCGGTGGTAAGGTATTAGTAGAGTTAATTGATACCCCTGGATTAGATGAAATTGAGGGTGAGTCACGGGCGGACATGGCACGAGAAGTCGTACATCAGGCGGATTTAATTTTGTTTGTCGTCTCTGGTGATATCACGCACACTGAGTATCAGGCACTACTGGAATTGCGGCAAGCACAAAAACCTCTAATTTTAGTGTTTAACAAGATAGATTTATACCCAGATACAGACCAGGGAGCGATTTACCAAAATTTGCAACAACTGGGTGCAGGAAATTCCCAAGCGAAGCCTCTACTACCTGATGAAATTGTGATGGTGGCGGCGGAACCAGCACCAATGGAAGTACGGGTTGAGTGGCCTGATGGGCGTGTCAGTTATGAATGGGAGACACCACCACCACAAGTAGATGAACTCAAAGAGACAATTCTGAATATTCTGAATCGAGAAGGGCGATCGCTTCTGGCTTTAAATGCACTGATCCAAGCACGGGATGCAGAAGCCGCGATCGCTCAAAAAACCATCGACTTACGCGAACAAGAAGCCGAAAATATCATTTGGCAATTTACCAAATACAAAGCTTTGGCAGTAATGCTCAATCCCATTGCTTTTTTAGATATCCTTGGCGGAACTGTCGCCGATTTAGCTTTAATTCGCGCTCTAGCTAGATTGTATGGTTTGCCGATGACTAGCTATGAAGCCGGGAAAATTTTAAAAACGATTTTATTTAGCTCTGGTGGTTTGCTGCTGGGGGAATTAGGCAGTAGTTTCCTTTTGGGTTTGGGTAAGAGTACGGCTGCAATAACCAGTGGTGACAATCCCAGCAATATTACTGCCTTTGCTGGCAGTGCGATCGCTCAAGCTGGAATCGCCGGTTATGGAGCATACTCCGTTGGCAAAGCTGCTCAGGTGTATCTCGAAAAAGGCTGCACTTGGGGACAGTTGGGCGCTAGCAGCGTCATTCAAGAAATTCTTTCTCAAGTTGACCAGAACACAATTCTCTATCGTCTCCGACAGGAATTAGGATTAAAATTCTAAGATTTTTGAGTTGTGTTCCGAAAAGTTTTCGGTAAGCACATTCAGGGAAAGTTGATGAGTAAAGTCGTAAACCTGTTGTTCCAGGAATTGTATAAAATAATTGTCCTGATGTGAGGTTATTAACTCTTCCTTTGGATGAAGGGTTTTAAGTCTAATTTTTTAGAGTGAAATAACAAGTATCAGAGGCGCTAAAATTGTTCAACCCAATTCTTGATGCACATCAACTCCTAACTTTTTATGGAACGCGTTGTCAAAACCGGATTTGGTTGGCGTATTGGCTGGAACCCTGATGCATCTGAGTTTAAAGGTTTAGTGGGTACAGATGATTGGGCAATTGAGTTAACAGAAGCCGAGTTGAATGATTTTTGCCGTCTACTAGCACAGCTAGCAGACACCATGAAACAACTTACAACTGAATTAATGGAAGAGGAAAAAATTGCTTGTGAAGCCGAAAGCGATTTATTATGGATGGAGGTAGAAGGCTATCCTCATGCTTACAGTTTGCGCTTGATCTTGAATACAGGGCGATGTGTAGAGGGTAAATGGGATGCTTCTGCTGTTCTGGATTTACTGCAAGCTACTGGGATGCTTAAGGTTTTTTAAATTTACCTCTTGATTATCCTAGAGTTTTGATGTATGATAATAATTCTGACCGGGGCGTAGCGCAGCTTGGTAGCGCGCCACTTTGGGGTAGTGGAGGTCGTGGGTTCGAATCCCGCCGCTCCGATTGATGATAAGCCATGCCTGCTATTCTTTTCAAAAGATTGGCAGGTTTTTCAATCAGGTCTATCGCTTCCCTGCATTACCCTGTGAAGGTAGCTATGACGAGGGAATTATCACCCGTTATCGCCAGCGATTTGATTATAATCCGCCACAGAACCCCAAGGACAGACAATAGTTACAGTGGCGTGCAGATATTCTCACTGACTTCTTAGCGCATCTCTACTGGGAGGTGAAACCGGTGAATCGTAACTTGCTAGTAGCGATCGCACCTAATATTTATGATTGGGCATTCCAGGAATATTTGCAAGAGTCACCTACATGACCGAAGCGGGAAATAGTTGATAATAGTTGAGATGATTCACCCGCAGATTTAAGGGAAAAGGCGCGTGGAATTTAAATTGCCAGTGGAACGGATAATTAAAACTCTCAAACAAGATTTACCGACACTGTTTGAAAAAGATATTTCCTATGATATTTATACACAGGATATCTATTTTAAAGACCCAGTGAATACATTCAAATACAAATTTAATTATCGCATTATATTTTGGACTTTGCGATTTCACGCTCGGCTATTTTTTACCCAAATTTACTTTGATGTCCATGAGGTTTATCAGTCAGCCGAAGACACTATTTTAGCAAAGTGGACGGTGCGGGGAGTGTTGCGTGTTCCTTGGAAAGCAGGTTTGCTTTTTAATGGCTATTCAACTTATAAACTCAACCAAGATAATTTGATATACGAGCATATCGACACCTGGGATCGCAAACCTGGCGAGATTTTAAAGCAGTTTTGGCAAAGGGGAGAGATAGCTAATTAGATAATAAAATATAGTAATCCGCTTTGATTTTTGTTCGCGCAGCGTGGCGTAGCCATAATTATTTGCGTAGACAGGGAGTAGGGATTGGGGAGTCGGGAGTGGGGAAGAAACCTTTTCGAGGTGTACTGATTTTTTTCAAAAATCAAATACGAGTCCTATATGACAAAGACTCCTGAATTATGACTTCTTCTTCAATTTAGCGATGCCTACGGTGGTAACAGAGCTTACCGAAGTGCTGACTACGCCTAAATATTTGTTACTCCAGCGATGCCTACGGCGGGCTTCTCTACGAGTTCTTGATAATTAGACATAAAATTTAGATAAATTGAATTTCTCTCGCCAACTTAATTAAGCAGACTACTCCAAAATCCATGCAGCCTGAAAAAAGTCGCGCTCACAAAACATCGCATAACGATAGGTTGAATGCACAACAGGATTGGTAGTGGCATAATTGTCAACTAAACTTTCTAATTGTTGTGTTGGTAGTTGAAAGTCTGCGCTGCTGTAAGTACGAATCCAGTCTGTATATTGATGATTAGGAATACCGTTACGAGCTAACTGTTCTCCTAAAAAGGCATACAAACGCATACAAGGAGACATCGCCGCCGCAGTTAAACCCACATCTGGACCCCAAGCAGTTGCTAACAAAAAGTCAGTATAGCGGCGGGTGGCAGTTCCTGGTTCCACAGAATGCAAATTGACTCCCCATTCAGAAGCATAGCCACTATGCAGCCGCAGTTCTTCTAAAACTCCACTAGCTAAGTTATGAAATGTGGTGAAACCTAACCAATCTGGTGCTTTAGCTGCGGCGATACTATACGCACGGGCAAAAGCTTCTAAGAAAAAAGCATCTTGCCCTACGTAGTAAGCAAATTTAACCTGCTCAAGAGTACCATCGCCAATGCCTTGAACGAAAGGATGCTCTAGGCAAGCTTGGGCTAAGTCTTGATTTGCTGCCCATAATTTGTTAGATAAAGTCATTTGTCATTTGTCATCTATATATTATCTCTCTGTTGTTTCAAATCTCCCTTTCAAAAAGGAAGTACTCAAAAAGGGAAGAACTGGAGCAAAATTGAGCCAAGACTTCCCAAAAATTCAACGAAACTGGGGCTACCAGCACTTACTTTATCATTTACGGGTGTTTGCAGTTCTTTAATAAAAGCTTGGGCTGTTTGCGTTCCCAGGCTGTTGTTTTGAGATGTAAACAATTTTTGAGCAACTTGGGCATCTTGGAATGCACCTTGCTTATCTAGTATTTGGTAACGGGCGACACCACGAGCTAAAAAAGCACCCGCATATTCTGGTTTAATAGCGATCGCTTGATTAAAATAACTAATTGCTTGCTGTTGGTTGCCTTTTTGCCCTTCTGCTACACCCCAAGCATAAAATTCTTCTGGTGAAGCAATTTGTGATGGTATACCAACTGCACCCTGAAAGTTAGCGCCATTCAGGTAAGCACCAGTCAGTTCTGCATTTGCTAAATAAGTATTTCTCAAATCAGCACCCGTCAAATTTGCCCCACCAAGTTTAGCTTCGCTCAGGTTAACACCAAATAAACTAGCGCCACTCAAATTTGCACCCCGCAAATCTGCGCCGCTCAAGTTTGCACGGCTGAGGTTAGCACCTGTGAGATTAGCACCGTTCAAATTTGCTCCAGATAAGTCAGCCATCACTAAACCTGCACTAGTCAAATCACAGTTTTGACATTGTTTGGTTGCCAATAACTGTTTAACATGTTCAGAATTTGCTGCTTGTACGGTTGTTGTCAAAATAATTGTGGTTAAAAATGCGGCTGTGCCGAGAATTTGATTTTTCATATTCGCGTAATATTTCTTACTCAATATTAAACATTGACTGAGACGGATTTATACTTCAGCCTATGATATGAGCAATCTTAACAATTTACCCTCTGTAGTTGCCTATATCACTTATAAATTTGAGTATAGCGGTTCTCAGTTGGCTTAAATATTCCCGCTTCTTGAGGAGTCAGGAGAACTCTAGATTGTAGCTCCTGGCTTATTGAAGTTAGGTGTATTTTATTCATCTAAGAATCGCTATAAATACTCGCTGGTTGTGCAAGTTCACTTCTCCAGTCTTCTGGTTTGGAGAAGATAAACTCAATTTTGCAAATAAGCTCAGGGTGAATGTTAGAATAACTGCTGTCAAACTGCTAATTATTTATACTGAGGTTAACCCTTGATAGGCGTACTGTTGCCTTTACAGCCTAAGTACAAAATCTCGTTAATGTGTAGCGAATTCTCCGCGTGCATATACGTTTAAATTGCAACCCTCAATTCGCCACGATTTTACGCCTCCACAATAGTCAAAACAAACATTAAGATAGTCAAAAAAAACGTGACTCAGCAAGACAAAATCTTAGAAAAAATTCTCTCTGGGATTTCTGATACAGATATCCCTTTTGCCCAACTATGGCAACTTTTATATAGACTAGGCTTTGATGAACGGATTCGTGGCGATCATCGGATTTTTATCAAAGCCGAAGTTGAGGAAATATTGAACCTACAACATAAGAAAGGAAAAGCCAAAAGCTATCAAATTAAACAAGTTCGTGCAGTGATTATCAAGTATAAGCTAGGAATTAAAAATGATGTTTCGCTATGAAATTATTCTCTACTGGAGTGAATTAGATCAAGCCTTTATTGCTGAAGTGCCAGAGTTATCAGGCTGTGCTACTGACGGCGATACTTATCAAGAAGCCCTGCATAATGTAGAATTAGTTATGCAGGAATGGATAGAAACAGCTAAGGATTTAGGGCGTCCAATTCCTGAGCCTAGACCGCGTTTAATGTATATTTAATTGATGCACAAGCCAACTCCAATTGATTTTTTAGCAGCATCATAAATATTTAACACCATTTTTAGATACAGACAAGAAAAATTTTCGCTTAGAGAGATTTATCCTCTGATTTCTAATGCATAAATTCTCCCTAAAACTTTTTCTTTGGAAAAAATAGAGTAGAACTCAAAACTTGGTTTTGCTATGCAACCGATAGCAGTTGAGATATCCGAGGGGAGTTGGGAATTGCAATGAAAATTTTGATCCAACCTCACACAATCGCCTTGCTCCCACTGACCAATTGATTTTTTACAATCAAAATACGAGATAATTTTTCAAAGATACAAGGGTGAATACCATTGGTTCAGCAACCAGAACTCCAGGAAACTTCGTCGATCCAGTCAACCGGGCGCGTGCTTAAAAGTTTGAGTACTTACCGATGGACTTCGCTGGGAGCCTTAGCCAGCCTGTTGCTGTTGACGATCGCCAACGCACTTACCCCGCAACTATTTCGCTGGGGAATTGATCAGGGCATCATGAAACAAAACCTCCAAATTGTGCTATATAGCGCCGGTTGGATGGTAGTCGCCGCGATCGCTCGTGGTTTATTTAACTTTGGACAAAGCTATTTGGCAGAAGCAGCGTCTCAGGGTGTAGCCTATGACCTGCGTAACAAAATTTTCAGCAAGATTCAAAATCTCAGTTTCAGTTATCATGACCAGGCACAGACTTCCCAACTACTAACCCGTGTCACCAGCGACATTGAGCAGATTCGTACCTTTGTTGGCACCAGCTTAATTCAGGTAATTGGTGGAGTTGTGACGTTGGTGAGTGTTTCAGTGATTTTGCTGGTGATGAACTGGGAATTAGCACTGATTACGCTAACAGTAGTACCCCTAGCCGGATGGTTGATGGCGCGATTCATCACCCAAAATAATCAACTTTTTCGGCAAGTACAAGAACAACTGAGCGACCTGAATGCTGTATTGCAAGAGAACTTGCTAGGAATCCGGGTAGTGAAAGCGTTTGTGCGAGAGTCAACTGAAAGATCGCGTTATACGAGTATGAATGATGCCCTAATTAAGGCAAACATGAAGACCATTAGCGCCATCCGTAATACCTTCCCGTTGATCTTTTTGCTGAGTAATTTGGTAACACTGGCAGTTTTCGCCTACGGGGGAGCGCAGGTGATTGGGCGTAGATTTTCCATTGGCGAACTGGTGGCGTTTAACTCCTACCTAGCGTTGATTCTCCAACCGATTTTGTTGATTGGATTTGCAGCACCCGCGATCGCTCAATCAGCTGCTTCCGCCGAACGAGTCTACGAAGTTGTAGATGCGGAAGTAGAAATTCGCGATCGCCCCGGTGCTGTCCCATTTGACACTTGCGGTGGTAGAATTACCTTTGAAAATGTTTCCTTTCGTTATCCAGGAGCGACAACCGAAACTCTCAAAGAAGTTTCCTTTGAAACGAAACCCAACGAACTAATCGCCGTTCTAGGGATGACTGGCTCAGGAAAAAGCACAATTATGAACTTGATTCCCCGTTTTTACGATGTTACAGGGGGAGCAGTTCGCATTGATGGGCGAGATGTAACAAGTTTCACACTAAAAAGCCTGCGATCGCATATTGGCATTGTATTTCAGGAAACCACCCTCTTCTCCGGCACAATCCGCGAAAATATTGCCTATGCAAAACCCGATGCAACCTTAAAGCAGGTGATTGAAGTTGCAAAAACCGCACAAATGCACGATTTTATTACCAGTCTACCCGATGGCTACGAGACAATTGTGGGTGAACGGGGCGTGGGCTTGTCTGGTGGACAAAAACAACGAATTGCGATCGCTCGTACCTTACTAACCGATTACAGCATTCTGATTTTGGATGATAGTACCTCGGCTGTGGATGCCAAAACTGCTGCCCAAATTCAAGCCGAACTAGATGACTTAATGCGCCAAAAAGCTTGTACAACCTTTGTAGTAGCTCAACGCATTAGCACCGTCAGGAATGCCGATCGGATTTTTCTGATGGATAAAGGACGATTGGTAGCACAAGGCACTCACGAGGAATTGATGCAAACCAGCCCACTCTACGGCGTGATTTTGGAATCTCAGGTAAAGCCGAAGGAGAAAAATGATCTCAAATTAGCATAATTAGTCTGTCCGAAAATTTTTATAGCAATATCACAATTTCAGCAGACTGTCCCGGCGCATGACGAGGGCGAAGATGTAAGGTGATTTCCGTATCGAGTCGCTTGAGAAAAATGAGGAGTTTGCCCTCGCTGAACCGTTGAAACTCTCCTTTCATCAAATGAGATACTTCTGGCTGGGTAATGCCAAGAAGTTCGCTGATTTCGCGCTGTTTCAGGTTGCGTTGAGAGAGGAGGCGGAGTACCTGAATCCCTATCTTGCCCCGCGTAAAAAGTTCTGAAGCATCCGACAAACCAAGGTCAGCGAATACGTTGCCACTGCTTTCTTCAAAAACGGGTTCTTGTGTCATTGTGATTGTTGTTTCTCCCTTGCCACTGCGTCCTTATAGCGTTGTTTAATTAGGTCAACATCAGCCTGTGGGGTTTTAATCCGCTGCTTTGATTTCTTCTGAAAAGCGTGCAGTACATAGATTTTCTCTCCAATCTTTACCGCATAGACTGTCCTGTAACTATCGGTATCGTAGCGTTTGACGATTTCATAGACACCGCTTCCAACCCCTTTAAAAGGTTTGGCATCCATTGGTGTTTCCCCTGCTTGCACCAATTGCAGCGCATAGCCTAATGATGCACGCACATCTTCAGGAAATGAGCGGATATTTTTGAGAGAGTCTCCCATCCAAACAAGAGGTCGTAAAGGAATTTCTCTAATATCGTCGTCATCGTCCATTTTATATGAAATTTACTATAAAATCAGTCAGACAATAGCATGAAATGTCCTCGTTTTGGAGGTGGATTGCTCATTTACCCCCATATTCAAGTGCTGATCCCTAAAATTTTGGCAATTGTTGACACGGCACAAAAGGGTACAGCCACCGTGGTGAGTAAATAAAATATCATCTATATAACAAGTCACGCCTAATAAAGACTTTTAATCTCTTCGAGTTCAGCAGTCGCTCATGGGGGAAACCCCCTGTTCCCGCGCTGCTTCACCAAAATCCCAAATCTAAAATCCAAAATTTTTATGAGAGTCACAGTTCCCGTTGTTGCATCTGAGCAGGCAAGTCAGCAACTCTCTACCCTGCGGCGTTTTTTGCAATACCTGCTACTCTATCGCAAAGAAATTCCCATCGCCCTCACACTAGTATTCATTGGTGCAGTAACCCAGGCAATTGGCCCATTCTTTATTGGCTGGTCGATTGATCACCTAATTGCACAAGGGAATTTGCAAGGACTACTGCTGTTATTAGGGCTACTTGGGCTGAACTATGGACTTGGTGTTTTGGCAATCCGGGGTCAAATTATTCGAGTCGGCTGGATTATGCAGCGATTGCTGGCTCAACTAAGGCAAGACATTTTTATTAAAATTCAAAGTCTGCCACTTAGCTTTTTCGATCGCAGTGAAGCAGGCGATTTAATGAGCCGCTTGCTGAATGATGTCAATACCGTAAATCAGGCGTTTGGACTGACGATCGCCCAAATGCTGGGCAACACTTTCAGTTTAGTCGGCATAATCATTGCGATGCTCTCAATCAACCTGGAACTCGGTTTGTTGAGTAATCTGGTTGTACCACTGATGATTTTTACCACAAGCTTATTTGCACGTTGGGCAAGAGCCAGATTCCGCGTCACCCGACTAACCATTGGGCAGCTTTCCGCCAAGTTAGAAGAAGATATTGGCAGCGTGCGAGAAGCACAGGCATTTAATCGTGTACAGATGAACATCGCAGAATTCGACATTCTTAACGCCGCCAATAGAGATGCCAACGTTGAGGCTGTGCTAATTACTTCAGCTTTTCTGCCCTCCATCGATTTTCTCAACACACTAGCAACCGCAGGCGTGCTGGCCTATGGTGGCTATCTCGCAGTCACCGGAGCTGCAACAGTGGGTGTGGTGACATCCTTTTTACTTTACGTCCAGCAGTTCTTCCGCCCGATCCAAATTCTCAGCCAGTTTTACACCCAAGCTCAATCTGCATTTGCCGGATTAGAGCGAATCTTTCTATTACTAGATGAACCGTCAGAACTCAAAGACGCACCCGATGCAATAGAAATGCCGCCGATTCAGGGTGAAGTGACATTTGAAAATGTCAAGTTTGGCTACAACCCAGATCAACTAGTTCTCAAAGGGGTGAATTTGCACGCTTATCCAGGGCAGATGGTTGCGTTAGTCGGGCAGACTGGTTCAGGAAAAAGTACAATTATTAACTTGATTTTGCGCTTCTACGATGTATCTAGCGGTGCAGTGAAAATTGATCGTATTGATGTGCGTAGCGTTACTCAAGCAAGTCTGCGGCGTCAAATTGGCATTGTCCTGCAAGACAATATTTTGTTTAGCGGCACCGTCGCCGAAAACATTGCCTTTGGCTCTCCCCATACTACTCAAGCTGATATTGAAACGGCTGCACAGATGGCAAATGTGCATGAGTTCATTACCTCACTGCCACAGGGTTATACAACTCAATTGGGTGAACGGGGCGCACCCTTGAGCCAGGGACAGCGACAACTAATCAGTATTGCTCGTGCAGTGTTGATCAACCCCCGAATTCTGATTCTTGATGAAGCCACCAGCAGCATCGATACCCGCACAGAAGCGTTAGTACAAAGTGCGATCGCTCGCTTGCTGCAAGGTCGTACCAGTTTCGTAATTGCTCACCGCCTCAGTACAGTTACTCAGGCAGATCAGGTATTAGTAATTCAGCAGGGACAAATTGTAGAGCAGGGTACTCACGCCGAACTCGTCAATCAGCAAGGTGTCTATGCCAACCTCTATGCCCTGCAACTAGGTGCAGCAGACACAATGGTTCCAGGATGACTGGGGTAAACTTAGCTGGTGTGAGTAGCCAGACGGTAGCCAACAGCGTTAGTTGATGATAATAACACAGAACAAGTTCACCTGAGTAAAACGACATAACCAATGAACACCCAAGGTAACAACACTGGTTCCGCCTACAATCCTCCTAATGTCGCACTTATGTTAGAAAGCGAACGTGTTTACAAAGCTTTTTGTCGGGCTATCCAAGTGAACACAGGGCTGAAAGGAACTGCTCTGAAACAAAGGATTGAAGAATGCCATAGGGTCTATTGCTCTTGTCTGTCCCAAGGCAACTAGTGTCCCAAGGTCGGGACAGGATCGCGCACCTTCCCCTTAGCACTACGGTGTACACACAAGTCCTAAAAACCTACCTTAATGAGGCTTTACTCGTTTACTCGTTCCCAGTCTCCACTGGGAATGCATTCATTGAGTCTCTGACTCAATTTCTGGAGGCAGAGCCTCTAATCAAGCATTCCCATGCAGAGCATAGGAATGAGATACGAGATAAATGACGAAAGTTACTCTCTACATTCGACTTGTGTGTACACCGTAGCTTTATTCCCTAACTCGTGCGTAAGTCCTAAAGTAAATCTTGAGCTTGTAGGGTACGTTACAATGCGTTAACGCCATTGATAATGCTTGGGAATGAGAGCCAAAATAGAAAATAAAGTGCTTTTTATCCACCACGAAGATTTGCCAGAGTTTAAGAAAGGTGGCTCTGTGGTGAGAAATTCATATTTTTGGGCGCTACGTTCAATTGCTGGTAAAGCTTCGCGTTATCGTGATTGGGAATACGAACTGGAGGTTTGGTTAGCACTTTCACGAATGCTTTTGTCGTTTGCTGAATCTGGGTATTTGGGTCATAGAGAAACCTTGCTGGAGTTTCCCTTATCTCAAGGGGAAATTCCTAATTTGCTACGAGATGTATCTACTTGGGAGTAAAAATGCATAGCTGTCGGGGTTAGAAAAACCCTTGACTTTGCATTAGTCCACCGAGGTAAACTTTACTTGTGTAATAGCAAATGACCTTCGCCAAAAGCCCAAGAATTGTGTTTTTCGCCCCCATTTTCGAGAGAATTTTAAACATTATTACTTATTGACATCTTACCGATGCTTCGAGACTGTGAATGCGTAAAACTTATTATTAGACTTAAACCCGCCTGGGATGTGGGTGTACCCAGAACCCCAGTAAACTGTACCATCAACCACTGCTGCACCTGCAACTACTGATCCTCCACTGTTAAAATTCCACAGAATCTTACCAGTCTTTGCATCTAATGCATACATGTTATTCTTATCGGCTGCTGATGCCATCGAGCCAGCATACACCACTCCATTCGCTACTGTCATTGGAGCCATATCCCTTTCACCTGCTGGATCTGCTGTCTGCCAGATAATTTTGCCCGTCGCTGCATCAAGCGCACTCCATGACCCACCGTTAATAGTCTTACCTGAAGGCTCTAATGTGTACTTCTCAAATCCGTAGTTTGAAATCGCGACATAAATTTGTTGACCATCCGTAGCCGAACCCCACTGTATTCCACCAGCAGGACCACCAGGGCCAACAATTCGGCTCCAGACGACTTTTCCGGTATCCCGGTCAAGCGCCCAAAAGACACCACTCTTCTGACCAGCACCAAGTAAATCACGCGATTTTCCCGCATCTTTCACAGTGAAAAGCATCGGTGCCTGAGCGAAATCATAATCTGGTCCTTTGGGGTCAGGGCAATTGGAGACACCGCCAAAGTAGCAGGCAACAGTCCAGGTATCGTATCCCTCTAGTTTATTTGCCCACTTAATCGTGCCAGTATCGAGATCAAGTGCCATGAGCGCGTCAATATAATTCTTGGAATCGAGGCATTGCGACTCATCAGGAGCTGTCTGTGAGGAGAGTTTTGCAATACAATTTTTTACCGTTTTAGGCACATTGTAGTTATTACCTGTTCCTATATATACCAAATTTCGCTTTGGATCGATTGCTGGTGTGCTACCCCATACTGCTCCACCTGAATAGCCATCCGGTTGACCATAATTTTTCGGTACAGTGTAAGTTTTCCACAGAAGCTTTCCGGTATTCAAATCTACCGCCGTCATGCTTCCACGGAATGTGCAGCATGGGTACTTCGGATCGTTAGCCGCTGTTTCCTCCAAAGAGGAAACTCCAACATACACACGATTGCCATAAATGGTCGGTGATTGAGTAATAACAGCATACGGGTGTTCGTCAAGTTTTGTTTTCCAGATTAGCTTCCCAGTATCTTTGTTAACTGCGATCAGGAAAGCATTTTCCTGGCTACCAATAATCACTTTATTCCCGTTAACTGCTGGATTTGTGCGTGAGACAGCTTTTGGGATACTTGGATCATTAATATAGCTGGCAATGCTATATGCCCAAATCTGTGTACCCGTCTGTGCATCAATCTTAAAAAAATTACCGCCCCAGTCTGGTATATATACAGTTTTATCTACAACTGCTGGTGTAGCAGAGAGTTCACCACTTGCACTAAAAACCCATTTGGGAGACAAGTGTTTTACGTTCTTTGGATTGAGGTATTTCTCATCTGCTTGATAGCGAGTATTGTTTAGGTTCTGACCACCCAACCTCCACTGATTATCGGACCTACACGGACTTTCTTTAGCACTACTACTAATTGTTGGCATGATAAAGACTAATGCCAGCGTCACAATTCCAAGCGCTTGTTTACAGGATGAATAAGTTTTAATCACAGTCACTAATGTCCTCCGCCACTACTAAAAATAATGTGCTATAACTTCACCGCACTTTTAGTGAAAAATCTCAGCTTACAGAAGATTTTGATAAAGTAACTAATTAGACTTTCAATTAACACCTCTCATGAGCTTTAATCCACTTTTTACAAATTTAATGACTATAGGGTTAAATGGTAATAAGGCGATCGCTACTATCATTCCGATAAACGGCAAAACATCAAAAATAATGAAGTGTCTGCGCTATATTTTATGTAAATAGGGGCTATCAATGACACGCAATAGGCAATACTCCTAAAGAAAGCGAAGCTATTATTAACCAAAAGCAGGCGCTCACTTGCAGTCACCCTGAAAAACTTACGCAACTGTTTCATTAGTTTTTCAAAAGCTACCGATGAATTTTATTCAGTAATACAGCAGAATTCAGAATGCAGAAGTAAAACAGGGTTTATACATGACTTTGGGACGAATCGTTGTGTACTTCACTTTCCTTGAAATCTGCTGTAATTTCCAAAATTCGAGCAAAATAGCTTATTTGAATAGTTTTTTTGAGTACTTTAATTTTGCTTAGTCAACATACCTGTATGTTTATCACTATTCCCAGGTCAAGTAAACTTCTTTACCCAATCTTTAAGATGTAAACTTCTGTAAAATCTAATACATTTTAAACTTTTATAAGCTAAATTTTATCCTTTGTAAAAATGTATTTCGTTCGCTTATTAAAATTCGATATCTTGATGAAATTTCGTTTTGTTCTTGGCAAAAATGCAATTTCTTCTTCTATCAAAAATAATTTTGTGATATATGATTGTGCTGAAAAGTACATAAGTTAATTTTATATTTAAGCTGAAGAGATTTATTGTCAAGCAATAATCAAGTTTATACAAGCTTTATATAATCCTGTTCCCTGTGGTAAATCCGCTCATGACCTCATGAATATGTTTTAAGGACAATTGAACTCACGCCCCTCTCAAAGGGAGCAAGCGTCCCTGTAGCTTTACAACACCATCAACACGTTCCCCAGTACACCAATCTATCGTGCCAGCAGTTGTTTGGGTTCGTTAACTGACCCATGCCGTAGTTCATGTATGGCTTGATATAACCCTGTGTGGGCATTAGTCGCGCCAGCGAAACAATCGCCGTTTGCTAAATTTGTAAGTCTATCAATTACGGTATCGTTTAAGCAGACTCTAAACAAATTTCCCCATAACTAGCTTCATTTCAAATCTAGTAAACCTTCTTCTTTCAATTTAGGATTGAAGCGAATTTGCATTTGTAAACCACGCCCTTCTAGCAATTGCGTTGAAATTTCTGCTTCTACTCTCCGTGCCACATTTTTAATAATTTTTATTTGTGCTAATTCATCATTAGCTGGATTTTGATATTTTGCCTGTTCTTCAGGTGTCATGATCGCTTTAACATCAATAGGATGAGTCCATTTTTCTTTGTTATCCCCATTTCCCCAAGGTACACTGCCATTTTCAGCAATCCAAGCATTTTCAGTATTTTCTAAAATTGTGCGACTAGGGCGTTCAATAGTTTGAATTTTGACCCAATAGCATTGCTGTGGCTGACGAACTAAATGCTGCTTAAGGCTGAGATAAACATCACGGGAGTATCCGACAAATTGAAGTACTTTTGCTTGGTCAAAGATAGCATATACCCCGATTTTACCCTGAAATTGTTCGGGTAATTGACCGCGATCGTCAATGTAAGGAATGTATTCTAGGGATGCTAAAGAAGAAAGATTAGTTTCAAAAGCCATACATCAAATATTAAACTTCTTATTTGCCTTCAGAATTGAGAATTACTATAGCGCTTATTAGTTGAGTGCAATACAGACCTAACAATAACAGCCCCAACCCTTGTAGCGTTGGGGAGTAAGATTCAAAGCCTCTCTCTTTTTTAGGAGAGAGTCTAGACTGTATTGCATACAAACGATAAGCGCTATTTTTAGGAAAAACTTATTTTGTAAATTACCCATTATCCAATTTTTGGTAAATTGCACAAAGGCGACTGGGTTTAAAAATCTTAGCACTAAACATAAAATTTGGTGGGACGTTGACGATGGCATATTCATCAGATTCATGATACTTTTCAAATTCTGCTGGCATTCCTTTAGTGGTAGTTAAGCTATAAGGAACTGGTTGGAAAAGTAATTCTGTAAATTTAACTTGCTTACACTGCAACTGTTGACAAATTTGGTTTAAGAAAGCAACGCTTGTCAATAAATTGAATAGAGTTTCTTGGGCTTGTGCTTCCAGGGTAAAACTGCCATCAAAGTTCTGAACGATTTTAAGGGGCATTTTCTGTATAGGTAGTTATTAACGACTAAGCGATGATAGAGGATAGGTAGCATATTGCACATGGTGAGCAAAAAATGCTAGCCAACGAAGCCTATCTTTTTGTGCAGATGAGCATTGTGAAAAATCACCACTTTAAGATCAGCCTATTGGATTGTGTGACTTCTGTCACGCGATCGCTTGATCTATTTTAGGACTTACGCGTTGACAAGAAATACTAAATATGCATAAGGTTAAAAACCACATCTTTCGTAAGGGCACAGCATTGCTGTGCCCCTATAGCATGCTCTATTGATCACAGGATAATTAATAAAAGCCTGAAAACTTCCTATTTTAGCTAGCGCATATCATGATGCATTTGTACACTGCGTAAGTCCTATATTTGATCTATTTCTCATTTCAATGCGATTAGAAGGATATAAGCGTGGGTAATGGTTCTTGCCTTGTGCTTGCTTTTTTAATCAGCATTCATCCCCCACTTATTCGAGTCAGTGGGGATGAATGCTGATTAAGCGATATTCTCAATTTGTTTTCTTGTGGGGATCTTTGAGGATAAAATGGTTGTCAACTTTTACGCTCATCACCTGTGCAGCGAATTGATAAACGTTCCTGATCGGCTTTGATAGCTAAGAGGTCGAACAAACAATAGGAGATTATACTCATGTTGGAGATTGAAAACTTGGGAGTAAGTGTAGAAGAGTATTTGGATGGATTGGCAGCAGGTATTGATATTTTAGAATTGAAGCGGTTAGAAGCAAAGGGAATTCCCACAAATCTGGCTCTAGAAGTTATGGCGATTGCACCAAAGGTAATCAATGGCACGGCTACTCCTGAAGAAGTTGTTAGAGGACTAATGATTCTAACACCATCGCTTAGGCAACAAGTTGAATAGTTGATAGTTGAGGGTGCCGAATGTGAGTTCAACCAGAATCCGAAATTGGTGCGTTAGACTGCGTTAACGCACCCTACCAATTAGGACGCTTACTCGTTAATTTGCCCAACGCGGCGGATATTCAAGATGTCGCTCATTTTTTTTATTTGGACGAAGACTTGCTCTAGTTGAGAGCGATCGCGTATATCTATTCCTAAGTCCATCAATGCCGGTTGATCAATAGAGGTTTTCACTTGGGCATGGCGGACATTGATCCCTTGGTCACTCAACCGTGACAAAATATCCTTTAGCACCCCTACGCGGTCAAGAGCTTCAATTTGAACATCAACTGGATACGTGTGCGGACGACCACTATTTTCGGCGGTTGGGTTCCACCTAACTGGTACTAAGCGCTCATACTCCACACTCTCCAGATTATGGCAGCCTTGGCGATGAATTGAAATCCCCCTACCTCGCGTCACCACACCAATAATCGGTTCGCCAGGAATCGGGGTACAACACCCAGCTAAATAATACACCAAACCTTCCACCCCAACAATTGGCGAATCTGTGGAACGGGAAGTAGTTGCTGGTGCATCTCGCAAAGCTTTTGATGTACTTGGTTCTTTGGGGATAAATAGCGGCACTGTGGAAACTGGTTGTTGTCCCTTCGCCACTTCTCGCCAACGATTTAACACTAGGTTCAACGTCACTTCACCGTAACCTAAACCAGCAAGTAAATCTTCCACGCTATGGTAGTTACACTTTTCGGCGACAGTCTCCATCGCATCCGACTTCAGCAAACTATCAAAACCAGTTTTACCAAGTTCCTTTTCTAACAATTCCCGTCCACGGGCGATATTTTCTTCCCGGCGCGATCGCTTGTACCATTGTTTTATCCGATATTTCGCCGCCGAAGTCCTGACAAAGTTCAACCAATCCAAACTCGGATGGCAGTTCTTTTGGGTCAAAACCTCTACAATATCGCCATTTTGCAGCCGCGTTGACAGTGGCACCATTCGCCCATTCACCCGCGCCCCTGCACAGTGGTTCCCCACTTCCGTATGAATCCGATAAGCAAAATCTACAGTGGTAGCACCGGGACTTAAAGGAACAACATCCCCCTTAGGGGTGAAGACATAGACATCATCTTCAAATAGATTATCCTTGACACTATCAAGATATTCTTGGGCATCCTTGAGATCAGTTTGCCATTCCAGCAGTTGCCGCAGCCAAGTAAACTTGTCATCTGTGGCTGTCAAATGGCTAATACTAGAACCTCCTGTTTCTTTGTACTTCCAATGGGCAGCAATCCCATACTCGGCGATATGATGCATTTCGATTGTCCGAATTTGCACCTCTAAAGGACGACCAGTTAGGCCAATCACCCCAGTATGCAACGACTGGTAACGGTTAGGCTTTGGCAGTCCAATATAGTCCTTAAATCTCCCAGGAATTGGGCGAAAAGCATCATGAACCACCGCCAACGCCCGATAGCATTCCTCATTGGTTTGAACAATAATCCGCAGCGCTGCCAAATCGTAAATTTCATGAAATTCCTTTTGCTGTCGGTGCATTTTTTGGTAAATGCCATAAAGGTGCTTGGGACGGCCACTGATATCCTGAAAGTGGATTCCGGCTTGCTGCAAACGTTCCCGCAAAATGTCTGTAGCTTTGGCCAACTTCTCTTCTCGCGCCGTCCGTTTTTCCGAAACATGCTCCTGCATTTCGCGGAAAGCTTCCGGTTCCAAATATTTAAAAGCCAAATCTTCCAGTTCCCATTTAATCCGCCAAATCCCCAAGCGATTGGCTAAGGGTGCAAAGATATCTCGCGTTTCTTGGGCACTGCGGCGGCGGCTGGCCTCTGACATATATTGTAAAGTTCGCATATTATGCAAACGATCTGCCAATTTCACCACAATGACTCGAATATCTTGCGCCATTGCCAAAAACATCCGCCGGAAGTTTTCGGCTTGGCTTTCGGTTTTGCTGGTGAAATTGATTTTAGAAAGCTTGGTCACACCTTCGACTAATTGCCGTACTTCTGGGCCAAAGCGCTGTTCTATCTCTTCACTTGTAACTTCTGTATCTTCAACGACATCATGGAGAAATCCAGCTGCTATCATAGCAGCACTACCTCCCAAGTCACGCAGCAACTCAGCCACAGCAATGGGATGAGCAATATATGGTTCTCCAGATTTGCGGTATTGACCTTGATGCAGTTGGTAAGCAAATTCAAATGCTCGACCAATTAAGACTGCATCATTATGCCTTCGGTCATCTTCCGTTTCGCCGCTACTTGTCGATGACTCCTTCAAACATTTTTTTAACCATTCGGGAATGGCAAGATCAACTGATGAATTTATTGTTATGCTGCTCATAGAATTGGGTTTAGAGAGGATCGGTAGATAAGTGATAAATAAAACTAGCAGCATCGTCGTGAAAAGATGCTGTTGCTCGAAAAAAACAGTGTCAGGATGATTCTCCAGCCAATGTAGTCATCCAGTTTGAGTTTCAAGGATCATAAATTTCAAAATCCATTGATGGCAAACAAAGCCTCAAATCACGACTTGAGGCTTTTAGTGCTGATAAACGCTTAAGTAAAGTTTATTGTAGAAGAAAAATTACTTGACATTAATACTATCTTAACTAGCACTGGATGTCTTTAAACCGTGAGAAATATCTGACACTCGTAACCTTGCTAGAGCAATTACGCTCCGATGCCACAACTACCCAAATTGTTGCACCCGAACTGCGACAGCGTGTAGCCTCGTTGCAGCAATTTTTCCGGCAGCAGATTGTGCCTTTGGCTGATCAAGACTGGCGAGTACAGTCTTATCAAACGGAGATGAGCAAGCAATTGCGCCTGTTGGAAATAGATGTGATGTTTTTGCAAGGAGCGCGGCAAGCATCTACTGCACAAACGAGACTTCAGACGATTAGCGATCGCTTGACAATCCTCATTCAATACTGTGATGCTATTCTGCAACCAGAAGCGGAGGGAGAAAAATAACAATTATTTACCTTTTTCTCTAATTACTCCATCATCTCATTTATGACCTATGCTGAAAAGTTATTTTGGCAACAAGTTGGGAATGGGGAGTGGGGAGTAGGGAATGGGGGAAGAATTCTTATAACTCCAAACTCTTAACTCCTAACTCCTAACTCGTAACTCACATCTTGCACCTAGCCCTAGCGATTAGAAATCGCGGCTATACAAACAAAGTCCACCTCCGTGGACTAAGAGGAAATCAAGGGTTTTTAACCCACGGAGGTGGGTTTTGCCTGTGTAGCCGCGACTTCCAGTCGCCTGGTGCAAGATATAAGCTAACTCTTAACTCCTAACTCCTAACTCCTAACTCCTAACTCCCCACTCCCCACTCCCCACTCCCCACTCCCCACTCCCCACTCCCAATACCTTTGAGCAGAAGATTCATTGTGCGGCGCATATACGCTTCTACTGGCTCGGTTGTGGGTTTGAAGATCAGTGCATAATATAGTGATCCGCTCACAAGATCGATAATTAAGTCTACGTCTGCATCCTTGTGAATTTCGCCTCTAGACTTGGCACGTTCAAGTATTTTAGCAAAGGCTTCACGTCGGAGTTTGGTATATTTTGTCCAATAGACCTCGGCAAACTGAGGATTGCTAGACGCTGTACTAATGATCAGGGCGAGTGTCTGACGACCAAGGGGACTATCTATTTTTTTGGCGGCATTATTGATTAAGATATCCATGTCTCCCCAAAAGCTGCCAGTATCGGGGATCGCTAAATCATCTCTCAGACTTTCTATAGCGTCTGCAACTAGTTCTTCTTTGGAAGTGTAACGCCGATAGATGGTCGTTTTACCAACTCCAGCACGGGAAGCGATCGCTTCTATACTCATACTTTCATATCCTACCTCTGCAAGCAAGTCTAAAGTCGCTTGCAGAATAGCTTGGTCGGCATGGATGCTGCGTGGGCGTCCAGAGGGGCTGTTGATTTGCTTACTCATAAAAATATCATCCCTAAGCAATATCTTTTTGACAATTTGCTACCTTTGGGCATAGAACACAGCCTATGGAGAATAAATCAGTCGAGAACTCATTTCCCATGCACGAAAACAGCAATAGTGACCATCCATCTTTAGCATAAGTATTTCTGCCACTTTTTATTCAAGACTCTCTTGACCGATTCTATATGATACGCTACCGTAGCGTATATATACAATACTTAATTTTAGCTTTGTGCTAACAATGGCTACCAATATTAAACGTTCAACTTTTGATCAATTTGGTTATGTGCAGGGGCCATTGAAGTGGGCGATCGCTTTCACGGCTTCCCTTGGTGCAATATTAGAAGTAATTGATACTAGTATTGTTAACGTTGCCCTGACTGATATCCAAGCCAGCCTGGGTGCAACTGTCAGTGAAGTAGGTTGGGTGGTGACAGGATATGCGATCGCAAATGTCGTCTTAATTCCCTTATCTGCATGGCTGGGAGATTACTTTGGACGCAAAACCTACTTCATCTTCTCGTTAATTGGCTTTACCCTTGCCTCAGTTTTATGCGGCTTGGCATTTAATCTACCGATGCTAGTTTTTTCTCGAATTCTTCAAGGTTTATGTGGTGGCGGGTTGCTAGCTAAAGCACAAGCGATTTTGTTCGAGACTTTTCCACCGGCTGAACAAGGTTTCGCACAGGCAGTTTTTGGGGTAGGTGTAATTGCTGGGCCAGCAATTGGCCCAACATTAGGGGGATTCTTGGTAGATGGTTTGGGCTGGCGGTGGATTTTCTTTGTTAATATTCCCTTCGGGATCATTGCAGTGGCGATGTCCTTGGCATTTTTGCCCAAAGATAAAGATAAGAAAGAGACACAAAGCCAAGCCGTCGATTGGTTCGGGATTGGGTTTTTGGTGATTGCTGTTGGCTGTATGCAAACTTTGTTAGAGGAAGGAGAGACAGACGACTGGTTTTCCTCCAATTTCATCACCACCTTAGCGATCGCTAGTATTATCGGTTTGGGGTTGTTTATTTGGCGAGAACTGAAAACAGATCACCCGGCTGTGGATTTAAGAGTTTTGCGTCACCGTTCTTTAGCTGCGGGAAGCGTTCTTTCAGCAGTGGTGGGTATGGGGCTTTATGGCACACTCTTTGCTGTGCCGATATTTGCTCAGAGTGTGCTGCACTTTACGGCAACGCAGACAGGACTATTGTTAGCGCCTGGGGCTTTAGCGTCTGCGATCGTGATGGTTTTATTAGGCAAACTCTCTAGTAAAATAGATGCCCGATTTTTAATTGCAATGGGCGCTGTCGGCTCATCTGGAGTCATGTTTCAATTAGCAGCAATTACCCCACAAACCGGCATAGATGATTTATTTTGGCCATTGGTATGGCGTGGGGCTTTTACTGTATTGATGTTTCTCCCTTTGAGTTTGGCAGTTTTAGGCCCGCTACCCAAGCAAGATATTTCTGCCGGATCTGGTTTCTACAATCTCACCCGACAACTCGGTGGTAGCATTGGCATTGCCCTACTCACCACTCTGCTTGACCGACGAGAAGCTTTTCATCGAGCCATTCTATTAGCAAAACTTAGTCCTTATGATCTAGAAACCAATCAGCGCCTCGATGCGCTCAATGGGGCACTCCAAGGTCAAGGCATAGATGCGGCAACAGCGCAACAACAAGCACTAGCTTTATTAAGTCAAACAGTAGATACCCAAGCTGCCGTTTTATCTTACGCAGATTGCTTTCGAGTCGTAGGGGTAGGATTCCTTTGCTCATTACCTTTGTTACTATTCCTGGGCAAAGGCGGTGCAGGAGTGAAAGCACCAGTCGGTCACTAGTACCGCTTCGCGTAATTCGTAATTCGTAATTACGTTTTAGCAAGGGTTTCAGAGATTACAAATGGTGAACCAGCGCTGCGGGAGGGTTTCCCGACCCAGGCAACTGGCTTTCCCGTTGGGGTGGCTTATTTACGCCGTGCGGTACTAGGGGTAGAGTTAGTCTTATAGGATTTACGCAAAAAATCTCTCAAACTCTGATTTCTCTGTGCCCTCTGTGCCTCTGCGGTTCGTTATTCCGTAACTTGTGCATAAGTCCTATCTTAGTTGACAATTAAATTTTTCTTGCCGCTTGTATGGGTTGCGAAACTATTCCAAAGAAATTAAAGACAATCTTAAAAACGCCAGTTGCTACAACGGATAGCGCAGCTCCTTCGAGTCCCCGATCGTCGGGAACCTCCCTTCGGGTGATGCCTCCGGCACGTCAAGGGCGAACGGCAGTTCCTCATGGGGGAAACCCCCAAGACCGGACTGCCTCACCGCAACGCACTGGCTCCCCTACGTATATTTCAAAAATAAAAGATGACTCCTATAGTATAGTTTTGATCAGTAAACAATGGGTAACTCAATACTAAATTCAGTTCCCGAAGCTTGCTCAGATATCACATTAATTCGACCATGATGGCTCTCGATGATTTGGTAACAAATTGATAATCCTAATCCTGTCCCTTTGCCGACTGGCTTAGTAGTGAAGAAGGGATTAAATATCTGATGATGAATCTGGGTAGGGATTCCGCTACCGTTATCCTTGATGCGAATTCCAATGTAGCGATCATTTAGTTTCTCCGTGCAAATCCAGATCCGACTAGGATAATTTTGCATTGATTCTGGCGATCGCACTTGTTCAGCTTCTTCTAAAGCATCGATCGCATTCTTCAGAAGATTCATAAACACTTGATTGAGTTGTCCAGGAGAACAAGAAACCCAAGGCAATTCTCCATAGTCCTTAATCACTTCAATACCAGAATGCCGCCCGCTAGGGTTGAGGCGACTTTGTAAAATCATCAATGCAGCCTCTAAACCCTCATGAATATTAACTGCTTTGAATGTTGCTTCGTCTAATCGAGAGAAGTTTCGGAAAGATTTAACAATCTCGCTAATCCGCTCGGAACCTGTCTGCATTGACTGGAGTAATTTTTTAATATCTTTTTGAATAAAATCAAGATCCAGGGCTTCAATTTCCTGCTGAATCACTAGGCTCGGCTTGGGGTATTCTTGCTGATAGAGGTGAATCAGTTTCAGTAATGAATCATAGTATTCACTCGCATAGGTCAGATTTCCATAAATAAAGCTAACCGGATTATTAATTTCATGGGCAATCCCTGCAACTAACTGTCCTAGCCCAGACATCTTTTCTGTTTGAATGGCTTCAACGGCATTTTGCAGTTTGATCAGAGTTTGTTTTAAGGTTTCATTCGATTGTGCGAGTTCTACCTGAAGGTGTTGGCGCTGTTGAATTTCTTTACTCAGCGCCTGAATTTTTTGGTTAAGGACAACGAATTGATTACTCGTTCGCTTTTCTAAGCGCAGTAAATTGATGGCTGGACTTTCTGGCGATCGCGGTTGGATCACAGCTCCTTCACTACGACAAGCAATTCCCTCTCCCTGGGCTTGGTGGATGGTTAAAGTTCCCAAAATCATTTGGCGACTTTGGGAGCAAACTCGAAGATAGTCGATGATCTTCTCTGAAGAATCAGTGACAAACTCGGTAAGACGTTGACCTATGAGTGCTTTACTTGTCTTGCTAAAGAGTCTAGCAGCAGGTTGATTGACGGCCAAAATTTCACCTGCGCTAGTCACAAGAAGCAGAGGTTCTGGTAAAGTCTGGGCAAAGGTTAAAAATTGATCAGGTGTCATCGATCTTCAGGTATTGAAGCAGGGATCTTTACCATTGCTCGTAGCACTGATGGGGTAAAAATAAAGAGGCTAAACTATGCTTTGGGGGATCAACTTCAGCCGGGACATATTACAGGAAGAAGGTTATAGTCTGCAAATGTCCCCCTTAACGCTGTTACTATGCTTTGAAGTATTCCTGTGCTGGAAACTCGTCTAATACTTCGCTAGGCTTGAGATAAATGACGATTTTGCATTCCTGCGCGCCTCTAGCAATCGTGTCTTGTAACTCGACTCTAGCGTAGCCGAGATTGTCGGCTGCGATCGCGCCAAAAATATTAGATGTCATAACACACATGGCTTCGCGCCCTTCTACCTGTTCTGCAAAGGGGCATTTGCGATTGCCTAAAACGATCTTCTCATCAGTTTCTTCAATCACGTAAAAGTCGCCTTGAATCCGGCGTTTCCAATCTACAAGGACGGCAGTTACCTGCTCCCGAGAAAGATTTGACAGTTGCAAAGCGTTCTGGTATTGCTGATTGACATGTTGACCTGTTCGATAGCCAACCACATTCAAAAAGCCCGCTGCCTCTTCAATCCCAACGACATCTTGTAAGGTTCCAGCCAATTCTCGAATCATTGTACGCAAAAAGTGATCGCGCTCAATCGGTAATTCTAAGGATTGTATTTGGTTGTCGATCAAAGATATGTGAACCATGATGGTGTTATTTTCTGGATGTTTAGATAGGACAAGCATCAATGTCGCTTAGTTAAGCGAAAGTCAGGGACACCCCAAAATCTCTTAATTAAGTACCATGTATAGCTATAATAGTTTTCCCTAACTGGCTACAAAACTAACAACAACGCCAGAATGGAATGGTACTAAGTTTAGTTATTTGTTGAGGCAAGCTCTTTGAGTGGATTCAGCCGGGATACCTGCAAAATCGAACAATAGACATCTGGTAGAAAAATATGCGTTATCTAGAACCCTTGTAGAGAGTTAGCATTGCTACGTCTCTGTACATTCTTTTTCACTTCTATGTTTAATAGTCAAATTCCTGTCAATACGTAAGTCTTGAATTATTCTCTGGCGAAAGTCACAGAAGAGGTTTAATATACACCGATATATGTGGAGCAGAAAAGTAAAAGTCCCACTCAGTTTTGAGCGGGACTTTGTAAAATCTTATTGCTAAAATTAGAAATATATATATCTTAGAAAAAGTTCATTATTGTAATAATACTAACGCTGGTCAACATCATTAAAGCGCCCATAATGATAGATTCACCTAAAGCATTGGGCAATTTTGAATTGTTCATTTAAGTAAAATCCTTTTTGTTAATAATTCCTTAACCATATCAGGATCAGTATAAATATCTATAAAATTCCTGTAAAACTTAAATTACCGTAAACTTTCTTAGTAAACACTGTGATTTTTACTTATGTAATGATTTTGACTGACCATTGGTTATTTCCCCATGCCCCATGCCCCATGCCCCATGCCCCATGCCCCATGCCCAATGCCCCATGCCCAATGCCCCATGCCCAATGCCCCATGCCCCATGCCCCATGCCCCATGCCCAGAATGTAGTAATTTCCGAACAAAATTATTACCTTATATCCGAGCGGAATACGCGCCTTTATGGGATAAGATCAAAATTAATCAAGGTAAAAATATTTGAATAGAAGATTATCATGACAGTCTCCACAGCATCTAGAAACCAAACGATCGCTTTTGACTTAGAGAAATTAAATGAGCAATTTGAAACTGCCACTCCCAAAGAGATACTGGCATGGTCTATAGAAAATATCCCAACGGGACTGGTACAAACCAGCGCCTTTAATGTGGATGACATGATAATTACCCATATTCTTTACAGTGAACTGAAGCATCCAGTTCCTGTGATCTTTCTCGACACCTTGCACCACTTCCCTGAAAGCCTAGAATTAGTTGCCAAAGCCAAACAAATCTACAATCTGGATCTGCAAACTTACAAAACTCCAGACCTAGACACCCGCGAAGCCTTTGAAGCCAAATACGGCGAAAAACTCTGGGACAAGGATATTGCCCAATTTCACCACATTACAAAAATTGAACCACTGCTACGAGGTCTAGACGAACTCAACAGCGTCGCTTGGATAACTGGACGCCGCCGTGACCAAGCAGTAACCCGTGCGAATATGCCCATATTTGAATTAGATGGTAAAGATCGGCTGAAAGTAAATCCCATAGCTACCTGGACACGCCAAGACAGCTGGGTTTACGTGGCTGAACACGGAGTCATCTACAACCCTCTACACGACAAAGGTTATCCCAGCATAGGCGACCAACCGATCACCACCAAAGTCGGCGAAGGCGAAGACGAACGCGCCGGACGCTGGCGGGGAAGTGATAAAACAGAATGTGGAATTCATATTTAAGGGGGAGTAGGGAGTGGGGAATGGGGAATGGGGAATGGGGAATAGAAGAAATTTCCCCCGACTCTCCCCTTCTGGGAGCATCTTAATGAGTGCAAATATACCAGATGAGAAAGAAGATTCTTGCTCCCTCTCCTTGGTAAGGAGAGGGTTGGGGTGAGGTTTGACAAGGCTTTTTACACTCATTGAGATGCTCCCCCCTTCCCTGCTTACTCTGCGCCTCTGCGGTTAGATAACACTGTTACACCGTGCGGTTTTGCTAAACCCGCGAATCTTGATTTTGGACGCAGCACCACTAATATTCACAGCCAAACAGAAAATTTAGTTCAAAAGGCGATCGCTAATTTACTTAAAGGGTCGTACCAGCTTTATTATCGCTCACCATCTGGCTACTGTTACCAACGCAGACAAGGTATTAGTCATCCAGCAAGAGCAAATTATTAAATACAGAAAAATGTCATTAACTATATCTTCCTCGCCTCAGGGTTTTAGTGCATTTATTACTAATTTAGGAATACGAGATACAACTGATGATTTTGTATTTATTAAATCATCAGTTCCTTGTGTTGCTGATGGAGTCTTCACTCAAAGTCTTTTTGCCGGGCCAAGTGTTACTATTAGCCGCGAGAACTTAAAAAATTCACAAGCACAAGGAATTGTCGTTATATCTAAAAATGCAAATGTAGCTAATGGTTCTGTTGGCATCGCTGATGCCCAAGAGGTTCTACAATTAGTTGCAACTGAAACTGGAATTGCTGCACATAATATTGCGATCGCTTCTACAGGTGTAATTGGCAGACGTTACCCAATTGAAAAAATCCGGGCAGGTTTATTAGGATTGGGCAAAAAATTGACTGCTGCTGATTTTCATGCCGCAGCCCGTGGTATTATGACCACCGATACAGTAGCGAAACTAGCTACACGGCAAATCGGAAATGCCAAGCTGGTAGGAATTGCCAAAGGCGTTGGCATGATTGAGCCTAATATGGCTACCCTCCTAACTTTCTTTTTTACTGACGCTGCAATTTCTGCAAATAGCCTTCGTTCTATTTTCCGCTCTACTATAGATAAAACCTTTAACTGTCTGAGTGTAGACACTGACACTTCTACTAGTGACTCCGCCGTAATTCTAGCTAATGGTTTAGCAGGTGAAGTTTCCGAATCAGATTTTGCTAGTGCATTGCAAGAAGTTGCACAAGAATTGGTGCTGAAAATTGCCCGAGATGCAGAAGGTGCTACCAAGATTATTGAGGTAACTGTAGATTCAGCAATTAATTATGCACAAGCTAAAACAGTAGCTAAAGCAATTGTGAATTCACCATTAGTAAAAACCGCAGTTTATGGAGCAGATCCAAATTGGGGACGAGTTGCTATGGCTATAGGCAAATGTGAAAATGAACAGCAGATAAATCCAGAACGAGTTGTTATCAGTTTTGATAATGTGAAAGTTTATCCTAATAGCTTAACTGATGAAAATCTGGAACAGTTGCGCCAAATTATGTCCAAAGATCAAGTAGATATCCATGTTAGCCTCAATATTGGCGAAGCTTCTGCAACTGTATGGGGTTGCGATCTTTCAGAGGGTTATATAGAAATTAATGGCAAATACTCAACTTGATTAACGTAATTTGTAATTGATAATTACGCGTAGCCAGGGCTTTCCATTTCAGACAAACCCTGATACATAAGGATTTCTCGTTATCTCGTTATCTCGTTATCTCGTTCCCAGTCGGAGACTGGGAACGAGATAACGAGAGGCTCCGCCTCAAGACTTGCGGCAGAGCCGCGATGATGTGCATTTCCAGCCAGAGGCTGGAAACGAGGTTTTAAAAGGCTTTCACGTTAAGTTGACACCAATGAGCTTTTTCTGTGCCCCTACCAACCTATTTGTATCATTATTAGTGAATGAGCAGCATTTCCAGCCTCTGGCTGGAAACGAGGTTTGAACCCCCACTTAGCAATTGCTTTGTCAAAAAAGTTGACGCAGGTAGTAACTATGTAATATAGTATGTTACAGAGGGAATGAGTTAGATTAAAAAGAATTCCTAGCCAGTACAGCACGGTGGAAATAAAATTACCATTTGTACGCAGTTAGTTTATATTACGAGAAAACTTTTTCAAAATCTCCTATTTCACACAAAATAACTCGACTAACGCTGCATAACTAACAAATATGGATTTTGACTATTTTAGAAGCAATGAAGGCACTCCTACAAATAATAGTCGGCAAAGCTTGCTTGCTAGCGGTTGGCGACCGTTTAACCGAGAATTAGACTGGGGGTTTTTGTGGCAATTGTTATATAGTGACTCCCGCGAATTAAGTCAAAAAAGTTTGAATTTAGCAAGTAATGTTGCTGATATTTTGGGACGAAATAATTATGCTTGGTGGGCTAACTTATTAAGTGTTGTATCTGATAATACCCGCTATGAAGTTGAAAAGTTTTGGAATTACATCACGCCAGATCCTCAATCACCAGATCATCGCTACAAAGATGTTTTGAGTACGGAAACACCCATCGTCCAATTTGTCAGTCGTAGTAGCATTCCCATTGATTATGTTCTTAACCGACTGCAAGAAATTACTGTACTCCGAGTTTTAAATGTGTTGGGTAGTCCCGACATTATTACCCAGTATTATTCAGAAAGAGATTTTTATTTTCCTATAGATAAATTTGTTAGTTGGGAACGCTTAGATGTTCTCAATACTGTTTATGCTTACTGGTCGAAGTCTGACGTTTGGTTGCAAATTGACCCCTACGATCGCGGGCGACGACAATATAGTTTAATGGCGAAAAATCTCGCGCCACTAATTAACAAAGCGACTTACGACTTAGCTGTGATGCTGAGTGGATATCAAAGTCGTGTAGGCAAAGTTCACAGTCAATTTTCCATCCGCACATTTCCCGCAGACATCCAAAATTTTACTGATTCTGTACAGCAAGCGATTCTGAATCAAAACCAGTTAGCGGTTGTTGTGCATGGGGAACCGGGTACTGGTAAAACAGTCTGGACACAGGCAGTAGCAAAAGAAATTCTTGTACCTTTAGGGTATGTAATTTTTATTTTAGATCATGATGCGATCGCTAATTTTGTCCCACCGACTTACATAGAGCGAATCTGTATCGTGATTAACGAAGCTGATAATCTAGCGCAAAATCGTGCTTCTGAGGTAGCGCAATACAATAACAAAACCGAACACATTCTCAGTTTGCTGGATGGTACTTTGTATCAGAGTGTAATTGATGATTCTGGTATTCAGATGCAGCAACGGTTAGTTGTTTTGATGACTTGCAACACCACCGAAAGATTAGATCCAGCCATGTTACGTAAGGGCCGGGTGGATTTAATGTATGAGTTTACGCAACTGTTTGTGTAATATCAATCTGTAGCAACACGCCGTAGGAGTGTACATCTGTGCATTGGTGTTAAATGCTTTCTCAAGTTGTAGTTTTGCGAGAACAAATGAGCAGTACAACTATTGATAGCTAAGGCTTAAAAAACTAGGATGAAAGTTTATCGATTTCAAAATGCTACTCAATTTTATGCAAGGGTGAAAGACTACTTGCTGAATCAGGAGGCACTGCATAACCTGCTGTTGGAAATTAGCCATGCCTTGATTGAAAATCCCGAACGCTTTGACGAAAAGCCTTATTTGGCAACAGTGGAGGCAAATGGAGATATTGTGGCTGTAGCCATGAGAACACCACCTAGACTATTACTGCTCTCACAGATTAAAGATTTCAAAGCAGTAGAGATACTCGCCCAAGATTTATCTATCTCCTACCAATCACTACCAGGAGTAAATGCTCCCACAGATGAGGCGCAAGCCTTTACTCTGGCGTGGCATTCCCTGACTGGTCAATCCTACCAGTTGAAAGTAGCCTTGCGTGTCTTTCAACTAAAAAAGGTACAGCCGATTTCTCAAATCAGAGGTTATTTACGTCTAGCTACGGAGGATGATCAAGAACTTCTTAAAAATTGGTATGAAGCCTTTTCGCTAGAAGCTTTGGGCAGTATTGAGTCGGATACAGAACGCTGGGTTAAACGAGTTTTGCAGCAAGATACTGCTTACCTTTGGCAGGATGAAGTACCGGTTTCAATAGCTTGTCATGTTGGAATCACGCCTAATGGTGCGCGGATTGGTATAGTTTACACACCGGCAGAGTATCGGCGGAAGGGCTACGCCTGTGCTTGCGTGGCAGCGTTAAGTCAAACTTTATTGAACCAGGGAAATCGGTACTGCTTTTTATTTACCGACTTGGCAAACCCAACATCCAATCATATATACCAGGAAATTGGCTACCAGCCAGTAGGCGATTGGGATAATTACTCACTCGTCTGAGAATAAAGAGTAAGAATCTTTAATACTGCCGTCGATGCCTCAGCATAACTCCATTACTATAACTGATGTCCAGGCAGATTGCCCACCGCACACCCGTGCTGACTTCTAGAATTGTTAACGATCGCACCAATAGCCAGGTATTTTTTAAGTGCGAGAATTTCCAACGCACAGGATCGTTTAAATAGGGAAGGGGGGAAAATTCAAAGCCTCTCCCCTTGTAGGGGAGAAGAATAGAAGTCAGGTTTCTAGATAAGAGTGAAAAGTCAGATATCGGGCTACCTATTTTTTTTGAGTTCGTGCATACTTCTCACAACCTTTGTGACTAAATTTCTGGGTGTAAATCTGACGCTTTCAGTCAATATTTTATTTCTCATCCCAGGAACGACAACGGTTTTGTTTGTCATTAAGCCCTGATAACCAATCCTAGCAACAGTTGCCGTATCCATCATTCTCTTAACGTTAGCAATCTTTGAATCTTCCATTGCAGCAGTTTGTTGAAATTCCGATGCTGTTGGCCCTGGACAAAGAACTGTTACGCTGACACCTGTGCCTTCTAATTCATTAGCGATCGCTTCTGAAAATGATAACACATAGGCTTTAGTAGCGAAATAAACTGCCATTAGAGGCCCTGGTTGAAAAGCAGCAGCTGAGGCCACATTTAATATTTTTCCATAGTTTTGCTCAACCATATTCTTGAGAAATAACTTAGTTAAATGAGTCAGGCTGACCATATTTACCTGTAGCATTTTCAGTTCAAGGGTGAGGTCTGTTTCGCTAAATGCTCCATAAGTACCAAAGCCAGCGTTATTAACCAGCACATCAATCTTGATGGATGCTTGCTGTAGTTCTGTGAAAATTTCTTCTGGGGATGTTGGGATAGATAAATCCTTAACAAAAATTTTCACAAAAATGCCAAACTTTTGCGGAAATTCATCGATGATTTCAGTAAGTTTTTGTTCATTCTTATCCACTAAGACCAGATTATAATTATGACGGGCAAAAATCTGGGTTAATTGATAGCCTATCCCACTAGCTGCTCCTGTAATTAAAGCAGTTCTTTTTTGCCGACTTTCGGATGTTTTATTCATGTTACAAAAATGGCTAATTTGAGTTAATTAATTTAACAAAACAGAATTCAGGAATCAGGAGCCAGAATTCAGAATTGAATTTAAATGGTTTAAATCCCCCCACCGATTTTAAAATTTAGTCGTCTTCAATTAGCGGCGATAACAGAGCTTTGCCGAAGTGCAGGTCTGAATTACCCTGACTTTTCACGGGATCTGGAAAACCTCTCTCTAAATCAATACGGTTCAGTTAAGGCTAAAACTCTTTGTAAAAGTCATTTTTTTAACGAACCACAAAGGGCGCAAAGGACGCAAAGAAGAGAAGGAAGAGAAGGAAGAAATGCTTAACTGAACTGTATTGCTCTCTAAATCTCTCTCCTATAAGGAGAGAGACTTTGAATTTTCCCCCTTCCCGTGTCGGGAAGGGGGCTAGGGGGTTAGGTCAATCGTAGGCTTTTCCACACACATGACATGAAAAGTCAGCTGAATTCCCCACTAATTTATTCTGACTTCTGAATTCTGACTTCTGGATTCTTATTTAACTTTTATAAATTTAGCTACAGCAATATTCTCATATTTGCTATAGCTATTTTTATGGGGACAATAAATGATGCTATCCATCTGAAATGAGTATGTTTCAATCCAGCATATTAGGCGCAAATATAAAAATCTGTATCTATATAAACAAGAGCAAAAATTAGGACTCAGAGGAATCTAATGTAGGTTCAATTTTTCAGATTTTACAACCATCCATTGCGTCACCGGTGCCATTGCTCGCCAGCCCAAAAATTTACCAATAGGTTCCGCCCGTTGGATGGCAATACGAATTAAATCACCACCGACTTGTTCATGCCATTTAAATAAAGTTTGCTCACCTTCTACCGTTACAACATTTGCTACCAAACGCCCACCCGGTTGTAGTGCCTCCCAGCAAACATCAAAAAGTCCCGTTGCTGTGACTCCACCACCAATAAAAATAGCATCTGGTGTAGGCAAGTCTTTCAGGGCATGGGGCGCTTTACCTTGAATGATTTGCAGATTTGGAGTACCGAGAGTGGCGGCATTATCGGCAATATAAAGTAGTCTAGATGAGTTTTGTTCGATCGCGATCGCCCGACACCGAGCATTACTCCTCATCCATTCGATAGAAATTGAGCCGCAACCCGCGCCAACATCCCACAATAATTCTCCCGGTGTGGGAGCCAAAGCTGCTAGAGTAATTGCCCTAACTTCCCGCTTCGTTAATTGTCCATCGTGGTGGTAGGCGTTATCTGGTAGCCCTGGTAACTTTGGTAAAGGCACAACCCCAACATCAGCAATACAATCAACTGCGATCGCATTCAAAGCAGCAATTTCAGTTTGACTCCAGGATGCAGCCGTACCTTCCACAATTCTTTCATGAGCGCCGCCCATGCGCTCCAGTACGGTAATTGTACTGCCACCATAACCACGATTTGTCAAAATTTCGGCAACAATGGCGGGTGTATCCTTCCCTTCGCTCAAAATCAAGAGCCGCGCTCCCGGATAGATGTAAGACTGGAGTAGGGAGGATGAACGACCATTCAAACTCAAGGTTTCCACTTCAGTTAAAGACCATCCAAGTCTGGCACAAGCGAGGCTAAAGGTTGAAGGTGCGGGGATAATAGTCATTTCCGAGACGGGAATTCGCCGCATCAAGGTAACACCAATGCCGTAACACATCGGATCGCCGCTTGCGAGTACGCAAATGGACTCACCGCGACGCCGGATGATTTCCTCAACTGAGGCACTAATGGGGGATGTCCAGACTAGTTTCTCACGTTGGTCATCTGTAGGGAGCATTGCCAAATGGCGATCGCCTCCCACAATTACTCTAGCTTGATCGACTAGAGAACGAGCGATCGCACTTAACCCCTGTAATCCATCTTCCCCAATACCAACGATCGAAAGCCATTTCTCTGTCATCCTGAATTCTGACTCCTGAATTCTGACTCCTGAATTCTGTTTCCAGAAAATCAATTAGCTTTAACATTCAGCGCGTATTCTTTAAACCTTTCCAAATCAGCTTGAATTGTCGATTCAACTATTCGTCCCAAAAATAAGTTATCCATAATTTTCCCAAGAATGCCGGGGATGGCGTAGGAAATGGTCATTTTGACAATGCTACTACCGTTGCGATCGTAAAAGCGAATCGCTCCCTGATTCGGCAAACCATCAACAGATTCCCATTGGATAATTTGGTTGGGAATAACTTTGAGAATTCGAGATTTCCAAGTAAATTCTAAACTACCCGTCCTTAATTTCCAAAGAGATATATCTGGATTATCTGGCGGAATTTTCACCGAATCAATCCACTTCATCCACCGGGGCATTTGCTCCAAATCAGCCCAGAGGCTCCATACTAAATCTATGGGAGCTTCTACTTCTACCTGTACAGTATGCTCTAACCAGTCTGACATCTCTCTTCTTCCTCCTTCGCGTTCTTCTCTTCGAGACACTTCGTGAACGCGCCCTTCGCGGTTCGTTATCTCTTCAAACTCTCCAAAATCACTTTTGCCGCCCGCCGTCCAGAAATAGTTGCTCCTTCCATGCTGTCGATATAGTCTTGCTGAGTATAACTCCCTGCAAGGAAGAAATTATCTACTGGTGTTTTTTGGTTGGGACGGTACGCATCCATTCCTGGCGCTTCTCGGTAGAGAGACTGAGCAAGTTTTACTACACTGTACCAAGTCATATTTAGCTCCCGCGACGAGGGAAACAGTTCATGAACTTGCTTGAGAACATGTTGCGCGATCGCTTCATTAGTTTGGGCAATAAACGGATCTCCCGGTGTCAGCACTAGCTGCAACAAAGATCCCTGTCCTGGGCGATAATAATCAGCAGGGCTAGTCAACGCTAAATCCGCAAAACAAGAAAAGTCAGCATCGGCTGTATAAAGTAAATTATCGATTCCAGCCGCATGATTTAGCTGTTTACGTTGCTCTCCATCGTTCAGTTCCGTTACCCAACCATCGAAGCGTAACTGCACTGTAGCCACTGGCACTGCATCTAGTTTGTAAATATTGTCAAATTCTGACCACTTCCGCCACTCGTGGGGTAGGATGCGTTGAATTCCTGGAACATCGCAGGCAAAAACATAAGCATCAGCAGTGATAGTTTCTACGGTATCACCTTGGGCAACTACTATACCAGTGACGCGGGTTTGTTCGTCTAACTCAGTAAACTGAATTTCCCGCACTTGCCGACGCGTGTAAACTTTGGTGCCTCTAACTTCCAGATATTCCAGAATGGGCTTGTGTAAATACTCATCGGGAGAACCTTTCAGCATTCGCAAAACTGAAGCTTCAGTTCTGACTGCAAATAACTGGAATATGGTTAACATACAACGGGCAGACATATTTTCGCAATCAATAAATCCCAATGCGTAGGCGATGGGGTTCCACATGCGCTTAATGCTACCATTGCTCCCACCGTGACTGCGGAACCAGTCGGCAAAGCTAACTTTATCTAATTTGCGGATGGTTTTCATCGCCCCGTTAAAGTCTAGCAATCCGCGAACTATCGGACTAGTACCCAAAGCGATCGCATTTTGCAATTTATCTTGCAACGATAGTTGAGAAGTGGTGAAAAATGCCTTTAAGCCGTTGAAAGGGGCACCCGTAAGGAAGCGAAAATCTAAAGCACCAGTGCGCCCCCCTTTATTAATGAAAGTGTGGGTATGTTCCTTGAGGCGTAAGTTTTCTAACACCCCCACTTTCTTCATCAAGTCAAATAGTTGGTAGTAGCAGCCGAAAAATACATGCAACCCCATTTCTAGATGGTTGCCATCTCCATCAACCCAGCTGCCAACTTTACCACCGATAAACGGACGAGACTCAAAAATCTCTATTTCACAACCAGCATCAGCTAGATCTACTGCGGTTGCTAGTCCAGCCAGTCCCGCACCTACGATTGCAACGCGCATTCCGTTGTTCCTTTTCAGTTTCTTTACAGATTGTAACTGGGTTGGTGTCGGAATTTGCTACTTGATATCGACTCCAGCAGCATATTCAGGCTAGGCAATGTCGATACTAAAACGTCTTTGTTCGCTGCTTTTAGTCCCCAAAAATGACCAGACGCGAGAAAAACGCGTCTGTATCAGCTAGACAAACTCTTGTCCATTGCGGCGGACTCAAAAAAGTATCATAGCTATTTTTTTGGAGTTCTTCTACCATGTTTGTCGTTAAATTTGACTTAAGCCTAAAGGCTTTAAAAAGCTTTCATCCCCTGCCTGTTCGCGCAGCGCCTCCCCTTGGGAGAAGTACGAGATACAGAGATGTCGCACCTAAGTCTCAAGGGTTTTCAGCATTTTCCTTATAAGTCATGAAAGTAATCTTATTTGTTTACATCTTTAGCTGTCGTCGGAGACAGGCAAACTTCTAATCAGTTCACGAATCACGTCGGTTGCGGGTCTACCTGTTTGTTGACAATATTTTTCTAGTTTTTCTGCTTCCTGTGTTGCGAGATTTACTGTTATGCGTTTAACCGCCCATTTTTTATTTGTCATTATCATGCTATTTGCTGTATGTTTTAACTCATTGAAAGAATCTAACTAAAGAGGAGGACGATAACAATATCAGAGTTTGTGTCACGAAACAAGTAATACCATTAATATTAAAAATGTTCATTTTGTCCCAGGATTGATCATTTTCTAAAGAAATCAAAAAACTAGACTTTATTTGTTACTACTTTGACGGTAAAATAGCACATACTTGCTTTTGAAGAGAATAACCCTACTAACAGCATGAGTAAACCCTGACAATGAAGTTTGATAAATAAATTTGAGACACCTACTGTTGACTCAATCAAGATTTCCAAAATTATTCTCCATTGAAAGCATTTGACCTTCTCTCTTCACCAAGCTCGCCAAATCCGGTTGCAGAGGACATCTGGTACAAAACCAGAGAATAAGGCTTCAGAATCATTATGATGCTGAAATGCTGACTTACGGGCGGGTTAGAGTCATGTGTATAGATCGTAAATCAGCACTTAGAAAGTAGGTAAACAAGCGATCGCTCTAGAATGAACATCCATCTATATCCATTGCAGATATGATGTTAGTTGGCTGTTGTCGATCATAATATTTTAGTTTTGTATCATGCTTTTCCACCAACTCCCTGTAAAGATATAATGAAAATTTGCATTTTTTTATCCTCTCTCTAGCGATGTAGTTTGCTTTAAATTCCGCGATTTTTTTGATTGTTCGTATTCATCTATTTGGAGCTTATACAAATCATTTTTAGCCAATTAGGGCGCTAAAAATTTGACAACAAACCTTCTGCTCGGATTTGAAGTAAGAGATAAATTACTGGCAAGAAAGTTTTGAGTTACAACTATTTATTATTTCTTAAGTATGACCATAAAAGTAATTGTATATTTTAATTTTTTTCGGTAGTCTGTTCATTATAGCTATTATTTATGCGCTTTAAATAATCTTCATTTAGACACTAAATAAGCTAATTTTTCTTCTTTATAAAAGAATTACAAAGAAAAAGATATACATCTGAACTTTTGCTTAATGATATTGATACATAACAAGATGCTCAACTCAAAAACTTGTTAAAAAAAAGATTCCGATATCTAAATGCATCAGCTAGGTTTGATTAAACCGAACTTTGTAGATAAATTTTGATTTAAATGTAGTTATTTATACTTAAAATTATCCAATAAAATGAGTGAAAAACTATGATAATACAGGGAATTCATGAAATTGAGGTAAAGTTAACTTCTAATTATTGGTCACCTACCAGTATTTACATATACATGAATATGGATTACAAAGTGCCGCGCCCTGAGAGGTTCGCGGATGAAGAGTGCTGAATTAAAAGACCACAAAAATTCTGAGTACTTTTTACTTCACTCAGGACGGGCTAAACCCTAGCTATCCGCTAACAGGACTCAGCAAGAAATGCAGTCAATATGCAAATCAAATACACATCAACTGAATTTCTCATAGCCACAATTTGAGATTGAGAATTACGGGAATTCGTGCAACTATTCAAATTCCAGTTGGGGCATTAGTTGAAGAGTGCCAATACCTAAATCTTTAGGTGAGAGCGATCGCGCTTCAAACAAAGCCATCATATCTCGTAACTGAGGATTACCACGGGAAGCTCCCGTTAGTCCTTTAGCAATGATTAAGCCACAGTAGCCCTGAGTATTTTTACAGCGCTGATTCCATTTTTTTCGGGCTTCTACATGAATCGGATCTTCATCTAAAAATTCACCAAATAGGAATAATTCGCCATTTTGAGTTTGTAATAAACCTAAATCGTAGCGATCGCCATCGAAGGGGTCGGCACCTGGATTAAAGCAAACTGCTCTCAGTGCGCCTGCGGCTTCAATTCTTTCAATTACAATCTTAGCCTTGGGTCGGGAAGTTTGAATTAAAATCACCGGCAAACCGTCACCCACTTGTTTGATTTCACCAGCATTATGGTAGCTGATCCCCTTTTTCAGGGACTCCAACATTTCCCAAGACACCACACCTAAGCTGAGGAAGGAATTTTCTGGTATCAAGTCATCTTGCAATGCTTGGAAAGATGGTGAGTCAGGGTTCTCAATCTCCTGATCATCGACATCAAAACCTGCCATTTCCTCTAATTCTGCTGCTAACTGCGGCACGGTAGAGACTGTCACACTCAAAGATTTAGTTGATTCTTCCGACTGCGGCAGAGAAATGCGATAGCGACGGCTGAGGCTAGGGAAGATATCTTCATGAAGCTGGCGACGGTGATCGCGAATAAAGCGGCTCAGGCTTTCGATCGCAACGAACATTACCACTGCTTCCTCCTCATACAAAACAGACCGCAGTCCTTCTAATGGGTGGATATTACCAAAAGTGGGGTCAATTTCCGATAATGGCAGATCCGCCAAATCACCTTCTTCATCCTCGTCTTCATCTTCATCTTCATCAGCACTGTCAAAAGTCAGAAACAGGCAATCTTGCTTGAGGAACGCTTCTTCTAGATGCTCCGTTGATTCTTCATCTGTTAAAACTGCGGCGCGAAACTGTTTTAAAGACTCTTCTGAGCGATAAAACAAAATCCCATACTCCATTCCCAGCATTCCCATAATTGAGGCGTAGAGTGTCCCAACATCCCAGTTATTAATCTCGATTGACAAAATTTGCTGTTCTTGCAAAAATTCCCAAGGTGCTGCTTGCCAAATTGCAAATGCCTTCTCTGGCAAGATTTGTGCATACTGTGGGGGTAAGTCGGGGGTTTGACTATCGAGGATGTCAGTGAACCCGCGAAACAGTTCGTCAATTAAAGGTAGTTCTGGTGCGTAGTCGATAGCAATATCCAAATCTTGCAGCACCCCCCGCAGGTAAAATTGGATCTCCCGATCTCTGACTATAATTCTTTGGGGTCTGGCTGGTCTTGCCGGACTCTGGGGATGCTCCATTGCTTGCATTAAAGTGCGAACTATTGCTTCTGGGCCGATATCTGAAGCTACCACGTCCATTCCTCGGACAATACCTTGGGAGTAATCTACCCAAAGAATGCATTCTCCTTTTGCCTCTGAGTCTGAGTACTGGTTTGGTGATGACAACGGACGGCGATCGCCCTCCCATACAGAAGGAATCTGAGCTAATTTCTTCAACCGACGACTGGTAGAGCGATTAAAACTTGTCATAGAATAAGTTAATCAAAAGAAGCAATTTGGAAGTAAACTTTGGGGGATAGCTAGCCTCGGATTAAGTTTTGATGGCTGCACCTGAAGGGTGGTTGCTTCTGTTGCTGCCGCAAGACTTGAACTTCAAAAATACCGAATCTATAAACACACTAAGTCTCTCAATTCTAGAATAAAAATTTTTGGCTGCTTTTGACGGAGTGTTTACAATTTGGCATCTAGCGACATCTAAGCCGCTAGAATGAATACAAAAACACTCAACGAGCAACCCACAGGCATTAACAAGCCGATACAGGGTAACGCTTAAACTAATTAAGGAGTTTAAAAAGCAGATGACACAAGCAATTCAGGCTCAACAACGCGGAATTCTGTTGAGCGAAGCCGCATTGCACCAGGTAAAATCCCTCCGGGACAGGCAAGGCACAGACTTCTGCTTACGGGTAGGAGTCCGTCAGGGTGGTTGTTCTGGGATGTCTTACATGATGGACTTTGAAGACACCAGTAAGATCACCCCTGAAGATGAAGTTTTTGATTATGATGGCTTCAAAATTGTTAGCGATCGCAAGAGTTTATTATATCTCTACGGCTTGATGCTCGATTATAGCGATGCCATGATTGGCGGTGGCTTCCAATTCACAAACCCCAATGCCAACCAAACTTGTGGTTGCGGCAAGTCATTTGGGGTGTAATATTGTCATTTGTCATTTGTCCTTTGTCCTTTGCAAACGACCAATACTTCTCTACGAGAGGCTGCGCCAACGGCAAGGCTCAGTACAAGTGACTAATGACCAATGACCAATGACTAATGACCAATGACTAATACAGTTGAATCCCTGTTTGATACAGGTTTAGAACGCTATAAAGCTGGAGAATCGGTAGAATCTTTAATCCCTGTGTTTAAAGAAGTGTGCGATCGCGCTCCGAAAACTAGTGCTGCTTGGATTTGTTTGGCGTGGTTGTATCTACTCGATAACAAACCCAACTTGGCTTACAAAGCTGCACAGAAGGCAGTCAAGTTAAATCCCCAAGACCCCCAGGCGAGAGTCAATCTCGCTTTAGCAATGCTGGAAACAGGTCAAAAAGGTTTGCGCGAACACATTGACGTAGCACAACAGTTAATGTTTGTCAATGAAGAATGGAGTGATGAAATAAAAAATAGTATTGAAGACGGTTTAACTAGAAAACCAGATTGGCAGAGTTTGACAAAAGTCAAAAATTGGCTGTTTGAAGAATGAGGATGGGGAGTGGGGAGTAGGGAGTAGGGAGTGGGGACAAGAGGGACAAGGAAAAATTATTGAATAAGTCTCTGTTGTCTACCTTATTTCTTCCTAATACCAACTTCCTATTTCTCATTCCTCATTTCCCATTCCCCACTCCCCACTCCCCATTCCCCTTCCCATCATGAAAGAGAAATTGTTAAATTGGCTAAACATGGCTTTAGTCGCAGATGTTTTTTTAGTTTTGTTTGGCTTTGGCTGGTTAGCGATCGCTGCGATCGGAGATGCGGCGGGAGTAAACCTGGGTTTGGATTTATGGCATAAACTGTGGCAACCCTTGTTTAACCCAGCAATTGGCATCCTCATGGGCGGTGCGATTCTCAGTGGTATTATCAGTTGGGTTTCCAGAAAATTTCTCTCTAATCAATAGTCAAAGAATTGGGCATGGGGCATGGGGCATGGGGCATTGCTGATTTCTCCCTCATCTCCCTCATCTCCCTCATCCCCCCACTCCCCACTCCCCACTCCCCACTCCCCACTCCCCACTCCCTTTTAACTAAGAATTTGCGTTAACGCTGATTGCAAATTCGGATATTTGTACTCAAAGCCTGTTTCCACGGTGCGTTTTGGGATGACTTGCTGACCTTCTAAAACTACTATAGCCCCGTCTCCTAAAAGAGCTTCGATCGCAAAACCAGGAACGGGCAACCAAGAAGGGCGATTCATCACTCGCCCCAAAGTTTGGCTTAAATCTGCCATGCGGACTGGGTTAGGGGCAGTAGCATTATATACGCCTTCTATTTCCGGTTTAGTTAAAGCTTCCAGAATCAGGTTAACTAAATCGTCTACGTGAATCCATGAGAACCACTGTCGGCCACTGCCAATAGGGCCACCTGCGAAGAGTTTGAAAGGTGAAATCATTTTACCTAAAGCACCACCATTGCCCAGAACAATCCCAAAACGCAGAATTACCAATCGCACACCGGCATCTTTTACCTTTCTCGCTTCTGCTTCCCAGGCTTGGGAAACTTGGGCGAGAAAATCGTTACCAGATACACTTGTTTCATCAAAGCTAGCCGTTTCACTGGTGCCGTAGTAACCAATAGCTGAAGCGTTAATTAACACAGTTGGTTTCGGATTAGCATTGGCTATTGCTTCAACTATTTTTTGTGTACCTAACTTCCGGCTATTGAGGATTTCTTGTTTGCGTTCTGGTGTCCAGCGTCCTTCACCAATAGGTTCTCCTGCCAAATTAACTACGCCATCACAACTAGCGATCGCATTTTGCCAAGAACCAGATGCATTTGGTGTATAGGCAACAATTTCTAGATTGGCGTAAGCCTCAGATGGAAAAACCTTTTGAGCAAAGGCAGTGTTCCGAGTTAATACTACTATTCTATGACCTTCCCCGTGGAGTCGTTGTACCAAACGATTACCAACTAATCCTGTTGCTCCAGTAATTGCGACTTTCATTTTCTACCTCAGCCAAACCTTTATTGTAAAGTTTTTGATCAAACTTTTAGCTTACGGCACTTTCGTTGTCGATAGAACAGATGTGACTGTATATCTTGTAAGGGAACTCCAAAAAATAAATTATTCCATCTTGTGGGATGGGCCGAAAAGCCCGTCCAGGGTGATTAGCGGGCAAGATGCCCGCACCACAAGAAATTTTTGGATATTTTTTTATTTGTCAGTCCCTAATCCCTGATCTCAAAACTCAAAAACTTTGCTTTTCTAATCACTTTCCGTTTAGATGCTTCGGTATTATAGGATGGACGGAGTGTTGCAAGGCGTGGGGCTATTATGGCTCGCTATACCTGTTCATTTATTGTTTCTGTTCCTAGTGACCATCTGTTGCCGTTACTTGTAGAACTTTTACAGGAATCTCAGTTGGATATTCAATACCACACGGCGGAGTACATTATCGCTCGTGAGGTTCCCGGCAATGTTCCTTTTCCTAAATTAGTCACTGTAGAAGTACTGATTGATAAATCAAAATCTACTGAAATAGAAACCCGAATGAGTATTGTGATTAAAAATGAAGAACTACCACTCCAACTAGATAATTATTGCCGACAAATGTTTGAATTCATCAAGCAGGCTATTGAAAATAGCCGCCATTGGCATTTGATTGAAAGTCTTGCAGGATAATAGCTTTAGTGATTATATTCCCACTCCCACGACTTGAAGGCGTGGGATTCTCAGACTGTGATTGGTAGTTAAAATTCACTCTCCCACATCCTCTAAATCCTCGGCCATACCTGGGTTTATTAGTGTAATGTCGTACTCACTTGAATCCGTTTGTCCCAAACGCTGATTGTTTCTTAAAATGTAATAAATAGCACGTACTTGAGGGCCAAAAACGATCTCATCTTCATTTTTTAGATCGTGAGCTGGTATCTTACGTCCATTAATCATCAAACCGTTGGAACTAGGCTTACCTTTAGCATCGCCATCTACAATCCGGTAATAGTAGCTATGACTATTATGCTCTCGTGGCAATCTCACTAATGTGGCATGGCGGCGGGAGACAAACTGCGACATCAAACGGATATTACACTCGCGATCTCTACCGATAGAGTAGACGGGGTACTCCAGAGAAAATTCTTTGCGACCTTGATCGTCTTCAATAATCAGTAGATGGTTTTCATTGGTTTCTGCTGCCATTGACAAATCGGTGGAACTGTGATGAATCAATATTTGTTTAGTATCGTATCTTGCCATTTTCACGCACCATAAATCTGTGGTGCTGATCTAAATAAGCTTTAAAATTGCATAATACCTTGAAAGAGTAGAACATGGCCGTTATACTCCAGTAGCTATGATAGCTTTGGTAGGTGTCTCAAGAGGCTTTGTGAACTGGTAAAACCTGACGGGGCGACTTAGTACAGTTTTGCATAAAAGCGTAGCGTTTTTAATCTCAGCTGACGCATTGGCATTGTAAGTTAACGCATTGGCATTGTCAGCCGACGCATTGGCGTTGTCAGCCAACGCATTGGCATTGTTAGCCGACGCATTGGCATTGTTAGCCAACGCATTGGCATTGTCAGCCGACGCATTGGCATTGTTAGCCAACGCATTGGCATTGTTAGCCAACGCATTGGCATTGTCAGCCGACGCATTGGCATTGCAGGGTATTGCCAAATTTAATTGGCTACGAATTGATCAAATGCTGTACTTAGGAATAAGAATTAAATAACATACAATTTATGCCCTGGCTTACCTCACCCTCAATCCCTCTCCTTTACAAGGAGAGGGAGGCTAGAGACAAGATGAAGTTTTGCATTTTATTTAATCCAGGTTCCTTAGTTTATGCCGTGTGCAACTTTCTCTCAAACCTAACCCCCTTCCTTACTAGCGTTGGGGAGTAAGAATCAAAGCCTTTCTCCCTGTGGGGGAGAGGAATGGAAGCGGGGTTTCAAGAATAAGTTGCACATCGCGTTAATTTAACTTGAGATAGGAATGACGGGGGCTTTACGCATCACAACTCGTAATAATATTGAGTTTGTGACGACGCTAACAGAGCTAAAAGCCATTAATGCAGCAGCACCAGATGGGTTAAGGACAAAACCCAGACTAGGGAATAAAACACCGGCTGCTAAAGGAATACCAACTGTATTATATGCAAAAGCCCAGAATAAATTTTGGCGGATTTTATTGAAGGTGGCGCGACTAAGCTGAATAGATTCGACGACATCGTTTAAGCGATCGCGCATTAGAATAATTTCAGCAGTTTCCATCGCCACATCTGTCCCGGAGTGTAAAGCAATTCCGACATCTGCTTGAGATAAAGCTGGAGCATCGTTGATTCCATCTCCCACCATTGCGACAACAGAGTGGGGAGTTACTTTTGTTCCTGCTTGTTGTAGAGACTGTATTGCAGCCGCTTTTTTGGCTGGGGGGACACCTGCTATTACATCAGCGCTATCTAATCCTAGTTGTTTGGCGATCGCGCTAGCTGCTTCTGGGCGATCGCCACTAAGCAACATTACCCTTAAACCCATCTGACGCAATTTGTCTACCGTGGATTGAGCATCTGGTCTTAAGGTATCAGAAACAGCAATTAGCCCAGCTAAAGTTTCCCCAATTGCTACGCAAACAACTGTTTTACCATCTGTTGCTAAATCTTGTGCTATTTGTTGTGCAGTTTCACTAATGGCAATGCCATGCCAGTTCAACCAGTCCCAATTACCCAACAGTACAACTCTGCCCTCTACCACAGCAGACACCCCTAGTCCTGGTTCCGTGTGAAAGTCCACAGCCTCTGGAATAGATAACTGCTGCCGTTGTGCTTCTTGCTGAATCGCTTTTGCTAAGGGGTGGTGAGTACCGCTTTCTACAGCTGCTGCTAGTTGAATGAGGGATGAGGGGGATGAGGGGGATGAGGGGGATGAGGAAGAATAATCATGTTCGCTTACTCCCTCATCTCCTCTAATTAACAGACAATTTGTGACGATAGGATTACCTGTGGTGAGAGTGCCAGTTTTATCAAATACTACGGTATCTAGCTGGTGTACTTTTTCTAAAACGTCGCCGCCTTTGATTAACAGACCCCGTTCTGCGCCCATAGCAGTCCCGACAAGAATCGCTGTTGGTGTAGCAAGTCCCAAAGCACAGGGACAAGCGACTACCATCACTGCGATCGCTAGTTTTAAACTGATTAATAGTGGGGAGTGCTGGGTATTATGTGTAGCGTGGCTGATCATTTCCATGCCACCAGACATGGTGATATCAGTCCAGATGTGAGTGCCAAAAAAGTACCAAAAGACAAATGTTAAGACTGATGCTGTCAGCACACCGTAGGTAAAGTAACCAGCTACTGTATCTGCTAATTTCTGTACTGGGGCTTTCCGAGTTTGGGCGGCTTCTACTAAAGTGACGATTTGAGCTAGAGTTGTATCACTTCCAATACGGGTTGCCTGAATAGCGATCGCTCCTGACTGATTTAGCGTCCCCCCTGTCACCATATCTCCTGGTTGCTTGATTACTGGTACTGCTTCCCCAGTCAGCATTGACTCATCGACGGTTGTTTGACCAATCATCAGTTCACCATCGACAGGGATTTTATCACCTGGCAGTACTTGTAACCATTCACCAACACGCACCTGTTCCGCAGGAATCTCTACACTAGAAGATCCCACTCCTGCTTTTTCTGGGTTGGCAATCAATCGCGCTTTGAGTGGCTGGAGTGCTAGCAATTTCCTAAATGCGGATGCGGCGCGACCTCTAGCTTGTTGCTCTAATGTCCTTCCCAAGAGAATAAAGCCTAGCATCATTACTGGTTCGTCAAAGAAGCACTCCCAACCCATTTGGGGAAAAAGCAGCGCGACTAAACTAGCAATGTAGGCTGTCAGCGTTCCTAATCCGATTAGGGTGTTCATGTTCGGCGCATTTCGCCGCCAGCCTAGCCAGCCATCTACTAAAATCTGGCGACCGGGAATTAATAGCGCCACTGTCGCTAGTCCACAGTGAAACCAAATGTTATTCAACACTGGCAACACTGAGCTACCAAGATTACCAAAATGTCCACTTCCCGACAATATCAGCAATACCGCAGCGATCGCTAACTGCCTGAGTGAAGAGTGCATTTCTCGGCGTTGTCGTTCTGCTGGGTCTGGTAAGGTAGATATCTTGCCTGCTATAGTGCCACTAGCTTTTCTGTGTTGAGTCGGGAATCCAACGTCTGTTAATCGCTGTGCTAGTGCATCTGCATCTACCGCACCAGTTTCTGACTCTACGACTGCTACCTCTGTGGCCAGGTTCACACAGGCACTCTTGACTCCTGCATGTTGGGTAAGCTGTCGTTCTACTGCGTTCACACACCCAGCACACTTCATGCCGCCAACGTCTAGAATAATTTTCTCTAGAATTGGGTCAAGTTCTGGGGCTAGCTTAGTTTTCGGGACAAGTTGCATGGCAAGTGTTTAGATTCGCTACAGAAATTCAACGCCTGACTAAAAGCGTCTCTAATTCGAGCGTAGACGAAATATGGAACTACGACTGAGTGTCAACCATATTTAAATTATTAATTTATCGTACTTTGCTGTGGGTCAACCAATTTTGGATTTTGGAGAAAGCGATTTTGGATTAACCTCGCCCACAAGGGGACAAGGCTTGAAGATTTTGCGAACGCGAAGAGGGTGTCGGAGACAAAAGTTGCGTGCGGTGGACGGGTTTCCCGGCATAAGCAAAGTGGTGAACCCGAAGGGGGGTGAAGGAGTTTGAGCAAACTTTTCAAGACAAATTTGGGATTTTAGATTTATTCCGCTTGACTTCGGGCGGGGCATGAACCAAAAATTCTTTTAATCCAAAATCTAAAATCTAAAATCTAAAATCGCTAGTCAATGACGGCTCCAGCGTAGATAAGTCACATAGATAATAGCTACCACCTGTATTGGCATGATCACAATCAGGCTTTTTAAGAAATAGTTGATTTCCAAATGAGACATAGCACTGAAATATCCTAAGCCCAATATGAGGAACATCACCCAGGTAAGCTGTTGCTGTTTAGGTTTGAGAATGAGCATATCAATAGAAATAAATATAATAGTGTGTCAAGTTGACAAAGTACTAGTAGTCCGTCAATAAATAATTGACGGATAGGTTTGCTGTAGAGACGGCGATTTATCGCGTCTCTTTAACCATCAAAATGAATTTGACAAAGTACTAGAACCAACCCTGCTTATTCACAAAGTAGGTATTTACGAATTCTTCAGGGGACTTATTCAAGTAGATCATGCCTTCAACTAAACCTACAAGTAGCATTATTAACAAGGCGATTCCGTAGGTGAAAGAACCTCCGACTAGAGAAATCACCAACATGATAAAGCCTTCTGAAGGGTATCCTAAAATAAACTTATGAACCCCAAATCCTCCCAGGATAATGCCACAGTAACCAGCTAGAAGTTGTTTGGTTGGGTGAGTGGGGTTGAAATTTGCCATATAAATGCTGCTCCTTGATAACTAAGGTATAAAAATAAACTCTTTATTGGAATTAATTTAAGTAAATGTATTTACTTAATTCCGGGATTTTCAATTTTTTCAGTATAAATAAGCCCCAAGACGAATAATCAAAATTAGCGTGCTTCTCTTCGGGAGGGGACGCTAAGATGTCTTGCGGCATAGCCTGAAAATCTGGCGTTCCTTAATGACTTTTGGTGGATTTGATGATTGCAAACCCTGGTGCGGCAGTTTTGCAGATTTGTAGGCAAGACATTTATCTTGAGAAAAATGAACCTCAATAATCAGCAAAAACTGCTATCTACACCACTTTTTACAAGTCTATCAGTATTATTTCCGGATTTTTTTTACGATCGCTTCCACCGGGACTGAAACGCCATCGCACCAATTACGAGATCAGTAGTGTGGTTAGTGGGAATGTGGAAACCCAAGAGGCATCTTCTAACATCTCGAAAATAGCTAAAATCATCCGAATCAGAATAAATGCTTAACTAGATATTTTGTTGTCTATGTTAACAGCATTCTTTGATTTGCTTTTGCTATTTTCTTAATTTGGTTTTCAGCCAGTATTTATGCTTACAACCAATTAGAACTAGTAAATTGTTCCTACTTATGGAGATGAAAGCAGATATTTTTCTTTTAGACAACAGTAGTAGATTAGTGTTAATTGCTACCTAAAGTGAACAAACTTAATAATGTACCACTATTCCAGAGGCTGTGGAGAAGCATCGGAGCGAGGAGGTTGCGCGATCGCGTGTAAACGACGCCTAAGACAATCCCCAATGCGGTCAGTGGCAGAATTTCCGACAAACTGAGGTGAGCGATCGCAAACAACAAACTACTAACAAAAATCGATCCCCACACGGGTAAGTAACGAGTTAGAGATGGTAGCAAAAAACCGCGAAACAGAATTTCTTCAAAAAATGGCGCTGCGATCGCTGCTGTAAAGAAAAAGATACCAAGTGCTACACCATCTTGGCTTTCCAGTGCTAATTGCAACAGAGGATTACTACCACCCTGCCCTTGCCATAGCTGTTGATTAATCAAAGATACCACCACAACTATCGGTAAAGCCGTGCAATAGCCTCCCAGTCCCCACAAAAACCAGTTATCTTGAAAACGAAAGCGAAACCAAAATTCTGGTAGGGGAAAAAAGCGCTTGAGAGAGAAATACAGCACTAACAGCGCACCAGATGCTACCAGTAAGTAACTAACCAAGACAGAAAACGCCTGAAGTCGGACATCAGCAACGGGACGCGGGATGGGTAGCACCGATATTACCAAGGGTACAAAAATTTGCCCCATGAAGAAAAAGCCGACGACAAAAACCTGCAAAATCGTTTCACCATCCCAAGGTGTTGACCAAGGGAGATCAGCATTTTGAGCTAGTAACGAGGCTTTTCCTTTCAACAAGCGTTGAGCAAATAACAAAATCAGCACTATTAGACCAATTAACGCTGCCAAGGTAGGAATAGTGCCAATAACTGCTAATTTGATTACAGCTTGAGCAGCAGATTCTTGTTGTGCAGCTTTAACTGCTGATAAAGCATCTTGTCGTTGCTGGAGTTGGTATAGCTGAATCAAAGCAGTAGAGCGAAACCAACCTTCCAAATTCTTTTGAATCAACTCTTGAGGATTTGGGAGGAGACGGGGAGGATTGCTCCACAGTCCACTCAATACAGCAGCAGTTTCCCCAAATTCTGGATTAATATCTGAGCGTTGTTGTAATTCGCTCCAAGTCTTGAAGGCTGTATCCGTCTGTCCTTGCTGTGCTTGTAAAATTCCCAGCCGCAAGTTTAATTCCGCCAGTAATTTTTGGAGTTGCTTAAGAGACTGCTGTAACTGTTGCTGCTGTCCCCCTTGAGAGGTTTTAGTCGTCGGAGGAACGTCCGGTAGAGGTTTTGGAGGCGTGAGAGTTATTTCAGGTTGAGAACGTAATTGTGCAAGTTTGTTGTTAACTTTATCCAAATTAGCTTCAACTGATGCACGCGCCTCCTGATATTGCTTTGTGGCGCTTTCTAGGGGTTGCTCACCAAGTATAGCTTCCCGAATCGCCTGGAGATTGTTATCGTTGCTATCTTCTGATTGCCAAGCTTGGGCTTGTAGAGCAATATTGGTTTGGTAGAGTTCTAGGCGACTTTGAAACTGAGGTTCTTGCCAACTATTGAATAAAGCCGAAACTGCCAACAGAACTGCTATCGGTGTCAGTATAAAAATTAAAATCAACCGCTTGAGTGTCATCTATCCCTCTTTTACTAACCAGTGGAGAGCGCGTCCCCCTTGGGAATTATCGCAAGAAAAAGTCACGTCGCTTCGCTCCGAATTCAAAATTCAAAATTCAAAATTAATAATCTCATAAATAAATTTCGGGGCTTGTCAGAGGTAGATAGATATCATCAATATTATAAGTTTGCTATGAATGTGCATAGGCATAGCCCGTCGTAGACATCGCACCCACCATGTTAAATTACAACCCATTGCACTGCTTACCCTCCGCCGAGGATCTGCCCGATTCTGACGATGAACCTGTGGATAATCAACTACAACATTTGATTCCGGGCTTGCTAGAAGCCATTTTAGCTTGGTTGTGGGCAAACCGGATGGATTGGTTTTTTGGGGTTGATATGGGGATATATTACGATCCTGAACTACCGCCGATTGTCCCCGATGGATTTTTAAGTTTAGGAGTCGAGCGAGTTTTTGATGAGAACTTGCGCTTGAGTTATGTGTTGTGGGAAGAAAAGGTGATGCCAATTATGGCACTAGAAGTTGTTTCTCACAGACGGCGTGGGGAATACACTAGCAAAAAGAAACTTTATGCGGAGATGGAGATTTTGTATTATGTTGTCTACAATCCCCAACGCCGGAGAAAACCACCTTTAGAAGTTTATCGGTTTGTAAATGGTGAATATGTATTGCAGCCAGTAAATCTAGTTTGGTTATCAGAGATAGGTTTAGCAATTGGTTATGAGCGGGGAACCTATCAGGGAATTACGCGGGATTGGTTGTATTGGTATGACAAAGAAGGAGTCAGATATTTAACAACAGAAGAACGTGCGATCGCTGCTGAACAACGCGCTACCACTGCGGAACAACGCACTCAAAAGCTGGCACAAGAATTGCGAAGGTTAGGGATAGATCCAGATTATTTGAGTTGATTTTGTAGGGTGCGATCGCTTTGATCATACTGTTACTAATGACTTATCTTCTTCCCAATAAAGTAAAGCATCAAGTTTACCTGATTCTGTAAATGTTCTGGAGAACCTCTATCTTCACCTGTATCTCTCAGCAAGGCTTCAAAGGTTTCCCAGCTAATGTTGTGTAAGACTGTTCTTTGTTCCCCAAGGATCGACTTGACAAGCATATTAAAATACTTCTTCTGTCAGGATGTTAGATAAAATCCCGATAATTTTACCTATGTCATTAATATAATACTCGCTCAAGTCAATTTCAATCACTTGCCCAATAAGTTTCAAAAACTTCCAGTTAGTTCCCGTGGTGACAATACCATAAATTGTCTGAATGTTATTTCCCTCACGCTCATTAAACAATTTAGCTGCTAACATCTCTGCTACACACTGACCTAATGTGGCATTGATATTTTCTTTTTTAGCTTCTACAACCCACATTCCGCAGGTTGATCAGCAAAGGAGATAATATTTCCGACAAGGGGCACCAAAAAACTTGAGAATCCAGCACCGCTCCTCGGTAAGGTTAGCAATTTGCTTTGTTTGGGCGCTCGTTACCAAATGAATCGACATGAAACATTGGAACACCCAAGGTAAAGTTGGAGCGGCAGTCGGTTTCCCCAATTGATTATCAATAGTCTGTTTTGCTCGTAGCAAAGCTTGACGTAAAGCTCTTTGACCCAAACTATAAACAAGCAGGCACAAACCCATAACCATAGCGATCGCTGCAACTCGTTCAGCCGAGTTAAGGAAAACACTGCTCGTAAAGAATAACGGGTCTTTCAGAAATCGGAAACCACGCTCAGTTGATTGTTGTGCCTTATATGGCAGCAGATGATCATCACTTAGTTGGCTCGCGTTCACAACATTTGTTGCCAAGATAAATCTTCCGGCTCTTCCAGTTTCAATATCTATCGCGGTTTGTTTAGGCACAACAGAGGCACGAACCTGGTAGTAAACATTTGCGTTTCGGTCCTTAGGGGGTCTACCACGACCAGTGTGTCGCCGAACTTCGTTGATTTCAATATCAGTGAGTTGATGATTTCTTAACTCATCCCCCGGCTTGAAGCCGGGGGCAAATCGAAGTCATTAGTCATTAGTCATTAGTACCAATGACCAATGACCAATGACCAATGACTAATGACTAAATCGGCGGGCGGCTATTCCTCCCATCCCTTGAAGGGATGGGATTCCCGCCGATTTTCTTTGAGAATGAGTCCCTAATAGATGGTTTATTTGCTCTACCAAGTTCATCTCATCACATATGCCTGCGACTATGCGGCAGTGGTCAATATCCTGTACCCTAATATCTAGTTGAGATGCTGTCATGCTCACCATCATGCGGCATTTACGTCATTCTTCAAAATACAGCATTTACGATCGCACCTGCGGAATGTGGGATTAAGATTAGGACAGGTTAATTCACACCAAGCGTAACTCCTAACTAAGCAAGGGCTACGCCCCACTACGCTAATAAAACTAAAAGTATGGAACTATATTTAATTCGTCATGGCATCGCCGAAGACAAGGGATTAGGCATCAAGGATGAGGAACGCAGCCTTACCAAAGAAGGACGGCAAAAAACTGAGAAAGTTGCCCAGAAACTTGTTAAATTAGGTTTAAACTTTGATTTTATTCTCACCAGTCCCTTAGTGCGTGCCCGCCAAACGGCTGAAATCCTCATAGCAGAAAAACTAAGCTCCCAGTTAGAGGAATCTAGCCACCTCGCCCCCGATGGTGAAATTTCTAGTTGGCTCAAAGACTGGTTAGAGCCAAGAAATTATTCCCAAAATACCCAACTGGCGCTGGTTGGACATGAACCTGGTTTGAGCCATTGGGCAGAAATTCTCCTATGGGGGGAAGTCAAAGCCAGCTTAGTCTTGAAAAAAGCAGGTATGATTGGGATAAAACTACCAGAAACAGGTTCTGCTCTGGGTCGTAGTCAGATGTTTTGGTTGACACCACCCAAGTACCTGCTATAACAGTTTTTCAACATTTCCAATTGTTGTTAGAATGGCTACTGTTATGGTGACAATAATTTCTGGTAAGTTAGCTTGATCAGATATTTCAAAAAGCGAATGGTGTTGCCATGATGGTGTGCGAATACAAGCCTGGTTTAGAAGGCATTCCCGCCGCCCAATCAAGTATCAGCTATGTTGATGGGCAAAAGGGAATACTAGAATATCGTGGCATTCGGATTGAAGAACTAGCAGAAAAAAGTACATTCTTGGAAACTGCTTATCTCTTAATCTGGGGCGAACTTCCAACCAAGGAAGAACTGAAAGCATTTGAGCATGAAGTTCGTTACCACAGGCGAATAAAATACCGCATTCGGGACATGATGAAATGCTTTCCAGAAAGCGGTCACCCAATGGATGCCTTGCAAGCCTCTGCTGCTGCTTTAGGCTTGTTTTATTCGCTCCGCGATTTACATAATCCTGTCTACATTCGAGATTCGGTGGTGCGCCTGATAGCAACCATTCCCACGATGGTGGCGGCGTTCCAACTGATGCGAAAAGGCAATGACCCGGTACGTCCCCGTGATGACTTAGACTATTCCGCCAACTTTCTATACATGCTCGATGAACAAGAACCCGATCCTCTGATGGCGCGAGTTTTTGATATCTGCTTGATACTTCAAGTCGAGCATACAATGAATGCTTCTACCTTCAGTGCTAGGGTGACAGCTTCCACCCTGACTGATCCTTACGCTGTGGTTGCTAGTGCCGTAGGAACCTTGGGAGGTCCCCTGCATGGTGGAGCCAATGAAGAAGTAATTCAGATGTTGGAAAAAATTGGCTCTGTGGAAAATGTCCGTCCCTACATAGAAGATTGTCTGGAACGCAAAGCGAAGATTATGGGCTTTGGGCATCGTGTTTACAAAGTGAAAGACCCACGAGCCACAATCTTACAAGGTCTAGCAGAGCAACTCTTTGAAAAGTTTGGGCATGACAAATTCTATGACATTGCTCAAGAAATGGAACGAGTCGTAGAGGAAAAACTCGGTAGCAAAGGGATTTATCCCAATATTGACTTTTACTCTGGTTTAGTGTATAGGAAGATGGGGATTCCCACAGACTTGTTTACGCCAATATTTGCGATCGCCCGCGTTGCCGGTTGGTTAGCCCACTGGAAAGAACAACTAGCAGAAAACCGGATTTTCCGTCCTACCCAGGTTTACAACGGTCTGCACGAAGTTACTTATACTCCCATTGACCAACGGTAATTGGGCATTGGGCATGGGGCATGGGGCATGGGGCATTGGGCATTGGGCATGGGGCATGGGGCATTGGGCATTGGGCATTGGGCATTAGTTTCCCCCTCATCTCCCTCAGCTCCCTCATCTCCCTCATCTCCCCGCGTCCCCGCGTCCCCGCGTCTCCTCAATAGCCAATCTCAATGCCAACCATAAGTAGAAGTTCTCATCTCGCTTCAGGGTGCTAAAACCATCCAAGGATATACTAGGCATGGGAATTGGTAACAAATCTTCAATCAGACGCGATCGCAGCAAAAATTATAAATGGGTGAATTTACAGTTATTAATTTAACTAATAGTTGTAACTCATCATGACTCGATGTCTTAAAGAGCGGAAACATGAATTCAGGAATTGACCTCCAAGGAACTTTTATTGAATCCCTCCGGGATTTAGGTATACCAGCAGGAACCGCCAAAGCGATTTGGATGCCCCTGCCAATGATACTGATGCTGATTGGGGCAACAGTGGGGGTATTAGTTGCTACTTGGCTAGAACGGAAAATTTCTGCCGCAGCCCAGCAGCGAATTGGCCCAGAATACCAGGGGCCTTTTGGGTTGCTGGTGCCTGTAGCGGATGGTCTGAAGTTGGTATTTAAAGAAGATATAGTACCAGCCAAGTCTGACCCCTGGCTGTTTACCCTCGGCCCAATTATTGTTGTAATTCCGGTGTTTTTGTCGTTCCTGATTGTCCCCTTTGGGCAGAACATCGTAATTAGCAATGTGGGCATGGGCGTATTCTTGTGGATTGCCTTGTCAAGCATTCAACCCATCGGCTTGCTGATGGCTGGCTACGCATCTAATAACAAATACTCCCTTTTAGGGGGGTTGCGGGCAGCAGCGCAATCTATTAGTTATGAAATTCCTTTGGCGCTGGCGGTATTAGCGATCGCTATGATGTCTAACAGCCTCAGCACCGTTGATATTGTCAATCAACAGTCTGGCTACGGCATCCTGGGCTGGAACATTTGGCGACAACCAATCGGTTTTTTGATCTTTTGGATAGCCGCCCTAGCTGAATGCGAACGATTACCCTTTGACTTACCGGAAGCGGAAGAAGAACTGGTAGCAGGCTATCAAACTGAATACTCAGGGATGAAATTCGGTCTGTTCTACCTGGGTTCTTACGTTAACTTGATCCTTTCTTCCCTACTAGTAGCAATTCTCTACTTGGGCGGTTGGGACTTTCCCGTTCCCCTGAACCTGATCGCTGGTTGGCTGGGAGTCAGTGAAGCAAATCCCGTGTTCCAGATAGTAACTGCGGCTTTGGGTATCACTATGACCGTATTCAAAGCCTATTTACTAGTATTTGTCGCCATCCTGTTGCGCTGGACAGTGCCACGGGTACGGATTGACCAACTGTTAGATTTAGGATGGAAGTTTTTGTTGCCAGTTGGTTTAGTTAATCTCCTATTAACCGCCGCGCTGAAACTAGCCTTTCCTTTCGCCTTTGGCGGGTAAGCCAATTTTAGATTTTAGATTTTAGATTTTGGTGAGGCAGTGCGGTCTTGGGGGTTTCCCCCATGAGTAACTGCCGAACCCGGAGGGATTGAATCTAAAATCTAAAATTCAAAATCCAAAATCCAAAAGAGAGAGTCAAACACAATGCTAAAGTTCCTGAAACAAGTTGGTGATTACGCCAAAGAAACGGTACAAGCCGCGCGTTACATTGGTCAGGGGCTTTCTGTCACCTTCGATCACATGCGGCGGCGTCCGATTACAGTACAGTATCCTTATGAAAAACTGATTCTGGGTGAACGGTTTCGCGGTAGAATTCACTTTGAATTTGATAAGTGTATCGCCTGCGAAGTTTGTGTTCGCGTTTGCCCGATTAACCTGCCTGTAGTAGATTGGGAATTCGACAAAGCCAGCAAAAAGAAAAAACTCAACCACTACAGCATTGACTTTGGAGTTTGTATCTTTTGCGGTAACTGTGTGGAATTTTGCCCTACTAACTGTCTATCCATGACAGAAGAATATGAGCTTGCTACTTACGATCGCCATGAATTGAACTATGACAGTGTAGCGCTAGGTCGTCTGCCTTATAAAGTAACAGATGACCCAATGGTTACACCACTGCGCGAATTAGTTTACTTACCCAAAGGTGTCCTCGAACCACATGGACTGCCCGCAGATGCGCCACGTCCGGGTGCGCGTCCAGAAGACTTGGTAGAACAAACAGAAAAATAAATGTCATTTGTCCTTTGTCCTTTGACTAATGACTAATGACCAATGACCAATGACCAATGACAATTGACTAAGGACAAAAAACAGTGAATCTAGCGGAAGGAGTACAGTTAGTATCACTTGGCATACTGGGCGTGATGATGATTGGGGCGGCCATTGGTGTGGTGCTGTTCTCCAGCATTGTCTATTCTGCCTTTATGCTGGGGGGCGTGTTCATCAGCATAGCGGGAATCTACCTGTTGCTGAATGGTGATTTTGTTGCAGCCGCACAAATACTAATTTATGTTGGGGCGGTTAACGTGCTGATTTTGTTTGCCATTATGTTGGTGAATAAGCGGCAGGATTTTGTACCATTTGCCAACTCTTGGGTGCGGAAAGTACTTACGGGTATAGTCAGTGTAGGATTGTTTGGTCTTTTAAGTACGATGGTACTGGCAACCCCTTGGGCTTACTCAACTCCTCCTGTAGTGGGTGGTGAAAGTTCTATAGTTTTAATTGGAGAACATTTCTTCACTGACTTTTTATTGCCTTTTGAACTAGCTTCCATTTTGCTGCTGATCGCAATGGTAGGAGCAATTATTTTGGCACGTCGCGAGTATTTGCCAGACCTATTGACACCATCCAAACTGGGGCAAACTGTTTTGACTTTGCAAGAACGTCCCAGAGAACTGGTATCAACAACCAGCGAAACAAAAGAGTAAGATTTGCGACTTCATTCGCAGAGAAACAAGCAGATTTTTGATGAGGAATACCCAGATTCATGCAACTCCAGTACTTTTTATTACTAGCGGCAGCTTTATTCTGCATCGGCATCTACGGTTTAATTACCAGCCGCAACGCTGTGCGGGTGCTGATGTCAATTGAGTTACTGCTCAATGCTGTTAATCTGAATTTAATGGCATTTTCCAACTTCCTTGACTCAACATTAATTAAGGGTCAGGTTTTCACAGTATTTGTGATTACCGTGGCGGCGGCCGAGGCGGCGGTGGGTTTAGCGATCGTGCTGGCCATTTATCGCAACCGCGATACCGTCGATATGGAGCAGTTTAATCTCCTGAAGTGGTAATTGTGCGTGCAACTCAAGCAGGTAATCATTGCTTATAAAGCGCGGGATGCCCGGAGTAAAGAATGGGCAGAAATCTGTGCGAAACAACTAGAAAGTCGCCAGTGCCAAGTGTTGATGGGGCCTAGCGGGCCGAAAGACAACCCTTATCCAGTCTTTTTGGCTTCGGCGGGTCAACCAATCGATCTCGCTTTGGTACTCGGTGGCGATGGTACTGTTTTAACCAGTGCCAGACATTTAGCCCCAGCTGGCATCCCAATTCTGGGAGTGAATGTGGGAGGTCATCTGGGGTTTTTAACTGAGTCAGTGGAAGAGTTTCAGGATACGGAGAAAGTTTGGGATCGGCTGTTTGAGGATCGCTATGCTATCCAACGGCGGATGATGTTACAAGCTGCGGTGTATGAGGGTCATGGGTCTAATTTGGAACCAGTGAGTGAGCGTTACCTAGCTTTGAATGAATTTTGCGTCAAACCCGCCTCGGCTGATCGAATGATTACCTCAATTCTGGAAATGGAAATCGACGGTGAGGTAGTCGATCAATACGTTGGGGATGGGTTAATCATTGCTACTCCCACAGGTTCTACTGGTTACACCGTTTCCGCCAATGGGCCAATTATGCACGATGGTATGGAGGCGATTACCATCACTCCGATTTGTGCAATGAGCCTTTCTAGTCGCCCCCTTGTTTTACCCCCTGGTTCTGTGGTGAGTATTTGGCCTTTGGGGGATTACGATTTGAGTACCAAGCTGTGGACAGATGGAGTTTTAGGGACTTCAATTTGGCCGGGACACCGCGTTGATGTGCGGATGGCAGATTGTCGGGCTAAATTTATTATTTTGCGCGAGAACAATTCCTACTATCAGACGCTAAGGGAGAAGTTGCTTTGGGCAGGTACAAGGGTTCACTACAGCAATAATCACCGTAATTAATTAATTAAGTATTTTAGCGTGCATTTACCACAGATTGCGCGGTAGGCTTCGCAACCAAAATTATCCAAGCCCCTGGATTCATCCGGGGGCTTTCTGCCCTGATTGTGACTTTCTTTGCTGATACCGTTTCACTTTAATAATCATACAAATACGTTGTAGGGGCACACCAATGCTGTGCCCCTACGATAAATCTATATGTATCAGGGTTTGTGTGAATTGGTATGACTTGCATTTATAGCGCATATCAAAGGAGAATTTTGTATCTTATTGCCAGATTTTTTGGGAATTAATGCCCATAATAAAAGCACTCTACCCCTAATTCAAGAGAGTAAAATAAGCTTTCTTGAGGTTCTTTTATCGAAAACCGTCCCAATCACGCTTCGACACATTAAGCATAATGTGAGCTATTTGTATAGTGCCTAAATCCTAGTATGATATTTTCGCAAATCTAAGTAGGAACATAGATGGAAGTTTCTGGACGCAACATCAATTACTCACTGAATCCTCCCGATCTTGAAGATTTTCCCGTCCTTCAAACTGAAAAATATATCCTACGGCTGGCGTCAACTGAAGCAGAATTAGAATCAATTTTTCGGTTGCGCTTTGAAGTTTTTAATCTTGAACTAGGCTTAGGATTCTCTGCTTCTAACTTTACCCAGATGGATATAGATAAGTTTGATGCGGTTTGCCATCATTTAATCCTAATCTCCAAACAGACGGGTAAAACCATTGGAACTTATCGGATGCAAACCTATACAATGGCTTCTCAAAGACTAGGCTTTGATGCTGCTGATATATTTAATCTTAATGCAATTCCCAATTCTGTGCTTCAGGCATCAGTTGAAGTTGGGCGTGCATGTATAGCTAAAGAATACCGCAACAGTCAGGCACTTTTACTACTATGGAAAGGGCTAGCAAATTATCTCATCTGGACTAAAAACCAATATTTCTTTGGCTGTGCATCGTTACTAACACAATGTCCTTGGCAAGCTACTTCCGCTTATGATTATTTTCAGCAGAATGGTTTGATGCATCCAAGTATTTTAGTTTATCCCAATTCACAATATTCTCTTGAAATGCCTCAAAACTCTCCAGAACCAGATAATTTTGAAATTCCTAAAATTTTGCAGGCGTACTTGGATATTGGATCTAAAATATGTAGTATTCCAGCTATCGACCGACACTTTAAGACTATTGATTTTTTAACTATATCTAATAGCAAAGACTTTGCTAGATGGCGTTACCAAATTTTGTAAAAGTTCTCTTTTGCGCTAACGAATGGAAGTCGCAGCTACAGGAATAAAATCCGCCTGACTGAATTATTTTAAACAATTTCTTGGAAAAACTACTTATGCACCATCTCAAATTTGCTCCGAGTTGGTTGCGATTTTTAATTATTTTTTTATTGGCGATGGGTATATTGTTTCGCTTTTTTAACCTTGATGGCAAAGTTTACTGGCATGATGAAACTTATACCTCATTGCGGATTTCTGGTTACACAATTAATGAAGCAAAACAGCAACTTTTTAATAATCGTGTCATTGGCGGAGAAAGTTTTGCCCAGTTTCAAGGTGCAAATCCAGAAAAAAGCTTAAATGACACAATTATGTCTTTGGCAAAAGAAAATTCTCAGCATCCACCGTTGTATTACGTAATAGCGAGATTGTGGATGGAAATCTTTGGTAATTCGGTGACGGCGATTAGAAGTTTATCTGCCTTTATCAGTTTGCTGGTTTTCCCTTGTGTTTATTGGCTATGCCGAGAATTATTTAATGTGCCATTATCAGTTCCTGGTGTAGCGATCGCACTCATGGCCATCTCTCCAATTCATCTAGTATACGCCCAAGAAGCACAAGAATATATTCTCTGGTTAGTCACTATATTGCTATCCAGTGCATCTCTACTGCAAGCAATGCGGCTGGAATCACATGATAAAGATCAGCTAGCAAAAAAACGACAACCACCAGATTTATTTGCTATTTGGAGCATTTATGCAGTCACTTTAGCCATCAGTCTTTATACATTTATTTGGAGTGGATTTGTCGCAGTTGCTCACGGAATTTATGTGATGGTCACTGCCAAATTTCAGTTGACTGAAACTGTTAGAACTTATCTGATAGCATCGCTGGTAGGTTTTTTAGCCTTCATGCCTTGGCTAACAATTGTTTTTGGTGAGTTTTTTAATTTTTTGATTTCAGCAGATAAGACAACAACGCAGTCATTTTTAATGCCTATATTTCCATTTATGATGATGCAGTTAAGCCGGATTTTTTTTGATATAGACCTTAGCTTAGACAATCCTATAGGCTATTTTATTACACCATTTTTTTTAACTTTGGTAGGATATTCAATTTATTTTCTTTGTATAAAAACTAACTATAATGTCTGGTTTTTTATCATCACATTGATTGTAGTCCCAGCACTACCTTTCATACTGCCAAGTTTAATTGCTGGGGGCATAGAAGCATCTACCGAACCATATTTCATCCCATCTTATTTAGGAATTCAAGTAGCTGTTGCTTACCTACTAGCTACGCAACTATATAATGGAAGCGTGTCACGCCGGAGAATTTGGCACATAATCATCGCATTAGTGATTATTTGTGGTCTGATTTCTTCTAAGGTGAGTTCTCAGGCAGAAACTTGGTGGAATAAAGGTATAAGCTATGACAATCCACAAGTTGCCCAAATCATCAATCAAACGACTCGCCCACTTTTGATTAGTGATGCTTTGGGCAATAATTTTGGGAATGTCTTTTCTCTGAGCTATCTTTTGGAACCAAAAGTGCGATTTCTATTGGTGAACAACCAAAAAATTCCCAAAATCCCTGATGGGTTTACTGATGTTTTTTTACTCAATCCTTCAGATATTTGGCACGAAAAAATCGAAAAAAAGTATAAGTTAAAAACAGATATTGTTTCCAGTGACAACTATTATTCGGTTTGGAAATTGGCTAAACCTCCTAAGTTGCGCCAACGTAATATCTCACCTAAGAATAAATTATCTGCAAGTTGATAGTAATGTAGGGGCACAGCATTGCTGTGCCCCTACGAGTGGTATGCCAGTTCGCCCAAGTCGGGAGACCCGCCCACGCGACTGGCTCCTGTATTCGATGCAATTGAGAACCGCTATAATCTTTTATAAGATATTCAAATATTTGCTGATTTTCTTGGTCTTTTACATCCAGCGATCGCAATTATATTCGTGTTTCCAATCATCGGTACAGTGGTTAATTTTGCTTGACAAACACGCCAACGCAGATTGCAAATTTTAGCCGGGAATAAGAGCAAAATTCCCAAGCACCAAAGTGAACTAAGAGATTTCTAAATTATCTACAAGCCGATCGCTAATTGTTTTGAGTTGGTCTTGAGTCTTAATTGGCTCTCGCGGTGCTGGTAATTCAGTATTAGGCCAGTTAGGTAAATCATTGCAGGGACATAACAACGCCGCCGTCCCGACGTTTCGCTTGGCTACTGGCATATTGCAACGGCTACAAGGTAGCATATCCCATGCTGGTGTCAACAGTTCAGCAATGGTTTCATGTGTACCCTCTAAGTAACAGTCACCCGATTTCGGTGAGATAATTTTTTGCCAGCACTCTTCAAATTCTTCACTATAGCGATCGCCATTTAGCACCGATAGGGGCAAAAAGCTTGCCTTCCCGTTGCCCGTAATCACTTTCTTACCCAACTGGAACCAGTAGGCAAGGTATCCTCTAACTTCTTGTTTGGTTGCCATAATACAATTTTAGATTTTAGATTTTAGATTAATTTGAATCAATAGTTAAGAATCTTGACTCCTGAATGTTCCAGCATCACCTCTATTTGGCAATGGCGAACCAAGGACGCTGAGATTGAGAACATGACCACCAGTAACTAAATAAACAGTATCGCTGAGTACACTTAGCTGGCGCACTAAAGAACCCAGGCGATCGCGGAACGTCCTCCCCAGGAGATAAGCTGGTACTACACCCCAACCCACCTCTTCTGCTACAAACAGCATATCAGCAGCAACCAGATCCACCGTCTCTAACAACTCTGCAAGGATGTTTTCCCAGCTAGATTCATCGTGTTCCAGGAGATTAGCAACCCAAGTTCCTAAAGAATCAACTAAAAGGCAGGTATAGGGTTTGGCATCAGCAAGGGTAGCAGACAGTTCCACAGGTACAGATAAAGTTACCCAATCTTGGGGACGACGTTGTTGGTGTTCTAAAATGCGTTGATGCCACTCTTGATCATCTGGGTTATCGGTGGCTGTTGCTACGTAAACAACTGCTTTTCCTGACTGCATGGCCAGAGTTTCCGCCCATTCACTTTTACCAGATCGTGCTGGCCCTGTTACTAAGATGATTTTACCCAAAGTTGTTTCCTGAGAATTTTAACAATATATCTACGGTTGCAATTTATCACCGCAGTTTTTTACTTCATCGGTGAGATTTTTGGTTTCAAATAACTTTTAAGGGATAAAATTAGCACCAGCATCATTAATGCTCCAACTGGCAAAAGCCAAAAATCCCAACAACCCCATTTTTAATTATTTAATGCCACTGGGGACAGCAAACTTTAGGATGTCTTTATGAACGCAGGCTTAAAACGCATAGAAGCAACTTTACACGATTTAGGGAATCGCGGCACTGCCTCTGCCGCCGAAACGGGTGATTCGACGACAAAACGACCTTTCTCTTTTAGAATCAGCGTCGGAGTCAACGAACCCACAGAAAGTACACAAACTCCATCCTCTCAGGATGGGGAACTCAATACACAAGGACAAACAGTTGACTTGGGCAAAGATACTGAGAGTGATTATCCTCCTGAACAAAATTTCTTTCCTCACCATGACTCTGTGCAAACCTTTCAAGCAGAAGAGAATGGTAGCAAAACACCCAGCCTACCCAAGTTGAAAACTCCGAGCTTTAGTAGCCATCGCCACGGTGCTAATCCAGCATTGGCGATGAATCTATTAGAAGAAATTCAGGAAACTGTTGCCGGTTGGCAAATAGAATTACAAAATATTTTGAAGCAAATTCAGGATATTTACTTAGAAGGGCCAATTGTTAATGGCTGGTTAGAATCCAATCCCCAAGAAGTAGAACCCGGAGGAACCGCAACACTGCGCCATGCAGAAGTTGACCGCCTGATGAACTACGTAGAAGAAATTTGCGCCACTGGTGGGAAAGTATCCTATCAATCGTCTATTACTGGCTATCGCCTTTGTGGTGTAGACGATGCTGGTAAAGTCTGGTCGCGCCCATGTCCATCAGATCAGATTCCCAGTGTTAGCATGGCGATCGCTCGTTACCAAAAGTTACGTCAACTGTTAGGGCGCAAGCAATCTTTAGAAACCCGCCTGAGTCAACTAGCCCAAACTCTTGTAGTTTTACACAGTCATATTCAACAAACGTAAAGTTTTAAAGATTATTTCCGAAGAAACTCGGTTGGTGGGTCAGTAACTTTTGGGTTACATTAACTCTCGGTAGTTGTGCGTTGGATTTAAGAATTTAATCTCAAATCGTTCGACTGACTTGTACTGAGCGTTGTCGAAGTAGCGTTCGGGTAGCGTCTCGTAGAGAAGCCGAAGTCCCAAATCTCAAATCCAAAATTAAATCTATGCCAGACACCCAAATTTCTGCCATTATCTGTACCCACAATCGAGATACCTATTTAGGGGCTGCAATTGATAGTCTTTTAAGGCAGGATTTTGCGGGTGACTTTGAAATTGTAGTAGTTGATAATGGGTCTAGCGATCGCACCCGTGAGGTTGTAGAACAAAGAACCCACAATCGGCGCCTCAAGTATGTCTTTGAACCCACTATTGGTTTATCTGTCGCCCGCAACACGGGTGCAAAAGTAGCTAGTAGTGATATTCTGGCTTATCTGGATGACGATGCCGTTGCCTGCGATCGCTGGCTAGAAGTTTTATATTTTGCTTACAATAACTCTAAACTAGCGATCGCAGGTGGCAAAGTCACTCTCATCTGGCCCCCAGGAATCCAGCAACCACGGTGGCTATCTCCAGGGTTAGCTGCAAATCTGGGTGCATACGACTTGGGTGACACTACCATCTACATCAAGGAACCTGGTTCAACACCCAGAGGCTTAAATTACTCCATCCGCCGCAGTTTCCTAGAAGAAATTGGCGGTTTTGATATTCATCTCGGTCGAGTCGGGAAAAATCTATTATCAAATGAAGAGCTGCAAATGACCGAATTAGCCCTACAGCGTGGTTGGCAAGTCGCTTATCTTCCCGAAGCACTAGTCGCTCACAATGTTGCTCCAGAGCGCCTGCAACGTTCCTGGTTTTTAAATCGAGGCTGGTGGCAAGGTATCAGTGAATGCTATCGAGAACAACTTGCTGGTAAAGCTGGTATTGCTCAATTGCAGCGAGGTAGCGAACGGTTTGTGCGCGGCTTGTATAAGGCATTGCAATATTTCTCTGATCCCGCAGAACGGTTTGACAAACTTGTTTATGCTTACGGTCAGATTGGTTACTTAAATGCTGCTATTCAAGGTCTTTTATCGACATCAAATAAGAATTGATTCAGAATTCAGAATTCTGAATTCTGAATCAAGACGCTCGCGGACTCCCTACCGCTACGCTATCAGTGGGGGATTGGGACCCGCACTTCGACCCAACTCTAAGAGACGCTGCGCTATCCGCCAGTCGTACAGAATTTATTCTGAATTCTGACTCCTGAACGCCAGTTGCTCCACTTGGGGAAACCCCAAGACCGCACTGGCTCCTCCTGAATTCTTTTTGATAAACCAATAACATAATTTATACTCATATGTCATCTAAAATACCAGTTTCAGTACTAATTCCGGCAAAAAACGAACAACTAAACTTGCCTGCCTGCCTAGCTAGCCTCACCAGAGCAGATGAAATATTTCTAGTAGATTCTCAAAGTACCGATAACAGCGTTGAAATTGCTAAAAGTCACGGTGTAAATGTCGTACAATTCAACTTCAATGGACGCTGGCCCAAAAAGAAAAATTGGTCTTTAGATAATCTACCTTTTCGGAACGAATGGGTACTAATTGTAGATTGCGATGAGCGCATCCCCCCCGAACTTTGGGAAGAAATTGACCAAGTAATTCATCACAAAGAATATACAGGTTATTATCTCAACCGCCGCGTATTTTTCTTAGGAAAATGGATTCGCTATGGTGGGAAATATCCCGATTGGAATTTACGTTTATTTCAACATAAAAATGGTCGCTACGAAAATTTACATACAGAAGACATTCCCAATACTGGTGATAACGAAGTTCACGAACATGTGATTTTGCAGGGGAAAGTTGGGTATCTCAAAAATGATATGCTCCACGAAGACTTCCGCGACCTTTATCACTGGTTAGAACGACACAACCGCTATTCCAACTGGGAAGCTAGTGTTTATTTTAATATTCTCGCAGGTAAAGATGATAGCGGTACTATCAGTGCCAATCTATTTGGTGATGCCGTGCAACGCAAGCGCTTTTTGAAAAAAGTGTGGGTACGCCTGCCATTTAAACCCATTTTGCGGTTTGTTTTGTTTTATATTATTCAACGCGGTTTTTTAGATGGCAAAGCAGGATATATCTATGCACGCTTGCTGAGTCAATATGAATATCAAATTGGCGTTAAACTTTACGAATTACGCAACTGTGGTGGTCACTTAAATACTGCAACTACCCCGAAGGAGGGAGATGAAGAGCAGGGGAGCAAAGGAGCAGAAGAAAAGCTATTGACTATTGACTCCTAACTCTTATACAGAAGCGATTAATCGCGTTTCTACTCCTGACTAATGACTAATGACCAATGATTAATGACTAATGACCAATGACCAACCTTTCGTAGATTTACGCAAATATGATCAATCCTGGTTTGACCGGGGTCGTCCAAGTTGGTATATTTTATTATGGTGGCTTGTACAAGCGATCGCCTTTCCCCTCACTCCTCAACCGTTAAATATTCTGCGTTGTGCTTTGCTACGATTATTTGGCGCTCGTATCGGCAAAGGCGTATTAATTCGACCCACCGCCCGCTTCACCTACCCTTGGAAAGTCACTATTGGTAACTACAGTTGGATTGGAGATAACGTAGTTTTATACAGCCTCGATCAGATATGCATCGGTGAACACTGCGTAATTTCCCAAAAAAGTTACCTGTGTACTGGTAGTCATGATCTCCAAGACCCTGCCTTTGGGTTGAAAACAGCGAGTATCACCATTGACAATGGTGCATGGGTGGCAGCAGATTGTTTCGTTGGGCCGGGAGTGCAAATCGGCGCTAATGCTGTGATTGGCGCTCGTAGTAGTGTTTTTACTAATATGCCATCTGGACAGGTTTGTTGGGGAAGCCCCTGTCGTCCTAAGACGGTTCGGATAAAATTTGAACCCCCCACAAACCCGTGATTTTATCAGGTTTGTAGTAAGCAGCTCCAGCCCTATTTTCAGAGATGAAGCCGCTTACTACAAACCAATTTAATTAAGTTTACATTACGTAACATAGTTTGATTTATTTATTTTTGCTTATTTAGTAGGGCATACAGCTAGCTGTGCTACCCTACCTTTTCCAGATATTTATTTGCTTTTAGGGAATAAATATGCGATCGCTATATGGTTAAAGCGCTTACTCTCATAATCAGTTAAGAACTTGTCAAAATCGGTAATTATGACATTCAGAAGATTTTGAGAGATCGGCTATAGGTGAATCGTCAAGCTAAAATTGCAAGTAGGTGATAAAATTCCGTTTGCCACCCATGTTCGTCAACTTGCTAAAGATTTTAAAACCAAACAAATTCAAGAAGTTTGAAAAGAAATTTAATAAGAGGCAAGCATGAATTTTAATAAAAATCAAAAAAATGTCATTTTGATAGTTGATGACACTCCTATAACTTTAGAAGTTTTGTTTAGTTTTTTAGAGAATTCCGGCTTCAAGGTTCTATTAGCTAAAGATGGAGAAAGTGCAGTTGAGATGGCAGAATCTGCCTCACCTGACCTAATTTTATTGGATGTATTGATTCCTGGAATTGACGGTTTTGAAACTTGCCGACTTTTGAAAAGCAATCCAGCCACTCAAGATATTCCCGTAATATTTATAAGTGCGCTGAATGCAAAGGTAGATACAGTTAAAGGTTTGAATCTTGGTGCAGTAGATTACATTACTAAACCCCTAGAACATCAAGAGGTTTTAGCTAGGGTAAATATCCATTTAGGTTTACGAAAACTCACAGATCAAAATGAGCGCTTGGAAGTCGAAATCTTTGAGCGCCACCGGTTAGAAAAAGAATTGCAAATCCAACAGCAAGCTGCGCGGCGCGATCGCTTCCACGCAGAACAGAAAATCCGTAAGCAAGCCGCTTTGCTCGACATCACCACAGACGCAATTATCGTTGAAGATTTGGTTAACCAAATTCAATTTTGGAATAAAGGAGCTGAACATCTCTACGGTTGGATGGCAGAAGAAGCACTGGGCAAGAATACCAATCAGTTTTTATATCAAAAGCAAAATTTTTGCCAACTGAAAAACATCCAGAAAACTTTAACTGAGAGTGGGTCGTGGCAAGGTGAGTTACATCAAATCACAAAACAAGGCAAAGAGATGATCGTTGCTAGCCGTTGGACACTGGTAAATGATGATGAGGAACAAGCCAAATCCATCTTGATTGTCAACTCCGACATTACAGAGAAAAAACAACTCGAAGCGCAGTTTCTCCGGGCCCAGCGAATGCAGAGTCTTGGCACTCTGACAAGTGGTATCGCCCACGATCTCAACAATGCATTGACACCCGTGATGATGACAGTGCAACTCCTAGAGACAAAACTCTCGGACGAAAAAAGTCAGCAATGGCTGACAATCATGGAAACAAACATTAAACGTGCGGCAGATTTAGTTAGACAAGTGCTGTGGTTTTCACGCGGATCTGTAGGTAACTTTAAAACCTTACAGGTGCGGGATTTAATTTCAGAAATGGAAAATATTGTTAAGCAAACATTTTCCAAAGCTATTGAAATCCACATCGATGTTCCTCAGCAAAACCTGTGGAATATCTTTGGCGATGCTACTCAGCTGCACCAAGTGCTGATGAACCTCTGTATTAATGCTCGTGATGCCATGCCTCATGGCGGTATCCTCAAGATTTCTGCTAAGAATTTCTGGGTTGATAGCCACTATGCCCGGATGAATATTGATGCTAAGGTGGGTTCTTATGTGATGATTAGCGTCTGTGATACAGGTGTAGGAATTCCTAAAGAAATAGTAGATAGAATTTTTGAGCCATTTTTCACAACAAAGGAACTGGGTAAAGGCACAGGGCTTGGTCTTTCAACAGTGCTTGGCATTATCAAAAGCCACGGCGGTTTTGTGAATGTAGTTAGTGAAGTGGGCAAAAGCACAGAGTTTCAAGCTTGCTTACCCATCACGCAGATCATCGAGACAGATAGGAAATTAGCTGGAGATCAGGAATTAGCAGCAGGGCATGGAGAATTGATTCTCGTTGTTGATGATGAAGATTCAATTCGAGAAGTTACTCAAACCTGGCTAGAAAAAAATGCCTATAAAGTTCTAGTAGCTAGTGATGGTATTGAGGCGATCGCACTATATATAAAACATCAACAAGAAATTAGTGTGGTGTTGGTTGATATGATGATGCCATATATGGATGGGCCAACAACTATTAATGTGTTGAAAAAAATTAATCCAAACATCAAAATTATTGGTGTTAGTGGATTAGCCTCCAATCATCAAATGATTAAAATCCTTGGTAATAGTGTCAAAACCCTTTTGTCCAAGCCCTACACCTCAAGCGACTTGCTAAGAAATTTACAGATGGTGATTAATACGTAGAGTGGAGAGTGGGGAGTGGAGATTTTGAGTCTCTGAGGTGGATGCACGAGGTTCCAAGCTTCCCCCATCTCCCTCTCCCCTGTGAATCCCCAAGCAAGATGGTAAGTAGCAGTGATAAGATGTTTTCATGGCTGCTCTAATCCTTGCTATTGATGAACAAACTATTGGATGAAACGCTGTCAATCAAAATTGCTGAACTCGTAAACAGCAGGGCTAGCACTCCGTTTGATAATGCTTACAAAGCAGCATTGTCCACTGAGGGAGCAAAATATATTCAGGGATTTTTAGCTTTTCCTGGGAAGCCATACAGACCGATTGAACACAGTTGGATTGAGCTAGACGATACCTCAGAGAATGGCTCCCTTGTACGCATTATCGATCCGACATTACCGCACCTAAACAAAAATCCCCAAGAACTCTGGTATTTTGCTGCACAAAGACTGACCATTAAAAAACTGAAAGCCATCATTGAAGAATCGAAAGAAGATTATCCAGAAGACGATCCATTACCAATCTATGGTGATCCACCTTATGAATATTACGGTGATATCATGTTAGGTGGTCAAGACTATTTAGCAGCATATCAAGCCGCAGAAGCTAAGTGCAGAGAAATCAACGAACTCAACCCTGAGAGTAACTAACAAAAGTGTATTAAATAATTCTAGGACTTACGCACGAGTTAGGGAATAACGAACCGCAGAGGCGCAGAGTACACGGAGAAATCAGAGTTTCAGAGATATTTTGCATAAGTCCTAAATTCATAATTACGAATTACGAATTACGAATTACGAATTATTTAATACGATTTCCCATCGCTACCAAAGTATTCCCGATAGGCACAAATTTTGTCTCCCCGAATATCCCAGGAAACCGCTAAACGATTTTTGTAAGGTTGTTCAAACAAACGTCCCTCATCCCGAAACTCAAAAACAACGGTTGTGCCATTGCTAGTAAAACGGTCTAGAGTCAGGGTGAGTCCGCCTTGGAATGATTCAGAAACGTAGTCGAAAAACTCTCTAGCTCGTTCTTTTCCCACATTTAACCCGTGGAATTTCCCGACAGGAAACCAAAGGGTAAAATCTTCTGTGAGCATATCTAGAAATGCTTCCCAATTTCCTGTTGCTAGACCATGCGTAAAATGCTCAAATGCCTGTTGAGCAACTTTTAAAGTATTTTCTGAATCTTGTGTCATTCTCACCTCAACCGGATATAGCAGTCTGCTTTGATTTTTGAAATTATTTGCGTAGACAGGGAGTGGGGAGTAGGGAAGAACCCTTTTGGGGGTGTACTGATTTTTTTCAAAAATCAAATACGTGTCCTATATAAACTAATACCGTGTTACTTAAAACCTCACAACCACTTTGCCACAATTCTGACCACTCAGGAGATATTCTACAGCGTCAGGTATTGATTCTATGCCTTGAAACTGTGTAGGGTCAACGGCAATTTTAAGTTTGTCTGTGTAGAACAGATTTAAGAGGCGATCGCGTGCCTCTGGTGTATATTCTTTATAATGAGGCATGAGAAAGCCTCTCACAGAAGCAGCTTTCCAAAATAGCTGGGAATAAAGGCGTGGCTGTGTAATTTGTTCTAAGTTATTTGCGTATTCGGAGATAAAACCAACCACTACTAACCGTCCCCGCACGGCTAAGTTTTCAAGGCAGGTATCAAATACGCCTTTACCTACACACTCAAAAATGAGATTAATCCCATTCGGGTATTCTTGCTTGAGGACTTGATTGAGATTTTCGGTGCGATAGTTGATAATGCGATCGCACCCTAATTCTCTCAGTAACTTTGCCTTCGCCTCAGAACTACAAGTACCAATGACATGATTACCAGCTAACTTTGCCAATTGCACCGCAATATGACCAGTTCCCCCTGCTGCTGCTGTCACTAAAACCACTTCATTACTTTTCATCTCTCCCACTTGTTCCAATGCCACCAAAGCTGATATAGCTGTAGGTATTAGTGTTAGTAACTCTGGCGTTACTTCCCGCACCTTCAGGGCTAAGTTTGCATCGATAACCTGATATTCTCGATAACCGCCACCACGCAATGTAGTTATGACAGCATCACCTATTTGAAAATCTTTAACATTTTCACCGATAGCGACAACTTTTCCCACAGCTTCCACACCTAAATCAAAGGGAGGAATTGAGTTAACATAGGGAACATCGCCACGACAAAGTAAGGTGTCAAAGCCACCGTTAACGCCAGCAAATTTGTTTTGAATTAAAAGTTGACTACCAGCAGGTTGTGAAATAGGAATCTCGACAACTTCAACAGCAAATTTAAAATCTGGATTCAGTTGCTTTGCTATTAGCTTTCTGTAGGTTGTTGCGTTCATATCTAAATCTTAGGTTTACCTTATACCAATTCTGTATGAAGGTGCGCTAAACCATATTTAAGTACAAGAAAGAAAAACGAACCGCGAAGGACGCGAAGAAAGAAAGAAAGAAAGAAGTTAAAAGAGTTTGGCGCAGCTTTACAAAGAAATGGTATTACTCCTCAATTATTAGTTTTAACGTAGATGTAGCGGTTTTCGATTGGGTGAGGCACAGTTTTGACCTCTCTCCAAACCTCTCTCCTAAAAAGAGAGAGGCTTTGAATTTTTCCCCCTTCCTGCGTCGGTTAGGGAGTTAGGTCTGTATTCCATGCAATTGAGAACTGTTATAAGGCTTTCTCCCACTCTAATTGATGAGCTAAACCATACTTGATAAAATCTTCTACTTTAGCTTTATCGCTTTTCCCAAAAACACCTAAGCTGTAAGGATTATCTTGCATCCGTTGTGTAACTTGCTCTTTCTCAAATTGGATAACTTCTTCTCTAGGTTTATCTGGTTTAAAAAAGTCTACAACCAATACAGTTCTGTCATAATTGGTATAATTATGGGGACAGTGTGGATAGCTGTGATCTAAAACCAAAAATTTTCCTTCATGCCAATAAAGCTGCTCATGGCATATTTTCATCGCCACATCCCCTTCTGGCACAATCAATCCTAGATAGCCACGATTCATATGAGGGTTATAGTTCACATGTAGCTTGATATCCAAGCCTGGATGGAATGTACCAAAATACACATTTCTGATAATCTCATCATTGCTAAAGTTAACTTTTCCTATCACCTTAGCCAAATTTGGGAAATATTTCTCTCTTAAGGAAAGTGCTTTTTGTGATGCATCATCTGACCCATAATCAGGATATTGTATTTGATGCGCCTGAATATATTTTTCAATAAACAAACCTTGAAATAAAATACCAAAAGCACTATATTTTGCATCACCCTTGGTTTTAATCGTTTGACTTTTAGGGCCGAGAATATCGTAAGTTAATTTTAACTCCTCATTAGATGCCTGCTTAATAAACCGTGTAAACTCATCTCTAATCACTTGCCAGTTATCTTGAAAGCTTTTGAGAAAAGTAAATTCCTTTGGGTCTATATGATACTCATTAAAACTTTCCATTGTCTTTTGTCCTGAAAATAATTGAATAAAAAACCGTTACATGGTGATAGTATTTGGTCTGCGCCCCGGTATGATGTTGGAATTCCTGACTAAACTCATTTTAGTGTGAGGTCTACTGTGTCTGAAACTCCCGTATTAGATCAAATTATCAAAAATGTGCGGGTAGTTCGTCCCCATCAGGATGCAATCGAACTACTTGATTTAGGCATTAAGGATGGAAAATTTGCTCAGATTGCCCCTAATATTAGCCCAGACACAGGCAAAGAGGTATTTGATGGCAAAAACTTGCTGGGCTTTCCTGGGGTTGTGGATGCCCATATGCACATCGGTATCTATCAACCCCTCGACAAAGATGCTGTGACTGAAACCAAAGCAGCCGCAATGGGAGGCGTGACTACCAGCTTAAATTACATCCGTACAGGGCAGTATTATCTTAACAAAGGCGGCTCCTACCGCGATTTTTTTCCAGAGGTGTTAGCGTTATCCGCAGGTAATTTTTTTGTAGATTATAGCTATCACATCGCACCTATAGCTAACCAGCATATCGACGAAATACCTTTATTGTTTGAAGAACACGGTATATCTTCGTTTAAAATCTTCATGTTTTATGGTGGCTATGGGTTGCATGGTTTATCAGACCAGCAAAACCTCTTTTTGATGATTAACAAAGAGGAACGATACGACTTCGCCCATTTTGAATTTATTATGCGCGGTCTAACACGTTTAATAGAAAAACATCCAGAAGCGCGAGATACTATCAGCTTGAGTTTGCACTGTGAAGTTGCAGAAATTCTCAACGCCTATACCAAAATAGTTGAAAACGATTCTAGTCTGAGTGGATTACACGCTTACAGTGCAGCGCGTCCTCCTCATTCCGAAGGATTAGCAATTTGTATTGCTTCTTATTTGGCACACGAGACTAACTGTGCAAATATCAATTTGTTGCACCTGAGTTCGCGTAAAGCAATGGAAGCAGCTTTGACTATGCAAGCTGCTTTTCCCCATATCAATTTTCGGCGAGAAGTTACTGTCGGACATTTGCTATTAGATGTCGATACTCCCAATACAATTTGGGCAAAAGTTAACCCTCCGATTCGTCCCCGTGCCGATGTGGAATACTTATGGCAAGCAGTACTCAACAATCAAGTAGATTGGATAGTTAGCGACCACGCTTGCTGTTCTGCTGAACAAAAAAGAAGTGCTAAAGACCCGAATAATATTTGGTTAGCAAAGTCTGGTTTTGGCGGTACAGAATATTTACTTTCTGGTGTATTTAGTGAAGGTAGCAAGCGGGGGATGTGCTACAACCATATCGCTAAGTTGCTGTCTTGGAACCCATCCCGGCGCTTTGGTTTGTTAGAAAAAGGCGATATTGCCATTGGCTATGATGCTGATTTAGTCTTGGTAGACCCCAATGAAAGCTTTGTGGTACGTGCGGCTGAGTCAGAGTCACAACAAGGTTATACACCTTTTGAAGGAGTGGAGTTAACTGGAAGGGTAAAAAGTACCTTTTTGCGGGGAAATTTGATTTACAACAACGGGCAGATTTTGGGTTCTCCTATTGGGCGCTATTTGAAAAGACCTTCTAGTAATCCACACGGAAACCTTGCTGCTTAAAAACCTATGTGTTTTGAGATGGATATGACAAGACTGTTGCAACTTGTGATAAGTCTCTATCAACTCGAACGAAGAATAAGCCGCCGTCATCAGTTATATGTCTAGGAAGAGTGCTAAAGCTTGGAGTATAAGAAAAGTGATCCTTAGCAAAATGATAATTTCCTATATCAATGTACCCGAATAAACTATATGCCTCTTCGTTGTATGACTGTATCATTTGATCTCTTCCATCATAATGGGGCAAAATAGCCATTAACCATACCCCGCCACCGTTAGCATCTTTCCGCAGGTATTTCTTTTTTGCAACTTCAAATTGGAATGTATCTGTTTTGCCCCACGGCAATAATTTACTATCCAATACTGGAATAAATTCATTTAACCTAGCATTTGGATGATTATTAGATAAATTTTTATATTGTAAATAATCATTCTCCATCCAGATAATTTCTACATCTTCGCTACCTAGTACTTGCCAATCACCGATTTGTACTCCACTAGGAATAAAAGAATAACAATGCTTAGTGAGTTTCCACTCACCTATTTGGATTGCACCTTTTAGCACGAAAATCTCTAAATCAGCAGTAAATATGCCGGATGCTGCTTTAAAATGTGGTGGTAATATGATTATTGATGTAGAAGCTCCGCAGTCATGCCATGTCAGCAATCTACGCCTTCCAGGTGATACATCATCTGGCATTCCGTTAATTCGCCATTCCGGGTCATGTGATACAGTATTTGTATCAAAAAATTGATATTTACGAGGTAAATACTCTGGAGAAATCGCGGTGCGCCTTCCTGATAGGTTCATGCGCCCTCTACCGTCTCCACCCCAATCCTCTTTTACAGATGCTACATTCAAAAAGTCGTCAGCCTCTTGTTCGCGTGCAGAATTTTCTTTATTTTCCATGTTATTTATAATTCACACAGCCAATCTTAAAATCCTATGGAATATTAACACAGTAAAGTATCTTTAGAGCAATGTAAATTAATTTTTAATACTGATTGGACAAACTCATGTTTTTTCTTCCTAAAAGGTTTTTGAAAACTTACTATTTAACATTTTAAACACGTGTATAATCTAGAAAATCGATTACTACCTGCGATATTTTTTCAGGCATTTGGTTCATCATACAGATGGTTCCGCCTTCAATTTCAACCGCTTTACTATGAGAAATTGCTTTGGAGACAAAATATCTATTTTCTACCTTGGCTAAACCTAGTTTATCAAAGGTTTTCATATCCTCAGTTCCCCACATAATCAAGGTGGGAGACTTGATCAACTGAAATCTTTTTGGTGCATCTAGACAGTAGTTTTGTACAGCCCAAATAGCATATAAAGGATAGCCAAAGCTTTTTAAATCGTCTAAAACCCAACGTTGATTTAATTCTGGAGAGCCTACATATTGGGCGCGGGCTGACCATCTTTCGATGAGGTGGGAGCCATCTGCTTTTATTTTGAAACCGTCAGAAAATCTCTTTAATAGGGCTTCTTTTCCTTCTTCATCGAAGCCAAAAGCATTACATAATATAAGTTTATCTACTTTTTCAGGATATGCTGCCGCCACTTCTCCTGCCACAAAAGCACCCGTATGGTTTCCCAGGATGCTTGTACTTGAAATACCTAATTCCTCCAAAAGGGCAATGACAGTTTTCGCGTAGTCTTCGGTGGAGTACATTCTTGGAGGTTTATCAGAATCACCTAATCCTAAAAAGTCCATAGCAATGACACGCCTTGTCTGAGCAAAAATAGGCATTAACTCACGAAACTCGTCACTGCTTCTGGGATTTTGATGCAGTAATAACAAAGGCTTTCCTTCGCCACCAATACGGTAAAGAATCTGCCCATCTTTAGTATCTAAAAATGCTCGTTTGATTGGTTTATTCATATCATTGTTATGCCCCTACCACACGTTGCTATCTCATCTTTGTTATTTTTGATTATCGAAACAGAGACTTATAAATAATTATTTTTACTTTTTACCTTTTTTGTGTTATGTTTTGTAGCCATTCAATCAGGGGTCTTAAGGTTCCTGGCAATGCTGCCTCGCTGACAGTCACCGTATGCTGTCTACCGTTATCTTCTACTGTTAACTTATACTGAAAGCGATCGCTCTGGGGATTTGGCGAAGTAATTAGTTCAGGTAGCCTAAATAAATCAGCAACTTCCACCAGTCGGGGAAGTGTGGCAGCTTCATTTGGCGGCAGAGTATCTGTATCAACGGTAGTCTTCTTGCTGATTCCGGCAAAGCCGCCCGTGCGTTCAAATGATACCCGCATTTTTTTGCTCTCCGTTGTGTTATTTAGTTGGGATAAATACAAAGACTAGGAGATGATAATTCTCACCTCCCAGTTTAGCAATAACAAACAATACATCTAGTACTAATTCGTAATTCGTAATTCGTAATTCGTAATTCGTAATTCGTAATTAAGATACCCAGAAAAAGGCTCGATACAGGCTATTTATAATACTTTACCCTGTGCCTTCAACAAGATATACTTGGACGATTTGGTATAAAACTTAGGTGTTATTAGGAGTTAGAAGCTGTGATTTTCTTAACTCCTAACTCCTGTACAGACGCGATTAATCGCGTCTCTAAATAACTCCTACCTTTTGCCAAGCGTTCTGCACAGCTTTTTGCTCATTACTGTCATTACCGTAGAGTTCGCCAGCAATTTGAATAGTGACGCTGGCAGCTTTTTTAAAATCTGCTTTGGCACTTAAGCGATCGCGTAAAGCTACATACCAGATTTTACCAGCTTTTTCCCAGGCATAGCCACCAATCTCAACAGCCGCCAGATAAAAGGCATAGTTAGGAATTCCTGAGTTGATATGCACCCCACCGTTATCATCAACACCCGTATATTGATCTTTCACATGGGCTGGTTGGGGATCTTTACCCAATACTGGATCATCGTATGCTGTTCCCGGTGCTTTCAGGGAGCGGAGGGCAACACCTTTGACAGTCGGCATCAAAAGACCTTCACCAATCAGCCAGTCTGCCTCTTGTGCAGTCTGATTTTTGGACTTTTGTTTCACTAAGGAACCGAAGACATCAGAAAAGGATTCATTCAGTGCCCCTGGTTCGCCATAATACTGTAAACCCGCTTGATACTGGGTTACACCATGAGTTAGCTCATGCCCAATCACATCAATTGATTTCGTGAAACATTGAAACAGTTCTGCGTCACCATCACCATAAACCATCTGGTCACCGTTCCAAAAGGCATTGTCATATTTAACGCCATAATGCACAGTAGAGTCTAAACGTAGTCCTTTGTCATCTATGGAATTGCGATCGAATATCTCCTGAAACAAGTCATAAGTAGCACCAGCACCATCATAGGCTTCATTAACTGCTACATCACTGCTGGGAGAATCGCCCTCAGCACGCACCAGCGTACCAGGGAGTTGCTGCCCATTTTTGGCATCATAGATGGTGCGGCGCTTTTCACCAGGAGAAGGCGCAAACGAGATATTACCTACGACATTTCTCCGTCCCAGAAATTGTGCTGAAATATTTAATGTATGAAAAGCCCAAGTACGCTGCTGGGCATTGCCGTTTACCACGACACTTTTTAGCATGTGGGGCGGGACAATACAACAAATTGGGCATCTAGAGTCAAGTGGATGCTCATACTTAAACTCGGCTGATTTCTTTTTATTTCGAGCCATCCAAGATATTCTCCTTTTGAAACTAAGTAATGGCAAACAAAGGAGCAGAAAAACGAATCCAAATTGCGTGTCCCTGGTTTGTTTTCTGAAGGAAATTTTCTACTCTGTATTTTTGGATAGGTCTGTGGAGGATGGATAGTACCCTCATGGGGTACTTTTGATGTGGAAATATTGCCTAAAAACATAAGGAGAGCTTAATTACCGCAAGTCTCAGCCAAAATTATTGTGTGAGTTAGCAAGACCTCTTTTACAGACCTAATGTGTTTATATATTAGTTCTTATCAAGAGAAATAATCTTATTTATTGCTGTTTTGTAACTATCAACCTGTTAACGCTATAAATACCCATTGGATGGGAGCATCTCAGTTTTGCAAATATACCAGATTCTTGCTCCCTCTCTTTAGTAAGGAGAGGGTTGGGGTGAGGTTTTATAAGGCTTTTTACACTCATTGAGATACTCCCCATTGGAGACAGGTAAATCTTAAATCTAGGCATCCAAAACCTAAAATTTTCACAGCCAGCCACCAAACACCGCCAGACCATAATATTTCCAAGGTACTGCAACTGTCTTAAATCCAGCTTTGCTCAACATTTGTAAATGAGCATCTAAGCTAGCTAGCTGGTCTTGACTGGAGTAACCTTGGGTGCTACTTGCGCCACGTTTAGCGCCAATCTCTGTTAAACTAATTTCCTGTTGAACTGCCCATTCCTCTCGTGCGGCCTTGTAAACTTCTGCTAAGGCTGATGATTCTGGTAAAGTAGGATCTGCATTCCAAAAACAACCATTTTTAGTGAGGCTAGCAGCAATTCGCTCAAATAATTTCAACTTCATCTCATCCTGAAGATGGTGAATTGCCAAAGATGAAACACAAGCATCAAATTCGCTACCAATATCCAAATTCTCTGGATTATTTGCCCAGTCGCCAAAGTCTGCTTGTATACCAGTCCAGCGTTGTTCATATCCAGCTGCTGTGATTTTATCTTGGGCAAATTGCACCATTCGAGGTGAGTAATCTAGGGCAATTACTTGGGCATCTGGAAAGCGGTTGAGTATTTTGATACTAAGTTCGCCTGTACCACAACCTAATTCTAATATTCGCCGACTTGTCGAAGGTACACAACGGCTAATTACTTCCAGCATCTCATCGTATCGCGGTAATAGTTGGCGAATACCAGTGTCAAAATCAGCAGTGTTGGCGAATACCTCGCCAGGAAATACATTTTGCATGGGGATTGGAACTAATAGACAAACTCATCAATATTAATCATTACCAAGGTATATACTACATCGGTAGGAGGAACTTTTAGTATTAAAATATCGGAGCTAAAATATGTCTAATGTCTCGTTCCCAGTCTCCGACTGGGAATGCCTAATGTGAGGCTCCGCCTCTTAACTTGCGGCAGAGCCGCAATGAGGTGCATTTCCAACCAGAGGCTGAAAATGAGGTTAAGCCACAAAAGTAGAACGGAAAGTTTATGAACAAAGTTAATTCTGAGCAGCCTGATATCACAGATAACAATATGCTTCCAGAATACGATTTTACAGATGGTATTCGTGGGAAACATTACCAAGCTTATCGGCGTGGACATACTGTTACTATTCATCAAGCTGATGACACAACTGTTGTACAGCACTTTACCCTTGAAGATGGGGCAGTGATGCTTGATCCCGATGTACGAGAGTATTTTCGTAATGGAGAAAGTGTCAATCAGGCTTTACGCACATTGATTAGTCTGTTCCCGAAAAATCACAAATCGATTAGACCTGAATCTGCTGAATAATCTGCATTGTTTCCACGCTGACGGTGCAGACTCTTTGTAGTAAATCTATTACCTGTTCTTTGTAATCTGCAAAGCGATATGTATTGAATTTTTCAGCAATTGTCGGGTCTTTAGGTTTCTTTTCTTTGTATTGATCTAATATCCACTCTAAAGCAGAACGGTTGCCAAGGCGATATTCCCAAGCAATTTTGGGGACACCTTCTAAAGTAGTTGTATCATCTAAAATAATGGTTCCATTGCCTGCATCGGCTTTGAGTTTTGCCTTCGGTATTCTGTTATTATCTTTAGCTAAAGGTAAATCAATTTGTTTTAAAGAATACGGTTCGACAGTTTCATAATTGATGTGCAAATCCATCAACTGTTTACCCCAGTTAACCCATTTGTGAAAATCATTATAGAAGGGTAAACGGGGAAATTCTTCTTTCAGTTTGAGTTCGTATTTGGTGCGATAAGCAGGATTGTGCAAGACTGCGTAGGTGTAGTGAAAAATATCTAATTTGGTAATTGTCGAATCGTTGTAGTGAGTTTGGAATTGTGATAATCCCCAGTCGGTGATGTTGTCAATGCGCTTCCCGTCTTTGCCATAGCGGTAGAGTGATAATCCTTGAGTACCTCTTGAACCTAAACCAGCATCAAACAGACAATCTGTAGCTTGAACAACAAAAGGAACTTGTTGATGAATTGTTAAGCAAATCGTCAAATTTTTCTTCTCGCTGCACTCTCGACATTTGTTTCTAATACTTCCTTAATTACTTTCATTGCTAGTCTTTTTGTATAAGTTCTTCTGGTTTTTACAAA
>NZ_JBALFC010000145.1:0-58657 GCF_036917755.1 Nostoc sp.
GTTTCGATACTCGTTGATTACCTTGAACATCAAGACGTTCAACTCTTAAAAGTGACATCGGACGCGTCACCGCTTTACGGAAATGCAGATTTTTCGGACTTTCGCCACTTGTGATCCGTTCATGTCTCAAAGGTAATGCCCAACTACCTGATTTTTCTGGTATCCAGGCAATTGTGCTATATCCTTGACCAATGGTAATCGGTTTATTTCCTGCTATGGATGTGCCACTATGTTCGTAAGTCCTCTCTTGTAGTGTTACTGCATCTGGGCGTGACCAGTTTGTGTGATCTCCTGCTAACAACGGTCGTCCCTCTGCTGGGATCTGTTTGATATATAGCTGCATCAATTTCTGTCGCTGTGGTCTGCTATCTTGTAGCGCTTCATAAATACTTGGCCACTTGCGTCTGAATATTGGTGATAAGGATAAGTCTGCTAAGGAATAAATATTGCGGGTCAGCAATATGGCATCTGTTAATTCAAAGGTCGCATCTTTGCCTCTACCTAAATATTTGTAGGCTACTTGACGAAACTCTTCAAGTCTGGCATTTTTCATGTTGGTAGGTGAGTAATGGTAGTTCTTTTCTCACCTTCTACTAAAAGGGGGACTGTATTCAATCAGACACCCCTTTTTTTCTTGATCATTCCCGATCTAATCTCTATCTAATAATGATAATCAAATAGGGGGAGGTGGGAGAGAAACGAGCGTCGCTCGTTTCTCTCCCACCCTTTTCATGATTATCATTATTGTATTATTTTCTGAGCAGGTATACTACACAATAATTGTTAAAGCCCGGATTTCTCACGACATCTCTCAAAACCTTGTGCAGGGGAGCAGAGGGGCAGAGGGGCAAAGGGGCAAAAACAAGGCACATTGAATTCTCCCCTGCTCCCCTGCACCTCTCTATTTCAAGCTTGTGAGAAATGCGGGTAAAGGTCAGGATGTTTTAAGGCTGACAAGATAATATTTTTAACCTCTAATTCCTTTTGATTTGCGTTCTCTCATATCGCTTTTAGTCTAAACTCCAGTTATATGCAGCTTCACATTAAATTGGCATCTTAGGCGAATATATCGGGCGCATCTACGAAGAAGTTAAAGCTAGACCCCTCTATACTTTGGCTGAGGTAGGTGGTTTATATTCCAAATCCCCCAACTCAACGAACAATTCTGACAAACTAGATAATTTAGAACATTAGCGATCGCATCCTCATCCTCATCCTCATCCACAAGTATCCCAAACCGCAGATTCGGTTGATCGCAAATTAATTACATACAAGCAAATCCCAAAACGCACTGTTGTGCATCGTTCAGCCGCTAATTTTCGGACTTGGGCAATCTTTTGTGCTACTTGTGTGCTACTTGCTGTGGATGTTCGCCGCAAGTCTGACTATCTGCGGCGATCGCAGTTGGTCATCTGACTTACCCAATTATTTTGACATATTTTCACCTCATGAAGAAATACTGGGTCTTGCATTGTAGCAAGCTCTATGCAAAGATAATTCTACACAAAGTACGGTAATTCTATCGCCTTATCGTATTTAACTGACAATTGATGCTGTCAAAATATAGCTGATTGCAAATTAGTGTTTTCAGCTAATGTTAATTGGCAATTGAAGAAGAATTCAGAATTCAGAATTCAGAATTCACCAATCTTTCAGTCGGGGATTGGGACCCGCCACTACGAAAGTTGACCACCAAATCTACGATTTGGTGGGGGTGCAAAAACGCCGGTTATTCATCCGCTTTTTCCTACAGAATACCTTTCCTGTATTCTGACGACTGGCGTCAATATTGCTGTTCGATAATAAATTGAATCCAAATCAAACTTTAGTCAATGTCAATAACCATTGATTAACTTTGTACACTATAACCAATAAAAACAGGATTTCAAAGGGGGTTTTACTGCGACTTTTGGATTCAAAATTCAGCTGCTTAATACTGGTTTCGATATCTATAGGAGATTACTACTTTTCTCCATAGTGAAACCTTTACTAAGGTTATTCTCTAATGGTTTAGCAGCAACATTGCATCAAATATTTCTGCTGATTTATCTGTCCAACTTAGAGCTAGGTTATTCATCATTAAGGTTGAGGAGTTGAGGAGTCATGTCGAATTTTCGCTGGAATTATAGATGCCTAATGTTCCTGCTTTCGTTGCTAGATATTCTAATTCTCCTGGTTTTTTATCCGGCACAAAGTAAAGCTGAACTGCCTAAATCTGATGCATCTACTGTCCAAATAGAAGTGAAAAAAGCTCCAGAAGCAGTTATCAATCAAACAGTAGACACTTCAATTGCACCGTTAAGTGATAAAAAGGCTACAAATAATGTAACAGGGCAAGTGACACCTGTATCGCAATTGTTGGAAGTTGCACCGCCAACTAGTAAAAAAGCTCCAAATAATGCTGCGGGACAAGCAACATCCGTCTCACAACTCTCAGATGTTAAGCCGACAGATTGGGCATTTCAAGCATTACAGTCTCTAGTTGAGCGCTACGGTGTAATTACAGGATATACAGATGGCACATTTAAAGGGAATCGTCCTTTAACGCGCTATGAATTTGCGGCTGGATTGAATGCAGCTTTAAATCGCATCAATGAGCTAATTGGGACTTCAACGACAGATTTAGTTAAACGGGAAGACTTGGATACCCTCAAAAAGTTACAAGAACAATTTTCTCCAGAACTTGCTCAACTTCGGGGACGCGTAGATACCTTAGAAACGCGAACTGCGAAGTTAGAAGCAACTGAGTTTTCGACCACAACCAAACTTATCGGTCGAGGCCAGATTGTTCTTGGCTCAGTTCTGGCGGGCAATAATGTCGTCACCAAGACACCCGCAGCTCACAATCCCACACTTCAAGGTTCAACTTCTTTACGGTTAAACACCAGTTTTAACGGTAAAGATTCACTAGGTATAACACTCTCAGGTGGAAATATTGAATCATTGGGACAAACAAGAGCTGGATTATTGGGAACTTATGAGGGGAGAACTGCTGATAACTCCAGTATTACTTTTGCACGCAACACTATTACTCTTGCTGGTGTCCGCTATCGGTTTCTACCTTATCCAAATACCCAAGTCAACATTTATCCTCTGTCTGATGGAGCTAGTGAAATAGGTCTTTCTGGCCCGATTAACCCATATTTTGAATCATCTTCTGTAACTGGTGCTAATGGGATTTCACGATTTTCACGGCGGTCTTTGGTCTATAACTATGGAGATAGCGGTCCGGGAATTGCCATACTCCAGGGATTAGGCAAACAGGTTCAATTAGGATTAGCGTACAGTGCACCAAACGGTAACAATCCTGCACCTAATAATGGCTTATTTAAAGGCAGGTATTTAGCTTTAGCACAGTTAATATACTACTCTTCTAATCGGAATTTTCGGGTGGCGGCAACTTACGTTAATACCTATAGCCCACCAAATACCATCGGTTTTAGTGGAACAAACTTCGGTCCAGCAGACGGGAGTAACCTGGTAAACAGCACCGTGGCCGGAGCGGGAACTGTGGGCAACCTTTATGGTCTACAGGCGTTCTATCAAATTAGTTCCAAGTTGGCAATCAATGGGTGGGTAAGTTATGCAGCACACCGCTATTTGGGACACGGAGATGGCGAAGCGATGGATTGGGCGGTAGGAGTGGCATTCCCCGATCTTTTTAAGGAAGGCGCTCTAGGGGGGGTTTTAGTTGGTATGGAGCCGAAAATGATCAGTCTCAGCAAGAGTGTAGATTTGGGAGCAGGTGCCGGACAAGCGGACAAAGATACTTCCCTGCACGTTGAGGCATTCTACCAATATAAAATCGGAGATAATATTGAGATTACGCCGGGTTTGATCTGGATTACTGCACCGAACTCTGATTCCAGCAATCCTGATAGTTTATTTGCCTGGGTTCGTACTCTCTTTAGATTTTAAGCGAATGGCGCTAAGTTAAGATACAGCCCTTGCCCTGACTGCTTAAGAGCCTCCAGACTGGGAATCCATCTTCGGAGGCGGAGCCTCCTCTTTCTTAACAAGAGGCAGCAGCCCTCTTTTGAATATGTTCCCAGTCTTAAGACTCTTAACGAGGTAACACAAGCCTTTGGGCTTTACAAGCGTGCCATTCGGTTTTTAAGCCTCTCCCCGAAGCCGCTACAGTCTACACACAAGTCGAATCTAGAGGGTAACTTTCGTTATTTATCTCGTATCTCGTTCCCATGAAGAGCATGGGAATGCCTGATTAGGGGCTGCTGCCTCCAGTCAGAAATTGAGTCAGAGACTCAATGAATGCATTCCCAGTCGGACACTGGGAACGAGTAAAGCCTCATCAAGCTAGGTTTTTAGGACTTGTGTGTACACCGTAGTCCCGAAGCGGAGAGAGGAATGGAAGCGGGTTCTTCCGAATCCTATCGAACTCACGTTAAAAAGCAAATCCATTGGGAGAGATAACCAAATTTATTTACATAACTTTATGTTTGAATTTGTTTGTTAAAATGCTTGCTTTTTGTCGAAAACTGTGAAAAGCTTTGTTATGTCATAAACTACGGTTTATCGATCAAGTTAAAGTAGTTGATGGATGCCAATCTAGTGGCAACCTGTCTTAAGGAGCCACAATTTAAGGCAACTAGTAACCCGTCAAGTAGATAGACAAACAGGTTTATAAATATTTTGCAGCATCGATGGGGTGAAGACTTGATGCTTAAGACTTTATCGATGGGGGGAAATTGTAGATGCTGAAGACGTTAACAACCGATTTTGAACTCGACTTAGAAGCAGATGTGCTTGTGATTGGAGGTGGACCTGCTGGAACTTGGGCGGCATGGGGTGCTGCATCAAATGGAGCTAGGGTGATCCTTGTAGACAAAGGATATTGTGGCACAACTGGTTGTGCTGCGGCATCTGGTAATGGTGTGTGGTATGTGCCACCTGACCCAGAAGCACGAGAAACAGCAAAGGCAAGTCGGGAATCTTTGGGTGGGTTTTTATCCGATCGCAACTGGATGGATCGGGTACTGAATCAGACTTATCTAAACGTTAATCAGTTAGCAGAGTGGGGTTATCCCTTTCCTACCGACGATGAAGGTAAACCCTATCGGCGATCGCTACAAGGGCCGGAGTATATGCGGCTGATGCGGCGGCAAATTCAACGGGCTGGAGTCAAAATTTTAGACAACAGCCCCGCCTTAGAATTACTGGTTGATGAGGATGGTGCCGTTGCTGGTGCATCAGGTGTGAACCGTCAGACTGGTGAGAAATGGCTAGTGCGATCGCAGTCCACAATTATCGCAACTGGCGGCTGTGCATTTCTCAGTAAAGCGTTAGGATGCAACGTCCTGACAGGGGATGGTTATTTAATGGCGGCGGAAGCTGGTGCTGAGATGTCGGGTATGGAATTTTCCAATGCTTACGGCATCTCTCCCGCCTTTTCTTCAGTTACCAAAACCCTGTTCTATAATTGGGCAACCTTCACCTACGAAGACGGGACTGTGATTCCGGGGGCAAGTTCTCATAGACGTTCAATAATTGCCCAGACATTACTGCAACAGCCAGTTTACGCCATCATAGACAAAGCGGCGGAATCGATGCGGCCATCTATGCGTTTAGCACAGCCCAACTTCTTTTTACCCTTTGACCGTGCAGGGATTGATCCATTTACTCAACGTTTCCCTGTGACTCTGCGCCTAGAAGGAACTGTGCGCGGTACGGGGGGAATTCGGATTGTAGATGAGAGTTGTGCCAGTTCTGTACGGGGACTCTATGCGGCTGGAGATGCCGCAACACGCGAACTGATTTGTGGCGGATTTACTGGTGGTGGTAGCCATAATGCAGCTTGGGCAATATCTTCTGGCTATTGGTCAGGGAAATCGGCTGCTGAATATACCCGCAGTTTGGGGGAAAATAAAACTCAACGCCGCGTTCATGGTGTTGGAGAGGTAGGATTACAGAGTGGGAGCGATCGCTCTCAAACCTTAGCAACTGATGAAGTGATTCAGGCAGTTCAAGCTGAAGTATTCCCCTACGAAAAGAATTATTTCCGTACAGAACAAGGCTTAACCGAGTCTTTGGGTAAGTTAAATTATCTTTGGCAAGAACTCCGCAGTAGCCAGGTAACATCAGATAAAGAGCTAATCCGGGCGCGAGAAGCTGCGGCGATGGTAGCCACAGCGCGATGGATGTATAGCAGTGCCATTGAACGTAAAGAAACTCGTGGTATGCACAGACACTTAGATTATCCCGAACTTGATGCAAACCAGCAACATCACCTGATTAGTGGCGGATTAGATCAAGTCTGGGTGAAGAGTCAGCCTTTACAGAGTACAGAAAAGTCTTTATCTAAAATAGGAGCAGCAGTGTGATTGAGTTGGTCAGCGATTCGCGGTGCATAAAATGTAATATCTGCGTGAACATTTGCCCGACCAACGTGTTTGACCGTGTGCCAGATGCGCCGCCAACCATTGCCCGACAGAGTGACTGCCAAACCTGTTATATGTGCGAATTGTATTGTCCAGTTGATGCTCTTTATGTTGCACCAGAAAGCGATATGAAGACTTCAGTCAACGAGGCAGAATTGGCAGAAGTCGGGTTACTGGGTAGTTACCGTGAAAACGTTGGTTGGGGACATAAACGCACATCAACAGCAAAAGCCGATCAAACATTCCAAATTCTCAAGCAGATGAAATAGTAATGCGATGTGCAACTTATCCTTAGAACCCCGCTTCCAAACCTCTCCCCCACAGGGAGAGAGGCTTTGATTCTTGCTCCCCAACGCTAGTAGGGAAGGGGTTGGGGGTTAGGTTTGAGAGAAAGTCGCACACGGCATATACGGAGAAAAAAGTCATGCTGTCGATCGCAGTCGGAACAGGTTCTATGAGTAAAAATAAACTTCCTTCAAGATTATCAACCTCAGTGGCTTGTGTCCTACTGCTACTGACTACAGCGTGTAGCCAAGGCGAAACTAAATCGGCTCAATCCATTGATGCCAATAAAGCCAGTAATGCTAGTGCTGTAGCTGCATCTAACAATATTTCTACCCTACGAATAGGTTATGTAGGTAGTTCAGAACCTACAGGGCCACTTGGTTGGGCAAAGAAGAAGGGGATATTAGAGCGTGAGTTGCAAAAAGCGGGATTTAAAAACGTTACTTTTGCAAGGTTTCCTAACGGGCCGGATCTAAATGAGGCGCTTGTCGCAGGTCAATTAGATGTTGGCTCTTTAGGCGATACACCAGCCATAGTTCTGAGAGCTAGGGGTGTTGAAACCCGACTGCTGCGGATTACTCAGTTTAATACAACCGCGTGGTTAGTGGCGAAAAAGAATGGCGCGCGATCGCTCGCTGAACTTAAAGGTCAGAAAATAGCTACCCAAAAAGGCTCTTATATGCATCGATACCTGTTGGGTCTGTTAGCTGAAGCTAAAATTGCCAAGGATGTAAAAGTTGTCCACTTAATGACTACTGAGGCAAAAGCGGCTTTAGAACGTGGCGATGTCGCAGCTTATGCAACTTCAAGTGATCTGGGGCCTTTTCTGAAATCACAAGGGTTTCCAGTAATTGATTCTTCGGCGAATCATAAAGGTTTGTCAGGGACATCATTAGTTGTAGCGACTGAAAGCTTTTTGGCGAAACAACCTGATTTTCCAAATAAATTTAACGGAATCTTGACAGAAGCAGCTAAGGATTTAAAAGCTAATTCTGAAGAATATTATCAGTATCACGCCCAAATTACTAAATATCCCATCGATATTATCAAAGTATCGTTACCACTCAAACAGATATCAGAAGAACCATTACCAGCCGAGGGCGTGAAACTTGTAGAGGGGACTAAGAATTTTTTAGTTTCACAGGGTTTAGCAAAGTCGAACTTTAAATTAAGTGATTGGATTGTGAACAAACAACAGCGTTAATTTTATCTCAATACGCTTGGGTTAAGGCTTAATTCTTTGTCAAAGTCAATTTCTTTTAACGAACCGCAAAGGACGCAAAGGACGCAAAGGAAGAGAGGGAAGAGAAGGAAGAAATGTTTAACTTAACTGCATTGAATTTTATCTGCTATTCCAAATATGGAAGCAGGAGGAGCAGAGGAGGCAAAAATCAGTAACTTTTCTGAGCAAGAGAAACAGATTTTTGTAATTAAGTTTTTCAAAGGCGCAACTCCCAGGCTCAAAGGTGCAACTCCCAGGCTCAAAGGTGCAACTTCCATGCTCAGAGGCTCAACTTCCATGCTCAGAGGCTCAACTTCCATGCTCAAAGGCTCAACTCCCAGGCTCAGAAGCTCAACTCCCAGGCTCAGAAGCTCAACTCCCAGGCTCAGAGGCTCAACTCCCAGGCTCAAAGGCTCAACTTATATGCTCAAAGGCTTGCTGCTTCCTTCCTGACCAATCAATTTGAAAACTCCAGGTAAAATGCTATGACTATTGCACTAGACCGTCCACAAAAAACTAAGTCTGCTCAAATTCGGGAAAAACTGGGTTATCCGATCATTGATACCGATGTACATACCCAAGAGTTTCCCCCAGCATTCTTGGACTATTTAGAGCAAGTTGCTGGAACTGCGATCGCAGAGCGTTTTCAAGAACACTTACCCGGTGCATCACGCTCTAAATGGTTCAAGCAATCTTGGGATGAACGCCGCGCTAACCGCACCGCCCGCCCTCCTTTCTGGACTCGTCCTACTAACGACGCTTTAAATTTAGCTACCATTAGCTTACCGAAGTTGCTGCACGAACGCTTACAAGAAGCGGGGACAGACTTTGCCGTTGTATACCCCAACTTGGCAACGATGGCACCACACATTGGGAATGAAGAAATGCGGCGGGCTGTTTGTCGTGCAGCTAACACTTATCACGCTGAGATTTTCCGCCCTTATAGCGATCGCTTAACACCCATTGCTTCCATCCCCATGAATACGCCCGAAGAGGCGATCGCAGAATTGGAATATGCGGTGAAAGTGCTGGGACTCAAGGCAATTCAAATCCCCGGACATATTCGCCGCCCGATTCCCGCCTTTGAGAAGTATGGCGAAGAAGTAGCCAACGAAGCTATCTGGATTGATACCTTTGGCTTGGATAGTAAGTATGATTACGATCCCTTCTGGGCTAAGTGCGTAGAACTGAAAGTTGTACCCACCACCCACTCTTCCGGTATGGGCTGGATCAATCGGCGTTCCATTAGCAATTACCAATACAACCATATTGGTCACTTTGCATCAGCTGCGGAAGCACTGTGTAAATCTCTATTCTTTGGTGGTGTCACTCACCGCTTCCCCACACTCAAGTTTGCCTTTTTAGAAGGAGGTTCAGCTTGGGGTGCTAGTTTGTACACCGATTTAATTTGGCACTGGGATACCCGAAATAAAGACCATTTGGTGGAAAACAACAATCCTGGCAATGTTAATTATGAAGAACTGCTAGAACTATATACCCGCTATGGTGGTGAACTAGTACATGGTCGTTTGGATCAACTAGGCAGTGGTTTAGGTTTCCACGCTGACTTAGTATCTCCCCTAGAACCAGGTGATTTGGATGAATTCGCCGTCGCCGGAGTTACGAAGCCAGAGGATATCCGCGATCGCTTCTTGAATCATTTCTACTTCGGGACAGAATCAGATGATACCCGTGTAGCTCAAGCTTTTAACCGCAAAGCTAATCCTTATGGCGATCGTGTTAAAGCCTTTTTGGGTTCCGATTCTGGTCACTGGGACGTACCTGATATTACTGCGATCGCTGCTAATACCTATTCAATGGTAGAACGCAAGATTATCACTGAAGAAGATTTGCAATATTTCCTATCAATTCATCCCTTGGAGTTGTACACCAGTCTGAATCGTGACTTTTTCAAAGGTACGGCTGTGGAGAAAACCGCAGATGAATTTTTGGCTGCAAAAGAGACGCGATAAATCGCCGTCTCTACAAAGGATTGATTCTTGACGGCGATTTATCGCTTCTTTGCCAATGCCTATAAACATTTGATGAGGTAAACTATCATGACGATCGCTTTAGACCGCCCACAAAAAACTAGGTCTGCTCAGATTCGGGAAAAACTTGGTTATCCGATCATTGACACTGATGTACATACCCAGGAATTTGAACCAGCAGTCTTGGATTATTTAGAGCAAGTTGGTGGAACTGCACTTGTTGAACGTTTCAAAGAGAATTTACCAGGAGCTTCCCGCTTTAAGTGGTACAAGCAAAGTTGGGAAGAACGTTTTGCTTATCGCACCAATCGCCCTAACTGGTGGGGTCGTCCGACAAAAAATACTTTGAATTTAGCTACGATTAGCTTACCGAAGTTGCTGCATGAGCGCTTGCAAGAAGCCGGTACAGACTTTGCCGTTGTGTACCCCAACTTGGCAACGATGGCTCCGAATATCGGTAATGAAGAAATGCGGCGGGCTGTTTGTCGGGCAGTTAACACCTACCATGCTGACATTTTCCGCCCTTATAGCGATCGCTTAACACCGATTGCCGCAATTCCCCTGCACACTCCCGAAGAAGGGATTGAAGAGTTGGAATATGCGGTGAATGTTCTCGGACTCAAAGCGATTCAAATCCCCGGTTACGTTCGTCGTCCAATTCCTGCTTTTGAGAAGTATGGCAAAGAAGTCGCTAACGAAGTGGTTTGGATTGATAACTTTGGCTTAGATAGCGAGTATGATTACGATCCATTCTGGGCTAAGTGCGTAGAACTGAAAGTTGTACCCACAACTCACGCTTCTAGCCAAGGTTGGACAACTCAGCGATCTGTCACCAACGCCCAGTATAATCACATTAATCACTTTGCCTTTGCAGCCGAAGCATTATGCAAATCGCTGTTCTTCGGCGGTGTAACTCGTCGCTTCCCGCAATTAAAGTTTGCCTTCTTAGAAGGTGGTTCAGCTTGGGGTGCTAGTCTATACGCTGATATTATTTGGCACTGGGAAACCCGCAACAAACAACATTTGTTGACAAATAACAATCCTGCGATTATCGATAAGGAAGCATTAGTAGAGTTGTACACTCGTTACGGTGGCGAACTTGTAGATGGACGCTTAGATAAAATTGGTGATGGTTTAGGATTCCACCATCAACTATTGGCTCCAGAAGATCCAGGCCAACTTGATGAATTTGAACTAGCAGGAATTGAGAAACCAGAAGATGTGCGCGATCGCTTCTTGAATCATTTCTACTTCGGTACAGAATCAGACGATACCCGTGTAAGCCAAGCTTTTAATCGTGCAGCTAATCCCTTTGGCGATCGCGTTAAAGCATTCTTAGGTTCTGATTCTGGTCACTGGGATGTGCCAGATATCACCGCCGTTACTGCCAACGCTTACTCAATGGCAGAACACGAAATCATTACCGAAGAAGACCTCCGCTACTTCCTCTCAATCCATCCTTTGGAGTTGTACACCAGTCTCAATCAAGACTTCTTCAAGGGTACAGGTGTTGAGAAAGCCGCAAACGAATATTTAGCTGGGAAATAGGGAATGGGGAATGGGGAGTAGGGAAAGAATGACTATGCCCCATATCCAATGCCCAATACCCATCTTTGCAACGTTCCATGTTCCATTTCCTCTGTTCGCTTGTAGCGTGGGCTTTGCCCACTCTACATTTCTCTTAAATAACGAACCACAGAGGCGCAGAGGACACAGAGAAATGAGAGTTAAAAAAATATCCCAAAACTGACGCAAAAATCCTCTCTATTTCTCCTCTCTCTGCGTTCTCTGCGTCTCTGCGGTTCGTTTATTTGGATAATTTATTGCTTTGAAATCCCTAAAAGGATGATTTGATTATGGTGCTAGAAATTACAAAACCAAAGGACTACATTGACCTAGCAACTTCTCTATCCAAGGAACTTGCTAAATCCGCAGTTGAACGGGATGCCCAAGCCGGAATTCCAGAAGAAGAAATTAATAAACTGCGTGAGAGTGGCTTGTTATCACTGATTGTACCCAAGCAATATGGTGGCATTGGCGCAACTTGGATTGATGCTTTAAAAATTGTCAGAAAACTATCAAAAGCAGATGGTTCAATTGGTCAGTTATATGGTAATCATCTCAATTTGACAGCTTTGGGTCACGTTTCCGGCACACCAGCCCAAAAAGAAAAATATTATAGAGAAACTGCTAAGAAGAACTTATTTTGGGCAAATGCCATAAATACGCGGGATACTAGGCTGAAAATTAACCCAGAAGGCGAAAATTTTCGTGTTAATGGTGTTAAAAGCTTTGGTACGGGTATTTCAGTTGCAGATTTCCGGGTATTCTCCGCTTTAGAAGATGGCGTAGAATTGCCTTTTATATTCATAATTCCTAAAGACAGGGAAGGGTTAATTTCCAATCAAGATTGGGATAATATTGGGCAACGTCGCACTGATAGCGGTAGTTATACATTTAACAATGTTCTAGTAGAGAAAGATGAGATTTTGGGGGCAGCAAATCCTCCTGATAGTGCCTTCTCAACTTTTCTTGGTATTATTGCCCAGCTAACAAAAACCAACGTTTATCTGGGAATTACTAAAGGAGCTTTCGCCGCCGCTCGTGAGTACACTAAAACTACTACTCAACCGTGGATTACATCAGGGGTAGATAGTGCTACTCAAGACCCATATATTCTGCATCATTACGGCGACTTTTGGGTGGAAATTCAAGCTGCGATCGCTCTAGCTGACCAAGCAGCCGAGAAGGTGCAAGCAGCATGGGACAAGGATGCAGAACTTACTCATCAAGAAAGGGGAGAAGTAGCGATCGCAGTTTCCGCAGCCAAGGCATTAGCTACCCGTGTAGGTATAGATATTACCAACCGCATCTTTGAAGTTACGGGAACTCGCGCCACAGCAACCAAATATGGATTTGACCGTTACTGGCGGGACTTACGAACCTTTACACTTCATGATCCTGTGGACTACAAATTGCGAGCGATCGGCGATTGGTTACTCAACGAGCAGCTACCCGTCATCACGCAATATTCTTAGGGAGATGAGGGAGATGAGGGGGATAAACAATGCCCAATGCCCAATGCCCAATGCCCCATGCCCCATGCCCCATGCCCAATATTCAAGCTGTCTACTCGCTGTCTTGTAGGGTGGGTGTTCTTTAATCTCCACCTTACTTACCTAAATCCAAAATCTAAAATCGTTCGACTGAGCGAAGTCGAAGTCCAAAATCCAAAATTGATATGACTCAACTAAAAACACTTCCCACCTACGACCCAAGTTTATTTGAGGGAGCTGCTGAAGGCTACGCTCAATATAGAACCAAATACCCACCTGTTGTATTCGACAAACTAGCCGAAATATTTAATCTCAATGGTCAAGGACGACTCCTTGATTTAGGTACTGGGCCAGGATTAATTTCAATTGGTCTACGAACCAGATTTGAAGAAGTTGTGGCGATCGATCCCGATCCAGAAATGATTGCAGAAGCTAAACGACAAGCAGCAGCAGTCGGAGCAAATAATATTACTTGGTTAGAACAAGGAGCAGAGTTAATTGACTCTAGTTTAGGGATATTTAAGTTAGCCACTATTGGTAGAGCCTTCCACTGGATGGAACGCGAATTAGTCCTTGAACGCCTTTATGAATTGCTTACTGATGATGGTGGATTAGCACTGCTTCAGACTGGTGACAACCCTTGGGAAAGCAATCTACCTTGGAAACAAGCTGCTGTTGGAGTAGTGAAGAAATGGTTAGGTGAAGAGCGGCGGACTGGACAACGAGGACAAGGCACTCGTAAGCCAGTCGATCCTCCCCATGATGTCGTAATTGGCAATTCGGCTTTTGCTCGTCAAGAAACCTATGAAGTGCCATTTGAAAAATCTTGGACTGTCGATAGCTATCTCGGTTACTTATACACTACAGCCTTCTCTCTCAAAATTTTCTATGGCGATAATGCTCCAGTATTTGAAAAGGATCTCAGAGAAGCGCTACTAGCAGTTGAGCCGTCTGGACATTTTACAGAAGAACTCAAAGCTACAATCCTAGTCGCTTGGAAGCACTAGCAAAATTGAATACGAACAAAACAAAGTTTCATTCACAAATTTAAATCTCCCACTAGCACGATATTGGAGTGAGCCTTTCTCGCTCCACTTCCTAAATTTTGCCATCCTAACTATTAAATTCTCAGTTCCTCGATTCGTTGCAGGGTGGGTAATACCCACTCTTTTATCTAATTTCATAAATCAATTTTTTAAACCTACAAAAAAAATATTGCCCTTTTAAATTAAAATAATAAATAAGATTTTTTGCTCTTTATATCGCAATTAATCATAATTTTTCTAACCACCTAGAGGGAAATAAATAAAACAACCCATGCCAGCTTTAAAAGGAAAGTTTGAATTCAGGAAAAGCCAGAGAACAACACGTCGTTCCTTGTTGTTTGCTCTGGGCTACTGCTTAATGCTATCAACGGCCTTATCGAGTTGTAGTGAAGCCAAAAATAACACTCAGCAGTCGGCAGCTTCCCCTGAATCAGTAGCTTCATCTAGCACTACAGAAAAGTCAACTGAGAAGCAAGTAGTGCGGATTGTACGTTCAAAACAACTTACTGCTCTAGCAGTTTTAGAAAAGCAGGGTTCCTTGGAAAAGCGATTAGAGCCTCTGGGTTTTAAAGTGCAGTGGGCTGAGTTTGCGGCTGGTCCACAACAGTTAGAAGCTCTGAATGCAAATGGACTGGATATCGCATCTACAGCCGAATCACCTCCTGTATTTTCACAAGCAGCAGGAGCGCCTCTTGTTTATCTAGCTACTACACACCCCAGTGGTAAAGCAATTTCACTTTTAGTTCCTGTAAACTCTGCGATTAAAAGTGTTGCCGATTTGAAAGGCAAAAAAGTGGCTTTCCAAAAAGCCTCCATCGGTCACTACCTATTAGTTAAGGCATTAGAAGACGCGGGGCTGAAACTGAGTGATGTCAAATCAGTTTTTTTAGCACCGGCAGACGCAAATGCAGCCTTCAGTCAGAACAAGGTGGATGCTTGGTATATTTGGGAGCCATTCGCTACCAGAAATGAACAAAAGAAAATAGCTCGTGTTTTAGCAGATGGTGGTAAGTTGCGAGATACTGGCAACTTTTACTCAACCTCACGCCAGTTTTATCAGGCTCATCCTGACGTTATCAAAGTGTTTCTAGAAGAGCTAGAAAAGGCAGAAATCTGGACTAAGGATCATCCCAAAGAAGTAGCACAACTGCTTGCTCCTGTAACTCAGTTAGATCCACCGACTTTAGAAATAATGCATGATAAATATGATTATGGGCTGGTACCAATTACCGAGAAAGTGATCATCAAGCAACAGGAAGTTGCAGACAAGTGGTACAGCTTAGGACTTATCCCCAAAAAGGTGAATGTTAGAGACGGGTTTTTGACACCTGAAGAGTACGCCAAAATTACTCCTTCAGATGTGTTAGCGAATAAGTAGTTATCTCCAATAAGAAACAAACTAAAACACAGGAAAATGTTATGTCTACCTCGACTTTAAGAAAAGTTAAAATTAGGTCTATTGATGCGCCTTTGGGAGCGATAGTTACCGATCTTGATGCCAGCCAACCGATTGCACCTGAAGTTATCTTACAACTTAAAGAAGCTCTGCGCGATCGCCATATCTTGATCTTCAAAGACCAAAAGCTTTCTGATCAAGAACTTTTGCACTTTTCGTTATACTTTGGCGCACTCTTTGTACCATCTGACCAGACTCCAGTATTGGCTTCTAAACCAGGAGAAACTCCGGTGGTGATTCCGATTTCCAATGTCGATGGTGGCTATACCGGCACTGGAGAACTCACTTTCCATTCTGATCACAAATGGACTCCCACCCCATCTAGTGGTTCGCTTCTTTATGCCTTGGAAATACCGTCTCAAGGTGGAGATACTTATTGGTTAAATACCAATTTGGCCTATGAGGCGTTAGATGAAACCACCAAAGAACGAATTGCAGATTTACAGTTAATTACCTACAACCCATTTTTGCAAGACCGGAATGCACCCCGCTCTTTGTATCGTTTAGATAAGAGTATTCCTTTAATAAGTCCGATCTTTCCCCATCCTTTAGTTAGGACACATCCAGAGAGTGGTAAAAAGCATCTTTATTTAGATATTGCTACGGAAGTGGAAATTGTCGGGCTAGAGCCGGAAGAAGGATCTAAACTGATTGAACAGTTGCGTCAGCATTTGAATCAGCCCCGATTCTACTACCAACATAAATGGTCTGTAGGTGATATTGTCTACTGGGATAATCAAGCTACCTTGCATTACCGTCAAGCATTCGATCCAAATGAGCGACGAGTATTGAAGCGGGTTAGCCTTGCAGGTAGTCGTCCCTTTTAGGCTTTATAGCAATACTGAATCATTCGTGAAAAACAAGATCCCCGACTTCTCAAAGAAATCGGGGATCTGCGGGCTGCAATTCTCACAAATCAAATAGGATTGCTATAGTTATCTTTATATAAATAAATAAAAACCTAATAAAACTTGTCTAATTTTAACATTATATGCTGATAAAAATAAAAAGATAAGCAACTAAAAGTATTATTTTTTTATTTTAAAACTAGTGTTGATGAATACTTTATTTAAAGAACAAATCCGATAAAATTTAGACTGGAATTGATAGTTGTGATCACGCATTAAAAACGCCGCGACGAAAATTCTTAAATTTCAATAGACAAAAAATGTTATGGCATTTTTCAAATCTTTGCAGAGCCTCAACTTGTCTAGCAAAAAAGGTTAATGTCAAAGATGGAGTGCTTACTCCAGAAGAATATGCAGCATTCACACCTGATTCCATTAAATCTAATAACTAAATACAGCAGATATCAAGGAAAAGTACACAACGATTCGTCTCAAAGCCAGGTATAAAGCCTGTTTTATTTCTGAATTCTGACTGGAGGCGGAGCGTCTCCAGTCAGAATTCAGAAATCTGCTGTAATTGTAATCAACTTTAAAAAAATTGAGAGTTTACGTTGTTAGCTGATGTTTCTATATCAGTAGTTAATCAAAATTTGAGGTGCAAAAATGTTTAATAATTTTGTGAAAGCTCAGACAACAATAATCGGTAAATTAGCCTTATTTGTAATGCCTGGTTTTCTAGTTTTATCTACTACTTTAATCAGTTGTACATCAACTGTATCTAATACAAATACAGGAACTGATCCTAAAGCAGATCCAGCCGGAGCAAAGACTATAACTTTTAAAACAAAAGTGCTGCGAATTGGCTATCAAAGCTCTGGTGATTTAGTTAGGGTGACGAGAGTTTTAGAAAAACGTTTGGAACCCTTGGGTGTGAAAGTTGAGTGGGCACAATTTGCTCAAGGGCCGCAACTAATGGAAGCGATGAATGTGGACAAAATTGATATTGGCTCAGTTGGAGAAACTCCTCCCATTTTTGCTCAAGCTGCTGGTGCGAAAATCGTCTATCTTGCTGGTAGACGAATTACTGCTACTTCAGGTAAAGGTAGTGCGATCGCAGTTCCTAAAGGTTCTCCAATTAAGACTTTAGCTGATATTAAAGGACAAAAAGTTGTCTTTCAAAAAGGTTCTGCTTCTCACTATTTTATCATCAAAGCTTTAGAAGAAGTCGGCTTGAAATACAGTGATATTCAAGTCTTGAGTATGCCCAATGTCGAAGCCCGTGGTGCATTTATTCAGGGCACTATTCCAGTTTGGGTGACTGGTGATCCTCACTTAGCTTTAGTGGAAAAACTCCACGGTGCGCGTGTGCTGAGAGATGCTACAAATATTGGTACTCCAGGTGGATATTATGTAGGAACACGCCAGTTTGCTAAGGAAAATCCCGAATTACTTCGGATTATTCTAGAAGAGATTGATAAAAACGGTCAATGGGCAGAAGCAAATCGTAAAGAGGTAGCCAAACTAATAGCACCGGTACTTAAAATTGATCTCCCCATTCAAGAAATAATTTCTGGACGCGCTAATTATCGACTTAAAGGAATTACTCCAGAATTAATGAAAGCTCAACAAAGTGTTGCAGATTTATTTTATAAGGAAAAAATATTACCCAAAAAGATTGATGTTCAAGAAGCTTTGCTTACACCCAAAGAATATGCAGCTATTACTCCACCAACACTTATAAGTGAAAAGTAGAAAATAATCAGATATGAAGACTGGGGACTAGGAAATAGTTTTCCAATACCAAATCTGAATCCCTTTAAATCCTTCATGCTAAACAAGCCTAATTGAGGAAAAGCCACTTTTTACAAATCTCCAGACTTGATTTTTTAATAAATGCGAATCATTTTAGAAATACCTAAAAAGATCGCTAAGTTTTTTCAAACCAACTAGAATACCAATTTACTAAAACCAAAAAGAGATTTGTTGAATTAATGCAATCTCAAGTTTTAATACTAAATTGGTGTTCTAGGAGGTTGACAGAACAACTTCCAATTATCTTACTTGCTTTTGAAAGTAAGACTTACAACCCACATTCCGCAATTCATTTTGTAATATATGAAGATTAGCAAATATAGCGATGCCTAGTGCAGGCTGCGCCTACGCAATCTAACCACAAGCATAGCCCAACTACTAATAATCGTCAGTATTAATATTTAATAACATGACTATTATTGGTAATTATTTTTGAATTATTCATAGAATACATTTTGAAGTGCAGAATATGGGTTACAACTTAAAAGCTAAAACTTACGAGGAAAATCACAACTGATGAACAAGCCATTTCAACCACAACGCCGCACAGTTTTAAAGCGTATTGTCCAATATTCAGCACTAGGACTGGTTGCTTTATTATCTCCCTTTGCGGGTAGCCTTATGCAAAGCACCCAAGCGCAAACAAACGCCAAAGTAATTAACTTGGCCTATCAAAGTTCTGGTGATATTGTCAAAGCCAGAAAATCTGTTGAGCCACGTTTCAAAGCATTGGGTGTAACTGTGAATTGGGTTGGGCCATTTGCAGCAGGGCCGCAATTGATAGAAGCGCTGAATGCAGGTAAGGTGGATATCGGTAGTGTCGGAGAAACACCTCCAATATTTTCCCAAGCCACAATCCCAGGCGCCCCTCAATTTGTCTATATTGCTGGACGCACGCCTACCGATGGGACAAACCAAGGTATTGTAGTGAAAGCTAATTCTCCCATTAAGAAAGTAGCGGATCTTAAAGGTAAGAAAATTGCTTTTCAGGTAGGGTCGAATGCACAGTATTTACTAGCAAAAGCTTTACAAGAGGTAGGGTTAAAAATTAGCGATATTCAAATCGTTGCTTTGACTCCATCTCAAGCCCGCGACGCCTTTCTTCAAGGCAAGGCTGATGCCTGGGTGGGTGGCGATCCGTTCTTAGCTGTTGTGCAAAGTACTAATACTACTCCGATTCGGATTTTGAGAAATGCAGCCGGAATTAACACTCTAGGCGGATTTTATCTTGGCAGGCGTTCATTTGTCACCCAAAATCCGGCATTGGTGCAAGTGTTTTTAGAGGAAGCAGAGACGGCAGGAGAATTTGCTGAAAAAAACCCAACTATAATTGCCAACCAGTTAGCTCCTGATCTGAAATTAGATGTATCAATTGTAGAAAAGGTGGTACGCCGTAGTGCTTATAGATTGAGAAGACTCACACCTGCGATCATTGCCCAACAGCAGAGCGTTGCTGATTTTTATTTTGCACAAAAAGTCATCTCGCGTAAGATAGATATCAAACAAGCGATTCTTCCTACTCTACAATATCAAGCCATCACACCTGCTAATATCAAGTAACGGTAAACAGGTAGAAGCAGGTTTATTCAGCTATTAACTTGGCTGGCTGTACTGCTTCAATAAGGGGCTTAACAAGTTGCTCAAGCCGCTTGTTAAGCCCCTTGTCTAGTTAATTGAAAACTGGTATCAAATCCAAAGAAATTTATCTCTTAAGGTGGCTCGTAACTTCATTTTGGAACACCTTAAACAACAGGTAGGCTTAGTCCTCAATTACAAATTATAGATTTTCAAGATTGACGGCTCCTCAGTTAGCCGGGGGTTCTCAGCATGAGTCTGATAGCAATCCTAAATCATTCGTGAACAATCAGATCCCCGACTTCTTAGAGAAGTCGGGGATCTGAGCCTTGGAATTTTCAGAAATCAGATAGGATTGCTATAGCAGATACTATCACTTTGACTGCATCTATCTAGGGTTATAGAAGTTGTAGGTAGGTGATTATGTACTACATCAACTATTATCCAAGCTATTTAAGCTAATAATAGAGTTGTTTCAATCCAGGGGATGAAAATATGAAGGTTTGGCTTGCCTGCTTTTTGGTGCTGTTTGCTTTGGCGGAACTGTTTGACTGGTTGCAAAAATTTAATCTACCATTACCTATCTATATTTTGGGTGGCGCTTTTTTAGCTGTTGCTTCTAACTATGATCAGATTTTTAGCTCATATTTCGCTGATTCAAGCATCGAAGCATTAGTTGAACAACCCCAGTTAGATTCACTAACTCCATCAACTAATCCTATTTCTTTGCCAATTGCCAGTCCTGTTGAAGATCCTCAAATATCTGAAGCAGATGATTAGCTGCATAGTGCTATACACCAATAATCAGCGAGTAAATTGCTACATTAATAGAAGTTCAGGTTAATTAGCTTTTAACCTAGAGTCTGAAAATTAACTTTTACGCCTGCAACATCTACCCAATTCAGGCTACCGTCGCAACGCCGTGATTAGTGGACTATTAGAAAAACTTCGTGTCCCCTTTGTCAAATTTCAGGATTATCGTAAAACTGACAAGAGCAAAAGCTGGCTGCAAACTATTTTGGTTACTAGTGTAGGAGTCACCGCCTTTATCTGGGGAGTTCGGGAACTCAAATGGTTGCAGCCTTGGGAGTTGAGAGTTTATGACCAGATGTTGCGATCGCGTCCAGCACAACCACCCGATCGGCGGATTTTGCTGGTAAAAATCACTGATGAGGATCTCAAACGAGAGAAATGGACTCTATCAGATCGTAGAATCAATCAGCTGTTAAAGAAAATAGAGTCTTATCAACCGCGAATTGTTGGCTTATATGTTTTCCTACCAGAAGACGACAATTTAGCAGCTAATCTCCAAAATCAAGATAACATTATTAGCACCTGTTTGTTCAGTAGCTTGGGTAGAGATGAAATTCCACCGCCACCCAATTTTCCTATAGATAATGTTGGCTTTAGCGATGTGGTTACTGATAATGAAAACGACCAAATTCTTCGCCGAAGTTTATTATTTGCTAACTCTACAGACAAAAAATGTACAACATCGTTTGCATTTGGTGCCCTAATTGCAATTAATTATCTGGAAAAACAAGGCATTGAATACCAGTTCACCAACAAAGGAGAGTTTCAGTTAGGTAAAACCCTCTTCCCACGTTTACAAGCTAATTCTGGTAGTTATCAACATCTGGATGCAAATGGCTATCAAATATTATTAAATTACCGTGACCCCAACAGCTTCGCCGACCAAGTAACCCTCTCACAAGTCCTCAGTGGTCAAGTCAATCCCAATTTAGTCAAAGACCGTCTTGTAATTATTGGCACTACGGCAGCTAATCTAGCTCCAGGTGGCTTTTATACGCCCTACAGCGCTTTACCAGATCAACCAGCCAGAATGCCTGCTCTGTTTATTCATGCACAGATAGCAAGTCAACTGATCAGTACAGTGTTGGATGGGCGATCGCTAATTTGGTACTGGCCCGACTGGGCGGAACTTATTTGGGTGTGGGGCTGGTCGCTTTTAGGTAGTATTTTAGCATGGCGGTGGCAAAATCCGTTGCTTTTGCTTGTGGTAGTGGCGATAACTCTACTTGGCTTAGTGGGAATCTGCGTTGCTTTGTTTTTGCAAGCCGGATGGGTGCCATTAATTCCTTCTGCCCTTGCTTTGGTGATTAGTAGTATCTGTGTGATTGCTTATACTAGCTACCAAAATCAGTGGCAAACTCAGGTGATTATTCTGCAAGTTGAAAAACAACAAGAAGCGATCGCCCAATTAAATGTACTCTTAGAAGATAAAACAGCACTTCCCGATTCCTATCTTGATTTTCTTCCCCCAATTGATTCACCAGAAATAAAATCTGGTGATTTGCTTTTGAGTGGACGCTACAAAATTTCTAGAACTCTCGGTGCAGGTGGATTTGGTCGCACTTATTTAGCACAGGATACTCAACGACCGGGTAATCCGATTTGTGTAGTGAAAAAGTTAATGCCAGCTCGTCAAGATACACGATTTTTGCAAGTTGCTCGCAGGTTATTTAATAGTGAAGCTGAAATTTTAGAATCTTTGGGTAAACATCATCAAATTCCTGAACTACTTGCTTATTTTGAAGATGACCAAGAATTCTATTTAATTCAAGAATATATCGAGGGACATACTCTAAGTGAAGAATTACCACCTGGGCAAAATGTGCAAAATGAATCATTTGTCATGGAGATGCTCAAACAAGTTTTAGAAGTTCTAGAATTTATTCACCAGCATCGAGTAATTCATCGTGATATCAAACCGACTAATATTATTAGATGCGCTCAAGATAATCGGCTGGTGTTGATTGACTTTGGTGCTGTAAAATTGATGCAGCCGCCAAGTAGTGAGCAAACAGAATTAGCGACAGTAGCCATCGGGACGCGGGGTTATGCGCCTCCAGAACAATTTGCCGGTCATCCCCGCTTATGCAGTGACATTTACGCTTTAGGAATGATTGGCATTCAAGCCATAACTGGGATACCACCGCAAGAACTCCACCCAGATCCAGAAACGGGTAATGTGATGTGGCGGGAAACAGTGCCAGTCAGCGAAGAATTAGCGGTAATTTTAGATAAAATGGTTTGCTATCATTTTAGCGATCGCTATCAATCAGCCGCCGCAGTTTTACAAGATTTAAAACGTATGTGTAGCTCTAGCGATTAGAAATCGTGACTGCACAAACTAAGTTCGCCTTTCTTGCGGAACGCTACGCGAACGCGGACTAACGAACAATGCTTTCCAACCCGCGAAGGCGGGTTTTGTCTGTGTAGCCGCGACTTCCAGTCGCCTGGTGCTATTTAAACGCAACCTTCTGCATTGTTATTGCATCGGCTAACAATGCCATTGCATCAACTGACAATGCCATTGCATCGGCTAACAATGCCATTGCATCAACTGACAATGCCATTGCATCAACTAACAATGCCATTGCATCGGCTAACAATGCCATTGTATTGGGTTACAAAAATTACAGCCATAAAATTGCTAAAATACACTACAAAAGCAATACATGGTTGCGGCAAATGCTCAAGCGGCTTTGGCGGTGGCTCAAGAGGTCTTTTCAGCGTTTATTTGGCGACAAGCAGACTCGTCCCTTGAGGGAACAGACAAAAGTAGAACCACCGAAACAGCTAACAGGTGCGGAGTATGAATCGTTGTTTCTCCAGTTGTTGACAGAAGTCAATGATGGCTTGAGTAGAGGAGGGGCAAAAGGTTTCTTGGCTGCAAACCGCATCAATGAAGCTAATTTGGTGGAGTGGTTGCAGGGTTTTGGCGAAAGATTGTTAGCTTTACCTACACCGAATGATGAGTTAGCAAAGCGGATGGTGCGACTGGGTGAGTTGAGTATTGGGGAAGTTAGTATTGTTGCTTATGATATTGGGAGGCGGTTGGAGGGAGGAGAAACAAACCGCAGAGGCGCAGAGGACACGGAGGAAGAAGAGGAAATCTGGCTTAACCAAAGCAATGAACAATATATGGCAGGAGATTTTGTAGGTGCGATCGCATCGTATGACAATGCCCTCAAATTCAAACCTGACGACTACCAAGCTTGGTTCTACCGGGGTTTAGCACTGGATAATTTAGGGCAATATGAGCGAGCGATCGTATCCTACGACAACGCCTTAAAATTGAAACCTGATTTTTCTAAAGCTTGGAATCACAAGGGTATTGTCTTATGCGATCACTTGCAGCGATATGAAGAAGCGATCGCATCTTTCCACAAAGCTTTAGAGTTCAAGTCTGACTTACACCAAGTTTGGTACAACCGGGGTGTGGCGCTGAGTAATTTAGGGCAACATGAAGAAGCGATCGCATCTTATGACAGTGCCCTCAAAATCAAACCGGACTACCACGAAGCTTGGAACAACCGGGGTGTGGCGCTGTATAAATTAGGGCAACATGAAGAAGCGATCGCATCTTATGACAGTGCCCTCAAAATCAAACCCGATTACCACGAAACTTGGAACAACCGGGGTGCGGGGCTGAGTAATTTAGGGCAACATGAAGAAGCGATCGCATCTTATGACAGTGCCCTCAAAATCAAACCCGATTACCACGAAGCTTGGAACAACCGGGGTCATGCGCTGCGTAAATTAGGGCAATTTGAAGAAGTGATCGCATCTTTTGACAATGCCCTCAAAATCAAACCCGACTTCCACCAAGCTTGGTACATCCGGGGTGTGATGCTGGATAATTTAGGGCAATTTGAAGAAGCGATCGCATCCTTCGACAGTGCCCTCAACATCAAACCCGACGACCACGAAGCTTGGAACAACCGGGGTATAGCGCTGGCTAATTTAAGGGAATTTGAACAAGCGATCGCATCCTTCGACAAAGCCATCAAAATCAAACCCGACGACCACGAAGCTTGGGACAAACGGGGTGTGGTGCTGGATGATTTAGGGCGATTTGAACAAGCGATCGCATCTTACGACAAAGCCATCAAAATCAAACCCGACGACCACAAAGTTTGGAACAACCGGGGTGTGGCGCTGCGTAATTTAGGGAAATCTGAACAAGCGATCGCATCGCATCTTACGACAATGCCCTCAAAATTAAACCCGACGACCACAACGTTTGGAACAACCGGGGTGTGGCGCTGCGTAATTTAGGGAAATTTGAACAAGCGATCGCATCTTATGACAATGCCCTCAAAATTAAACCCGATTTTCACGAAACTTGGCTCAACCGGGGTTATGCGCTGGATGATTTAGGGCGTTGTCCCAAGATGCGATCGCATCTTGGGACAACGCCCTCAAAATCAAACCCGACTTTCACTTAGCTTGGATTAGCCGGGGAATTGCGGCGGGAAACGCAACTGGAGAGAGGACAGATTTATTTTTCACATTTACTTTACCTAGTGCAACAGCAGCCAACCTCGGTTTAAAATTTAACAATCCCGATTTAAACAAGCGTGGCTACGAGGGTAAATTGGCAAGCTATGAAGAAGGGTTGAAGCATTGCCCCCAAGACACGCACCCAGAAGGTTGGGGAAAATTGCATCAAAGCATAGGTGATGCTCATTACTTCCGAGGGCGAGGAAATTACAACGCCCGCTATTTTTGGCGCAAAGCTGTGACCAGCTACAAAAAGGCACTGCAAACTCTTACAGCAACAGATTTTCCTGAGTTGCACTTAGAGCTTTTGCGAAACTTAATTCGCGTGCAGTTGGATTTGGGGGAAACAGCCGAAGCCACAGAACTCCAACGACAGGGTACTGATTTGTTGCGGCGCTTATTAAATGAACCAAATCGCTCTGATAAAAGTAAAAAACAACTAGCTCTAAAATTTGCCTGGATTCAGCAGTTAACTGTTGATTTAGCTGTGCAATCTGGAGATTTGTTGCAAGCGATTGAATTAGCAGAAGCAGGTAAAAATACTTGCTTGCGTTGGCTTTTGGATGGATGGAGTGATGAAAGTTCATCTCTCAGTTATTCAGAAATGCAACAACTGCTTAATCCCTCAACTGCTATTGTTTATTGGCATCTGAGTTCTTACGCCTTACACACCTTCATCCTAAAACACAACGCGCGATCGCCGATTGTCTTGGAAGAAACCGAGTTTGTAACTCAGGCGCAACGCTTACAAGATTTTGAAGGCTGGGTGAAAAATTGGAATGAACAATATACGAATTATCGAGACAAGGCAAAAGACGAACAAAGCCACAAAAACCAACTTTGGCGACAGTTGATGCCAGGTAAACTTGAGGAGTTGAAAAATATCCTCTATATTTCCGCTATTCAAGAGCAATTAAACGGCATCACAAACTTAATTCTCATTCCTCATCGTGATTTGCACCGCTTACCACTCCATGCAATATTTACAGATAACTTCACCATCACCTATTTACCTAGCGCCCAAATAGGTATTACCTTACAAAACTTAAAGCAAACAAATCTCGGAGCAATTAGTGAATTGCCTCTATTGAGTGTAGAACATCCCGACAGTGAAGGTTTTCCTATTTTGCCTCATGCAGAAATTGAATCTGCTGCTATTACCCAGCTATTCCAAAACCCTACGCCGAAGCGAATTTATGGAGAAACCGCGACGAATACCACACTTAAAGCAGTCCTAAAAAATAGTTACAGTATTTTTCACTTTACAGGACATAGCATCTATGATTTCCATAATCCTAAACAATCTGCTTTGGCTCTTAGCGGTAAAGAGTTTCTGACTTTAGAGGAAATTTGCAATATTGAGAACCTCAGAGGATATCAATTAGTTAGCCTTTCTTCTTGTGAAACTGCCATCACTAGCAACCAAACTATCACTTCTGAATATGTTGGTTTAGTCAGTGCCTTTCTCTATCAGGGTGTTACCGATGTTGTTAGTACATTGTGGACTGTGACTGACGATGCTAGTAGTTTTTTGATGATTTACTTTTACTGGCAAATAAAGAAAGGTAAATCGCCAGCAGTTGCCCTCAAGAAAGCAACAAAATGGTTACGTAATTTAATATTTAGTCAACTCGAAAGAATTTATCAAGTAATCTTGGCTAAGTTACCATCAGATGAAACCACTCTCCGCCCTTTTATCAGAAAAAAACTCTATCAAATTAGTCAAATGGAGTTAGCACAAAAGAAACATAAAGATTTTCAACATCCCTACTATTGGGCAGCTTTCACAATTACTGGTAGATAAAATTTATTCTTTGTGCCTTTGCCTGAGAAATTAATAAATGCGTCTAAAAAAATCCCTATGAAACCTAACAACATAATTACTCTGACAGCCTTCCTTACTGGTCTTACACAATTAGATGAACCTTTGCCAGACAATATCCAAACTCAGCTAAATGACATCAGCAAAGCCCTAATAATCGATCCAAATAATATCGGCAATTTGGATGCGATCGCTGCAAGTTATCTACCTTTAGATGAAGTTTATCAAACAGAACTTGCTACAATTGACAAAAATGTTGGCGAACGTACTAAATAAAGGTTTAAAACCTCTGCCTTTACCAACTGAACCCACTAGGGAATTGACGAACGCAGCAATTAATGTTTTTAGTAATGATAATTCGGTATCTGCTGCTAAAAAAGCTGTAGAACCAAATCTGCTGGAAAGGGTTCGAGATTACATTAATGGCAGAATAGGAAATGGCTGAAAAGATTATTTATCCCAGTATTGATTTATTCCTCTACGATTTAAAAGATGGTTTAGGAGAAGATGAGACAAAATTAAACAAGAATTGTGAAGATTTTTGTCGCAAAATATATGGCGATTTAGACGAAACAAGTTTTCAAGAAAAGTACAGAGAATTCTTGAAGCATAAAGATAATGGTGAAGATGTAATTGAGTTGCTCGAAAAAGCCCAAACTAGAGATTTTTCATCACCCCTAAATGGCTATTACTATCCACTGCAAATGGGTGATACTTATGCACTCCAAGTTGATTATTCTGGTAAACTTGATGCTAACGGTAAACCTAATTATGTTCCTCAAGATATCGACGATGCACCTTTTGGGAAACTCAAAGAAGAAATTACTAATCGCCTATCTCAGCAAACAGGCACAATTGGACAAACTTGGTTACTTTGGGGAAAACTAACCAGCACTAAAACTGAGGCAGAAATTGAAGAAATAGCCAAAGAATGCTACACCAAAATTGTCAGCGATTACAAATGGCAACGAGATTTTATTGGCAAAGGTAAGTTAGAAGAAGGAACGATTTTTGAATTGTGGTATTGTCCACAAAATTTAGGCGTAAATGGTAAAGAATTTTGGGATGAGTTTAGAAAATCAAGATATCACATCTTAATCTGGTTGTTTCCCGAACATATTTCACCAGATGAGATGAGCAAGCAGGTACAAAGTGTATATTATGATTTTCTGCGCCTATGGCAATACCGTCACAAAGTAGTTTGGTCATACTATCAAAGTCGCTATCAAAAACAGATTCTCAAAAAAGAGTATATCGAAATTCAACCATCGATTCAGCAGACAAGCGAGTTACCAAAGCTATTACAAACCAATAGCCGAAAATTAAGCAAACTACAAGCAAGTCTGACAAATAATTTAATCAACTTATCAGACTACACGATTGCCTTAAACTATCTAGAAAATCAAAGCCGCACAATTCAATTAAACTTAGAAAATTATAAATCTCATTTAGCAGACATCCAGGCAAAATATACAAGTAGTGACTTAAAATTTCTCAAAGAGTTTAGCGAGAGTGAAATCTATGCCAAAAAATATCAGCGACAAGTAGAAGCAGATTATGCCATTCTCAGCCCTGGATTAACCTTACTGCAAAATCTGAATAATACTATCCAAGGTATTATCGACTTAGAGCAAACCAAAAGCGATCGCACCCTGAATACTAGTATAGCGATCGCAGGTGTTGGACTCGCAACCAGCCAAATAGCCTCCGCCGTAATTCTCGCCCAGCCGAATGATTATCAACAACATCTCCGCTTTCGGGCTGAAGTTTTTGGGTGGAGTGTAGGTATCGGTGTCTTCTTTGCTGTGCTAATCTTTATTAGCCTGCGCTTTCGCCGTTAATAACTCTTCCCTTAGCGTCCTTAGCGTCCTTTGCGGTTCGATACCTTAACCATGTCCACTCAACCCACAATTCAAAGCATATACACCGATGGTGCTTGCACCGGGAACCCTGGTCCTGGCGGTTGGGGTGTTGTCGTCTACTTCAGCGATGGCTCAATCCACGAAATGGGCGATGCATCACCTCATACCACTAATAATAAAATGGAAATGCAAGCGGCGATCGCCGCCTTACAATTCCTGCAAACATCTCAACAAGTTCAACCCATCACGCTTCATACCGATAGCGAATACCTGATTAACTGCGTTACCAAGTGGGTGAAAGGCTGGAAAAAGAAAGGTTGGAAAAAGTCAGATGGTAAACCCGTCCAAAACCAAGACCTTTTAGAAACTCTCGACGAACTCAATACCCAACAGGTAAAATGGCAACACGTCAGAGGACATTCTGGTAACATAGGTAACGAACGTTGTGATGCGATCGCTCGCACCTATGCCAGTGGCAAAATCCCTTCGCTACAACAATTATCTCCCACAGATTTTGACAACTCTTTACCTAATTTCAGCGAACTAAATGTAGCAAAAGTCGCTGATGATGACAAAAACTCTAGAATAATTAACCAAACTACACCAGAAGTCAGTACTTCTGCACCAGAAATAACTGTTATGGAACCATCAACTGGGCCAAGTGCGATCGCAATCGATGAAAAACCGTCAGAAATTAGGGTTTTGCAACTCCGCAGCTTGGTCGAAACTCTGCGTATCGCTGACGAAATTTCTGAAAAAGGTTACTTAATCACCAGTTCTGAGTTAGCAGACTTGATGGATGTCCACGCCAGCGCTGTTACCAGTCGGGGAGATCAATGGCGCTGGCGAAACTGGATAGTATCACGGGTACGCCGTGAAGGAAATCAAATTCTTTGGGAACTGGAACGCGGGGATCAAATAGGAGGTGAAGAGGAGTGAGGGGGTAGGGAGTAGGGAATTTCGCTCACTCACCACTCACCACTCCCTACTCCCCCTCTTTTACACTATACTTGCGTCCTCGCCACTCGCGTGGCGTGCGGAACGCAGATAAGAAGATTCGCAGCACAGCTAAGGGATCAGCTAAAGGGGAAAGCCAGAATAACCAGCGGCCTTTAGCGGTTTTGCGATCGTAGGAAGGTGCGATCGCTATCAGCATAGCAAAGCGAATCACCACGAGAAATAAATTCAGTCCCAGCAGAAGAAGTGGGGGAGTGGGTAGAGACGCGATTAATCGCGTCTGTAGCAAGTAGGAGAGTGGGGGAGAAATTAACAAAAAAGTGAGGACAATTAAAAGGGGTAGACCCTGAACAGATGTGAGTAGCCATAAATCTCCCCACAATTGAGAACGAGAAGTTGCATCTTTGAGGTCGAGACTCCGCCCCCATTCCTTCCACGTCTCCATCGCCCCTTCATACATCCGTACCTTCAGCACCTTTGCGCCATCTAAAAAGCCCACTTTATACCCTTGAGCAGCAATATTCCGTGCCAAAGTGACATCATCACAAAAAGAACCACTCGCACTGCTATAACCACCCACAGCAGCTAAAACGGAGCGACGACACAAAAAACACTGCCCATTTGCCATCACCCGTTCTGGCTGCTCTGTATTAATCCCGGCGGGGTCAAATCGGTAAAGCAGAGTCATCAACAAAGCCGGTTGTAGCCAGCACTCGCCAGGATATTTAAGGATGAACTGGGGCGAAAGGGAAACTAGATCATAACCTTGTGCTTCGGCGGTCTTGACCAAACCAGCAACTAAACCCGGATGCGGTTGGATATCAGCATCCAGTCCGAGAAACCACTGACTAGCCTCAGAACTATATAGAAAACCGTTATGCAACGCCCAAGGACGGCCTACCCAACCAGAGGGTAAGGGGTCATCTGTCATCAGGCGAAAGCGCGGATCTTTCTGCTGTATCGCTTTTACCAAGTCGGGAGTGCCATCACCAGATTTGCTGTCTACAACAATTATTTCCCGAATCTCGTAGCTTTGCTGACTTAAACCAGCTAACAGAGGGCTAATGCGAAGCGCCTCGTTCAATGTGGGAACGACGACACTAACCCTACCCAAAAGCTCCGGCGTCGGCTGTTGCGGTTCTATTGGCCCAAGGCGTCTTGGCCCCTTTAGCAGGCGCGAAAACAGAATCGCCGTTGCTGGTACTTGGATAAGTAGCAATAAAAAGGAGATGGCGCTTTCTACTATCAAAGCGTTGTCATTAGTCATTAGTCATTTGTCATTTGTCATTGGGCATTGGGCATGGGGCATTGGGCATTGGGCATGGGGCATTGGTTATTCTCTTTGTCCCCTTGTCCCCCACTCCCCTACTTGCTACAGACGCGATTAATCGCGTCTCTACCCACTCCCCACTCCCTAATTTCTAAACTTATTTCAAGGCAACTTCAACCTTTCCTACTGATACTTCTTTGGTTGCTGGTTCAACAGCAACTTGCGTGGGTGTGGTTGAACTGCTTAACCACAGCGCCACGGCGGGAGTCACACCTAGCGATAAGCCGAGCAACACAGGGATGGAGAACCCAGAGGCCAAGCTTAGTCCGGCGGCGAAGGCAAAGTTAGTTAAATAAACGACTAAGGGTAGATTGAGTTGCGATCGCTCTAATTTAATCGATGTATTTCTCCACAATAATCCTGCCACACTCATAAACAGGGCGCTAGTGCCAAACCAACCGGCATAATTCTGGTAAGGTGTCCCAAAGAAAGCTCCTGGTTGTTCCCAATACCAGAAGGGCAGAGAAGATTGACTCATAGCTGGTTCAAGGGCAAAATCCCAGCAAGTGAAGAGCAAAGCACCAACGGCTATAGCCGCAATATGGCGTCCCCAACTGGGTTTTTGAGCCACTTTCAAACCAGTTCTCGCAATTAAGTAAGACGACAGCCCAACATAGAACCAAGATAAAGGAATTGTGAAAGGAACTAGCCCTCCAATCTTATAACCCAAGCCACTCAAGTAACTATAATCACCAAATGGAAAACCCGTGCTGGTTCCCAGTAGTTCACTCCCCAAAGAGATAAACACAGCCGGCAGCATAAATGCTAACCAAGTTCCTAATCCCAACGTCCGGTAGGCATAAATAGAGACAGCTATTGTCCCCAAGATGATATCAACTACACCACCACCTGCCATACTTAACTGCATGGCAGTTTCTCCAACCTGCGATAAGTTTAAAATTATTTCGGCATTAGGTATGACCAGTAGCATCCCTACTAGTCCAAAGGCTTTAGACACGATATGACCAATCAGGCATACGCGCTCAACGATAACAAGTTGTCTCATGATAATTCCTTAACAAGATGTGACACGCGGCTACTCGGCTGCTAACAGTTTACAAATGTTTAACAACATATTTAACTACTTTGTGCCGCAATTCTCTACAAACTTGTTTGGCTTTCTTGCGAACAGCATAAGAGGATGTTTGATTGAAGCTATAAGAAATATGATGATAAACCTACTAGTTTAAGCCATATAGTCAAAATCTACATAATTTCATCTGTAAAAACTTCTGGTTTATCAAGAAAATGGGTTTAAAACCCCGCCGTTCACGGTCAGTGCTTTAATTAATTGTACTATTAAGAACATTTTGGCTGCGGGACTCGCAGTTTCAGCGCCAGTCACTCATGGGGGAAACCCCCAAGACCGCGCTGGCTTGTCTGTGGAGCGAACATAAGACCCGATAGAGATATCTCTAAAGGGCAGTTGCAAAATACCCGTAAGGGAAAGAAGCAGAAACCTAAGTCGTGAGTCTTAGGAATCCCCGACCGTTCACGGCGGGGTGGATGTCAATGTCCCACTGATACCCAGATGATGAAAAACTCGTTCGATGCAGGGATCTCGTTGAGGGAGTTTGATGAAATAAGGGATAGTCTGCAAGCAGGCGATCGTTTTCACCAACCCTTGTGTCAGGAAAAATGCTGTGTGTGATGTAACATTTTGATAGTAAGTGTGAAGAATGACACATTTACTCCGAAAAGTCACACCAGGGGCTACGAGGTATCCCGTAATCTTAATGACTAACAGACGCCAATTTTTCAAAGGGGTGGCAGCGCTTTCTAGCTTATCTTTAGCTGGTTGTGGCTGGAGGCTGGCTGAAGTACGTGCTAATTCTAATCCCAATGGTCAACGTGACCAACTTTATATCTTTACCTGGACGCAATATACTGACAACCAATTACTGAAAACTTTTAGCACCCAAACTGGCATGAAAGTGCTAGCGGATGTGTATGATTCCAATGATGTCATGCTGGCTAAGTTACAAGCTGGAGGTGGTGGCACTTACAGCATCATCTACCCATCCGATTACATGGTGCAGAAGATGGTAAGCAAAGGTTTGTTAACAGAAATAAATCACGATCGCTTAATCGGTTTAGAGAATTTATTCCCCCGGTTTCAGAATCCTAGTTATGACCCCAATAACCGATATAGTATCCCTTTTAACTGGGGGACAACAGGTTTCCTTTACAATTCCGAAAAAATCAAAGATGCACCACAAGACTGGGATTATCTTTGGCAAAATCAAAAGCAACTTAGTCAGCAGATGACTTTGCTCAATGATGTTCGAGAAGTGATGGGTGCAACGTTACGGATGCTAGGTTATTCTTACAACTCAAAAAATGAACAACAAATCAAACAAGCTTATGAAAAATTGAAGCTGCTAAAACCTGCGATCGCACGTTTTGACACTGATGCTTGGCAAAATCAAATTCTGGCAGGAGATTTACTATTGGCAATGTGTTATTCAGCAGATGCGGTGAAAATCTCTCAAGAAAACCCTAAACTAAAATATGTAATTCCCCGCAGTGGTTCTTCATTATGGACAGACACTATTGTTATTCCCAAAACAGCCCCCAACCAGGCTGGAGCTTATGCTTGGATTAACATGATTCTGCAACCAGAATTAGCAGCCCAAATCAGTCAACGCCTGAGTATTTCTACACCTAATAGTGCTGGATTTGAGCAATTGCCAAAAATCATCCAGAAGAACGCTAATTTGTTTCCCTCAGAGTCAGTTTTAGCAAATTGTGAACGTGTTAGTCCTGTAGGAAAATTTGAAGATGTTTACGATCGTTATTGGACTCAATTAACTAGCAGCTAAAATAGTTAGGGAGTAGGTAGAGACGCGATTAATCGCGTCTGTAGGGGAGTGGGGAGTTTATGAATTTTGAAAAAAATGAGATTTCCAAAATAGAAGAATCGCATCGCCTGCGAGGAAATTGGCTCCAACCTTTGGTATTACTTGCACCATCGGGGATTTGGTTATTACTTTTGTTGGTGCTGCCAAGTTTGATAATTTTGGAGTTAAGTTTAGTTGCAGACATTCGACCGGGAGATTTGGTTAATCCCAACGGATTCAAAAACTACATCCGAATATTTGACCCTCTTTACTTGCAAGTAATCGTGCGATCGCTATTTTTTGCGTTTGGCACCACCATCATTTGTTTAATTTTGGGCTTCCCGGTCGCTTATTGGATTGCTCAGATAGCGCCGCAACGTTGGCGGAATTTGCTGCTATTAGGTTTTATATTACCTTTGTGGACTTCCTCATTACTTCGCTCTTATGCTTGGATTACGATTCTTCGTCCTACTGGTTTATTCAACAGTTTACTCAGCAATTTCGGCTTGCCTACTTTGGAATTACTTAACCAAAGTCAAGCTGTATTTATTGGCATGAGTTACAGCTTGTTACCCTATATGGTTTTGATTTTATATGCTTCTCTCGAAAAGCTAGACAAGCGCTTGCTAGAAGCAGCAGCTGATTTAGGTGCAAATCCGGTGGAAACTTTTTGGCAAGTAACCGTACCGCAAATTTTTCCGGGAATTGCGGCTGCTTCCATGCTTGTATTCATCACAGGTTTGGGGGATTTTGTCGATCCAGAATTACTTGGTGGTGCTTCTAGTATGACGGCGGCGCGGTTAGTTTATAACCAGTTTCTGGGAGCAACCCAAAATTGGGGATTTGGTTCAGCTTTGAGTATGACGTTAATTTTGCTTGTTAGTATTGCGATCGCACTTTTGATTAAGTTTGGTGAAACTACACCCAAACGCTAAACTTTTCGTCACTCACTTATAATAAAGTCATCAAACGCCAGCGAGACAACGGTTATGCTCTCACCTGCTCTCAAAAATGCGTTACCAACTACTGATGAACTTCCCTGTTCAGACGATACGCCAGTGGATAACGAAGACCAAAACTTTTTGCCCAACATTTTACTTTTCCTACTCAACTCCATTTGGGCAAATCGCATGGATTGGTACTTCGGAGTAGATATGGGAGTCTATCACACCACAGGAGTAAATCCCAGAGTACCTGTAGTGCCAGATGCTTTTTTGAGTGTGGGAGTAGAACGAAAAAAGGGTGGTAAATCACGCAAAAGTTACGCGGTTTGGGAAGAAAATGGGATAGTTCCAATATTCACATTAGAAATGGTATCCCACACCCCAGGAGGTCAATACGAGGAGAAGCTAGATATATACAGAAAACTCGGTGTATTGTACTACGTAATTTATAACCCGGAGTTTTGGCGACGCGACCAACATCAACCCTTTGAAGTGTATAAGTTGATAGATGGAAACTACCAACTACAAATAGGTGAACCCTATTTGATGCCAGAGGTGGCGTTAGGTATTGGGCGACACCAAGCTGTAATTGCCGGGATACAACAGGAGTTTTTATGTTGGTATGATCTGCAAGGAAACCGCTATTTGACAGATGCAGAACAAGCACAAGAGCAGCGATCGGGGGCTGAACAAGAACGGCAAAGAGCTGAACAGTTAGCGCAGTATTTACGCTCTCTAGGTGTAGATCCAAATAATCTACCTGGTAATTCGTAATTACGAATTACGAATTACGAATTACGAATTCTCAATGATTTGTCACCACGAGTAAATGCTTAGAATCATTGGTATTACCGTTAATTAACCCCTGAATTGTAGAAAGAAACTCATGCTCTAAATAAGGCTTGGTCAAGTAAGCCTTTGCACCCAATTCTTGGGCAAGCTGGCGGTGTTTTTCAGCGCTGCGAGAAGTGAGAATCACTACAGGTATTTTTGCTAAATTGGGGTATTGACGGAAATTGCTCAACAACTCAAAACCATTCATTCGTGGCATCTCTAAATCGGAGATAACAACTTGTATTTCTGGATGTAACTGCAACTTTTCTAGAGCTTCTATACCATTTTGAGCTTGTATTACTTGATAGCCAAATTTTTGCAGAGTTAGAGAGAGAGTTTGCCGGAGACTAATTGCGTCATCTACCACTAAAACAACTTTTAGTGATTTATTATCTGGTACTTGAGAATAACTGGGTTGGGTTTCTATAGTTGTTGTGGAAGTCGATGCAGTAAGTAATGGTGTAGATGAAAAATTGTGTCCCGATATCGGCAAGGCTTTTTTATTTGACGAAGAAGCTATTGGTAGCGCCCTGATATCAAGTGTTGTTTGGTGGATCTCGCTAGACTCAACCAGCAATGAAGCATCAATCACTAAGATGAGATTACCATTGGCTAAACTACTACAACCATAAATGTATTTTGGCGGTGCGATCGCATTTCCTAAAGGTCTAATTACCAGTTCTTGTTCACCAATTATTTGGTCAACTTCTAAAGCAAACATTGCCTGATTTCGTCGTAGCAAAAGCACCGGATTTTTCGCTATGCTTGGGTCGTGAGTATTTGATGTGTTGTATGGAGTAGCACTATTAAAGAATGAACCATTATAATCAATCAAGTTTGAAAGTTGACGAATGCTGACCATAGTCTCATCATTGTCTGTACCCCAATGCAAGATTTTTTTACCTTCAATTTCTTTAATCTGTGGTTCAGAGGGAATCAATATTTTTTCGATACTGTCCAGAATAAGACCATAAACAACACCTTTGGCTTGAACTAGCATTAATTTTTCTGTAGTCATAGAAAAAGGAATTTTGAGTATGAATATTGTTCCTTGCTTGGGGAAGGATTCAACTGAAATTGAACCATTAAGTGCGTGCATCTGAGTACGCACAATATCTAAACCCATACCGCGTCCAGAGATTTCGCTCACTTGATTAGCAGTAGAAAATCCAGGCGAAAATATCAAATCTAAAAGTTCAGGATCAGCTAGATTAGAAGCAGAGCTTCTAGTTTTTTCTCCAGTTTGTATGGGATGAAATTCAACAGCTTTTCTGCGAATTCTGTCTAAATTCAATCCCTGACCATCATCCCGAACTTCGATAACAGTTTGGCTACCCTGATGATAGGCGGAGATTTCGATTAAACCTTGTTCTGGTTTACCATGCTCTTGGCGAATTTGTGGAGTTTCAATACCGTGGTCAAAAGCATTACGTACTAAGTGTAATAAAGGATCGTAGAGCTTTTCTGCGATCGCTTTATCCACTAGCACCGCAGTACCAGTAAGTTTCAATTCTACAAGTTTGGCATAAACATTCCCCAACTTATTTACCATGTGGGGAAAGCGATTCAGGATATTGCCCAAAGGCGACATTCGTGCTTCTACTAAGCTATCTATAATATTAAGAGTTAAATTCTCTTGTTTGTCACTAATTTGAGCAGCTTGTGTCACGAGCAAGTCAAGAGACTCTGTGGTTTCTTGTAGTTGTAGTGTCTCTTCTATGGTTTCATGCAACCTCATATGGAATTCTGTATATACATCCATTTCTAGAGAGTCAAAATTCACGGCAAAATCTTGCGTTTGTTCTGAACTAATATTTTGTATTTGTAATGGTAAATCACGTAATTCATTTAAAGTAGTTTGGTGTCTAGTGAGTTGCTGTACTAATTGCTCAATTATTTCTTTGACTTGTTCATCTTGCAAACTACGCCGTTTTTGGTAAATCAGCAATTCTCCTGCTAGATAATTGAGGTGTTGCAGTCTCTCTGTATCTACTCGAATAAATGAAGGTTGGCGCAAATTTTTAGTTTGAACATACTGTGATTTATCTTCTATTTCTTTATTGATTTGTGTAGCTAAATCAGGCATGACTTCAATAGTTGTTTCAGAAATTAACGGCTCACTGACAGTTAATGAATCAAGCTTTTCTGAAGAATCATCAGTCTGGCTCGTCACCACTTCAGCAGCAAGGTTTTCGCTAGTTTCTTCTCCCCATATTGCTTCTAGTAAGTTATCAGTTGCTTGAGGAGATACCGATTTAGATATTTCTTTAAAAACTAACAGTGTTTGTAACTTTGGACTATCAAGCCAATTCTTCTCTTTGCCAGTGATAGGAGGATAATTTTTATATTCTTGTGCTAATGTATGAATTTGCTTTTGTAATATTTTAATTACGAAGAGGTAGCTCTCAGATGGGTTAACAGAATATTCAAATTTTGCAACTGCAAATAGGATGATTAAGATGATCCCACGTCGATAAATACAAAGACTTTGACTATCTCCTTCATCTTGGACAAAATCAAGAAACTTTTTCTGCCAGTTTTCAATATAATTAAGTAGACTTATTCTTTCTAATGTGGGAACCAGTAAAGTCAAACTGAGTTCTGGCTCTGGTATTTCCATCTGGTGATTAAACCAGCCAAAAATGTAGTGAATTACTTTTAAATAAAACTTGGCAGTTGTTGGGTTGACAGGTTGGTTTTTATTGTTATCAGATGTAGTGATAAACTGGTAAAATTGTTCTTCATTGATGATAGATGTGCCAACAGATGAATTATTTTCCAATTCTCCAGATAACTGATTATTTCCCACTGTCGTGAGTTTTCGCAAACCTGGAGAAGGTTCTCCACCAGAAGTGCGATCGCCTTCTAATACTAATTTTTGTGCTTGTTGCAAATCTGCAAGGGCAATTTCTGCAATTTGCTGCACCTGGGTGGGATTTGCTTGCAGCGCTGACAGAATTGTTTGGGCAATTTCTCCCAATCCAGGTAAATTTAGAGATTCTGCCAAGCCGAAAAACACCTCAGCTTGAGACTGTAAAAACTCAATAAATTCGTCGCTATTTGGTGGATTGTTAACAGCGTCAGCAATAGTGTTTAGACGTTGTTCTACACCAACTTCAAAAACGGACTGCACAATATCAAATCCCAATTCTTCAGAACTGGGAATATGAGATTCAGCGCCAAATGCATCCCCCAGTTTTTCTTGCAACTGTGCAAACACTGAAGTTGCTCGATGGAGGAGTTCATCATCATTAACAGTACTGCCTATTAGCTCGGTATTTAATGCTATGCTCAGACACTCATAACCTTGTAACAAAAGTGTTTGTAATTCGGCATCAATTACCACTTTTGGATTATATAGAGCCTTAAATACATCTTCTAAAAAATGGGCTATCATCTTAATTACTTCTAGCCCAACATTAGCGGCTCCACCTTTAAGTGTATGAGTAGCCCGCATTAAATTGTGAACTTTGGCAATGCTGTAACCTTCCGATAAGCTAAATAGTTCTTGTTCAATAATTTTGACTAATTCCGGGGCTTCAGCCAGAAAGTAGATGTATCCTTGTTCGCGAATTTCTTTATCTGTGATCATAAGTGGGGAATGGGGAGTGGGGAATGGGGAATGGGGAATGGGGAATGGGGAATGGGGAATGGGGAAGATTGAAATTCACATTAGATGTAAATTGAGAGTTGAAAACCTTTCAGTTTCCTTGATGATTCCAAAATGATGGTTTTGTCCAAGCCTGGAAACCCTTATGGGAAAATAGGATTTTTTAATTCACATCAGGCGTAATTCCCCACTCCCCACTCCCCACTCCCCACTCCCTATTCAGTTGACTTTAAACTTACCAGCAGTTGTTAATAAGTCTTTTGCCATCCCTGATAAATCTTGGAACACACTAGCAATTTCTTGAGATTCAGCAAAAGTTTTATTAGCAATTCCTGCTACATCTTGCATTGATTTAGTTACTGTTACAGATTGCGTCATTTGCTTTTGAGTCGCTGCGGTAATTCGCTCGATTAGCTGACTAATTTCGGCAGTTGCAGAAACGATCGCATTTAAGTTTTGGCGAGTGTCATTGACAAGATTTGTACCTTCTACCACCTGTTGAATGCCAGTTTCCATCGCTACCGCAACCTCTCCGGTTTCTGCTTGAATCTCTTGGACTAATTTTTCAATTTCGATGCTGGCTGCTGCTGACTGGCGAGATAAAGAACGGACTTCATCAGCTACAACTGCAAAGCCTTTGCCATATTCACCAGCACGGGTGGCTTCAATGGCTGCATTCAAAGCCAAGACGTTTGTCTGTGTGGCAAAATTACCAATCAAATTCACCACTTTGGAGATTTTTTGCGAGGATTCACTGAGGCGTTTAATCTTTTTGCTGGTTTGAGCAACGGTTTCACGAATTCCTTGAATTGCTTTGACAGTCAGGTTCATGGCAGTATCACCAGACTCTACAGTTTGATTGGCTTGTTGCACTGCTAGTTGCACCAATTCAGCATTTGCCACAACAGCTTGAGTAGAGTCCACCATCAGTTGAATTTCGCCTAAAGCTGCGGTAATTTCCTCAGATTGTTGTTGTGCTAGATTGGTCAATCCTGCCAGTGAAGCGTCGCTATTGCTAGAAGTTTGGGCAACTTGTTGAGCAGCCCCCTGTACCTGAATAACGATTTGTCGCAGTGCTTGCAGAGTACTATTGTAAGCATCAGCGATCGTGCCTAGCTCGTCTTCTGTAATCGGTGCGCGTACTGTTAAGTCGCCGGTGAGAGCGGGTCTAAGAGCCATTAAGAGTTGAATAGACCGTTGTTGTAGTAACTCTTTGGCTGCCTTTTCTCGTTCTGCTGCTTTTGCTAATTCTACTGACTGCGCTTGTACTTGTTGCAAATATTCGGTCTGTTGTAATGTCAGCCCTAACTGACTGCCAATGCGTGCTAACAAACTGACTTGGGATTCGTCCCAATCACGAGTTCCCGAATTTTGATAAGCTGCCAGCAAACCCCACAATTGTTCACCAGCAAATACAGGAACAATTACATAAGCTTTGACTTCAAATTGCTCTAAAATTTCAATGTGGCAAGTAGAATGACCTACCTGATAAATGTCATTTACAACAAAGTTTTCCCCTTGGGCATATCGACCTCCCTGAGTTTCTTGTAAGTGGGTATCTTCCCAGACAGTTTTGATATCCGGGCCTACCAGTTTTACCCAACTCTGACCTACTGACTCAGACACAAATTCGCCACTCCAGTCAGCATTGAAGCGATACACAGAGACGCGATCGCATCGCAATAATTGCCGTACTTCTTGAGTGGTTATTTTGAAGATTTCTTCTACATCTAAAGATTGCCGGATGCGGTTACTGATCTTGGTAAGAGCTTTCTCTTGTTCCGCTATCTGAGCTAGTTTATTAGATTTCACACGAACTAATTCTAAATAGTCTATCTGTGATTTAGCTAGGCTAAATTGCAAGCTAGTCTGAACCAAAAAGTTAACTTCCCAGCTTTGCCATTCACGAGAACCAGAATTTTGATACGCTCCCAGCAAGCCCCACAATTTATCCCCGAAGAATATAGGAACAATTATGTAAGCTTTGGCTTCAAACTGCTCTAAAATCTCAATGTGGCAGGGAGCAAGCCCTATTTGATAGATGTCATTAACAACAGAGTTTTCACCTCCGACATACCTACCTCCCTGAGTTTCTTGCAAGTAAGTATCGTCTAAAACGGTTTTAATATCAGAGACTACCAGTTTTGTCCAACTATTACCCACAGACTCAGATACAAATTCGCCACCCCAGTCAGGGTTAAAGCGATAGACGGCGACGCGATCGCATTTTAGTGATTGACGCACTTCTTGAGTGGTTGTTTTGAAGACGCTATCTACATCTAAAGATTGGCGGATGCGGTTGACTATCTTAGTGAAAGCTTTCTCTTGATCTGCTAACTGAGCTAGTTGTGCAGATCGAATTCGCACTTGTTCAAGATATTCTGCCTGTGATACAGCTACACCAAATTGAGAGCCAATTTGAATCAAAAAGCTGACTTCCCAAGGTTGCCAATCACGAGCGATAAAGTTTTGATAAACTGCTAATAATCCCCACAATTTTTCTCCAGAAAATACAGGTACAATCACATAAGCTCTAATTTCCAACTGCTCTAACATGTCAACATGGCAGGAAGAATGACCTACCTCATGGATGTCATTAGCGATAAAGCTTTCACCTTGGACATATCGACCCCCTTTATTTTCTTGTATGTAGCTATCTGCCCAGACGGTTTTAATATCAGGGCCTACTAGTTTTATCGAATTACTAACCACTGACTCAGCGACAAATTCACCACTCCAGTCGGGATTGAAGCGAAAAACCATGACGCGATCGCATTTTAGTAATTGCCGTACTTCTTGAGTGGTTATTTTGAAGACATTATCGACATCTAAGGTTTGTCGGATACGATCGACTATCTTGGTTAAAGCTTTCTCTTGTTCAAGTATCTGAGCTAGTTGATCAGATTTCCTCTGCACTTCTTCGACATATTCTCTTTGTGATATGGCCACACCAAATTGCAAGCCAATCTGAGTTAAAAAGCTTTCTTCCCAAGATTGCCAATCACGCGGCCCAGAATTTTGATAAGCTGCCAGCAAGCCCCATAATTTCTCTCCACTGAATATTGGCGCAATGATGTAAGCCTTCATTTCAAACTGCTCTAAAATATCAATGTGACATTGAGCATGACCCATTTGATAAATGTCATTGACCACAAAGGTTTCACCCTTGGCATAACGTCCTCCTTGAGTTTCTTGTAAGTGGCTATCTTCCCAGACCATTTTAAAATCAGGGCCGACCATTTTTATCCAACCATTACCCACTGTCTCCGCGATAAACTCGCCACTCCAGTCAGGTTTGAAGCGATAAACACCTACGCGATCGCATTTTAGTAATTGACGTACTTCTTGAGTGGTTGTTTGGAAAATCTTATCGATATTTGATACGTGGAGAATTTTATCGATGACTTTAGCTACTGATTTCTTTGCCTGTGCTTGATTTTGTAGTTCTTTGTGAAATTCAAAGCTCTGTAATTTGTAGGTGAATTCTGTTGTAATTTGAGATAGAAGACTAATTTCTACCTCTTGCCAGTGCCGCGTTGATTGGCAATTATTTACTGCCAGTAACCCCCATACTTTACCTTCCACTACAATCGGTAAACTCAAACTAGCTTTAATTTGAAATTTATCTAGCAGCTGCTTTTGATAAGGGGTAACTTGAATCTGATTGATATCATCAATAACTACAGGTTCTATATAGTCTTTACTACTATATAAGCCAAAAATAATTCCGGGAATATTTTCGCCTAAAGTCGGTGTCCAACCTAGTGTTCTGGATTCTGCTAAAACATTACCTGATTCTAGGGAAGTAAAGTGATAAATTAAGGTGCGATCGCAGCCAATCTTTTCTCTAATTTGCGCTACAGTAATTTTGAGTAGTGTATCAATGTCTGGAGCTTGGCGCATATGAGTTGCGATGTCTTGTAACTGTCGCCGCCAACTTTTAAATTCCTGAGCGATCGCTTTTAATAAAGATATTTCATTACTGGCAATATTCGCTATACTCGCGTCACCATTAATGTTTTCTACGTCCGAGATTATACTCTCATTTTCCTGGCTATTTTTATACAAAAATGTCATTTGATTAACCTCAAGAATTGTGATTGGTAATAACTTGATATTTGGCAGGAAAGAATACTCGGGCATTTGGTGATTAAGGATTAGTAACTGTCAAAATTGCCTAATCACCCATTACTAAATCTTCAATTATGAATCCCCCACATCGGAGCTTGGATAATCGTTATGGCATCTAAATTAAAAATCATCTCCTCCAAATCATTAATAAAGTATCCCTGTAAGAAAGGTGAGCTTTTAAGATAAAATAATTCAGTAGTTGCGGGTTTCATTTGCTTAGTATCCAGCCATTCAATATCGATAAGTTGTCGCACCAAGAGTCCCAAATACTTACCCTTGTTTTCCAGAACAATCCCCATCATTATTGAAAGTAAATTTGCTCCTTGGGAAATTGGAGGATAACCTAACATTGCCTCTAAATCTACCAACCAAAGCATTTCACCGCGCCAGTTATAAATACCCAAGACGCTACTAGGCATCTCAGGAACGCCACATATCTCTGGTAATGATACTTGCAAAACTTCTGTGATGTGTTGTAACGAAATTACGGCTGTATCACTTATTCCCAAATTAAAACTCAAAAACTTTTCCTTGGTTTCCAAAGTTATTAATCCTTTGTCGTTGATGATTTATTTTTAGCCACTATTTGTAGTTATTATTTAATTTAGAAGTGGCGACTTTTATTGACTGTTTATTTATTGCATTCTTACTTATTAATCAATCTGTTCAAAATTACCAGTAATTCCTCTCGTTCAATCGGTTTGGATAGATAACCATCAGCGCCCAACATATTACCCCAAATTTTATCTACATCAGTATTTTTAGTAGAGCAAAAAACTACAGGTATTTTGCTAGTGTCGGGATTGCTTTTCAGTTCTCGGCAAATTTCAAAGCCACTTTTACCCGGTAAAATTACGTCGAGTAATATTAGGTCTGGCTTATTTTTATCTATTTTGTCTTGAGCCTCTTCACTACTTGTGGCGCTAATCACAGAATAACCTGCCTGTTGCAAGTAACGGCTGACTATTTCCATATCTGTTAAGCCATCTTCAACAACTAAAACAGTATTCATCGCAATTACTCGTTAAATTTTTCTCAAAGTGTAAACAAATTAGACATCCAAATCCTAAATGATTCATGAACAAAGACATGGAAGGGACTAGCCCCTAACCCCTTTGCCCTAACCACTATTTCACAACTAAAATAGGACTGGTATAAATACAAATTTTTTGTATTTGTCTAATTTTGATTCAATCTTTACGTATCAACCTCAGAGAAAATACGTACTCAACATAACTTAATATAGGAATTGTAAATTGTTTTTGAAAAAATTTAAGTAGCCTTGTAGGGTGTGTTAGACAAGTGTACAGCACCATTCCAGGCTTTTAGTGCCGTACTCTCGTTTAACACACCCTACACTTAATATTTTGTTTATAAATAAGTAAGTGGTCGTGAATAATAAAGGCTTATAGTAAGAGCTTTAGCCCTTACTATAAGCCTTTAATTAATTTTATGTGGTATAATATAACACAGTATTATTGATGATCGCCCACTTACTTAGCCTCTAATTCCCCCTAATTACAAACCTCTAAATTAGGTTTATTCTTGTCGATGGATACACTCGGTGTAGGTAAATATTTACGTACTATAGCCATCACCTTATCATTTACTACGGGTTTAGTGAGAAAATCTGTAGAACCGACTACCTTGGCACGAACTCTATCTAAAAAACCATCATTGCCTGTTAATATAATGATTGGTGTGTTAGCAAAGGTAGATATTCGTCGCAACTGAGTGCAAATTTCATAACCACTAGCAACTGGCATAATCAAATCCAAGAAAATCAGGTCTGGTTTCTCCTGAATGAGGGTTGGTAGAGCTTGTACAGCATCTTGAATCTTGACAAACCTCAATCCATTGGAAGTGATAATATCCTCTAGCATTTTACATACCTGGGGGCTATCATCGACACAAGCTATTAGGGGAGCAGTCCGCTTCTTTAGATGTGTAGTGGTAGAGTTATTGTTGACTTCAGTAACTGACAAAGGCAAGTCAGGCACTTCCATCAATTCAATAATTCCTTTAAGGATATAGGGAACCAACGAACGGGTGAGTGGTAGTATACCCTGCTTCATTTTCACAGCTAAATCTTGCAGAGTAAATTTACCGTTGATTAAATTGACAAAGTTTTTATAGACAAATGGACTTACCATCTTCTGGAGTATTTCTGGTCGCCGCAGAAATGGTGCCAAGTCAGGAGAAAAATTTGCTAAACCAGCTTCTGACCAAATTTTCCACGATTCTTGCATCTGCTTTACCGACATTTCTGTACTTGTGAAGCTCATTGGTGCTTCTAAGATAACTTCTTGGCTGCGATTGCAACTTATAGAAGCAAAATTTCCTTGCATAGCTACGTCAAATAATATTTCTGCTATTGTGTTATCGACAATAGAGTTAATCTGTTCCCTCTGGATTTTCTGCCTTTTGTACAAGACTTCTAAAAGGCGATAATCCCAGTAATCGATTGATAGGTCTTGCAAACGCAACTGCAACTTATCAACATCAATCTGGGGACAATTTTGAGCCATATGTCTACGCCAGCGTCGGAAGGGATGAGTTCCCCCTGTTGCCCAAACTATTCGTCCCAGCCGATAGTAAAAAGTCCATTGGCTGCCTTTTGAACTCTTAATATTTAATTTGCCATTATATTGCAGCTGAGTACAAGTTTGAAATTCATTTACTAGATTATTTGAAATTACTTCCCGGTGGGGCATAGTTTGTTCCTTTTATTAAAAAGCCAACCTTTGAAAAACTCACATTAGATAGTGGTCAGCAGACATATCAATAACTACAAATACATTTGGTATATAGCAGGCTAAATCAAGATGATCTCAAGCAAGGAAGATGGGAAGATAGAAAAAACTTTGCCAGTAACTAAGTCGTTTAGTACAGAGTTTCTTATTGGGATACTTTTTCTGCTAATCTTTCATCACTCTAGTGGGTTCCTATAGCCCAGATGATGATGAATTTAGTATTAATTTAATATTGTAATAATTTTCATACTGAATTCAATCCGTATAAGTCCTGAAGTTTTATTTAAAAAATCATTAGCAGTCTCCAGATATTCTTGCTTTAGTTATTGAGATTGGCAATAAATGATAAAAATATTTATTTAAATTTATATTTCTTAATATATATCAGTTTCACTGAACTTTTCTAAGGAATATTCTTCTGAAAAAAAGGCGTGCTACTGAGGCAAGTAGCAGCTATATATAGGAATCATATTTGATTTCTGAAAAAATCTCGGTAGTCTTGTAGTAGCCTGTCATGGCTTTAATGTTGCAAAAAAAATTGTCGCTTGGGGAGCCACTGCGTTGCGCGGGTTTCCCGCGTTGTAGCAAGTGGCGTTGGAGGCTTTGCGTAACCCAACATCCTGTTAACAATTCAAAATTCAAAATTCAAAATTAAAGACATTTCAGACGGGGATTTAAACCCCGACTGAAATGGGTGCTATATGTAGATGTAGGGGTCTTAAACCCTTTAATTTACGATAATCAGTTGGGTTGCGCTCCGCTCCACCCAACCTACGCGGTACTAGTCCTATATAAAGATTTAAACTTCATCCATTTTGAAAGTTGGAGTAGCATGGCATTTTGCCCACTACTACCAGCAGTGAGCAAGATGCTACCACTACTTTTAAAAACTCTGGTTCTCAAAGTAGACGTGGTTTATTTAGGAAAATTTCTTTCAGATTGGTTGTGGTTTTGATAGCTGATAACAGCTGCTCTGAGATTACTTTGGTGTTCTGAAAGAAGCCGATCGCCCTCGTCTTTTTCTAAACCAGTCCAGTGCATCAATAGCGCTAGCTTAACCCACTTGCCACTACGTTCTAGTAAAAAACCAGCAGCTTCCCGACTTAAACCTGTGAGGTCTTGTAAAATTCGCAAAGCGCGATCGCGTAACTTTTGATTTGTGACTGCCACATCTACCATGCGATTGCCATAAACTTTACCTAACTTGACCATCACCCCAGTAGAAAGGACATTTAAAGCTAACTTCGTGGCTGTCCCTGCTTTTAGGCGAGTTGATCCGGCGATTATTTCTGGCCCTGTCAATAGGCGAATGTCAATATCGGCATCAAAGCTAACTTGTTCAGCCGGAACACAGGCGATAAAAATAGTAGTGGCTCCCCGTTGACGAGCAGCATGAAGGGCACCGTGGACATAAGGTGTTGTCCCACCAGCAGTAATGCCAACGACTACATCTAGTTGGGTAATGTGTCTTTGGGCGATCGCCGCCTCACCATCTTCGATACTGTCTTCTAAATCTTCAGAACTGCGTACCAGCGCCCCCGCACCACCAGCAATAATCCCCTGTACCAACTCTGGAGGCGTACAAAAAGTAGGTGGACACTCAGCAGCATCTAACACCCCTAACCTGCCACTTGTACCCGCACCGATATAAAATAGCCGTCCACCGTGGCGCAAACGCTCTGCGGTACGCTCAATTGCTTGTGCCAACTCAATTTTCGCCGCCGCAACCGCCGCAACTGCGTTTTGATCTTCGCTATTAAACAGCTCCACCAATTCCAGAGAACTGAGCTGGTCTAAGTCAAGACTGTTAGGATTTATCATCTCAGTTAAAAGATGTCCGCGTTCCTGCAAATTTGTCATTTGTCCTCTGTCCTTTGTCCCTTGTCCTTTGTCCTTTGTCCTACGCTACGGAAAGCTGCCCTTTGAGCGTCTCGTCTATGTCATTAGTCAAGTGACCAATGGCTAATGACCAATGACCCTTCGGGTGATGCCTCCGGCACCCAGGGGCGAACACCAGTTGCTCATAGGGAGCCACTTGCCTCACTTGGGGTCTCCCCAAGTGAGGCAAGTGGCGTGGAAACCCCCAAGACCGCACTGGCTCACCAATGACTAATGACTAATGACAAATTACAACAATCCTTCCAATTTGCGACGCATCTTCTCTAGTTCAGAATCAGATAATTCTGGTTCTTCTAGTGGCTGTTGATTGAGAGAGAAGGTGTCTTCAACAGTATCCTCCTTCTGGGCATCTGCTTGCCAGTCGGTTTGTTCCACGTTAAGTTCTGGGGGAGTGACAACTAAATTGGTATTTTCTGGGATGATTTCCCATTCATATCCAGCACTTTCGCAAAATTCCTTGATTTCCTCAGCATCGATCGGTTCTGGTGTCGGTGAGGGGAAATCCTGAGCTTCCAGCATCAGGGCAAAGCGTGTGGCATCGTCTTCTGACTCGAACATCAGAATTTTATTGCGATCGCCCTCCCGAATCGTGTGAATCCCCTCATTTTCCGTTCGAGCGTTAAAAATTAACACAAAAAGACGCATAGGTGTAATCATCTGTCTTTTTTAAGGTCTATTAACATTAAAGTTCTAGGTTGTGCCTCAGGAAAAGTCACATAAACAATTTTCAATCTATTCAGCTCAGATTTTCCTGAAAACGCCAATATTATTAAGCATAAGTGTTAGATCAAGCAAATTCCGTAACTCAACCAATGAGGTCTTGGGTTTAGTTGGCGTATCCTGGAAATGGCATAGTGAATCAATGTGCCAGTTAATGCTTGTGTGTGCCAGCGATATCCGGCAATTAATACTGTGAAAGCAAATGACTAACTCTTCCCATCAAGATCATCACTCCCTTTCCCCTATCCGCAAGCGTCTGTGGTTGCTGGTGTTGAGGCGGGGTAGCATTGCCTTGGGCGGACTTTTACTGTTAGCAATTGTCGTCGGTATTTGGCGGTTGTGGACTTTTGTCCAAACAGAGTTAACACCCTTAGCACAACAAAGTCTGACAACTACACTCAACCGGCCGATAAAACTGGGAAGAGTCACACAATTTTCTTTGATGGGAGTGCAGTTTGGGGGTTCAGCTATCCCCGCGACACCCACAGATCCAGATCGGGCGGTAGTCGAATCTGTAGAGGTGGGTTTTGACCTGTTACAACTAATTATTAACCGCCACCTAAAGCTAGATGTCACCTTAGTTAACCCAGATATTTACATTGAACAGGATGACCAAGGGCGCTGGGTTTCCACTAAGATAGCGTCGTCTGGCCAAGGCGGCGTAATTAAAACCGATTTGGACTACCTGCGGTTTCGTAATGCCAAGCTGGCCTTGATGCCACAGAAGAGGGATGAGGGAGCAGGGGGAGATAAGGGAGCAAGATCCCCCTCATCCTCCTCATCCCCCTCATCCCCCTCATCCCCCGTAACATTTTCTCAACTGAATGGATCTGCCCAACTTTTAGCAAATAACCAGTTCATCAGGTTTGAAGTGGGGGGTCAAGCAGATAGTGGTGGCAGTATTTCCATTCAGGGAGAGACACGTTCTAAGGTGCTCGCAGGGAACTTTCAGGTGCGATCGCAAGATTTGCTGGCTGCGGATATTACTCGCCTAATCAAGTTACCAGTGAACTTACAGGCGGGTCGAGCTAATGGCGACTTGTTAATTAAGTTGACACCAGGACAGCCGACTTTATTGTTTGGCAACGCTGCTGTGCAAGGGGTAACAGTTCAAATTCCGAAAGTGCCGCAACTGTTGAGCAATAGCCAAGGAAACCTTCATTTCCAGGGAACAGAGTTGCAGTTAAATAATGTTACTAGCAACTACGGCAAAATTCCCTTAGTGGCGACGGGAATTATTGACACTAAAGCAGGTTTTAAGTTGGCAGCGCGTGTCAATATGGTGAGTTTGGCTAATGCCCAAGAAACTCTTAAGGTAAAACTACCTGTGCCGATCGCTGGACAAGTACAAGCTTCTTTGCAGATTACCGGATCAACAAAAGAGCCGATTCTCTCAGGCACAGTTGCCACAATTCAAACTGCCCGGATTGACAAAGTTGATTTTAATAACATCACTAGTAAATTTGAGCTTGTTACTAAATCTTCTTTAATTACCCTGAAAGATATTCAAGGTAAAACGAAAGTTGGTGGTGAAATCATCGGCGCTGGTACAATTCAACTCGGAAAAAACCCCCGACTGGATTTAAATTTCGCTGCCCAGAATCTTCCAGGGGATGCGATCGCCAAAGTTTACGAAATAACACCCAATTTCCAAATCGGCAATGTCTCAGCTACAGCCCAACTAACTGGCACTCCTACCAATGCCCAAACTCTGGTACAATTCCAAGCTCCTAACGGAACTTACCCCGGAACTGGCGAAGTCGCGATCGCTAGCGATCGCACCGTCTCTTTCCGTAATGTGGCTCTGAATGTCAGTGGTGGTACGGTAGGGATAACTGGTAGTTATGTCAATCAGCGTTGGCAAGCTGTGGCTGTTGCCTCTGGGGTGAAGTTGGAACCCTTTGTAAACAAAAGTCAACTGCAAAATGTCTCTTTGGCGGGGGTAGATTTCAATGGTCGTCTGATCCTCTCAGGTAGCACAGCACCATTTAAAATTGCCACGATTCGCACTGATGGTGCAGGAATTCAAATTGGTGGCGGCACAGTTGCAGTTTCTAATATCCAACTGCAAGACCAAAACTTTTCTGCTGAACTCGTAGCTAATAATGTGCGGTTGGGACAAATATTAAAACAGTCTCCTCCAGCTTTAAATAATCCATTGGCGGGTATGTTCCAAATAGCAGGCAACAGAGATAATTTCAGCCTAAAAACCCTCCGTGGCAGTGGTGAGGGTCGCCTTGCTATTGGTGGCGGGACTATTAAAGCCTCTAATATTCAAATTGCTGATGGTCTATATCAGGCGCAAGTTCAAGCTAAGAATGTTCCTGTGCAGCAGTTGGCAACAGTACCAAAGCAGTTCCAAGGAACGTTAAATGGTCAGTTCAACGTCGCGGGTGCTGTTGATCCTTTTAAACCACAAAATATTCAAGCCAATGGTCAGGCACTAATTAATGTTGCAGGTGGAACGATCGCAGCCTCTAATATCCAAGTGGCTAATCGTGTATATCAGGCGCAAGTTCAAGCAAATAATGTACCCTTGCAGCAGTTGGTAGCAGTACCACCGCAGTTGCGAGGGATGTTAACTGGTCAACTGAACGTGGCGGGTTCTGTTGATTCTTTTAAACCGCAAACTATCCAAGCCAGTGGTCAGGGACGGCTGAATCTTGCAGGTGGAACGATCGCAGCCTCTAATATTCAATTGTCAAATGGTCGCTATCAAGCTGTAGTTAATGCTGACGGTGTGGAATTAAATCGGTTAAATCAGCAATTGCGGGGTCAATTTGGCGGTCAGTTGCAATTAGCTGGCACCCTTGGATCATCCAAATTAGCTGATGTGCGTGCTGCTGGACAGGTACAATTATCCCAAGGTATCCCCGGTCTTGAACAACCCTTGACGGCTGCGATCGCTTGGAGTGGTGAAAGGCTGACCATTGAGCGAGCAACTGCTCCCGGTTTAAATGTTACTGGTAACATATTAGCCAATGCAAAAAAGGCAGGTATACCGGAAATTACTGAGCTAAATCTCAACGTCCAAGCCCAGAATTACAATCTAAAACAGTTACCGATCAATCTTCCTAATCAGGTTGCTGTGGCGGGGAAAGTAGATTTTAATGGTCAAATCACTGGGAAGTTGCCGTTACCAAATGTAGTAGGGCAAATTAATTTACGAGACTTGGTTGTTCAAAATATTGCTTTTGAGCCGTTGTTAACTGGAAACATCGATTCAGCACAGGGACGCGGTTTAAATTTGAACTTGGCAGGGAATCGCGATCGCCTGGACTTTAATTTAGATGCCAATAATCGCCCTAAATCCTTCTTAGTACAATGGCAGCAAGCATTAGCCACAGGTAATGTTGAAGGGAATGATTGGACACTCAAAGTTGCAAATTTCCCCTTGCAAATATTGAATTTGACTCCGCCACCAATTACTCGTTTGGGTACTGGTAAGATCGCTGGATTGTTAACTGGGGATTTGCTGTTGAATCAGCAGACATTGGCAGCAACGGGGAATTTAGCGATCGCCAATCCGCAAATTGGCCGGCTTAAAGGCGATCGAATAGCTGCTCAATTCCGCTACGCTAACGGGAAAGCCACACTCGCCAGTAGCGAATTTCTCAAGGGCAACAGTCGCTACGCCCTTGTCGGTACTTTGGCTCAAACTCCTAAAGGCCCTCAACTACAAGGTAAACTGAACGTCAACCAGGGTAAAATCGAAGATGTTCTAGCTGTAGCACAGGTATTTGATTTACAAAATTTGCCAGGTGGTTCAGCAGAAATCTACGGCACAGCAGAGGATCTAACCACCACCCCCCAAGGAGCGCCAAATCAGCCCTTATTTAACCAAATCCAACGGTTTTCTGAAATTGAAGTCCTGGTAGCAGAACAGGAACAACAGCGACTTAATTCTACTCCAATACCAGATTTGGCAGACTTAAAGGGGACTTTCAACGGAGAAGTGGCTGTAAATACAGCTACAGCCAATGGATTGTCAGTGGCATTTAATTTGAATGGACAAAATTTTACCTGGGGTAAAAAAGAAGAACTGAATCGTTTTTATACTGCCGATAACGTGATTGCCGAAGGCAACTTTGAAAACGGTGTTTTAAGTTTGCTACCTTTACGAATCGAGTCTAAAAACAGGCTGATTGCCTTCACGGGTAACGTTGGCGGTGATCAGCAATCCGGTCAGTTGCGGGTGAATAATTTTCCGGTACAAATACTGAATAATTTTGTCAAACTGCCAGTTGGAATCACAGGTAATCTTAACGCTACAGCAGCTTTAGCAGGCAGTATTGCTAATCCCCAAGCTAGAGGGGAATTGCAAATCACAGAAGGAATACTAAATCAGAACAAAATAGAGTCAGCGAGGGCAGGTTTCAGCTATGCCAACGGACGCTTAAACTTTGGTAGTACTGTAGCAGTTGCTGGGCCAAAACCTGTTGATATTACTGGCAGCATACCTTATAAATTGCCTTTTGCTTCCGTGGCACCAGACAGCGATCAAATAACTCTGGATATGAAGTTGGAAAACGAGGGATTAGCACTGTTAAATGCATTCACTAATCAAGTAGTATTTGAGAAAGGTCAAGGAGAAGTAGACCTCAAGGTACGCGGAACACTCAAAAAACCCGAAGTAAATGGAATTGCTACTATTAATAATGCTACTTTTTCAGCCCAGGCTTTGCCAGGTAAGCTCAGACGTGTTACAGGTAGAGTGCTGTTTAATTTTGACAGCATCTTAGTAGAAAATCTTCAGGGTAGATTTAGCCGTGGTCAGGTAGAAGCTGCTGGAGAAATTCCCATTTTTAACAATGAGAACGTGATTATCAACAATCCCCTAACCGTTAATCTCGATCAGCTAGCGTTGAATCTCAAGGGACTTTACCAGGGAGGCGCTAGCGGCAATTTGCAGATTACTGGTTCTGCCCTCAACCCCATGATTGGCGGTAAAGTTAGTTTGTTTGATGGTCAGGTATTGCTGGCAGAATCTACCGATGCTAATGCATCTGCAAATAGTAGTCTTGGTGTATCACCCACAAAAGCCAATAAGCAGAGTCAACGTGAAATTGGGAATGGGATGGGAAATGCGATCGCGCCAGCCTTGCCGTTAGGCATCGCTAAATTTAATAATCTAGATTTGGAACTAGGCAAAAATGTCCAAATTACCCGTCCACCTATTCTTAGTTTCCTTGCAACTGGTAATCTCATCGTTAACGGTTCAATCAATCAGCCAATACCCGATGGTACTATCCGCTTAGAAAAAGGTGGCGTCAATTTATTTACTACCCAATTTAACCTTGCTTCTGGCTATAAACACACCGCAACTTTTAGTCCCTCTCAACCCCGTGACCCTGACTTAGACATTCGACTATTTGCCAAAGTACTGGACGTAACTCAAAATAATGATTTCAGCCGGGTAAATTCCACAGGTTTATCAGCCTTAGAGAGTGTTCGAGTCGAAGCTACTATCAAGGGTCTGGCCAGCAAACTAAATGAAAATCTAGAACTTACAAGCAGCCCATCACGTAGTCAAACCGAAATTGTTGCTCTTTTAGGAGGTGGCTTTGTAGACACCCAAGGACGTGGTGACAGTACATTGGGTCTGATTAATATCGCAGGTTCGGCTGTGTTCAACAATTTTCAGTCAGCTTTTAACCAGATTGGGAGTACCTTTGGCTTAAGTGAATTGCGGATATTTCCTACCGTTATTTCTGATAATCCCGAAGCCGGAAGAAGCAGTTCAAGTTTGGAATTAGCAGCAGAGGCTGGGGTTGATATTTCTTCTAAAATATCCTTTTCCAGCATCAAAATTTTGACAACAAATGACCCCTTCCAATGGGGTGTTAATTACCGCATAAACGACGAATTTCGAGTGCGTGCTTCCACTAATTTATCTGATGATAGTCGTGCTGTAGTAGAGTATCAAACGCGGTTTTAAAGAATCTCTTCAATGATGAATATTTCATGTTCCCTGTTCTCCTTGCTTCTCAATAGCTTGTCGTACCTGTTCAACATCCAATTGTAATGCTTCGGCGATTTGCTCTATACTTAAACCAAACTTAAGCAGACGGGGTATAGTATCGAGCTTTGTTTCTTCCTTTACTTCCTGGTAAAATTTAGTTTGCCTCCAATCAGTTAATCCAAACATCGCTTCCAACTCCTGCTGACTTTTATTTACAAATTTATAGATAAGCATTCTCTCTACTAATTCTAAGAGATTGCTACGCTTAGCTTCATCGGTTTGTTGTACTTGATTTATCAAGTTTTTCGCTTGCTGTACGGCTTGATCTTCTGCTGCAACTACTAACTTAATCACGCCTAGCCCAATCGAAGATGATGGTACATCATCTAACTCGTCTAAATAAATTATCCGAATTTGCTGTTGAGCTAATGATGTTTGATAAATGAATGGCACACCTGGGTCGAGACTGCGTTGAGCAAAAAGTAATACTGCTTGCCAGCGACGTTGAGGTTTATTGAAAGCGGCGGGAAACTCCATCCCCTCGTGGGTGGAGAGGGATAGCCGCCCCGCCGCTTGGGGCATAGGGCATAGGGCATTGGTAACTTCTTCCCCATGCCCTATGCCCCATTCCCAAAAACTCCACCCACAAGGGGATGGAGTTTTTTATATTGATTTATATACAGGAAAGTTTCTGTGATTATTCGCCATTAAATATCATTATCGCGCTGAAACTGCACCTCAACAAAATAGATTGTGTCTTCTGGGAAGTCAGGTTTGGGTAAGAATAAACCATCGATACGACGTGCTAGTTCTTTGATTTCTACTGAGGTAAATTGGTAGTGCAACGCCAGGGCTGGGGATTGTTCCAAAAGTTCAAATAAGACACCTGGAATAGTTTGGAATAAGGTGTAAAAAATCGTGTCTGTTTTCATGCACTCTCGATATTTGAATATTTTCAGATGTTCGGGGATGCTCTTGACCGAATTTAATATATTTAAATTCGGTCAATATCAGATTGTAATATTATCGTCCCCCTGCTGATTAATAATTAATCGCAAAATTGATAACCCCAAAATTATCAAAAATAGCACTAATCCAATAGTGCAAGCATAGCTAATTTCCAAATTATTGAAGGCTTGCTCATATAGATAATAAACAATCGTTTTCGAGCTACTAAGTGGCCCCCCTTGGGTCATAATGTATACTTCTTCAAAGACTTTGGTCGCAGAAATAGCCGAAATTACTGCCACTAGTGCTAAATACGGCTTCATCAAAGGTATGGTAATATCCCAATGTTTGCTGATACCATCAGAGCCATCGATCGCAGCAGCTTCGTACACATCAGCAGGAATTGATTGCAACCCCGCTAAATAAATCACCATGTAGTAACCTAGTCCCTTCCACACGGTGACAGCCATGACGCTGGCAAGAGAAATTGGTACAATACCAAAAATCTTGGCTGGGCTAGTTAGCCAAGGAATACCTTCTGGAAAAAGACCTAAAGCTTTCAGTAACTGATTGAGTAATCCGTTTTCGGCATACAGCCATTTCCAAGCTATTCCCGCAACCACCATTGAAATTACCACTGGGGTGTAGTAAGCTGCTCTAAACCAATTCATCCCCCGCAGTTTCTGATTTACCAAAATTGCCAGCACTAAGGGAGCAATTACTAAAATTGGTACTACACCCACAAGATATAGAAAAGTGTTTTCCAAGGTTTTCCAAAAAACTGCATCTTTCCAAAGCTTGAAGAAGTTTGCGAAACCTATCCATTGTGGCGGCTGGCCAATATCTTCATAGCGAGTAAAGCTAAGGTAAAATGCTTGCAGTGCAGGCCAAAAGACAGTTAATCCCAAAAGAACCAAGGCGGGTAGCAAAAACAAATAAGGAGTCAGTCGTTGTTTGATGAACATCCAATTTTTAGGCGTTAATTGATTCATAGGAAGTTTAATAGTTGTTTTTGCTTTGTCAGAACAAGAATTTGGAAATGTGAGTAGATTTAAGCTTCAATATTTTAAGGGCATATATTTGCGTAGCGCTAATTAATAACTCGGAGATAAACTGCAATGGAAACTCAGCATAACTCGCCAATTGAACATCAAAATGTCCCCATAAACCACCGTGGACTGCATGATTTTTTGTACAGTTCTGACGACGAACACGCCGCCATTGAGGTGAGTATAACTCCTGAACTGGCAAACAATGGTACTGAAATCATTGACCTTGAGGCTTGGAGTACGGCTGCTCAGAACGCTAAAATTGCAGGTGTTTACGCCGTATTAGACGCAGAACGCCGCCCACAGTACATTGGCTATTCTCGGAATGTGTTGCTTTCCCTAAACGGTCATATCACCCAAAATGGTCAGCAAAAGTGTGCTTTTGTCCGCGTGCAAGCATTCAAGTTCCCGAAGCGTCAAGAAATGGAAGATTTGCGAGATGCGTGGATAGCAGAACTCGAAACTACACCACCTGGTAATGCAACCGATTGCGGGATGTGGGCTAGCACGGTAGGCGAAGCTACCAAGGCGGTAATGTCAGAGGTTCAACGCCAAGCCTACGAGGAGAAAAAGCTAAAACTGCGGAAAGCAATGGCTGACACAACCCTCTCTAAAGAGTCAGAAACAATAAATCCGAGTGAAGCCGAACGTCAGCGTCAACTTGAAGCTGCGGTGACAAACGATGACTGGAGTGTAATTATCGACGCACAGACACAGGAAACTAAGTCTTAGGTGTCAATTAAATTAGTTGTTTGTATTGAGAAATTAGTGTTTATTAGTGTTTAGTTTAAATCAAACTTAGATGGTAGCACTATAGTAAAGTGAATCATCAAACCTAATTTCTCTTCAATTCCTATAAAAATCGGTATCCCATAGGCAAAATACTGAATCTAAGGGCGATCACGCTTGAATTCAAGTTCAATATCACTTAAAAAACTCCCTTAATCAAAGCAATAAATTTTACTATAAAAACACATTTCAGTGTATGTACGGTGGTTGTGCAGATTTAGCATGAATAATATGTAACAAAGAATATAGCATTAGCGACTTAAGCTAGTGAATCAAGTTTAGAAGTTAAATGACTATCAAAAAACCCTTGGCTATCAACCAGCCAGAGGTGGGGCAGATCATTCGTGATCTGCGACTTTTGGCTGGGCTTACGCAAGAACAATTCGCAGCCACTCTAGGCGTTACTTATACTACGATTAATCGTTGGGAAAATAGACGCTCTAAACCGTCGCCGCTAGCGATGGAGAAGATTGAGAGGATGTTGGAGGAAATGGGCGGTCAGGGCTAGGATTTACTGGCGAAGTATTTGCCGAATTAGTTCTGGTAGCAGGTTTCTTTAGAGGAGCAATGCAAGCTCCGTTTTGATGTGAGCGATCGCATCTCGTCCGTTCAGATTCGCGCATAGCAATTACGGTTTGAGAATATTTACAGAATATGAATTCTAAAACTATATACAGTAAATTTCAGTAAAGTGAGTGTTATAAATGGCTGATTACATTGGAATGACTCCCACCGTAGTAATTGGACTGGGAGGAACCGGAAAGGAAGTTCTGATCAAAGTCCGTCGAATGATTGTAGAGACTTACGGCTCCCTGGATGCTTTACCTATTCTGTCATTTTTACACATTGACACCGAACAGAATGCAAAGGTTTCTGAACCACAGGTTGTGTTAAAGCAAGACATTTCACTTCGCCCATCTGAACAGGTGTGGGCTAAGGTGGAAGACGCTAAAGCTATTCTAAATAAGCTTTCTGCCTACGAACATTTAGCTGAATGGTTTCCTAGTCAACTCAAAGGCACTGATTCAATCCTAGCTGGAGCCGGACAAATCCGATCGCTGGGAAAGTTTGCCTTCACTTTGAACTACCAAAATATTAAAACTAGCTTCAACAATGTGGCTCTCCAAGAGTAGTTATGTTAAAATAACATGAATAAATAAAGCAACCATCAATAAAACTACAGAAGTTAGTGCCATAAGCCTAGTGTTTGA
>NZ_JBALFC010000146.1:0-12450 GCF_036917755.1 Nostoc sp.
ACAATTTTTGACCGGAAGTCGATGGAGTAAGCTCTCATTGTCGTAATTAATGCACCAATTATTATTGTACCTCATTTACCCGCAATCTGCTGTATTTTTTGCTGGATATGTATATTTTAGAGCAGATAGTATGATTTTTTTATCTCAACCTTCTAGCTATCAAGATAATCCCGGAATTATTAAGTTAAAAAGTGGCAAAAATACGAATATTTCAGCTACATACTTATTCAATAATCAAGCTAAATATACTGTTCTTTATTCTCATGGTAATTCCGAAGATTTAGGAGATATCAAAGAGATACTCCAAAAATTACACGCCTGGGGTTTTAGTGTCTTTGCTTATGATTATCGCGGTTATGGTACGAGTCAAGGAAAGCCGACAGAAAGGGGAGCATATGAAGATATCAATAGCGCTTACAATTATTTGACCCAAAATTTAAAAATACCACCTGAAAGAATTATACTTTTGGGGCGTTCGGTTGGCGGTGGTTCTGCGGTAAATTTAGCAAGACGAAAACCAGTCGCTGGTTTAATTATTGAAAGTTCATTTATTTCCGCTTTTCAAGTAATAGTACCTTTTCGGATTTTACCTTTTGATAAATTTCCCAATTTGGACAATATCAAAAACGTAAAATGTCCAATATTGGTAATTCATGGAAAAGCAGATGATATCATTCCTTTTGCTCATGGACAAAAGTTGTTCAATGCTGCAATATCCCCAAAACTTTATTTGTGGGTTGAAAAGGCAAATCATAATGATTTATTTTGGGTAGATGAAGAAAAGTATCAGAAAACTTTGCAAGAGTTTACTAACCTTGTAAAGGCAAATCAGCAATTATCCCGTCAATCTAATTAAAGATAAAATATGAACTCTGGTTTCTAGTGAGTACTTTAGTACTCAGGGTAAGGATTTTCAGCACTAAAAAGCTTACTACAAAGGGTTGTTTATTTATACCTAAACCTCGTCCATTGGGAGCATCTCAATGAGTGTAAAAAGCCTTGTAAAACCTCACCCCAACCCTCTCCTTGGTAAGGAGAGGGAGCAAGAATCTTGTTTTTCATCTGGTATATTTGCACTCAGTGAGATGCTCCCCGTCCATTTTGAAATTTTACTTAGTTTGAAAGATATTTTGTACCATTTTTTTGTCTGCATTCGCCGCCGCCCCATCCAACTCTGCAATCTCACTGGCGTCTAATTGCCAACCCAATGCACCAATATTCTCCCTCGCCTGTTCCACGCTCTTTGCTCCAGGGATGGGAATGGTTCCTTTACAGATGCACCAATTAATTGCTACCTGTGACATAGTTTTGTTTCTGGACTGTGCCACCTCTTGCAAACATGCCAAAAGCGATCGCATTCCTGGTAATATCTGCCTAAACAGCAGACCTCGGATACCTTTGGGTAGACGTCCTTGCTCAGAGTATTTTCCTGTCAGTAATCCCAAAGCCAGAGGGCTGTAGGCAATCAATTTAATTCGCAACTCATCACAAAGGTCTTTGAGCTTTAGTTGGGTGACAGGATATGTAGACAACAAAGAGTATTGAACTTGGAGAGTTGTAATAGAAACGCCTCGTTCAGCAAACTTTTTGTGCACTTGCTTAAGGCGTTTAGGCCCATAATTGGATAATCCCACTCCCTTGACCAGTCCTTGCTCATACACATCGGCAAGACCATCTAACAGCCCTTCCTCTTGCCAAGGGGCATAATTCGCTGTAGACCAGTGCATCTGTACCAAATCTACGTTTCTTCCCAGGCGTTGAGCAGATGTCTTGCAAGCTCTTACCATTGATTGACGTGTCCATCTCCACGGGTAAGCAGCAAGCTTAGTAGCAATACAAATATTTTCTTTGCCTGAACCTAGATATTCTCGGTTGAATCGTCCCAGAAGTAACTCACTCCGACCATTCAATCTCCCAGTTCCGTAAGAATCACCTGTATCAAATAAAGTCACATCGTTGCTTACACAAAGGTTAAAGACGGCTTGCAACTGGTCATCCATACTTTCGTCATATCCCCAAAGCAGTTGGTTGCCCCAGGCCCAAGTGCCACAGCCCATGCTTGGAAGGGAGAGTTTTTGGAGAGTCTGCATCTTTGCTCTCTGTAGATTGCCTTATTCATTATCAGGCATATAGCAGGTATTAACGCGCGAGTTGCATGATTAGCAGGCAAATAGGGAGAACCTTCTAGCACTGGTGTTGCCTATTTTGTTTTAAAAATTTACAAAGGTTTGGGACGTTTCCCAAAGTAGGCTCGCTACTTTCTTATTAGGCAAACAAAGCCCAAGCACATATATTTTTAGTCGGTTGCTAAAAGAGCGATTAGCACCAACCATTAAAATATTGTCGGATTTGCAAGGAGCCAAGCTTTTTGAGGAAGGTGAGAACGAGGAAAGCGAATAATAATGAAGTCACTGAAGCTCAAGGCTAGCCAGTTAAAGATTTTTACAGAAAGCGATGTCTACGACGGGCTGTTCGGTGACGCTCTTACCGTACATTTATTCAAATCCTTGAGTCAAAATAAAGAGGACTGAAAAAGGATTATTCTCATGACTATTCGTGAAACTGCGATCGCAAAATTGCAGCAACTTTCCGAACCACTCCTGCAAGAAGTGACCGATTTCATTGATTTTGTTATCCACAAACATCAACTTAAAATTGCTGACAGTCAGCCTGATGAAACGCTTGTAGGAAAATGGTCACAATGGTTTGAGGCTGTAGATTCTCTAGACGTATCTCCACCTGAACCAGTCAGCAACTATCAGCAACTCCTACTCAACAAGTATCGGCAACAAGGGTTAGAGCTATGATCCTGTGCGATGCAGGAGTCTTATTGTGTTTAGTTGATCCCACTCAGCCTCAGCACAATGCTTATAAAATTGCAGTAATACGTTTGGCAAAGCCTCTCGTCACAACTTGGTCATGCCTGACAGAAGCCATGTATCTTGCCCTGCATCGTGGCGGCTGGCAAATGCAAAAACAGTTGGGGCAACTTCTTTTAGATAAACTGCTGACTGTTTACGAGATTCAGGAGAGTGATTACAGCCGTTTGTTGGCACTGATGGAACAATACCGCGATCGCCCAATGGATTTAGCAGATGCAACGTTGGTTTTGAGGGCTGAAAAGATAGGGTATCGTCAAATTCTCACCCTCGATTCTGATTTCTTGTTTTATCGAATTGGTCATCAAGACACCTTTGAAATCATTTCAGTCTGAAGCAATGAGTAACCAAATCACCGATTGCAATGGAGTAAATCATATAAGGAGCGATCGCAAACAAATCAATTATTTTCAAAGCGTATAATACTCATGCTGACAAAGAGTATGTCACAATTCGGGCAGGGATTGCTAGAGGTGAACGCGATGCTCCCACGACTCGACCGAACTACCGACCAACGCATTGTCCATTATGGGACGTGGGAACAGTTCAAGTTAATTCAAAAGGGTTTTGACGGTTCTCCTGGTGTACGACTATTTTACTATGACGACACAATCGAGATTCTCATGCCGGGACGCGAACATGAAATTTTTGCCAGTGTCATCGGTTATTTAGTAACAACCTTTCTCGTCGAAAAAGGCATTTTCTTTCAGCCAACCCGATCAATGACCCAGGAAAAAGAAGGGGTTGTCTCGGTTCAAGCGGACGAGTCCTACTGCATTGGCAGCGCTAAACCGATTCCAGATTTGTCCATCGAAGTCGTTTTTACCAGTGGTGGTATCAGCAAGTTAGAGCGCTATAAAGCTCTGGGAGTATTGGAAGTCTGGTTTTGGGAAGATGGGCTGTTAACGCTCTATCATCTGCATGACGGCAGCTATGAATGCGTTGATCGCAGCCAACTGCCCGGACTCAATGACCTCAATTTGGATTTACTGAGGCGCTACATTTTGATGGCTGAGACTGATGCTGGAGAAGCTATTAGAGCATTTCGTCGGGAGATTTAACGCGTAGGCAAGCTTCGCTAACGCAAAATTGCAGCAACTTTCCGAACCACTCCTACAATTGTTATCCACAAACACCAAGTTAAAATTGTTCAAGTAAATCCCGACACGCTGGCTTGGTTCCAATCTCAAGGCGAGGATTATGAAAAATGTTGGGTTGACACCAGGAAAAATTACAGTTCCAGAAAGCACGACTCTAGAGGAGTTTTTAAAACTTCCATATATTGAAGAGTCACCTGCTTGGGAATATATTAATGGAGAGGTAATTCAGAAACCTATGGGAGGAGCTAAACACAGCTTATTGCAAAAACGTTTAGTTGCAGTAATTGATGGGTTGGGCAGTAACTACGAAGCCTTTCTCAAATTGCGCTGTACCTGCGGTAATCGTTCAGTAGTTCCTGATGTGGTCGTTATCTCTATCAATCAACTACCACTGGATGAAAGCGGTGAGATTATTAGCAGTGGTATTGATTTTGCACCCGCTTGGGTAATAGAAATTCTTTCCCCTGCTCAAAGTCAAACTAAAGTTACTGGCAATATTTTACACTGTTTGAGAAATGGCAGCCAGCTAGGATGGTTGATTGATCCAAGTGAACGCTGCATTTTAGTTTATCAACCTAATTCTTTACCAGATTTATTAGCAGGAAAAGATATATTACCAGTGTTAGAAGATTTGAATTTGATACTCTCTGTTGATGAAGTTTTTGCTTGGTTACATCGGAAAAATTGACATTATTCCTTTAGTACTGAAAGGGGAATTTTTATGACTATTTGGGACATTGCGTAGGCGTAGCCCGTCGTAGTCATCGCCTCTCGGTGCTGCTTTCATTTCACCAAAATCAGATAAGACTGATATATTTAAGGTAAATAATTTTCATCTAATAATTGTACAACAGTGTAAGGACACTTTTCTATAAAAATAGTTAAATCGGTTTTAATTTTCACAAAATCAACTGCACTTTGATAAATCTTCTCTAAATCATCCTGTAACTTATTTATTAAATTCGTCGTTAAATGATTATTTAAGTCATATCTAAAGGTTTGAATTTCTCCAATCGAATGACGATAGTTTCTCTCATATTCTACCTGCCAATATTGGAGTAATAATATATGAATAATAATTTGCCTTAAAAGACTTTTAGCTGTAGCTAAATCTCTTTTTCCCAAACTGATTAATTCCTCAATTAAGTTTTCTAAATCAAGTTGGTTAAACTGTTTTTGTTTTAATAATTCAATAGTTTTTTCTAACCATAAATTTTCATCGGTTTCATAGAGTTGTTTTAAGTTGGTAGTAATTGTCATATTTTTACCTTATACCTACGTTCCATAATTTAATCATATTGATGGAGAGACATTCATAAACCAAGTTCTAGAGCGGTTTCGATAAGGATATCAGGCGCAACCCCTGAAACACTGTGAATTTCGGGTGGTATTGGGTTAAAAAAGAAACATGAAAATCCTCAAACCCATCACCAATTGGTTAGAAATCCGTGCTTGTGCCCCTTCTTATGGCGGTTGGATACTAGCAGTAACCGCTATTTGTTTTTTTGGCGCAGGTATCAATACGATGGCTGGTTGGCTGTATGCCATTAGCGGCATCAGTTTTGCCCTTTTGGGTGTAGCAGCCATCTTACCGCCGCGATCGCTCACAGGTCTATCCATCACCCGCCGTCCCATGCAGCCGGTGTCAGCCGGCGATGATCTAACAGTGGAATTAGAAATCTGCAATCAGACACAGCACCCAGTAAGCTTATTGAAAGTCGAGGATATGCTGCCCTTCGTCTTGGGGAAACCAGTACAAAAGGCAATCGAAACAATTCTTAGCCAAGGTAGTTACCGTTGGGTATATTACCACCCTACCCAGCGCCGGGGCGTCTATCGCTGGCACACAGTGGAATTGGGTTCTGGTGCGCCTTTGGGATTATTTTGGTGTCGTCGTCAGCGTGATTGTGCTGCAATGGCGATCGTCTATCCCACAGTGTTACCCTTGGCTACTTGCCCCTTAGTGGATGAAATGGGGCAAGAAGAGAGCAAAAAAGGCGATGCCCGTGGTAGACCCTTGCAGACAGCGACAACGGGGCTGGTGCGATCGCTCCGTCCCTACCGCATTGGCGATCCTACTCGTCTGATTCACTGGCGGACTAGCGCCCGCTATGGCGAATTAAGGGTGCGGGAATTAGAAATGGTGACAGGTGGACAAGAAATAGTTATTGCCCTTGACAGTGCTAGCAAGTGGGAAGATGAAAACTTTGAACAAGCAGTAATTGCCGCAGCTTCGCTGTACTTTTACGCACAGCAACAGCAATTAGAGGTGCAACTCTGGACAGCATCAACAAATTTAATTAAAGGCGATCGCTTTGTATTAGAAACCTTAGCAGCAACCACAGCCCTAGAAGATGCCAGTTCAGTAGTTCCTAAAAGCTACCCTTTGATTTGGCTGACTCAAAACTCCCTGAGCCTTGCTACTCTTCCTCAAGGCAGTCGTTGGGTTTTGTGGCCAAATATTTCCTCACCAGCAGAACCAGAGGTAATCAATTGGGAACACCCTGGTATAGTTTTGCAAAGCGATGTCTACGACGGGCTACGCCTACGCGCTCTGCAATCCCAACTGCAAAAAACATTACATTCATAAATATTGGGGAGTGGGGAATGGGGAATGGGAAAAAAGCTGCCTCATCCCCTCATCCCCCCACTCCCCACTCCCCACTCCCTACTCCCTATTCCCCCACATATCAGCCTTTGAGCAAAGATAAAACAATTTGAACAGGTAAGGTTGGGGAAATACACCCAGTAATCCTCTAGTGAGGCTGAGGTACAATGCAAAGAAATATTTAAATTATGAGCGACATGATCACATCAGAACATAACACAAAATCCAGCGATAAAAGCCTAGAGGCAATGCGGCATTTTTCCGAACAATACGCCAAGCGTACTGGAACATATTTCTGTTCTGAACCTTCTGTCACCGCAGTTGTGATTGAAGGACTAGCCAAACATAAAGACGATCTAGGTGCGCCCTTATGTCCTTGTCGCCACTACGAAGATAAAGAAGCTGAGGTTCACGCCACATATTGGAACTGTCCTTGTGTACCCATGAGAGAACGCAAAGAGTGCCATTGCATGCTGTTCCTCACTCCTGACAACGAGTTTGCTGGAGAAAAACAAGAAATCTCTCTCGAAACAATTAAAGAAGTACGAGAGAGCATGGGATGAGCGAAATTATGCCCCAAGAGTTTTGGCAAGGCGTAGAACAGTTCAATTCTGGTCAGTTCTATGCCTGTCATGACACTTTAGAGGCTTTGTGGATTGAAGCTAGTGAACCAGAAAAAACCTTTTATCAAGGCATTCTCCAAATTGCTGTAGCACTGTATCATTTGGAGAATCTTAACTGGCGAGGTGCAGTAATTCTACTTGGAGAAGGCGGCAATCGCCTGCGGCGTTACCCATCTAGTTACGGCGGCGTTGATGTCGATGAGCTATTGAGTCAGAGCGCAGTGTTGTTGACAACATTACAAAAAATCGGGCCAGACAAGATTACATCTGGTGATTTGGGTGAAAATCAAGTCTTATCTTTGCCTAGAATTGTGCTAACTACTGATTAGACATCTGGTGAAATTATTTATGCGTTGCGCGAAATCCTTGGTAGGCACAATTCATGAATTGTGCCTACGCCCATCGGTGAGAGGTTAGAGTGATTGCACTTTTGTCAAGAGGGTGCAGGAAAAGGGGATAAATCCAGCTTGGAGACTGGTTTTCGCAGCGCTTTAACAACTCCTAAATCTTGATTCTCTTTTGCAGCGAAGTACTTAATAGGGTCATCCGCCTTACCTTTGTCATAAGCAACACTAAAATGGTACAAACCACGAAATATCATCTCCAAAGAAATGCGGTCAAATGGTAAAGCTAATTCATCAGCTACCGCGTCCCCCAAATCAACTAAAACAGCATAAAATAACCAAGTTGCCCAGACTTGTAGCTTGACACCATTAATAGAACCAGTCCATAAATAAGACAGTCCCAATAAACGTTTAACCACGTAAAAAGCCTCTTCAATTCTCCATCTTCGTCGATATAAATCAGCGACGACGTAGGGAGGTAATCTTTGTGGGTCGAGAACAGAAGTAATATAAGAATAGCTAGTTTTACCAACCTTTATCTCGATTAAACGTAAAGTCAGTACTGGTGCGCCACGACGAGCAGTACCAAGTTGAATCAATCGGTCTTTAAGTAAATGTTCATAGCTAAAAATTTTTAAGTATTTAATAGATGCTTTGGCTTTTAAACGAGTAATAAAATGGACTTCTTGATTAATCAGTTGTTGTAAAAACTGGAAATGATAGAAACCTCTGTCGAGTAAAATTAAAGTCTTAGCAGTCACCAAATTGAGTACCGCCGCTTCAAAATTGGTGTCCGAAGCTGCGGGATTAGTGTGAAACCAAACTTCAACGGGTAAACGAGTAACTAAATCAATAACTGTACAAATCTTACCCACAAGTTGCCCTGTTTTCAAGTCTTCCAAGCTTTTTAGCTTCCGAAATAGAGCCTCCAATGTAGACCCATCAGCTATCCATATTCGTTCAAAATTATCAAGTGAAAACTTTACGCTATCTGGCAATGGTCGCCTGAATCTTTGTTGCCAATTAAATTGCAATTTCGGCAATAAATCTTTAAACGTTCGCTCAAATAATTCCGAAGGAAATACTAAAAATCTTTCTGACAAAGACTGTTGAGCAACTTTAGTAACAGGACACCATAATAAACCTTCTCGTGCTAACAGACGATTCAACTCTTGAACGCCAGGAACTTGTCGCCACAACAGTGTTAATACTGCTGCTACCATTAAAGATAAATTGAGAACTCTGTCTCGTAATCCTAACTGTTTATAATATTTTTGTTGGGCAAAAACTGTTGGGGTTAATAAAGCTTCTAAGTGTTTAGCGTAGGCGTAGCCCGCCGAAGGCATCGCTTCATTATCTATAGTAGGAGTATGATGTCGGTGTGGGTGGTCACAGTTTTGTTTTGGTCGCTTGGGCATGGCGGTAAACCAAATTTTTCATTACCTCGTTTGATAATTGAATTTACCTAAGAATTAAGCCCAGTTTTAACAAAGTTATTCTCTCGTTACAATACCTTTTCATATCTTATTTAAGTTGTCAAAGACGTTAAAGATAATGATAATCAAATAGAGAGGGAAGGAGGCGAGCGACGCTCGCCTCCTTCCCTCTATCCCCTACACGATAATCATTTTCAATAAGGCTATTTTGAGTATTTTAACTGGTTGACAAAATGCACTTTATCTTAACCTGTCACGGATGGCCTACGCCATTTTCACTCCTATGTCAATTACCTGAAACCTTAAGGTTAAGGGTAGCGTCACTATTTCAGCCAGTAGTTATCGGAAATCACTCCAGATTATATATTTCATAGTCTGGATAAAGTACTTGAGATAATTAGAATACAAGCTGAAATCCTGAATCCCAAATTGCTATGATGCCCTGCTATCAATTGCCAATATCACAAATGCGTCGCTTTGGATTAGCTTTAATGCTGCCAGTTGCACTCTTGGGCGCTTTTGTCTTCCCTACCCAACTGCAAACCGCTACTGCACAAACATCTGGAGCAAATCGCCCCCTGACTATCCGCGCTGATGTGCAAGAATATGACGCTAAAAATCAAGTAGTCACCGCTCGTGGTAATGTGCAAATGTTGTATCCGGCTCGCCAGATTCAGGCAACATCTGCCCAAGCACAGTACTTTAGTAAAGAACGCCGAATTGATTTCAGTGGCAACGTCTATATTTTGCAACAGGGCGGTAACAGTATTCGGGCGGAGAAAGTAACCTATTTAATTGACGAAGGGCGATTTGTTGCCTTACCCCAATCCAACCGTCAGGTAGAGTCCATCTACATGGTGCAGGAATCAAATAATAATGGACAAACTGCGACACCTGCGCCAAAGACACCAGTATTCAAGCCTTCTAATTAGCATCTACCATCAAGAAAGGGTGCCTCCAGCGTGAAAATTGTTTTAGAGAATATTCACAAATCTTACGGCAAGCGAGTAATTGTCAATCGTGTCAATCTTTCTGTTGCTCAAGGCGAAGTCGTTGGTTTACTAGGCCCCAATGGGGCTGGTAAAACGACGACCTTTTACATTGCCACAGGTTTAGAAAAACCCAATCAAGGAAAAGTCTGGCTTGGTAATCTGGATGTTACGGGAATGCCAATGCACAAAAGGGCGCGATTGGGTATTGGTTATCTAGCACAAGAACCAAGTGTTTTTCGCCAACTCTCGGTAGAGGATAATATTCTGTTGGTGCTAGAGCAAACTAATGTGCCACGATGGGAGTGGTCAAGACGACTCAAAACTTTACTGCGGGAGTTTCGGTTGGAAAAATTAGCCAATAGTAAAGGAATTCAACTTTCTGGTGGTGAGCGACGGCGAACGGAATTAGCAAGGTCTTTAGCTGCTGGACAAGAAGGGCCAAAATTTTTACTTTTGGATGAACCATTTGCGGGAGTTGATCCGATCGCAGTTTCAGAAATTCAGCAAATTGTCGCACAACTGCGCGATCGCGGCATGGGAATCTTAATTACAGATCATAATGTCCGCGAAACCCTGGCTATCACCGATCGCGCCTACATCATGCGCGAGGGACAAATTCTCGCTTTTGGCGCTGCTGACGAACTCTACAGCAATCCCCTCGTGCGGCAATATTATTTAGGGGATAATTTTCAAGTCTAAATTAACAATTATTTAGTTAATAATTTCAAAGGATTTTTTTATTGTTTATTCTTAAGCATAAATTCCTTAATTAATTTCATTTGATTTTCTCAGCTATTGAGAATTGAAATTTGATGCTAAATACAGTAGATACAGCAGTTTGCAATTAAGTGAGTTACAGAGCCTAGACTTCAAGACCAGATATAAAGACTCCAAACTTCTAACTCCTAACTCCTAACTCCTGCTGTATACTTTGCTTCCCTAAAGTTTGCCAATTTTTAACTTTTCAAGTTGCTTATGATTTCAAAGAAGCTCACGTCTTTCTACAGCCTCCATTCGCTGCTGCCTTTTACGATGATGGATCGCTATCTTGCCAGCGAATTGTTAGCGCCGTTTTTCTTTGGTGTAGGAGCTTTTTCATCACTTGGCGTTACCATTGATGCTGTATTTGATCTCGTCAGAAAAATTGTAGAATCTGGGCTACCTATAGACATTGCTATTCAAGTTTTTTTGTTAAAATTTCCCAACTTTATCGTTTTAGCCTTCCCCATGTCTACGCTGCTGGCTACTTTGATGACCTACAGTCGTCTTTCTAGCGACAGCGAACTAATTGCTCTCCGCAGTTGTGGAGTCAGCGTCTATCGCATGGTGCTAACTGCTGTGATGTTAAGTCTTGTGGTTACAGGAATGACATTTGTGTTTAACGAAGAAATTGCACCAGCAGCAAATTATCAAGCGGCGATGACTCTGGATAAAGCCCTTCAATCAGACAAGCCAACTTTTAAACAGCAAAATATTTTCTATCCTGAATACCAGGATGTTGCCGAGCCGGATGGCTCTAAGAATAGGATATTGACACGCTTGTTTTACGCCGACCAATTTGATGGTAAGCGGATGAAAGGTTTGACGATTATAGACCGCTCAACAAAAGGTCTGAATCAAATTGTGGTATCAGAATCTGCCCAGTGGAATCCTTCTCAAAATGTCTGGGATTTTTACAACGGCACGATCTATTTTGTCGCTGCCGATCGCTCTTATCGCAACATTGTCAGATTTGAACACCAACAGCTGCAACTACCGCGCACGCCATTAAGTCTGGCAGAAAAAAGCCGAGACTATGGTGAGATGAATATTTCTGAAGCACTACAGCAACTAGAAGTGGAAAATCTCGGTGGCGATCGCCAAAAAATTCGTAAACTCGAAGTGCGGATTCAACAAAAAATCTCCTTACCTTTTGTATGTGTAGTTTTTGGTTTAGTCGGTGCAGCAATGGGAAGCATACCCCAGCGAACTGGAAGAGGTACCAGCTTTGGGATTAGTGTCATAGTTATATTTTCGTACTACTTAATTTTCTTTATTAGTGGTGCGATCGCGCAAGCAGGTGTCCTCTCTCCCTTTGTAGGGGCTTGGTTGCCCAACTTTGTTTTTTTGGGAATAGGTCTATTCTTATTGATCCGAGTTGCAAAACGGTAAATTGAGGAAGTGCTACCGTGTACACACAAGTTCTTCAATTACCCGAAACAAAAACCTCACCCTATCCTGACAGACATCCCTCTCCTTACCAAGGAGAGGGACAGGTTTTGCGTAGCAGAACCAGGGTGAGTCTTCTTAAGCTATTCGATAAACCGTAAATTGCGTCCAGAGACAATACGGTTGGGTTAAGCTGCACAGTCCTTCAAGATCCCCCTTAGTCCCCCTTAAAAAGCTATCCATTACCCACATCTTTCTTAACATGAACATTGACAAAAGTAAGAGATTATGCAAGAGGTAAGGAGACGAAAAAATCACCA
>NZ_JBALFC010000147.1:0-17059 GCF_036917755.1 Nostoc sp.
ACAATTTTTGACCGGAAGTCGATGGAGTAAGCTCTCATTGTCGTAATTAATGCACCAATTATTATTGTACCTCATTTACCCGCAATCTGCTGTATCTATAAATTGGCGTTAGCGAAGCGGGGCGGAACGCACTTCGCAGTTGCTACAAATGTGATTTTGTTTACCTCTCCGCTTTCCGTTTTTCCTAATTTCCGTAGATCCACAGTATGGACATTGCACAGTAGACAACCTCAACTCATCCTTCTATTATGCAACGCCGCTTGATTTTGTGAAAAGTATCGGCAATGTTTTGTTGCTGAGTGATTACTTCATCTGTTAGCGGTAAAATGCCATACTTTCGTCGTTTTTCGGCATTTTCTAATGCTGCTGCGGGAATACCTAACTCTGGTTCTAAAAACTTGGCAACTTCTTCTGGATTATTTGTTGCCCATTTATCTACAATGCTTACTTCATCTAACAGGGTTTTCAACAAATCTGGATGAGAATTAACAAACTCTTGACGCGCAAGATAGTAACCCCGATTCGGTGCTAAATTTGTCGCATCTGTTAATGTCCTAACCTTTGTGTCGTGTTCAACTGCTGCAATACGATAAATATAGCAGCTTACCGTATTTTACAGGCATCGCTCGGTACTGCTTGAGTTTTTCATCTGAATGTGCGATCGTCTTTCCCAGATAACGGTCTTATATCCATCTACATCTAAATCAAATGACTTGCCTTTACACATTGTTTGTGAAATACTACTCTTAAAACTACGGTAACTCGATATTATTTAAGTAGTATTGTATAAAACTTACCATAAAACATTTCATCCTTAAAGCAATTACAGGCTAATCCCTAAGATGACAAACACAGAAATTCGCACCGCTCAAGTTAAAGTCCCTAATGGAGATTTGCAGATTGATGCTTACTTAGCTGAACCAGCCCAAAAGGGAACCTTCCCAGCCGTTATCGTGATTCAGGAAATTTTTGGTGTCAATATTCACATTCGGGAAGTCGCTGAGAAATTTGCCAAAAATGGGTATGTAGCGATCGCACCGACTTTATTTCAACGCACCGCTCCCGGTTTTGAGGGTGGATATACCCCTGAAGATGTCCAGCAAGGGAGAGGTTATAAGGAGCAAACAACAGCAGAAGAAATATTAAGCGATATTAAAGCTGCGATCGCTTACTTAAAAACCTTACCAAATGTGCAAGGAGATGCGATCGGCTCCATTGGCTTCTGCTTTGGTGGTCACGTCGTTTATCTTGCTGCTACTTTACCAGAGATTAAAGTTACAGCCTCTTTCTATGGTGGTGGTATTCCCAACTCAACTCCCGGCGGTGGAGAACCAACCATCACCCATACTGCCGATATTAAAGGCCCCATTTACGCCTTCTTTGGTCTTGACGATCAGGGAATCCCCTTGGAACAAATAGAACAGATTGAGGCCGAATTGAAGAAACATCAGATTCCCCATGCCATCTTCCGCTATTCTGGCGCAGGACATGGCTTTTTCTGCAACCATCGCGCCAGCTACAATGCCGAAGCTGCTGCCGATGCCTGGAAAAACGTTCAAGAACTGTTCCAAAAGAACCTTCAGCTTCAAAAAGTCTAAATATTTGGGTTAGAAGCAGCCCTGGCGAATAGGAACTACGGTGACACGAACCACCAACTAGGGATAAAAGAAAATCAAGCTTTTTGTAACCCGCGAAAGCGGGTTTTACCTGTGTAGATACAGTTTCTAAGGGACTTCTAAATAAAAAAATATCCAAAATTTTCTTGTGGTGCGGGCATCTTGCCCGCTAATACTAAAGGACGGGCAAGATACCATCCCACAATATTGGATAATTTATTTTCTGGTGTTCCCTAACCGCCCTCACGATTGAAAATCGGCAAGTATTAACCAAATAGTCAAAACCAAATAAAAATAAAGTATCATATCCATGATTACCGCCTTCAAACAGCCACGAGTTCAGATTTTCCAACGTTTTTCACTATTCCTTTTACCTGGATTATTAACAATCTCAACAACCTTAATCAGTTGCTCAGTCCAAACCCCAAACTCAGAAAATCAAACCACCGGGTTGAAAGCCAAAGTTGTGCGGATGGGATATCAAAGCTCTGGGGATATTGTCAGACTGAAAGGATTGATTGAAAAACGTCTACAGCCTTTAGGTGTTTCTGTTGAATGGGCGCAATTTGCCGCTGGTCCTCAACTGATGGAAGCAATGAATGTTGGCAGGGTTGATATTGGTTCTGTAGGCGAAACTCCGCCAATATTTGCCCAAGCAGCTGGTACATCTTTAGTCTATGTTGCTAGTAATAAACCCAGCACCGGTAAAGGAAGCGGAATTATCGTCCAAAAAAATTCACCAATTCGCACTTTAGCCGATCTCAAAGGTAAAAAAGTAGTTTTTCAAAAGGGTTCTGCTTCACATTACTTACTAATAAAAGCTTTAGAAGAAGCTGGTTTGAAATATAGTGATATTCAAGCTCTTAGCCTCCCTCCTTCAGAAGCCCGCGATGCTTTTATTCAAGGAAAAATTGATGCTTGGGTAACTTGGGACCCTTATTTAGCCGTCGCCCAAAAAAAGGCCAATGCTCGCGTTTTGCGAGATGCTAGTGGTATTGCTACTCAGGGCGGATATTACATGGCTGCACGAAAGTTTGCTACAGAAAATCCGAAATTAGTGCGATTAGTTCTTGAGGAAATCGATAACACAGGTAAATGGGGTGAGAAAAACCGAGCAGAAGTTGTAAAACTGACTATTCCTCACCTCAAAATCGATGAAGATATCTTAACAACAATGGTAGAAAGGCGAACTTATGGGTTAAGACCAATTACGCCAGAAATCATGGAAAATCAACAGAAGATTGCAGATTTGTTTGCCAAAGAAAAAGTGATTCCTAAACCCATCAATATTAAGGAAGCTATGCTGACTAGCGAACAATATGCAGCCATCACACCAGAAACCATCAGTCAGAAATAGCGATAGGAGATAGGAAGATGGAAGTTTTTTGGTATTTGCCGACACAGGGAGACGAACGTTATTTAGGTACTATAATTGGCAGGCGAGCAGCCACTTATCCCTATATGCAGCAAATTGCTCAAGCTGTTGATAAATTGGGCTATGGTGGGATGTTGATTGGTACTGGACAAAAACAGGATACTTGGATTGTCGCTACTTCGTTAATTTCAGTTACAGAACGCTTGCGGTTTCTTGTGGCCTTTCGTCCGGCAATTATGTCGCCTTCTTTGGCAGTTAGGATGGCTGCTACTTTTGACCAGATTTCTAACGGTCGAATTATTCTGAATGTGGTGACAGGTGGCGATACCAAAGAACTTGCTAAAGATGGAATTTTCTTAGATCACGATCAACGTTATGAACTTACAGATGAGTTTTTGACAATTTGGCGATCGCTCATGCAAGGTGAAGAAGTAACCTTTAATGGTCGTCATCTAAAAGTTAAAGGTGCTAAACTCCAATTTCCTCCCGTACAAAAGCCTTATCCCACCTTATATTTTGGTGGTTCTTCAGATGCTGCTCTCCAAGTTGCTGCCAAACATATTGATGTGTATTTAACTTGGGGTGAACCACCAGATCAAGTTGCCCAAAAGATTGCAAAGGTGCGACGATTAGCAGCAGAGCAAGGTAGAACGGTACGTTTTGGGATTCGGATGCACGTTCTAGTCCGCGAAACTACGCAAAAAGCTTGGGATGCAGCCAATGAACTGATTCAGTATGTCGATGATGAAGCGATCGCATCTGCACATCAGCGGTTTGCTCAATCGGAATCAGAAGGACAACGCCGCATGGCTCAACTGCATAACGGTAAGGTTGCCTCCGGCACGCTACGCGAACGCAAAAACTTAGAAATTAGCCCCAACTTATGGGCAGGTGTTGGCTTAGTGCGTGGAGGTGCTGGGACTGCCTTAGTTGGAGATCCAGACACAGTTACAGCGCGAATGCTGGAATATGCCGATTTAGGAATTGATACCTTCGTTTTCTCAGGGTATCCTCATCTCGAAGAAGCCTATCGAGTCGCTGAATTACTGTTTCCCCGCTTACCACTGCAAACGTCAGCGTTGGCTACGCCCGCCGCAGGCATCGCATTACCGCAGCAGGTTGCAAGTACATTCAGCGAATTTGTTACCAAAACAGATTTACTTAAACCCCAGCCTGTGTAAGCAATTCAAAATTCACACATTCAAAATTCAAAAAAGCATGAGTACGAAAAAACCTCAACTTAGACTAGGTGCATTTTTGCCCAGCACTGGGCATCACGTAGCGTCATGGCGACACCCCGAAGCGGAAGCTAACGCTGGTTTGAACTTTCAGCATTATAAAAGGCTGGCACAGACAGCAGAACGCGGCAAATTTGACATGATCTTCTTTGCAGACGGCGTGGCTGTGCGTGATCGCAATCAAAGCGCCGACCTTTTGAGCCGCAATGGTAAACTTGTCCACTTTGAACCTCTCACCCTGTTGTCGGCTCTGTCTGTGGTGACAGAAAACATCGGTTTGACGGCGACAGTATCAACTACATACAACGAGCCATACCACCTCGCCCGCAAGTTTGCATCACTGGATTATCTCAGCGGCGGTCGTGCCGGTTGGAATCTCGTGACTTCCGCGACTGAAGCTGAAGCGCTTAACTTCAATCGGGAAAAGCACATGGAACATACCCTACGTTATGAGCGTGCCAAAGAGTTTGTAGATGTTGTCACGAAACTCTGGGATAGTTGGGAGGACGATGCCTTCTTACATGATAAGGAGTCGGGTATTTACTTCGATCCAAATAAACTGCACGTTCCCAACCACAAAGGCGAACATTTTTCAGTCCGCGGCCCGTTAAATGTAGCGCGTCCCATCCAGGGTTATCCGGTGATCATTCAAGCTGGGTCTTCCGAGGATGGTAAGGATCTGGCTGCACAAACGGCGGAGGTAATTTTCACTGCCCAGCAGACTTTGGCAGAAGCTCAGGCATTTTATCAAGATGTGAAGGGGAGACTGGCTCAATATGGGCGCTCACCTGACCATCTCAAGATCATGCCTGGTGTATTTCCAGTCATCGGCAAAACTGAGCAAGAAGCTAAGGATAGATTCGATCAGATTCAAGAGTTGATCGATCCGGTGGTCGGCTTAAATTTGCTTGGTTCAATGATCGGTGGATTTGACCTATCCGGCTATCCGTTGGATGGTCCGTTGCCGGATTTACCACAAACTAACGGCGGTAAAAGCCGTCAGCAACTTTTGACTGACCTAGCTCACAGAGAGAATTTAACGATTCGACAACTGTATTTATGGATTGCTGGAGCGCGTGGTCATCGCCAGATTCTAGGCACACCTGAACAAATTGCCGATCAGTTAGAAGATTGGTTTGTCAATGGCGGGGCAGATGGCTTTAATATCATGCCACCTTGGTTGCCTGGAGGATTGGATGAGTTTGTAGACTTGGTAATTCCTGAATTGCAACGTCGCGGTCTGTTCCGTACAGAGTATGAAGCACGAACCCTGCGGGAAAATCTTGGTTTACCTCGTCCAGTAAATCAGTTTAGCAAAATTGCGGCTGCGGCTGTTGCTGCGATCGCCTAACTTCATTAGGCATCTCCAAAAAAGATGTAGAGACGTAGCAGTGCTACGTCTCTACAAGGGTTCTAGACAAGGCATATTTAATTTCTGGAGATGTCTCAACTGGCTGTAGAAATGTCACAAGGTTATTAAGTATCCCAACAAAAGTAGAGCAGACAGTATGATCAAATATGTAAATCTTGGCAAAACTGGACTCAAGGTATCGCGTGTCACCCTCGGCACGATGACTTATGGCTCCCGTAAATTGATTCCTTTTTTAGACATTAACCATGAACGTCACCATGCTTATGCTGGTTATGCAGGTTTGGTGGTACTAGCAAGCCAAGACGGATCTGCCTATTAGAGTCAGCTTTCGAGTACATATAATACCTCTTTTTGACAAACCTGATTATGTCTAGATATTTATTTAGTTACACTAATAATTAGGTATGCATATTCTCATAAAGACTGTATAATATTTAAAATACGCTAAATCGACCGATAAACTGTAATATACCATCTAACTGACGTAGATACCTGCCAGTCAATTATTCAACTGCACTAATCAACACATCTCGCTTCTGTCTTATTGCTTTAGTTGGAGTTGTGCAATCTCAAATAGTCTGCATGTCACGATAATTACAAAGATTTTATGAGCAACATACAACTGTACTTCGCCAAAGCCTCTACCTTCTCTCAACGGACTCGTGTAGTCTTACTAGAAAAAGGCATTGACTTCACCCCGGTAGAAATTGACTTACAAAATAAACCAGATGGGTACACGCAGATTTCCCACTAGGGTACGCGTAGGCATAGCCCGTCGTAGACATCGCTCCTCAATTCAAGCAGTTGCTAAATCCTGCGGACTTCTATTTGGAAAGATTCGCCAAAGTTCTCGGTGAACCTATTCCCGTTGGTGCATCTCAAAAATAGGACACATGACCAACAATTAACCAAAATTCCAAATGGGATAACCTATGAGCTTAAATAACCAAGTTATAGACAAACCGATTTCCCTGGATCTGCCATCCGTAGAGGCTAACCTCACTTACCTGATTCCAACGGCAGAAAAACCTGTTAACTATACTTATGAACCGCCAGCCGGGATTCCCCGCACGAATGCAACCTATCAGACGCACAAACTGCCAATTTACAATGCTCGTTCTATCTCAGAGAACATCTCGTTAGATAAAGAAGGATTCGCCTTTACTGGACATAATACTAATGTCCACAACTTTTACGATGAAGACGAAGTGCGCCGCGTCTACTATCCAGAAGCCGAGCAATTGTTAAAAGAAGTGACAGGTGCAACGAAGGTAGTAATATTCGATCACACCCTTCGTAACGCTGGTAACTCCAAGCCCGGTGAGAATAATATTAAGGAACCTGCCAAGCGCGTACACAACGACTTCACCGCCAAATCCGGCTATACTCGCGCCCGCTTAGAACTAGCAGCGCGAGGCATAGATAATGATGAAATTGATACACTATTGCAACAACGATTTGCCATCGTTAATGTTTGGCGAGCGATCGCAACACCAATTCAAGAGTCACCATTAGCAGTGTGTGACGCGCAAAGTATCGCACCCACAGACCTTGTAGCTGGTGATTTAGTGTACCGCGATCGCGTCGGGGAAACATACGGAGTCACGTATAACTCCAAACATAAATGGTTCTACTTTCCGCAAATGCACAGAGACGAAGCACTATTTATTAAATGCTTCGACTCCGCAGAAGACGGATATGCGCGTTTTGCCGCCCATACAGCCTTTGAAGACCCAACCAGCCCAGCCAACGCTCCCCCACGAGAAAGCATCGAACTACGAACATTCGTCTTTTACCCCGCATAGTCGCAAAAAGAAACTCGCGTATCAGTGGAACAACTAAATTCGTCAACTTGGCGGCAGGTTTCGAGAAGTGAATTTGTTGCGGCGTGGTCAAAACCCGGATTTCTCACCACATCTCTCAAAGCCTTTGCTTGAGCAGGTTCGCTAGGGGGAGCTCTTGAGAGAACAAAAATACCAAGTTCTTTCCCCTCTGCTCCTGTGCCCCTCCCCTCAAGCTTGTGAGAAATGCGGGTTTAGGATGCTATTTCAGCAGGACAGCGATCGCTTATGTCTCGCTTATCTATGTTGAAGGGCTGATTGCTTATTAGGTCTAGTTGTGTTCTATTTTGGTTGTATCTTGCGATTGTGATTCTTTCGTTTCCGGCATTTTCAGCCACAACCAAAGAAGTCCGATGGCAGCAATAACGCCTAATGTGATAAAACCAATCTTATAACCTGCTGCTTTGACCAAAAAACCGCTTGCTAGATTGCTAATAGCAGCACCGATGCCAATCATCGTATTGATTGCTCCCTGTGCCAGATTAAATCGCCCAGTTCCTTGGGTTAAATCTGCAACAATAATTACAACACATAGCTAATTGCAACAGCTAGGGTAGCGATCGCAATCATTGACCGTTTTGACGGGAAGCATCAACTATCGTAGTATCCTGAAAAGAATAGAAAATTAAATAATCCTGAAAATCCTTGATGCGCCATTGTCGGATTTCACCTAATGTCGATACCACTAACTGCGTTACCTTTCCCATACCAGGAGTTTTTCCCAACTGAGCAAACGTCACTTCGGCAGCACTTAAGAATTTAACTGCTACATCCGCATTGGTAGCCCGAACCAGGGGACGTTATCCACCCGTGCTTTATAGTGAAAGCGTCATCAACTCACCCTCGTAAATTGGCGAAGATATTGAAATTGGCAACAGTATTGTTGTTTGTAAATCCACTCGCGTTCATCGTTACGCTCTTAATTCATGCGGATCAGAGTTAAGAGAACTGCAAACGATTTTGCCCTTGCTAACGCCATTCCACTGAATCACTTGTTCAGGGCAGGGGTCGGGGTAATGGCGTAGAGACCATCCTTGGTGAAGGCTTCCTTGTTGGCGTTCACGTAGTCCTCGACGGTCATCGGAGTCCTGTTTCCGATGACCTCGATGAAGTTGTTAGTTCCGGCGAAGATCCCTTTCTGGTAGTCAATGGCGACATTGCTGAGGTGCTGAATGAGGTGAGATGGAAATTGCTTTGCCTTCAACCCTTCTGCGAAGGTGGCAACATCGATAGGTTCATACCGCACGGGAATGCCGAGTGTCTGTGAGATCGCGTCGGCGATCTCGTTGTAGTTCATCTCGACTGGACCGTGGAGCGGGTATATCTGGCGATCGTGCGGCTCCGGGTTTTCCAGGATGGCAGCGATGACGTAGGACTGGTCTTTTCCAGCGATCGGTGCGTGGCGACCGTTTCCGAGAGGAAGTCGCAGAACACCCTCGTCACCACGGTAATTCCAGTACCAGGTTAACCATTCGGCAAAGAACGTCGGTCGTAGGTGTGTCGTCTGCATAGCGGTTCGATCCAACAGGCGTTCGCCAAGCCAGTGCTGGCGTGCGGCATCGCTATTCGCTTCCCGGCGTGCAGATATCTGAGACATGTTCACCACTGCCTTGACACCGGCTTCGCTGGCTGTCTGAGCGAAGATAGCGGTGGCGTCGAGCAGTCCGGGATTGATCGGGTAGCAGAAATACCCTCCTGTGACTCCTCGCATCGCGGCGCTGACGGCATGGAAGTCGAGAAGATCACCGACAACAATCTCAGCCCCAGCTGCGGACAAGTTCTCGGAACGTGCATCGATACGGTGGACGAAGGCGCGGACACGGTGTCCCCGTTGAAGCAGCAGGCGCACCGTCGTCTCACCCGTGTTCCCGGTCGCTCCTGTGATTAGAAACAGCTTATCATTCTGCGTATTCATGAAAAAAGCTCCTTGACGGCAGTTTGAGAAATAGAGTTAATGCGGACTTCTAAGGGTTGAGATCCCTTGAGCTTGTTCATGTGTTACCTCTTGAGAGTACCTCGCTGCATAACAATGAAACCGACCTCACTCAATCACAGATGCATCTGTGATTGAGTGAGGTACTCGGTCGAGTGGGAGTCCGTATGGATTAGCGCTGGCCTCCAGTAGCGAGCAGTTGTTCGCCGGTGAGCCAGCCAGCATCGTCTGATGCCAGGAAAACGGCAATAGAGGCAATGTCTCCGGGTCGTCCCGTGCGACCAAGCGGTGTCTGAGCAATGAATGCCTTCTCGAAGTCAGAGCCGATGTAGCCAGCACTTTCTGTGCCCTCGGTTTCGACGATGCCGGGGTTAAGAGAGTTGACGCGGATCTGCCTCGGTCCGAGTTCCCTTGCGAGTACACCCGTGATGGCATCAACAGCGCCCTTGGTACCGCTATAAACCGCGCTGTTTGGAGGTGTAATACGGCTGACACCAGAGCCGATGTTGATGATGCTGGCACCTTCGCCCAGGTGCTTGACAGCTGCCTGCGTTATGAGCAGAAGACCGAGTACGTTGACGTTGAATATCTTATGGAACTTGTCTTCGGTGATGTCCTCGAGCGGAGCGAACTCGTAGACGCCAGAGTTGTTGACGAGGATATCGAGATGCCCGTAGTGCTTGATGGCGGCGTCAATGATGCCCTGTGCCTCAGCAGCCTTGGAGACATCACCACCCACGGCGACAGCCTTGCCACCGGCTGCGGTGATCTCACTGACCGTTTTGTCTGCACCAGATTTGCTGGAGGCGTAGTTGACGACGACGGCCGCGCCTTCGGCGGCGAGTGACTTGGCGATCGCAGCACCGATGCCCTTAGATGCGCCTGTAACGACTGCTACCTTACCTGTGAGCTTGCTCATAGTCTTAAATATCCTCAAATTAGTAAATTGCTTCTGCTTGGATTGGCGACTTTGATTAGCAACATTTGCTTATACTTCATTTTTTAGCGATCGCTCAATGCAGACCACTCAAGTTTTCTGATTTAAAACGCAATTTAATCGTGATGCATTGGAGGCAAGCAACAGGAAATGATTCGGGGACAGTTAAACCGATTTTCTTAGTTGAGATGATTTGCCGATGCATTTGTGTCAACAAAACCTTCGGCATGAGAACAACGCACGGTAGTATTGAGAGAAAGATTCACGCTGGCTTTTTGCACCATCAGCTTGCCTATGTATTCCAATGCGTCAAAATCTGGACGGGGGCGACCCGCTGCTGGGCGAGTGCGAGGGGTCATCCTATCACCCCTGGGGTGGCAGCGGTTTCAAACGGCAAAACAGCAGGCGGAAACAAATGAAACCTGGGGGAAGCATTTCACCCAGGAAGATATCAGCGATCGCACCGGACTCTCCCTCAATACCCTCATCCGAATTTTCAAGCGCGAACTGGGGGTTGATCGCCAGTCGTTGGAGCATCTCTTCCAAGCCTTTGGGTTGGCATTAGCAAAAGCAGATTTTACATCCCCTGTTGCACTAAATGAAACGTCGGAAACCCGATGGGCAAATTTCCAACAGGACTGGGACACTGCGGTGGATGCCTCGGTATTTTATGGGCGCGAGGCAGAACTGGCGCAAATGTGGCAGTGGGTCGTGTCTGAGCGCTGTCGCGTGGTTGGGGTGTTGGGCATTGGGGGCATTGGTAAAAGTACGATTGTGGTCAAAGCGGCGCTGCAAATGCAGATGGAATTTGAGAGCGTGGTGTGGCGATCGCTCGCCAACGCGCCACCACTAGATGAACTTCTAGCGAGCGTATTAAAATTTCTCATGCCTCTCCAGGGAGAAGATCCCGTCCTTCCCACCACGCTCGGTGAAAAGCTCTCGAAATTGATGCAGTCTCTGCGATCGCGTCGGTGTTTATTGATGCTGGATAATGCTGAAATCATTTTGCACAGTGAGCAGGTCGGGCAGTGGCGATCGGGCTATGAAGGCTACGGACAGTTGCTCAGAACCATTGGCGAAACGCCGCACCTAAGCTGTTTATTGCTCACCAGTCGAGAAAAGCCACGAGAAATGGCGCTGATGGAAGGCGAACATACGCTGGTGCGCTCGCTGACATTGAGTGGACTGACACCCGCTGATGGACGTGCCATCTTTCGCCAAAAAGGAGCATTCACAGGTTCAGAAGCCGAATGGCAGAACTTGATCCATCACTATGGGGGTAATCCTCTAGCACTGAAGTTGGTGGCAGCCGCAACTCAGGACTTGTTTAACAGCAGCGTTACAGAGTTGTTAACGTATCTCGATCGCGGGATTCCGGTATTTGCCGACATCCGCGATCTGCTGGAGCGTCAGTTCAATCGCTTACCCCAGAATGAACAGCAGGTGATGTTCTGGCTGGCAATTTGTCGAGAGGCAGTCTCGATCGCAGAGCTACAAGACAATGTGATTGATCCTGCTTGCCAAAAAGCTGTACCCAATCTGATCAACGCGCTGCTTCGGCGATCTCTCATCGAAAAAACGGATGGGTTATTCTTCTTGCAGCCAGTCGTGATGGAATATGTCACAGAACGATTTGTGCAGCAAGTTTGTGCCGAGTTCGAGACTGCTCAAATTAACTTTTTGCGAACCCATACCTTGATTCGAGTGCAGGCGAAAGATTATGTGCGAGAGATTCAAGCTCGATTAATTGTGCAACCCGTGATGGAGCGGCTTCTGTCTCGCTTTGGCAGTGTGGCAGCAATCGCGACGCAGGCACGGCAATTATTGACACAACAGGGAAAAAAGCTAGGGTACGTTGCAGGCAATCTGATCAACCTGTTGGTGCAGCTTCAGGTGGATTTGCGCGGCTCAGATTTTTCTGATCTTGTCGTGCAGCAAGCCGACTTACGGCAAGTTGATTTAGCTGGGGTGAATTTTCAGAATGCCAATTTAGCCAAATCCGTCTTTTCAGAAACACTCAGTCTTGCCATGTCTATCGACCTGAGTCCAGACGGTCAAGCGATCGCAGTGGGGGATTCCAGTGGCAGAATCTATCTCTGGAACATCACCACAACCCAACTCTTCGCCACCTTTGCCGGTCACACAGGCTGGGTCTGGTCGGTAGCTTTTAGTCCGGATGGCAAAATGTTAGCCAGCAGCAGTACTGATGGTTCGGTACGCTTGTGGGATGTGCAGAACGGGCGCTGCTTGCAGGTGCTTACAGAGCATACAGACTGTGTTTGGTCAGTGAGTTTTAGTCCCGATGGTCAGCAACTAGCGAGCAGTAGTGAAGACAAAACCGTGCGCTTGTGGAATTTGCAAGGGCAGTGCCTTCGTGTCTTGCAGGGACACACCCAGAGTGTTTACGCCGTCCACTTCGCACCTGATCAGCCAACCCTAGCCAGTAGCAGTCACGATACAACTATTCGGATCTGGGATGTGCGCGATGGAAATTGCTTGAGTGTTTTACAAGGGCATACCAGCGGCGTTCAAAGTGTGCAATACAGCCCGGATGGTCAACTGCTAGCGAGCGGTAGCCGCGATGGATCGATTCGACTGTGGAGCCGTCATCACTCTCACGATCAACCCTCAAAGCCCAGTTTCATCAATGCTAGTGTCAAGCTGCTACGGGGACACACCGATTGGGTTTGGGATCTCGCCTTTAGCCCGAATGGTTGTTGGTTAGCCAGTGCCAGTCGCGATGGCACTTTGCGCCTGTGGAGTGTCCAGGACGAGCAAGCTATCCATGTACTCGACAGTCACATGCACGATGTTCACGGGCTTGTCATCAGTGCCGACGGTCAATGGTTAATCAGTGCTGGTCAAGATCATACAGTGCGGCTATGGGATTTGCAGAGTGGGCAAAATCTCAAAACGTTGCGCGGCTATACGGGTGGTATTCAATCCCTGAGTCTGAGTGCAGATGGTCAAAGGCTTGCCAGTAGCGGTCAGAATGAAACAATCCATCTGTGGCAGTTGCAATTGGATGATGATCTGGCACCGCTTCACCGCTACAAAACTTTTTCCAGCCCGACCCGTTGGATTTCGTCATTAACTAATTTAAGCTTTAGTCCCGATGGTCAAACGCTGGCAAGCAGTCGGCATGATGACTCGATCGCCGTGTGGCATATCCAAACCGAGCAGTTTGACCAGTGGTCAGCCCATAGCGCGGCTATCTGGACAGTGCTGTTTAGTCCAGATGGGAAAATTTTGGCAAGCAGCAGTGAAGATAGCACCATCCAACTGTGGGATGTGCAGACGCATCACTGTTTGCGGGTGTTACGCGGACATGAGAGCGGTCTTCGTGCGATCGCGTTTGATCCCAGCGGTCAATGGTTAGCCAGTGGCAGCTACGATATCACCATACGCCTGTGGAATGTGCAAACCGGAGCGTGCCTGAGAATCTTGCAGGGGCATACGAACGCCGTGTTCACAGTGGCGTTTGCTCCCAGTGGTCAACAACTGGCAAGTGGCAGTCATGACCAAACGATTCGCGTGTGGGACGTACAAACCGGGGCATGCTTGCAAACTTTGCGGGGGCATACGGGAGCCGTGTGGACGCTTGCCATAAGTCCCGATGGTCAAACCCTGGCAAGCGGCAGTAATGATCAAACCATCCGCCTGTGGGATCTACAAACGGGGCATTGCCTCCACAGCTTGGGCGAACATACCAGTTGGGTCAAATCAGTAATATTCAGTTCCGATAGCCAAATCTTATTTAGTGGTAGTGACGATCGCACCATCAAACTCTGGGATGTGCAGACTGGACGCTGTATCAGCACATTGACAGTCGAGCGCCTGTATGAAGGCATGAAGATTCAAGGCGCAACCGGGCTAACAGTGGCTCAAAGAAGTACTCTTAAGGATTTAGGGGCGATTGAGCATTAATATCCTCATAGGGAGCAAAATACTACCGAAACCTAAGATTCATTCAGCACCTTCTCTTTTGATCGATCGCTTCTAACAATCGATCAAATGCGTTGAGCGATCGCGCCATTTCTTCACTCAAGAGTTGGTCAATCCATTCATCCAAAGCAATCCCTTGCAATACGCTTGCCAGATGCGTTTCAGCACTTTCACCATCGGTAAAACTGGTGAGTAGTAGAGAAACCTCACGATACCTTTCTAAGGTTAATGGCGATAGCAGCATAACGGTTTCAGGAACTACTAGAGCTTGAAGATAACGCCATGCCGATTCCGGCGAAACATCTGTGCAATCCCATACCAGACGCAGTGGTTTTGCCCGTCCAGGGAGCGAACGCCAGCGTTCACTTCGGCAGAGGTTTCGATAGTGCTGGTACAAAAGCTTGGCTTGCATCACGCCAAAAGATATCTCTGAGTTAGCGATGAATGGAGCAATTACTGCATCTAAACGACCAATAGCAACACTGACGAAACAAACAACCTCATTCACCGATTCTCCTTGCCGCATCAATCTCTCCAGCCCTCTGAGATAACTATCAAATATCTGCTCATACACGCTTGGTGAAAATACCAATGTTGCATTCACATTGATACGCTCACCAATCAATTGTGTAATCACTGGCAACATCAATTGCGTGGCTGGGATTTCCACCAACAAATTACTCCATCCGATTGACTGCCAGATGTTTTGAGCTGCGGCGATCGCGGTTGCAGCCTCAAACAGCGTGTCAGGTGGCAGATCAACCTGAGTATAGCCATCTCGCCCTTGTGTTTGCACATGCGTTTCCTTCAGCAAGTCAGCCGCTAATTGCAGATCTCGCACAATTAAGTAGTCATAGGCCGCTCGCCCACTCCGACTCATCCCTTGCTGCGCCAATGTACTGAAGTCGCGATCGTACTCTTGTCCCTGAATTGCTGCAATTAAGCTTTGGAAATTTGATCGGACACCCCTCAAAGCATCCTCCTCAATATACTGCTGCAATTCACCACGACTAATCCAGCCTCGCTCAAATCCATCCAGCCAGACCGATTGTCCATAGCGACGGAGTGATTGCAACAGATTCATAGCTCACGTATCACGATTCAAACGTCCACTGAACTAGTCTGCAAAACTGCCTCAAGTTTCACCACTCAATATCTGCCAGTTAAAGCCCAATTTAAGTAAAGGATAGCCCAACGAGAGATCCCCAACATCGTCACTCTCCCGTTCATTGCTAGCATTGCACTCATGATCCAGTACCGAATGGCACTAAGAAAAGCGGAAAGCCTTATCAGAATGACACGAATAAAAGATGAAAACCTAGTCAGGGCAAGGTGTTGGGGGTAGGGTGTTGGGTGTAGTGTTAGTTGCTTTTTTTCTTGATCAATTTTGGCTCAAAAATAGGAGATGCGGTTGAGGGTATGAGATATTTATCGTACCAAGCTAAATAACGTTCTAGGACATCACGTTGATAACTCGGTTTGCTGATGCCGTGAGACTGTTCAGCATAAACTACTAATTGAGTATCAATTTCCAGACTTTTGAGTGCTTGATACATCTGTTCAGAGTTATGTAGTGGTACAGAAAAATCCCTATTACCTCCCAGAAATAGTGTTGGTGTAACAATGCGGTCAGCGTGAAGAAATGGGAAAGAAATTCGTAGCCAGACATCGAGGTTCTTCCACGGTACACCAAGCTCTTGTTCATAGTCATCAACATACTCATCAGTACCATAGGTCGCCAGAATATTTGATTCACCAGCCCCACTGACTGCGGCTTGAAAGCGGTGATCTTGAGCAATAGTGTAGTTGGTCAACATTCCCCCGTAACTCCAGCCACCAATTCCCAAGCGTGATGGTGCAGCAATTCCAGTAGCGATCGCATAATCCGCGCCTCACCCAGTTGAATGCGATGGGTGATAATTAATACCCGTCTCTCTTGGTCATGTGCTTTTGCCACCTCAGTTGCCAACTATTCGGTTTTACCAGTGCCTTTGGGGGCTTTGAGGATAATCAGTTTTTCACCTTCAGGGACGAGAAGTTGTCCGAGGAATCTTTGGTTAAGTGCGATGGACGAAGGATAAGTCAGCAGAGTAAACAGCTTAATTTCCCACAACTCTAGTGCAACGGCAGTGTTGTAGAGTGCGTCAAAGGCTTCCCGCCCTTTGGCAACGATAAAATCATCAACCCCTTTCTCTTGGCCAAAAGGTAAATCAATCACTCGCAGCGAACAACCTTCGTTTACCAAGAGCCGTCCCATGCGACTCTTGGCGGTTCTGACTCGCTGTGCAGTTTCGGGCTTATTATCTTGGTCAAAGCAAATGTTAACCTGTCTCCCTTCTGTTGCGAAATGTTTCAAGTCGGGAATCAGGGATGGTTTACCAATGGCATTATTGTATTCATCTTGGGGGGTGCGGTATCCTGCGGATACTGTTGGCGAATTGATAGGGGGTCTAACCCATCAGCCCCAATCCATCTTAATTTCTTTAATTTCAGTGCGTTTCAACGTACTTTAGCTATTAGCCCGCAATTTATTGCAGGGCGGGAAAGCAACGCAAAGCCGAGGTTTTAGGGCTGGGGGGTTTAACCCCTCAGATATTCGCCAACAGTATCTCCTGCGTTAACACCGGGAATTGCGATCGCTGCATAACCAGCAGTCAGTAACGCCCCCGCTTTCTTGACACCTTCTACAATTGTGACTGGTACATTGTGCTTTAGTGCGATTCGTTGGTTAGTGAATCACGGTCTTAGCCCGTACATAACTAATCCAGTCTGACAGCAGATTACTGTCACAAAGGACTGAAC
>NZ_JBALFC010000148.1:0-51635 GCF_036917755.1 Nostoc sp.
TTGGTTTGAGGTTTAATCTGATTGCTGCTCTTTACAATTACGAGCTTCATCTCCTCCAATCCAAATTTGCCTGAGCGACTTTTGCAAGAGGTCTATTGATTTTAACTTGGGAGTTAAGCCTTGTTCCTGTGCTTCTGTGTAGCCTTGCAGGATTTCTGGTCGTAAATTTTCAGGGTTTATGTCCCAAAGAGGATGTATGAGGGAGCATCCATTTTTGCAGAAATACCGATTCCTGAGTGTAGTATGGGGAGAACACAATACTGACTTAAACCATAGCCATGACCCCTGAAGAAAAAGAACTTTAAACTCCAATAATGAAAAAACTCCAGAAATGTTTGTGGCAAATCTGGAGTCAGGAAAAATACGCATTTACCTATATCAAATTTTCACCATGAGAGAATCCTACGTCATCAGGGTATACACTCAAATCTAGATAAAGGTGTCTGAGGATAAGCCACTGTGCTTCTCGTTTACACACCTTCTCTGTTGGAAGTACGCAAAACAGCCCCAGATGAACTGGGGCTGTTTTGCGAGAGTTGCTTGGTAGGAGGGGAGGGGTACATCAATAAGTGATGCCCTGTGTTCGATATAAATAATTCAGTATATATCGTTATTCAGCCGTGTTCTGGTACATCCGGCTGATTTGGAAAATTTCGTAGGCGCAGCCCGTCGTAGACATCGCTTTTTCCCAAAAGAAACTCCAGATGCGCTTAAGGCATTCTGGAGTAGTAACAGGTTTCTAACATCAATCAATTCTTACCTATGCGATCGCCAGATGTCGTTGGGGTATATACTCAAATGTATTTTATGTCTGATTATCCGCCAATTGAACAGCAGGTTACTTTCTTTTATACCCATGATCTCGATGTGTCCACAGAATTCTATGAACAAAAGCTGGGCTTGGAGTTGTGGCTTGACCAAGGAACCTGTCGAATTTATACTGTTAGTGGCTCTGGATACTTGGGATTTTGCCAAGCAAGCGAAATATCAACTTCTCCAGCCGATAAGCACTCAAGTGTCATTTTTACCTTAGTAACACAGCAAGCAGGGCTGGCTCGTCTACACAGGCAAAACCCACGGAGGTGAGTTTTAAACCCTTAATTTTTCCTTAGTCCGCGCAGGCGGACTTCGTTTGTGTAGCCGCGTACTCCTACGGAGAAGCAAGCTACGCGTCAGCGTGCCGGAGGCTCTATTCTATTCACCCTGTCTCAAGTTGACTATTTCTATAGTTATTATTTTTAAAGTATCAATGTTTAATCTATCGGTTCACTAAATATTCTCTAAGGGTGACTGTATGACAGCCGAAAAAATCACATGGCTACGCACAACATTACAACTTAAAGGTTCGGTGATTAAAGCAATTTATAAACATATTTTATGGTGCGGAGCTTTCGGATTTTTGATTTCTCTACTTTACCATTTTGATGTCCCTGTATCCCAACCTATTTTAGGAAGTGTTATTCCTAGTATTGTTTTAGGTTTGTTACTTGTATTTCGGACAAATACTGCTTATGAGCGATTTTGGGAAGGGAGAAAATGCTGGGGTTCTTTAGTAAATAACATCCGAAATCTGGCGCGGCAAATTTGGGTATCAATTGATGAAATCTCACCAGAAGATAAAGAAAATAAAATTACAGCATTAAACTTAATGGTAGCTTTTGCTGTGACAACTAAATTACATTTGCGGGGAGAAGCAGTCAATAGCGAGTTAGAAGATTTAATGCCATCTAGTAAGTATATAAAACTGAAGATTATGAATAATCCTCCCATAGAGGTTGCCTTTTGGATCGGAGATTATTTACAGGAGCAGTATCATCGCAATTGCCTTAATAGCTACCAGTTAACATCTATGCAAGAATTATTGAATAATCTTGTGGATAATTTAGGTGCTTGCGAACGTATTTTAAAAACACCTATGCCATTAGCTTATTCTATTCATCTGAAGCAATTATTGTTACTATATTGTTTCCTGTTCCCATTTCAAATAGTGGAGAGTCTGGGTTGGTGGACAGGTTTAATTGCTGCGTTCGTTGCTTTTACAGTATTTGGGATTGAAGCCATCGGCTTGGAGATAGAAAACCCCTTTGGTTATGACCCTAACGACTTACCTCTAGATGCGATTTGCGAGACAATGAAACGCAATATTGACGATTTAATTACTCTAACTCCAAATGCGCGATCGCATCCAGCTAATTTGACTGACCGATTGAGAAAAGAGCATCAAGTTTGAATTTTAAGGCTTGGTTATAGGTGTCAACTCCCATCTCCTCACGCTCACCATCTTTTTTCGCAGTATTATATAAACGCGAAACTATCTCTTCACTGGTGGATGTGCAATGATGCCTGTACGTCAAACTTTATCAAAGCCTGATATCCAACTTTCTTACTTAGAGTGGAAGCAAGGTCAAGAACCTTTACTGCTGTTACACGGCTTAGGCGACCATGCTTTAGTGTGGTCTAGTTTAGGAGATTACTTAGCGGCAGACTACCACATAGTTGCACCAGATATGCGGGGACATGGCCAAAGTAGTAAGCCTGAGAGAGATTATAGCTTTGAAAGTGCGATCGCAGACCTCGAAGCACTCATGGATCATCTCGGATGGACTTTTGCCCATATTGTCAGCCACTCGTGGACAGGCAAATTAGCCGTCATCTGGGCAAGGCAAAACCCAAAGCGTTTGCGGAGTATAATTTTGGTCGATCCGATTTTCATTTGGAAAATGCCCAGCCTTTTCAGGGTAACTTTTCCGATGTTGTATCGCTTCTTGCCTTTTCTCAAAAGCATGGGTCCCTTTGCCAGTCATGAAGAAGCCGAACAACAAGCACAGCAGTTAAAGCAATATCAAGGATGGAGTTCCTTACAGCAGCAAGTTTTCCAAGCAGGAATAGAACAAAAACTCGATGGTACTTGGGGCAGCAAATTTACTATAGCCGCCCGCGACGGGATTTTTGAGGAAGTCATGCAAGTGCCTGGTTTTACAATTCCCCTTGATACCCCTGCCCTCTTTGTCCAACCAGAACAAGGTCTAAATCGCCAAGATTGGCAAATCAAACCCTACAAAACCTATCTCAAAAACCTACGCACCTGCCAAGTTCCCGGCAATCATTGGCCGTTTTTGACACAACCAGAGGCATTTAACCAAACTGTAGCAGCTTTCTTGGCAGAACACAAATAGGAAATCTGATTATTAATTAGACGGGATTATCATTACGACAACAGAAGAATTAATAGGAGCGATGTCTAGGGGGATTGGGCATGGGGCATTGGGCATGGGGCATTGGGCATTAGGCATTGGGCATTGGTTATTCTCCCCATCTCCCTCATCTCCCCATCTCCCCCATCTCCCTCATCTCCCTCATCTCCCCCACTCCCCACTCCCCACTCCCCACTCCCCAGTTACCCAGTCATGAGCCTTTGTATCAATCCCGTTTGCCCTAAACCAAATCACCCGAATAATCATCAAAACCGCTTTTGTCAAAGCTGTGGTTCCCATCTGGAATTGTTAGGGCGTTATCGGGTGACGAGCTTATTGAGTGACAAAACAGGGTTTAGTAAAGTTTATGAAGCATACGAAGAAGATACCCCTAAAATCCTCAAGATACTCAAAGAGAATCTATCAGGCGATGCCAAAGCAGTAGAACTATTTCAGCAAGAAGTAACCGTATTGCGACAATTCAAGCATCCCGGCATTCCTAACGAAGATAGTTACTTCCAGTATCAAACCCGAAACGGTTTAGTGTTGCATTGCATTGCAATGGAAAAAATCGATGGGTACAACTTAGAACAATGGCTACAGCAGCATAATCAGCCTATTTCTCAAGAACAAGCGATCGCCTGGTTAAAACAGTTAATAGAAATTTTGGATTTAGTGCATAGCAAACAGTACTTACATCGAGATATTAAGCCATCTAATATCATGATTCGATCCCCCCTTGGGAAGAGTTGGGGGGATTTGGTACTAATTGATTTTGGCACCGCCACTGAAATGGACAGAACTTACCCAAACCAACTCAGCAACGGCGACGGGATGACAGCACTTATGTCATCTGGCTACAGCGCTCCAGAACAAATGAATGCTCAAGCAGTACCGCAATCAGATTTCTTTGCCTTGGGACGCACATTTGTATTTTTACTTACGGGATACCATCCCTTCGATATGTATGATATGCAGCACAATTTGTTGCACTGGCAAAATCATGCCATCCATATCTCACCCTTACTATTGAATTTAATTGATTGGTTAACACTACCGGATATAGAAAAGCGTCCTGCCAATACTAAGGAAATTTCACACCGCCTAGAAGAAATTGAAACCCAACTAACAGAAACTACTCCTACAAATATTAATTTAGTAGGCAATCTTAACACCGAGCAGTTATCCGCGCCAATTACTAAAACTTTGTCGCCTCCAGATAAACAGCCAGAAGAAGTACGACTACTGGCATTTTTTGCAGTCATGCTAGTAATATTAGGATTACTGAGTATAGTAGCTTTAGCAACGCGGACATCAAAATTTACTTTGATGGCAAATTCCGAACAATCTCCAGATAAAAAAGGTAAGATTGATTATTTTCCTTATAAAGAAGGTAGGGACAGTCAGGGGAAGGTGGCGGAATTTAATATAGCTGTTTTATCACTAGAATATAAATGGCTTTTAGGTAGCAATTTTCAAATTAAATATAATAATGAAATTATTAGTCTAGACCTTTTAAAGTTGAACTTAGAACAAGAAGGTATACAGAATATAATGGAAGACCCTAGTGAGATTATCTCTGTAGGTACAGTTTCTTGTAAAGGTGATATAGCAGTTCAAGAACGTATGGCTCTAGAACGTTCCAAACAAATACAATATTTAGTGAAAAATTTATTTATTAATACACCAAGCGTCAAAGGTTATCGTATATTAAATTTGGGACAATTTCAACGGAGTGATTGTCAGGGGAATCAGGATTTAACTAAATATCAGAAAAGTATTATAATTATTGGGGTTAAAAAACAATCAGCAGGTTTAATTCTGGATGAGGCATTACGAGATAGGTTGGAAAAGAAACCTTTTGCTGATTTTAAGTTAGAAGATTATTCTTTGGGGTCGGCGGAAAAGTTTAAGACCATACCGAGTAATTTATAAAATCTCTAGCAAAGTACATCAGTGCATAGGTCTAACCCATCGTAGATATCGTCACTTTAGCCATAAACTACAACTATGGTCATCTACATCTCCTATGGCTAAAGCAGCAGATATTAGCACCAAGCGATTAATCAGCCTCGCGCCCGAAAATTGGCTAAAATGGGTAACACCCTAAAGGGTTCGCCAGTCGCTACAACGGCGGGAACCCCCGCAACGCGCTGGCTCACAGATTCCCGATATTGTATTCGGAGAAATTATCAACTCCGAATTCCAGTGGATTAGCCGTGAAAGCGATGTATTAGTCCGCGCCACCAGTCCCCAATATGGCGAATTTATAGTACTTAACGAATTACAATTACGCTACAAATCGAAATGCCCAAACGGATGCGGGCATACGCAGCACTGGCAGAAGAAAAGTACAATTTGCCTACCTATCTGGTACTAGTTAACATCCTCAAAGAAAGTGATGTTGAAATTCCCACCAGCTATGAATCGCAATTTGCAGGTTTACAGGCGCGTCAAGACTACCGGGTTATCAACCTTTGGGAAGTCGATGTGGAAATCGCTTTTACTCAACCTGTTCCTTCCTTGCTTCCCTTTGTCCCAATTCTCAAGGGAGGTGCAGAAGAATCCACTGTGCAACGGGCATTGCAAATTCTCCGCGCCGATGAACAATTGAGCCAGTTAGAAACCGTCATGGCTTTTTTTGCTACCTTCGTATTAGACAGCGCTATAGTTCAGCAAATTATGAGGTGGGATATGGCAATATTACACGAATCTCCCTGGTATCAACAAATTTTGAGAGAAGGGGAAGAACGTGGGGAAAAACGTGGGGAACAACGTGGCGAAGAACGAGGACGGCGAGAAGGACGGCGAGAAGAGATACTATCAGGTATTGAACTCGCTTTGGAGATAAAACTCGGCACTGAGGGATTGCAAGTGATGCCAGAAATCTCTCAAATTTCAGATTTAGATAGATTAAAAGCAATTCAGCAGGGAATTAAGAGCGTGAATACTTTAGATGAATTACGGCAATTCATTTGAAGTAATGGAACTTTCTTGAGTTTGGCAAATTATGAGGTGGTATATGTCAGTGTTCGAGAAATCTTTCTTTTATCAAGAAAGTTTCAAAAAAGGTTATAAAAAAGGTTGGCGAGAAGGTTTTCTGCCTGAACTTGAATCTGCTTTAGAGAGAAAATTTGGCTGCGAAGGATTAAAACTGATGTCAGAAATCTCTCAAATTTCCGATTTAGAACAATTAAAGGCAATTTACCGAGGCGTATTAAAGATGAATACTTTACATGAAGTGGATGAACTTATCCGCAGCCTTAAAATTTCCTCAACTTAGCCAAACTCTGGGGTGATAAACCTCATAATTAAGAATTGTTCATGCTCCCATCCCAGAATACCGCTTCAAACCCGCACGCCAAAGCAAGCGATTCGCACCCCAAAACACTAATATCCATCCCAGCATTGACCAAAATCCCCGCACTATATCCACGGGTAGCCCTACCAAAAGACTCGCAGGAAAATTAATCAAATAGGGAAAAGGCGTAAACATCACTATTTTCTGCACAGGTTCTGGAAAGACCTCTAAAGGTGCTATCAAACCAGATAAAAATAAATAAAACAACAACCAGAAATTTTCTAAAGCGCTAGCCCGTTCTGTCCAAAAGGCGAACATGGCAAAGGTGTACTGAATCATAAACCGCAAAGCAAAAGCTAGCACTGCGGACAATGTAAATAGCAAAAATCTACTCAAACTTGGTATCCAAAAAGCCTGGGGATAGAGAATAAAAAATAATGCGACTAAGAGAAAAGCAAACGTTAGGCGGGCAAATCTTTCAGAAATATGCCCCGCAACATGATGCCATACTGGGTCGAGTGGTTGTAGCAACCTGGGTGAAAGCTTGCCTTCCACTACCTCTGTTTCAAAGTCCCAAATTACCCAAACAACTGTGAGTTGTCTGATAATGAAAACCGTGATAAAGTAGCGGACAAAATCCACAGGTGATAGCCCAAACTGTCCCCCTTGTGCCGCCTGTATCCAGACACCCATAAGGATAATCGGTAAAGACCCAGCCAAAACCCATAAGATTAGTTCTGCCCGATATTCAACCATATAGGCGTAGTATACTGACAGAAAAGTTAGAGCTTTTCTAATAAATTTTTTCATCTATGATGCATTCTCCCCTTGGCAACTCTACTCCTATTAGTTAACTACACAACACCTGCCTGAAAAACTCGTCCAATCACTTCTTCTACAGGCGGTTCGGTGACAGTTAAATCAATTACCTCCAAATCCGCCAAAATCTGAGAAACGGTGCGGGTGAGCGCCTCTCTCGACACCATAAAACGCACCGATCGCCCTTCTAAAAGTTGTACATTACCATAGGTCATAAGTTTTTCTATCGGTAGAGGTTGGGCTAACTCTATATGGACTTCCCGATAAGGAGCAAAACTTTCCAGCAGTCCATTTAAGCTACCGTCATACATCAGCTTCCCCTCGTGAATCAACAGCACCCGTTGACACAAAGCTGTGATGTCAGCCATGTAATGACTCGTCAACAGCACTGTAGCCTGATAACGCTGATTGTACTCGCGCAAGAATTCGCGCACTGCTGCTTGAGCATTTACATCCAATCCCAGCGTTGGTTCATCTAGAAATAATACGTGGGGACGGTGCAAAAGTGCTGCTAGCAATTCTGCCTTCATCCGCTCACCCAAAGACAGTTTCCGCACTGGTTGGGTTAGCTTGCCTTCTAGGGAAAGCATCTCTGTTAATTCCCCTACCCGCCGTTGGAACTCTTTATCAGAGATGTCGTATACAGCAGCGTTTATTTTCAAAGAATCCAGCGCTGGCAAGTCCCAAATTAGCTGCTGCTTTTGCCCCATTACCAAGGTAATTTTTTGCAAAAATGTTTCTTTACGATGAAACGGAATTTGTCCTGCGACTGTGACTGTACCGCTAGAAGGATGAATCAGCCCTGTGAGCATTTTGAGTGTGGTGGTTTTACCAGCACCATTTGGCCCCAAAAACCCCACTACTTCACCAGGGGCAATTTCAAAGGAAACATCCTGAACTGCTTTAATTGAGCGGTAGGTGCGGTGGAAAAAGTGGGTGATTGTACCTTTAATACCCGGATTTTTAACTGCTACTGGATAAGATTTACTCAGATTTTCAGCAATGATGATTGACATATTTTTTATATTAGAATCACAGATGTAAGTAAGTGGGCAAGAATAAATCAAAGGATGTTACGTAATATAAGTTTAATTAAATTGGCTATTAGTAAGGCTGGAGCCGCTTACTACAGTGAGCATTTCACTTTTGTAAAAGCCTTGTAAAACCTCACCCCAACCCTCTCCTTAGTAAGGAGAGGGAGCAAGAATATTGTTTCTCATCTGGTATATTTGCTTTCACTGAGATGCTCCCCTTAGTACAAATCTTTAATTATTCATACCCATTTACATAGGTAAACACACATAAATCATTGGTGTTTAGCGCTGTTTACAGCAGGAGTCATTGAATTTTAGATTTTAGGTTTTAGATTTTTCCTTCAATCCAAAATCTAAAATTGGCAGGGTCAGAAGTAAAATTGCTGTATGTATCTGTGGTTCTAAATACTGAAGCAGGGATTTTTGCTAGTGACAGCGATCATAATTTCCTAGCACAACATATAGGTTTTACCGTAAACGCCCCGATCGCAATGTACTGATAATTAACCACAAACCCAATAAACTAGCGACTGCAAATAGAATGCTGCTTAAAAAAGATAGCTCTGTTGTCTGCGCTCTGGTGGAAATAATTGCTGCACCCATAATCAGCGAACCCACTAAAATACTAAAAGATAGTCGGTTAGCCGCATCGTCCATAGTCCGCCGCACACCATCTAATCCCCGCAGCGATAGATTCCACTGTAAGGTTTCTGAGGTAACTCGGTCTAATAATAGTTCTATTTGGCGAGGAGATTGGAGAGACAGACTTTTAATATCCAAGGCTGTTCTTAGGAGCGATCGCACTGGATTATCGCCTAGTAATTGCCGACGAAACAAGTCTGTAATTAATGGTTTAACTTCATCAAAAAAATTAAGCTCCGGGTTGAATGTCCGCGCTACACCCTCTAAATTCGCTATGGTTTTGGCATACAAACCCATATTACTAGGCAACCTAATTTTATTGTTGCGGGCAACTTGTAAAACTTCATAGATTATCTGACTGAAGTTTATTTGCGTTAGGCTGACGTTGTGATATTTTCGTAACATGCGATCGTAATCATTTTCTAACCGCGATAAAATTACTGGTTGAGCAGAGTCTGAGAGCTGCAAAGTTAACTGAGCGCACCTTTGAGCATCTAAATCAACGATCGCTAACAACATTTCTGTTAATATCTGCTGTGTACGCGGATCAAGTCTTCCCACCATGCCACAGTCTAAGAGGGCAACACGACCATCTTTGAGATAAAACAAGTTTCCTGGATGAGGATCAGCGTGAAAAAAGCCATCAATATATAGTTGCTGAAAAAACACCCGAAATAACAAAGTAGTTATTTCTTTACGCTGTACAGCAGGGTCTTTACCATTGGTGTTGCTGTTCAAATCCGCCGACAGGAACGGCACTCCATCCAACCATTCCATCACCAGTAATTTTTCTGTGGTCAATTCCCAGTTAATTTCCGCAACCACTATTTGTGTCGGATCAAACCAACGACTTTTAGATAAGTTGCGCCGCAGTTGGTCTGTAAAACCCGCTTCCCGTTTAAAATCTAATTCAGCTTCTAGAGCTTTGGTAAATTCTTCGGCGGTAGATTTGATTTCGTAGGTTTGCCCAAACTCAGTACGTGCCACTAAATCGGCAATCCCTTGAATTAAGGCAATATCTTGGGCAATAGTAATATCAATTCCCGGACGTTGCACTTTCAGAGCGACTTCTCGACCGTCTGCTAATGTAGCGCGATGTGTCTGAGCAATTGATCCTGCCGCTACGGGAATCGGGTTAATTGTGCTGAAGGTTTCTGCTAGTGAACGTTTTAATTCTTTGCGGAGGACTATTTCGATCTCTGACCAAGGAACTGCTGGTACTTCATCTTGAAGAGTTGACAGTTCCTCAATGTAGGCGGCGCTAAGTAAATCTGGACGGGTGGAGAGTAGCTGACCAAGTTTAACGTAAACTGGCCCCAAGTCTACCAGGATATTTTTTAAAACCGCAGGTGTAGGTAGCTGGGGTTCATCAGCTTTGCCACCAGTAAGTAGCCTTCGCATATAGTCCCAACCATTGCGAAGGAATACTTCAAGAATTTCTCGTTGACGGGGAACAGTTTGGGTGAGGAACATTTTGGGGAGTGGGGAGTGGGGAGTGGGGAATGGGGAATGAGGAATGGGGAATGGGGAGTGGAGAGTGGGGGAGATGAGGGAGATGAGGGAGATGAGGAAAGAATTTTCCCAATGCCCCATGCCCAATATCCAATGCCCAATGCCCAATGCCCAATGCCCCATGCCCAATATCCAATGCTCTGCTTTTGGACAGTCAAGTTATAATGGAAAAATAGACTTTTTCGCCTCTGCCAGGGGTTTTAACTTTTATAGCAGGTCAGTAAATCGGGAATCGTTTTGGAGAATTTTGAGGATCTGCTTGATTTCCTGGGTACGTTCTTTTTTAACAATAAGGGTGACATTGCGATCGCGCACAATCACCACATCCTCTAAACCAATAGTAACAACTACGTCTTCTGGATTTGAGGCATAAATAATCGCTCCCTGCGTATCCAACCCTACGTGAGTAGCGAGTTCCACATTTGGAGTCTCTTCTGTCTTCAGTAAGCGTTCGATCGCATTCCAATCTCCTAAATCATCCCAACCAAAATCAACTGGCAAAACGTATGCTAGAGTTGTCTTTTCCATTAGCGCATAGTCTATACTTTTCTTAGGCAACTGGGGATAGATATCAGGACCATGTTGCTCTAAAGGTTCGATAATTTCTGGAGCATGGGTATGTAGTTCCTTGAGAACAACCCCTGCCCGAAAAACGAACATTCCACTATTCCAGCTAAAGCGTCCCGTAGATAAAAAAGTTTCTGCTGTTTCACGGTCGGGCTTTTCAGTAAAACGGTTGACGTGATAAGCTGGCAACTCATTAAAGCTACCTATTTTTTCACCTTGTTCAATGTAGCCATAACCGGTTGATGGAAAAGTAGGCTTGATCCCCAATGTAACGATCGCTGCTGTGCTTGCTGCCAGTTGCGTAGCCGCGCTTAATGTGTGTGCAAACGCCTTTTGGTCAGCAATCCAGTGGTCAGCAGGGAAAAAGCCAATCACAGCGTCTTCTCCATAGCGCTGTTTGATTTCTAAACTTGTCCAAGCAACGGCTGCGGCTGTGTCTCTTCCTTCCGACTCGATCAGTAAGTTTTCAACTGGTAGATCAGGTAATTGTTGTCGTACCCCTTCAGCTATCTGACTAGAAGTGATAACCCACAAGGAATCCCAACCGCCACCGAGTTCTATCAATCGATCGGCGGTTGCTTGTAATAAGCTTCTAGAGCTACCATCAAGACTTAAAAATTGTTTGGGTCGGTCTTTGCGACTCAGAGGCCAAAAACGTTCACCTTTACCACCAGCAAGGATTACGGGGAACAATAAAGTATTCATGTTGTCATACACGCTTACCGAAGAACATTACAAGTTTACAGTGACCTTTTCCACTGGCAATATTTGTAGCTTCGATTAACATAACTTTTAGGGAGTGGTTGAGTGGGGAAATAATTGTGATAAAACAAGTCGAATGGTCGGAAAATCCGCTGACATCTCAGCAAGTAGTAGAATTTGAAACTGAAGTGCGATCGGCGCAAATTCAACGAACGGAAAATCAGGTAACGCCTGCACTAGTAGCAGACTCAGAGGAGGAAGATGTCGAACTAAACCAGCCAGCGAATCCGAACCGTAGCGTCGTCGAATCAGTGGGTGCAATTCCCAATCAGCTTTATGAGAGACTGGGCTTGACCATGCCTCGATGGCTGTTGTGGATCATGACGGTTGTCATCGGCATCATCTTATCTGGTTTGCTGGTATCAACGTTAGCGCTGTGGACTCCGTTATGGAGCAATCTAGATCGAACAGATGAAGATTTAGGAACTACTGCTAAAGACGAGGTAAAAATACCACTACCTGGGGAGTTATGGAGCAAACTCTCACAGTACCAGCTTTCACGACCGATGAATATTTTAATTATGGGGATTGAACCAGTCAGTGGTACTGTTGATGGTTCACCAGAAAGCTTTGCTGGCAAAAGCGACACCATGCTGCTGGTACGCCTGAACCCTAGTGACAAATCTGTACGGGTGCTTTCCATTCCCAGAGATACGATGATCGCCATCCCCGAAAAGGGAGAAAAGGGATTAACTAAGGTATCTGATGCCAATACCAAAGGCGGCCCAGTCTTGGCAGCACGGGTAGTTAGCCGTACCTTAAACAATGCCCCAATCGATCGCTATATCCGTATTTCTACTAGTGGCTTACGGCAGTTAGTCGATCAGTTAGGCGGAGTAGAGGTCTTTATTCCCAAATCAATGGAATATAAAGACTCTAGCAGTCGGCTGTCGATTAATTTAGTCAGTGGCTGGCAAACCATCAACGGCGAACAAGCAGAAGAGTTTGTCCGATTCCGCGAACCAGGTTTGGGAGATTTGCCGAGAGTGCAGCGTCAGCAAGCACTAACAGCAGCCCTGCTGCAACGCTTAAATAGTCCTACCGTCTTACCCAGGTTGCCTCAATTAACTCGTTTGATGCGAAAATACTTTGATACCAACCTGAAGATGGAAGAAATGATGGCGTTGGTGAACTTCGGTCTGAACTTGGATCGAGATAATTTCCAAATGACCATGTTGCCTGGTACGTTTAGCCGTTTTAGCAAAGATCCTGATAGCTATTGGCTGAACATGACTGGACAACAGAGCCTGTTGAATGATTATGTTGGGGTAAATGTACCTGGTCTGAAACCAGATATGCGCCGGGTTCCTAACCTCAAAATTGCTATTCAAAATGCTTCCAATCAACCTCAGCTAACTGAAAAAGTTATTGCTTATCTCAAACAGAAAGGCTTTACTAATATTTACAAAGTGCCTGATTGGCCAGATACCCAACGTCAAACTCAGATTGTTGTCCAAAAAGGCAACCGGCGAGTTGGAGTTGATTTGCAAAAAGTCTTAGGCTTGGGTCAAATAGAAGTGTCGGCGATCGGTGATTTAGAATCTGATCTGACAATCCGCATTGGTAAAGATTGGAAATAGGTAAGAGTCATTAGTCATTGGTCATTGGTCATTAGTCATTGGTTAAATGACAAAGAGAGAAGTCTGAGCGCCGGCTTCCGGCGATCAGAACTTCGGGGACTAGTGAAAAATAATAAAGTTATGAAAAAGATTTTACTCAGGTTTTTTAGTTTGATTGCGATTTTGATACTAGCATTTTTGTGGATAATACTTAATCCCAAACCGGCTTTTGCTCAAGCAAACACAATCAACTACAACAATATAAATTTAGAAAATCGTGACTTTTCTCATGCTGATTTGGCAGGTGTGACTTTTGTGGCAGCAGAAATGCGGGGGGCGAATTTCCAAGGGGCGAATTTAAGCAATGCAATTCTGACTAAGGGAATTTTATTAAAAGCAAATCTGGAAGGTGCGAACTTGAGCGGCGCTTTAGTCGATCGCGTGACTATGGATAGTGCTAACCTGAAAAATGTCATTTTTACAGAAGCAACTTTGACGAGCAGCCGTTTTTACGATGCTGATATCACTGGTGCTGATTTTACAGACGCTTTGATTGACCGTTATCAAGTGTCGCTGCTGTGTGAAAAAGCCGATGGCGTAAATTCGGTTACAGGTGTGTCAACGCGAGATAGTTTAGGTTGTAAGTAAAAAATCTCCGCGTTGAGCATAAAAACAGAGACATTTTACAGAAAAAATGGAAAATACAAATTCTGTATTAAACTATGTCTTATTAATTCTGCGATCGCACCCCAAATTATCCTAAACTATATTGAGTATAGACGAAGGTAGCAACATGACTACAACTAAACAAATAGTTACCTTTGACCAATATTTAACTTATAACGATGGCACTGACACACGCTATGAACTGGAACGGGGAGAATTGATACCAGTGGCTCAACCTCGTGGTGGACATGGTGAAGTTATGCACTTTCTAGAACGTGGTTTGACAACAGAAATTGAGCGACTAGGACTAGATTGGGTTGCGCGTCAAGCTGCTATCGGCGTCAGAGTCCCTCAAGTTGGTAGGCGAGATACTTCTAGAGTTCCTGATGTCACAGTTTTGCCTTTGGAACAGTGGAAAAGTCTGAGAAACAGAGAAGCCGTCATTGAACTCGATGAACCCCCACTTTTGGTTGTTGAAGTCGTGAGTGCAGGAACTGAAAGCCGTGACCATCGAGCCAAAAGAGCAGAATACAATATTCTTGGCATCCCAGTTTATCTGCTGGTTGATTTTCTGGACTTTGACCAAAATGGCAAAGTGATAGATAAGCGGGTAACAGTTCTAACTTTGGTTGAAGGTTTTTACGATGAAGCAGTCTATAGGGGAGAACAAATTATTGAAATTCCCACATTCCCTGAACTGAAGCTGACTGCTAACCAAGTTATTAATGCTGGTGTATAGCTAGCGTAACGCAATACGCTGTATGATGCCTTCGGGGAACGGAGGAAACCTCTGCTTATCCTGGCTCCCCTACTTAAGATTAACTGAGAATTGTCGAAAATCATTCACCTTTAACTAGTGGTGGGAATTTCAATCAAAAACTCTGTTCCTTCTCCTGGTTTAGAGGAACATTTAATCTGACCATGATGTTTTTCAACCACGATTTGATAACTGATAGATAATCCTAACCCTGTACCTTTACCTATTCCTTTGGTGGTGAAAAAGGGGTCAAAAATGTGCGATCGCACCTCTTCTGGAATCCCCAAACCATTATCAGCTATTCTAATTACAATCTGGTTATTAACGGCTTGCGTACTAATCCAGATAGTCAAGGGTATTATCGGACACCTTTGGGACAAATTCAAATAGTTTTCCTGTATAGTTTTAAACTTTTCCTCTAATGCATCAATACTGTTACTCAAAAGATTCATAAACACTTGATTTAATTGCGCGGGATAGCATTCGAGCAAAGGTAAACTACCATATTCTTTAACAATCTCAATAGCTGGGCGTTTTTTATTATTTTTGAGGCGATGCCCTAAGATTAGCAAAGTACTATCCAATCCTTCATGAATGTCTACTGGCTTCAATTCAACCTCATCTGTACGAGAAAAGTTACGCAGTGATAGCACAATCTCACAAATCCGCTCTGTTCCTACTTTCATTGACTCAAGGGTTTTGGGTAAATCTTCCATGAGAAAGTCCAAATCAGTCTTGTCAATTTGCTGTTGGACAGTTGGCAATAAGGAGGAGTTTTGACGGTAAAGTTCCACAACGTTTAACAGTTCTTGAGTATATTCATTTAAATGGATCAGATTACCAAAAATAAAACTGATAGGATTGTTGATTTCATGCGCGACTCCAGCAAGTAGTTGTCCTAAACCTGCCATTTTTTCACCCTGAATTAACCAAGTCTGAGTTTGTTTTAATTCTTGCAGGGCTTGAGTAAGTTCTAAGGTTTGACGTTTAGTTTGTTCGAGTAATTCCGCTTGCTGAATTGCAATTCCAAATTGCACCCCTACTTGAGCCAATAAATTAATTTCTTCCTCTTTCCAATAACGCGGTTGCGAATTTTGATAAGCAACTAATAATCCCCATAATTTTTCACCTTCCCGAATCGGAACAAAGGTTTCGTTACGCGGAAGTTCGTTATCGTCGTCTGTATCCTCAAAAGTTTCTCTAATCATTGGTTGGGCTTGTGTAACAGGTTTCCAACCATCTTTAAAGGAATCTGCCACAAATTTACCGCTCCAATCCGAGTTGAAGCGGTAGATTGCAACTCGCTCCACTTCCAGCAACTCTCGCACAGATTGAGTAGTAGTTATAAAAATAGTTTTAATATCGAGTGACTGGCGGATTTTATCAATGGTTGCAGCCAGCAGTTCTTGCCGTTCCATTGATTTCTCCCGTTCGGTGGCTTCTGCTAACTGGACAACCTGCATTTGAACTTGCTTTAAATAAGAATCCTGTTTTAATGCGACTCCCAATTGCTGGGCTATTTGACTGGCGAATTCAATTTCAGAGGGTTGCCAGTCACGAGGAGCGTTACATTGGTGAATACACAGCAATCCCCAAAGTTCACCTTTTTTCAAGAGAGGTGCGACCAGATTTGCACGCACTTGAAATTTTTCTAGGATTTGGACGTAGCAACCTGGAAACTTTGCTTGATAAATGTCAGCGATCGCATTTACTCGACCTTGCGCGTAAAGGTATGCAAAGTTTTCACCGAAGCAATAATCATAAACTTTTTCTGCTATTACCGAGTTACACTCAGGTACAACATCCTCAGAAATAAATTCTGCTTCCCAATCTTTTTGAAGGTCAAAACGAACGACTGTCACTCGGTCTGCTTGCAGCATTTGTCGTACCTCGGTGACAGTAGTCTGGAAGATTGTATCTAAATCTAAAGACTCCCGAATTCGAGTAATCACGCTAGTTAATGTCTTTTGTTGCTCTGCTTGGTACTGAGCATATCCCAGCAACTTATAGTGTCGCAGTGCCACACCAATTTGTGTGCCGATTTTGGTCAATGATTCGACTTCATAAGATTGCCACTGTCTGGGTGAGGTATTTTGGTAGGCAGCGATGACTCCCCAAAGTTGATCTCCCTGGAGAATGGGGGCAGTTGCAAAGGATTTTGCCTGGAATTGCTCCAACAGGGTTATATGGCAGTCTGTTAATCCGGCTTGATAAATGTCATTAACTGTAAATGTCTGATTGTCAACGTAACGTCCCCCTTGGGTGTGTTGTAAATAAGTATCAGCGATCGCAGGCTGAACGCCAACTAAGGGAGTCCAGCCTGACGCAAATGATTCAGCAACAAAGTTACCACTCCAATCTGGGTTGAACCTAAAGATGGCAACTCGATCAGCTTGCAGCAGCTTGCGTATTTCTTGAGTTGTGGTTTTAAAGATGGTTTCAATATCAATGGGTGAACGAATTTCATCAACAATCTGAGCTATTACTTGGTCGCGTTGAACTGCTTGAGCCAATTTTGCGGCTTGCAATTGGACTTCGTGGAAATGCTTCGCTTGTTGAATTGCAACGGAAAGATGGTCAGCAATTTGACGAATAAACTCAATTTCCGATTCTTTCCAGTCACGAGCTTCACTGCATTGATGAATGCAAAGCAATCCCCACAGTTCGTTCTCCCGCGATAGTGGGACAACAAGGTTGGACTGTACCTGAAATTTACTCAAAATTTCCAGATGACAATCACTCAGTCCCGCCTTGTAAATATCTGCTACTGCTTGCACTCTACCTTGTTGATAACTGGAAGCAAATTGTTCTCCAAAGCAGTGATCGTAAACTTTTAGTGCCAATACTGAGTCCCAGCCAAGTGCAACATCCTCAGAAATAAATTCTCCTTCCCAATCTTTTTCCAGGTCAAACTGGAAGACTGCTACTCGGTCAGCATTTAGCAACTGTCGCACTTGTGTAACGGTAGTTTGAAAAATTGTTTCTAAGTCAAGAGACTTCCGAATTCGTACAATTACACTCGCCAGAGCCTTTTGTTGCTCTAGTTGCTCTTGAAGTTGAGCGCTTGACAAGAGAAGTTGATTTTCTGTGAAATTTGAATTTGGTTCCATTGCTCTGGATTATTAATGATTCCTCATCCCAAACTTCATGGAGTTAAAGAGCCTCAAAAATATGACAAACTGCAAATTTTTGCAGTCTTTAACTATTTCCCAGAAGATGATTATTCTTATAGTTCCCCAATCTTTATCTATCTTCGTAATCGGTTAAAAAATAATTTTGGTTTGTAGACAGCAGAAGACATGACTAAGCACAGCTTTCCGTAAAATCTTAGCGAATTCTCTGCGCCCCTACCCTGCCGATCGCGCCGCGCCTATGGGTTTATAGCAGAAATCATGTATTTGAACCACATCTGTCGTAGGGGCACAGAAAAAGCTCATTGGTGTCAACTTAAGCAAAAACCCTTTTAAAATCTCGTTTCCAGCCTCTTGCTGGCAATGCTCTTCAATTGCGGCCTGCCGCAAGTCTTGAGGCGGCAGCCCTCTCGGAATGCATTAAGAGTCGGAGACTTCTTTTCGAGACAATCTTAAAAGCTGCCTAGAGACTGGCTTTCACGTTAAGTTGACACGTATGAGCATTGCTGTGCCCCTACCGCGTGGTCTATTTACCTGAAAATAGCTGTAAATTTCAACCCTCAATTCGCTGTATCATAGGAATCTCAGGAATTGAATTTTGGGCGTAGGCGTAGCCCAACCTAGGCATCGCACTTAAAATAACTAATTTGTCAAAAATTACCTGACAGATTGCGGAATTTCAGGTTAAATGTTTTAAAGTATGCACTCTGCAAGAGTTGTCGGGTAATATTCGTGACACAACAAGACCAAAAACCCTCTCGTTCTTTCGCTGGAATTGCTGGCATTGTTGCCGCAGCCACCTTAATTAGTAAAGTCTTCGGTTTAGTGCGGCAGCAAGCGATCGCTGCCGCTTTTGGTGTTGGTGCTGCTGCCACTGCCTATAGTTATGCCTATATTATCCCTGGCTTTCTATTAATATTACTCGGTGGTGTAAATGGACCATTACACAGTGCGATCGTCAGCGTTTTAGCCAAGCGTCGGCGAGAAGAAGCGGCTCCCCTAGTGGAAACTGTGACAACGCTGGTGGCTGGAGTGCTGTTGTTGGTGACAGTTGCTCAAGTTTTATTTGCGGATGCGATCGTTGATTTAGTCGGTCATGGTTTGGAGGCGACAACCAGAGCGATCGCCATTCAACAACTCCGCATTATGGCACCAATGGCTTTATTTTCGGGATTAATTGGCATTGGCTTTGGTACTCTCAATACAGCCAATCAATATTGGTTACTCTCCATTAGTCCTTTATTATCTAGTATTACGGTTGTTGCCGGACTTGGTATCTTGGCTATGCAACTGGGCAAAGATATTATTAAACCGGAGTACGCTTTAATCGGGGGAATGGTGTTAGCTTGGGGAACCTTGGCAGGAGCCGTTCTCCAGTGGTTAGTGCAGCTAATTGTCCAGTGGCGGTTAGGATTAGGCACATTACGCCTGCGGTTTGAGTTTAAATCCCCAGGTGTTCAAGAAGTAATTAAAATCATGACTCCGGCAACAGTTTCCTCTGGAATGATGCCAATTAATGTTGCCACTGACCTTTATTTTGCTAGTCCTATCCCTGGAGCGGCGGCAGGATTTAACTATGCCAATCTATTAGTGCAAACTCCATTAGGGATTATTTCTAATATCATTTTACTGCCCCTATTACCGATATTTGCCAAACTTGCCGGCCCCGAAAATTGGCCAGAGCTAAAATTACGGATTCGCCAAGGACTGCTACTCACTGCCTTCACCATGCTACCGCTAGGGGCGCTGATGGTGGCACTATCAGTACCCATTGTACAGGTGGTATATGAGCGTGGTGCTTTCAAGCCAGAAGCCACACAGCTAGTTTCATCCTTGTTAGTCGCTTATGGAATTGGGATGTTTGTCTATTTGGGACGTGATGTTTTGGTGCGGGTATTTTATGCTTTAGGCGATGGACAGACACCTTTTCGCATCAGTATTTTTAACATCTTGCTCAACATCTTATTAGATTGGTTTTTTGTTAAACCTTTTGGCGCTCCCGGTTTGGTGTTAGCAACAGTGGGTGTAAATTGCAGTTCAATGTTAATGCTGTTATGGTTGCTCGATCGAAAACTTAATGGTTTACCTTGGCGTGAGTGGAGTGTGCCGATTTTGGGTTTGACTGCTGGTAGCTTGGTAGCTGGGGTAGCAAGCTATGGGACATTGGTTGCTTCTCAACAGTTCTTAGGTAAAGAAGGTTTACTGATTCTGGTGTTGCAATTGTGTGTATCTGGCTTCGTGGGGATTGCAGTGTTTGCTGCGATCGCTTCATCGATGAAAATACCAGAAGTGAATAGATTTATATCTCGTCTGCGTCAGCGCTTTTTGAAGAAATAACTCTCACTTACAGCAGATTTCAAGGAAAGTCAAGTACACAACGATTCATTTCAAAGCCAGGTATAAAGCATGTTTTACTTCTGAATTCACCAATTCTGACTCCTGAATTCTGCTGTAAATATTTCAGTTGGTACACCCAAGTGGGTGAACAATAATTCAGCCACTTGGGTGAACCAAATGTGCGAGGTTACATTTTGTAAAAAAAGAGATTCTAGTACTAGAGAAGATTGATTTTACTTAACTTTGGTGAGAAGAATCCTATGAAATTTACAAAATTAGCTGCCTCTGTATTTGCTGTTGCTTCAATCGTCCTTTCGGCGGGAATTGCTTCTGCTCAAACAGCCGGTACAAACGGTAATTACATCGGTGCTGGGATTGCTGTTGGTGCAACCAGTGGCGGACAAGGAAATGATGAAGCACAAGTTGGTGGCAATATCCAAGGACGATACGCCGTTCCCAAAACACCTCTTTCAGTCCGGGGTTCTGTGCTGTATGGTGGTGATGCTGCCGCGATTATGCCCATAGTGACTTATGATGCGCCCATTGCCAAAAATACTAATATTTACTTCGGTGGTGGTTATTCTTTTGTAACTGACGAAGGTCAAAAAACCCCATTGGGCAATCAGAATGCACCTGTAGTCACCCTTGGTATTGAATCAGAAGTTAGCAACAATGTCATTGCCTATGGCGATACTAAATGGGGTATTGACGCTTACAGAAATAGTGATGCTGATGCCCTTAGCTTCCAAGCCGGATTAGGCTATCGCTTCTAGTAATTACGAGCTAGAAAACAGCTTATTCATAAGCTAAAGCAATGATGTTTGCCAGCCCTAGTATCGCGGTTCTTAATTGCATAGAATACAGGAGCCAGTCGCCTGGGCGGGTTTCCCGACTTGGGCGAACTGGCGTACCATTCGTAGGGGCACAGCAATGCTCATTGGTGTCAAGTTAACCCTCTTTTATCACTTTCGGGAGAGAATAATCTGTAATGCTTACAGCATAAGACTTTTACCAAAAAACCATGATTTTAGCCATTGTGTTAGAAAATAAACGCTCAAATGCCCGTTCTATCTACAGTTCAAAATTTGGCTTTGATTTTTATTTTCCCAGAGTGACAAAACAGGGTTAAGCCAAAACCCTTTTCAAACCTCGTTTCCACAGCCTCTGGCTGGAAATACTGCTCGTTGCGGCTCTGCCGCAAGTCTTGAGGCGGCAGCCCTCTCGCAATGCATTAAGAGTCGGAGACTTCTTTTCGAGACAATCTTAAAAGCTGCTTATAGACTGGCTTTCACGTTAAGTTAACACGGATGAGCTTTTTCTGTGCCCCTACCATGTATTGCATCCAAACGAGAGCCATAATAACCCAAGTTGCGTGGCAAAACAAAAGCTCGCTTTTGATAACCCTGATTAAATCATTCACCTCGTTTTGGGTGATTTAACCCTAGATTACATGGTATCTTATTTCTCTGCAACTCCTTAACTTTAAATTTAGGCTACAAAAGACGTAAGACACGATTAAAATAATTCGTAATTCGTAATAGAGCCTCCGGCATGCTACGCGAACGTAATTAAGTTTTGTAATGGGGATTTTACTCCAACACAAAACTTACCGGTTATAGAACCGGGGTACTTAAACCCACGGAACTAGTTAAACTAAACTCGTCAGGGAGTCAATTGACATGGTTAAGGAATCTAATGCTTATCTGTTGGGTGGTGGTATCGGCTCTTTGGCAGCCGCCGCCTTCATGATTCGCGACGGCGGACTCCCTGGCGGAAATATTTTTATCCTAGAAGCAAAGCCCCTCTTGGGCGGAAGTATGGATGGAGCCGGGAACCCTGGTGAAACAGTTCCGCCTGAAACAGTTCCGCCTGAAACAGTTCCGCCTGAAACAGTTCCGCCTGAAACAGTTCCGCCTGAAACAGTTCCGCCTGAAATAGTTCCGCCTGAAATAGTTCCGCCTGAAATAGTTCCGCCTGAAACAGTTCCGCCTGAAACAGTTCCGCCTGAAACAGTTCCGCCTGAAATAGTTCCGCCTGAAACAGTTCCGCCTGAAACAGTTCCGCCTGAAACAGTTCCGCCTGAAACAGTTCCGTCTGAAACAGTTCCGTCTGAAACAGTTCCGTCTGAAACAGTTCCGTCTGAAACAGTTCCGTCTGAAAGTATTGAAGAACTTGGGTTAAGCCAAGGCTCGATTCCTATCACAAATCGCAAATTATTACCACAATTTCTACAACATTGATCCATCAAATTTTTTGTATAAATTTAAAAGGAGATCAGCATGAAAGTTATTGAGCCTGAAATTTGGCAATTCTAGCTGTCCAGGTGAGGTATTTGACCGCCTTCGCGCCCGACTATGCAGTGAAATATGGCATGGGGTGCAGAGCGGGATTAGGTTTTCAAGTCGGTTATCTTCAGGCGTAAAATTGGCATGGTGTAACGAGAGTGTCATTACTGTCCATTCAGAGCGGGACAGTCCCTTTGGCTTCTCGCTCTTGTCGCAAACACTTTTGCCTACAGTGCTGACATTGCCACCGAGCCGCTTGTTTGACAGCTTAGTTTACCGCCGTAGGCATCGCTATTTCGTCCCAATTGTTTGCGTAGCGTTTTCTATAGATGGGCATTGCCGATGATACTCCCCAAAGCTGTTCGGTAGTCTTATCAACTCTACCAATTTTTGAGAGCAGCGATAACAGCCAAAGTGTAGCTTGACGTCGTAGATATCACTTATCATTCAAGCGAGGATGCATAGCGATCGCTCTCCCCATTCTTGGAGGAAACTATTTAGAGAAAAATCCTTGCTGTATTTAGATTTAAGTCTCAGTATGTTTTCAAAATTCAAACTGGATTCCTATAGCAACTTGGGTTAATAGTAATTCCTTCTGTCATATCTGAGTATGGATACTCAGATATGAGCCATTTTTTTAATCATTTTTATTTATGATTTTGATAAGCAATTATATTAGCTATTATAAGTAGTTTCTCTTAAAGTGAAATGACAAATTTTGAATACGCATAAAAGATATTACTCATGGAAAACATTAATCCCATTCCAGAAATAGTTGGTGAAACAACTGACGTGGAATCTTGGCTGATTCGAGCGGGGCTAAGATTTTCAGATTTAGGTAACGATGCTGCAAGTATTGCAATCCGCAAGCAATGGCGAGAGTACCAAGCCGCAGTGCAAAGATGCTGTGCAACCCTACACCAACTACCGTCAAGTGTTCAACTAAGCGGCGACTATGCCAAGCTGAGAATACCTGGTGCGGCATCAACTTATTCGGAAGCTAGGGCGGTGAAGTTTCTTAGGCGTGAGAGTGATTCCTTTGATCACTGATACAGCATTCAAGGAAGGTGAAGTACACAACGATTCGTCTCAAAGCCAGGTATAAAGCCTGTTTTACTTCTGAATTCTGACTCCTGAATTCGGAATTCTGCCGTAACTGTTTGACTAATTCTCCTGTTGCACACCGTTTACTACTGGCTTAACTTCCGAAAATGGATCAGTGCCGCCACCCCAGTTAAAATCACTAATTCTGATGCTGAACCCGCCTAACTCCAGCACCGGATTGTAACGCAAGGTGATGCCATACGTGCGACGGCTATATTCCAAAATGTAGTCGGTGCTAGTTTCTATACCAGTATCCAAGTTAACAGATGTTTGGAAGCCTAAGCGAACAGGGCCGTAGATTTGCTGTGATATCCCACCACTCAACACTTTGTTATCAACGGAGCGATCAAACAAAAAGGGTGATAATCCGTTATTTAACCCTTGGGAATAACTAATATTAAAGGCGGTATAGTCTAAAAAAGGTCGAGAAAAATGACCAATTTGACCTTGTAAGCCAATTGTACCAGTTAAGATGCTTTGGTTATCACCATTGCTGTAATAACTGCTAGTGCCTGTGATGGCAGCGATCGCTTGCAAGTAAGGAACTACAGGTTTTGCCGTGTATCGTAATCCCTCAGTGGCAGTGGGTGGTAATGGTTTTCCTTGCCACAGTAACAGCCCACGACTGAGGGTAGCGCTGCCTTGTAAACGACCTAGTGAGATGCGATCGTTTTCACGCTGTGGTTTTAGTAAGTCTTGGCGATCGGTGTTGGCATCGATATACTGAGCGCTAGCCTGATAGTTGAGGTTAATGCCACTTTTTCCTAAAGGAATCAGAGGAGAGGTAATAATGCCGCCAAAACTGCTCTGGACAGTTTGAAAGCCGAGGCTACCGTTGTAGAGGCGATCGCGGTAATTATATTGCAGATTAAAGATGTAGGGAAGGCGATCGCCTAATGTCTGGCGCAATGCAAAATTCGCCCGCAAATTGTTTTCCACCTGGCTCAAGTCAAGACTGGTTAACTGCCCAGTCCCCTGAAATGTTGTCCGTGGACTCAAAACGGAATTTATCGTTGTCTTCAAACCAAACAGTGCGCCTAAGTCACCCGTGCCTTCTTGCACAGCTCTCTCTAATAATAACTGGGGTGTGATCGTCCAGCGAGTCTGGCTTGTACTAATCACTGAAAAGCCACGCTGAATATAAAAACCACCCCGATCAGTTCCATCAAAGCCAGGGGAGACTATAAAGGGTGTAACGTCCCGCTCCCGGCGGTCAATAGTATGCTCATCCACCGGAATTGGTAAAGACAATGTTTGATCCAATACCAAACGCTGTCCCTGTGTCCTGATCCGGTCTACCAAGGGTGTCTCTCGCGTCAGAGTTACTTTATCTGCGCGTAATTCTAGTTCTGGGGGCGAAAAAGGATCGTTGGTGATGCGGACATCGCTTCCTTGCCAGCCTTGCGGATAGAAATCAATATGTTCAGCTTCAAACCTGAGCCGATTGACTACACCCCCTGATTTCGGTGGCGGGATATTGGTAGCGGCTGCCTGACCACCAATTGTTACATCAATTCCTCCAGGGCTGCTCACACCGGAAAGGGGCTGATTGGCTCTAATGCGATCGCTTGGCGGAAGTTTTGAGACTCCACTAGCCGTTACATCGGTGGGTGAGAAAGCAAAATCTGTTTGTGCTGAGGGTACATAAATTTCTCCTCTACCATTTTCCAGTTCCCCACTATCTTGAACAAAGTTATAAGTAAAGCGTTGTCCACGCAGTATCTGATCGCCCCGGGTTAAAGTTACGTTGCCTTCCCCCGCAGCGATCAAATTGTCCAAATTGACTTGCAGGCGATCGGCATCCACCACCGCCCCATCAAATCGCACAACTACATTACCTACAGCTGTAACAATTCGCCGTTGCTCGTCATACTCTTGCCGATCTGAAGTAACTTCCACAATTCTCGGTCTGGCTGGCGGCGTGCTAGCTGGTGCAGTTGTACCAGATGGTTGACTTTGTGGCTGATTAGTGGTATTGACCTGTGGCGTAGGTGTTGGTGCTTGGCTTTGTTGCTGGCTTTGGGACTTAAATTCTACAGTGATGGGTGCTGAGAGTTGGTTTGTCGGGCTGCGAGACTTGAATTCTATAAAATTTTGTACTGATTGAGAACTCGGTGCAAGATCAGCAGCAGATACAGAGATATTCTCTTGTCCTGAAGACTGTTGTGCAGTAATATCACTTTGCTGTTTTTGTTGGGTTAACTTCTCAGCTAAAATTTCCGCCTTCGACTCAACTAACTTCTCGGTGTTTGTGACACTTGGAGCAACGTCAAGCGTAGGCAGAGGAGCAGAGAGTATGGAGAATGGGGGAAGTTTCTCCCCATCTGTCCCAATTCGCACTCCGTAGGGGTTTTGAGTCTTACTGGTCTGATGGCGATTAGGGGCTAGAACCTCCTCCATAGGATAACCAACTACTACCGGCTGCCCCAAAAGTGCAGCACTCCTAGAAGCGGTAATGGGGGAAAATTCTAGTGGAAAGGTTTCTGGTGAATGAGGTATAGAGGAAGTTTTGGCAACTACCAAGTCATCCTGAGTTGAGTTGATCACAGTTGGCAATGGCGGATCAATCTTAGTGTCACCCGCAATTGCCAACTGAGCCAAAGCCTTGGGCTGCTTGAATTTGTCTATCTTTTCGTGTATTCCAGTCTCGACACCTGAAAGAAACTTTGAATGACTAGCAGATGAGGCGGGATTTACAGGTTGTAAAGATTCGAGGATCGGAGGCGGATCGGGCGGCAGAACTGGATGAAGCATATTTGAGCAAAATCGGGCTAACAAACAGCCAAATGACGGACGGAAGGATAAATATACATTTTGCCTTCCGACTGTCGTCTTCTGCTACCTGGAGTAAGCCACTTGGAAGAGGAAACTTACTAGGTGAAAGTTTAGTAAGTTTCCGTGGCGTTTAGTATCTTCCGCCTTCCAAAGTCGCGGATGATTTATCGAACAGAATAAAGGCGCCAGTCGTCAGAATTCAGAATGAATTCTGTACGATTGGCGGATGAATAACCGGGTTTAAGACCCCACCAAATCGTAGATTTGGTGGTGCAACAATTCAGTGGAGGGTCCCAATCCCCGACTGATTGATTGCTGAATTCTGAATTCTGGATTCTGCATTCTTCTTCAACGTTCTTTTACTCTGAGTCCCGACGGCCGGGGTTACGAGCAGGATCGTTCGATAAAAATCCGAAGATGAAGAGAGCGACGAAGAAGGCAACAACAATATAAACAGCGATTTTTAAAGTCAGCATAGAAATATCTCCAACGGGTAAGACTAAAGAGAGCTTTTCTTTCAGGATCTGCCATGCAGAAAACATAGCTCCTTTATATTACCCAAATCTCGTCCCTTTTTTAGAGGACTCTGGGGACTTGGGACTAGGAATTGGGGACTGTGGACTGGCACTACCTTTCCTACGGTTTTTGAGAATGGTGCAAGGTGTCAGTTGTCTGACTTTTAGATGCCCTTAAGAAATAACTCAGAGACGAATGGCACTAAGTTAAAATACAGCCCTTGCCCTGACCAGAGGTAGAACCTCTCGGAATACATTCCCAGCCTGGAGGCTGGGAACGAGGCAACACAAGCCTTTGGGCTTTACAAGCGTGCCATTCAACTCAGAGACTGTTTGTTCTTGTGACGTTGACTAACAGCAAAGGTTTCTTAAAAAAAAGGAAACAGGTTACAAGTTACAGGAGATAGTTATTATGCCCATGCCCAATGCCCCATGTCCCATGCCCAATGCCCCATGCCCAATCCCCCATGCCCTATTTCTCAGTTTGAACTAATGCTTAAGTCTTTGCCAATTCTGTTTTTGATTACTCGTGCAGGTATACCTACAGCAACGGAGAAAGGAGGAATATCTCTATTAACAACTGCTCCCGCACCAATAACACTGCCTTTGCCGATAGTAACGCCATCTAATACTGTTACCCCATGTCCTAGCCAACAATCATCCTCAATCACAATTCCCTTGCGAGTAACACCTTGGTATTTAATCGGCTCCATCGGATCGGCAAAATTATGATTATTGGCATATATCCCTGATTGGGCAGCAATCAAGCAGTGTTTACCAATTTTAATGTCTCCTGGCCCCTCAATACACACGTTGGGAGCAATGAAGGTGTCTTCATCAATATGTATATACGTATCTTCCAAAGACCCTATATCAACGTTACGCTCAATAGCGACTCTATTTCCTAGATGAATTCTATTATTTTTGTGTCCTCTAGCATCCATCCGCACACCCTTGAAAATATAGACTCCACTGCCGATCTCAATACACGAAGTACCGTTAAATTCAACACCATTTTGAATATACACTGGGCTACCTATCTGGGCAAAAATACTACGATATCCCAAATTACGCAGCTTTGACCCCAGAAGAAGTGTCGGAATATCTCCTAACACCGTAGTTACTAAAAGTTCTTGCACGCGCTGCAATTTTGAAAAATATTGCTCGTTAGGCATGGTTACATATCTCTTGAATCAATTGTTGTTGACAGTCTTGAAAGTTGTTTTGGCTGTATCCTAATCTTTTGCCAATACCAACAGTGCTAGTATTCATTGACACCGAAAGTCAATTGTCAATATTACCGAATTTTTCCCATATTTTTAGGTGGTTTTCCAACATTTGAAAAACCAGAGCATGGCTTTGAGTATGTGAGCAATTCTTGAACTTAGGTGTGTAGAATCACTCAATTTATATGCAAAATTGCGTTAATTCGCTAGAAGCTTTTGGGGAGCATCTCAATGAGTGTAGAAAGCCTAAACTTCACCCCAGCCTTCTCCGAACTCACGGAGAGGGAGCAGGAATCTTCTTTTTCCTATGGTGTAGTGTATTTGCTTTCACTGAGATGTTCACGTAAAAATTTGGCTTCTTTTTCATCAGCTAAATTAACAAAACAATTTCAGTGCATTGCCAGGCCAAACCTCAGACGATTAAATTGTCTGATGGGAAAATTTGCTGGTTTAAATAGGATACTGTTTTGGTTATCCAGTAAATTTGCAAAGCTTGTTACGCAACTAGGGATAGAGTTGTTTGCTTTGAGGCTACTTTCTCTCAAGCGGTTTTAGTCTTTTGAAACAACTCAGTTCCACAAGCTATTTTGCAACAAAAAATACATTTGACTAGACTATTTCAAAGATTTAGATAAAATTTTTGCCTAGCATGACAATGTAATTATTGTTGGATTTTTCTGGGTATTTTTGCCCAAATAAAACCCAATTAGGGTGGATTATCTCCCACATCAGCCATCACATTGAAGTTAACCATCGGTGCAAACAAGTAAGCGCTTCCCCGACTGCTATGACGGCTTTCTTGCAACGAATTTCTAGAGTATGCTGCTCCAATCATGTTGCACACGGATGATTTACAGACTAACCAATTCACGTTTATAATTAGATGAATGGTTTTTAATAACAATTGTTTTTAACGATAACACATTTTATTTTTAGTGGAACACTCTTAATAAATAAGTTGATTTCCAGGTTGCTTGTTAATGAGAATGGTGGAAATCAGTTAACTTTTTTACTGGAGCAATGCCTAGATTGGGCAAAGCCTACGCTACTCCCAAATAATTTTATACACTTAAATAAAATCCCTTGAGGATGGGGAGTTGAAAAATACTCTAAGCGGTTAATTGGCATTTTTGTCTACAAATTGTAAATCACCCATTCGGGTGAGCCAAGCGGGGGATGCGTTCTTAATACTACTTATTATAAATTCTATTGAGAGAGAGCTAAAACGTAGCTTAGTTTTCAGGAGAAGTCCACAAAAGAACATCAAACACCCAAATTGAGGTATCGGTTTTAACTCACACACTTGGTTCAAATTATGGCTTTAATTAAAAAAATTGTGCAAGAAGCTCTAACTACTGGCTATCTGAGTGTTGGAGCCGAAGATCAACTGCGATCGCAACTTCAAAGTAATTATGACTCAGAAGACCTAGATGCCTGGATCATTTTACAGCGAGCTATTGTCGCAGGTGATATCAAACAAGAGTCGCGCCGAAAAAAAGCTTCCCTCTCTCCTAAAGCCAAGGACACTTCATCGAGTATCAAACTTGCTTATCAAATGGCAGCGGAGATTGCTTATGCAGCAGCTGTAGCTCTGACGATGACAAAAAATACTAAAGATCAGCCTTCATTAGGTGCATAAAATAACACTCTACTAAGTTATTTTCGTGGTTTAGTTTCAATATTTAATACCAAGTAGTTAGCTATTCACCAAACAGTGGACAGAGCTAGACATCTAGTGCTGCTACTGGACAGATAGCGATCGCTTTTTCTGGTTAACTGCTTGGTACAGTTTTTACACGATCCAAAGGCGATGTCCACGACGGGCTGTGACGCTTGATGACTCGCTCTAAGCGAAGCTATGCCGTTCGCGCAGCGTCTCGTAGAGAAGGCTTTACGCTATGCTATCGATGACGCATCTCCTTAAGCTAACCTTAACCAAATAATCATCTAAGTCTTTTTTCTCACCCTGCCTCTTTGACAGCTTAAAAAATAATTAAAAATTTAACTTTCCGGGGGACAGCGATGAGGAATTTTCACCCTCAGCCAAGACCGTAGAATTGATCCCCGGAAGAAATACTAAAATAAATATAAATTATTTTTGAATAAATAATTTTTTTAAGTGAGATATGCCAGTAAATGATTAAATCTTAATATACCAAGTACAGGGCTGAGGGTAACGCATAGAATTAGAAACACCTTGGTGTAAACTTTACCAACGAGGTTAAAAAGAATTCTCAATGCTTAACAAAGTCATCGTTTTTTCACAAACTACAGTATAAAGAATTGGCAACATTGGGAAAGAGAGTAAACAATAACCATAGCTAAACTTGGAGTTTTGCCAACCTATGCAGCCAATTCGCACATTTAACGTATCCCCTTCACTACCGCCGCGACTCGAACCACTGCGGCGGCTAGCATATAACTTGCACTGGGATTGGAACGTTGACACTAAAGATTTATTTCGTCGCTTAGACTCCGACCTGTGGGAGTCTAGCCATCATAACCCGGTGTTGATGCTGGGTACTATCTCTCAATCGCGGCTTCTGGAAGTTGTCGAAGATGAAGGCTTTCTAGCGCAAATGGATCGATCTGACCGTCAGTTAGAAGATTATTTGCAAGAGCGCACCTGGTATCAGAAACAACGGGAGCAGAAACCAAAAGAATGCTACGCCTATTTTTCGGCGGAATTTGGACTTGTAGATTGTTTGCCCGTCTATTCTGGGGGCTTGGGCGTTCTGGCAGGGGATCACCTCAAGTCTGCCAGTGACTTGGGGCTACCGCTTGTAGGTGTAGGTTTACTGTATCAGCAAGGCTACTTTGCCCAGTATCTCAACGCCGATGGCTGGCAGCAAGAACGCTACCTGCTCAACGATTTCTACAATATGCCCTTGCATCTAGAGCGCAATGCCGATGGTTCAGAACTGCGGATTGCGGTAGATTATCCAGGACGCAAGGTGTATGCCAGAGTTTGGCGCGTGCAGGTGGGAACGGTGCCCCTATATTTGATGGACACCAACATTGAACCCAACATTACTTACGATCACGACATCACAGATCAGCTATACGGTGGCGACATCGATATGCGTATCCACCAGGAAATCATGCTGGGAATTGGTGGTGTGCAAATGCTCAAAGCCTTGGGGCTGAAAGTGACCGCCTACCATATGAATGAAGGTCACGCCGCCTTCTCTGCCTTAGAGCGTATCCGCTTGCTGATTCAGGAAGAGGGACTGAATTATGCCCAAGCTAAACAGGTGGTAGCTTCTAGTAATATCTTTACCACCCACACGCCAGTACCAGCAGGGATTGACTTGTTCGCTCCCGACAAAATGTTGTACTACCTGGGGTACTATGCAGAGATATTTGGGTTGCCCAAGGAGCAATTTTTAGGACTGGGGCGCGAGAATACAGGCGATTTATCTGGGCCTTTCAGTATGGCGGTGCTGGCGTTGAAGATGGCGACATTTTCTAACGGTGTAGCACAACTGCATGGTGTGGTGTCGCGGCAAATGTTCCAGGGCTTGTGGAAGAAGGTGCCAGTAGAGGAAGTGCCGATCGCAGCCATTACTAACGGTGTCCATGCTCGGAGTTGTGTTGCGAAATCGACTCAAGAATTGTACGATCGCTACTTGGGGCCAAACTGGTCATCAGCACCACCAGACAGCCAATTGTGGGAGCGGATGGAAGCCATACCCGATGAGGAGTTGTGGCGCAATCACGAACGCTGCCGCTTAGATATGGTTTTGTATGTGCGAGAGCATTTAGTCAAGCATTTGCGCGATCGCGGCGCTTCCGCCTCGGAAATTACCCAGGCACAAGAAGTTTTAGATCCTTACGCTTTCACCATTGGCTTTGCCCGTCGCTTTGCCACCTACAAACGCGCTACCCTCTGGATGCGTGATTTGGAACGCATTAAGCGGCTTTTACTGGCTAACAAAGACCGAAAAGTGCAATTCGTGATTGCTGGTAAAGCACATCCCAAGGATATTCCCGGTAAAGAACTCATCCGCGATATCAATCACTTTATCCGCGAACAACATTTAGAAAAACAGGTAGTGTTTGTTCCCAATTACGACATTTACATCTCCCGGTTGATGGTTGCAGGTTGCGATATCTGGTTAAATACACCGCGTCGTCCACGGGAAGCCTCTGGTACTAGTGGCATGAAAGCCGCAATGAATGGATTGCCGAATTTAAGTGTACTAGATGGCTGGTGGGATGAAGCTGATTATGTCCGCACGGGCTGGGCAATTGGACATGGAGAGAATTACGACGATCCTAACTACCAAGATGAAGTAGAAGCAAATGCTCTCTACGAGTTGTTAGAAAAGGAAGTTGTACCGCTATTTTATGAACATCGAGATAGTGATGGCTTACCCCGTCCGTGGGTTGCCAAAATGAAGGATGCAATTCGGTTGAATTGTCCATTCTTTAATACAGCGCGGATGGTAGGAGAATATGCACAAAGAGCTTATTTTCCGGCTAGCGATCGCTATCATACCCTGACTGTTGATCACTACGCTCCAGCTAAAGAACTAGCTGCTTGGAAAGAAAAACTGGGCGAACACTGGTTCAACATCAGAATCAAAGATATTGACGTATCGGCAGCTGTGGACATTGAAGTTAACCAAACTGTTGCTGTTAAAGCCAAGGTTGACTTAGCAACTTTGACAAATGATGATGTGCAGGTGGAGCTATATCAAGGTGCGATCGATGCCAATGGTGAGATTGTCAACGCTGTGCCAGTGGTGATGGATTACCAAGGTGAGGATGCACAGCAATTGAGTATTTACACAGGTAATATCACCTATACCGCTTCTGGTTTGCAAGGCTTGTCTTTGCGTGTATTGCCGAAAAATCAATACCTGGCTAATCCCTATGAACCAAGGTTGATTGCTTGGGCAGAATAAGAGTGCTGAGTAGTTATTAAATACTCAAGAAAAGGCGTTGCTGATTTTAGTTTAGCAACGCCTTCTATCTGCATGGTAAATATCTCGGCTCCACAGTTGTAACGATACTGCCATCAAACCTTTACAGAGTAAAATTTTTGGGCTTCAATAATTGAAAAAATATGTGAAAATTTATTTTTTTAACGAACCACAGAGACGCAGAGGGCACAGAGAGAAAGAATAGAAGTAGGTCGGCGCAATTAAAGCTAACTGGTGAAGGCTGTCCTTTGTCATTGGTCATTGGTCATTAGTAAGGGCTTTAAGCCTATTTACGTTTCGTAATATACTTCGGTTTTTTCGCGCCAACTTACTGAGATGTTCACAAATGATTAAGTAGGACTATATAAACCCGGCTTCTATTCCTCTCCCCGAAGCGGGGTCAAAAATTTAGTTAGTGAGCCACAACAAGAACAATTATTTTATCTAAATTTTCTGCTTACCAGTGACTTAAATATGTAACCTGCTCAAAAGTCAATGATTAAAACAATAATTTTCTTTCTGATCATTGGGCTGATAATCACTGGGATTTTAATCAATCCCATTCTAGTTAAAAGGCGAAGAAACCGTCTGAAATATCGTCCTTTTCCCCCACTTTGGAATGCCATTATTGAGAATAATCTTCCCATTTATCCTTGTCTTTCTCCCGATGAACTCAGACGACTTCAGGGACATATTCAAGTATTCTTAGCAGAAAAGCAATTTATTGGCTGTAGAGGATTACAAGTAACGGAGGAAATGAAACTGACCCTTGCATCTGTGGCCTGTTTACTCCTACTAAATGAACGTGGACAGTACTTCCCCAGACTTCGTTCAATTCTGGTATATCCCAATGCTTATTTTGTTCAGGAAACGAATTCCATCGGAAATTATGTTGTTGAAGAAAGGCGTGTAGCAAGACTGGGTGAATCGTGGACAACTGACCAATTAGTAGTGTCTTGGGAACAGGTGAAACAAGACACTACTAATTGGAAAGATGGACGTAACGTTGTACTTCATGAATTCGCCCATCAGTTAGATCAAGAAGATGGTAAAGCTGAAGGAGTTCCTATACTGCAACACAACTCAGACTATCCTATTTGGGCTAAGGTGATGACAGAGGCATATCAGCAACTTTGCAATGATGTTCTACAAGGCGTAAAGACGGTAATGGATAGCTATGGTGCAACGAATCCCGCAGAATTTTTTGCCGTAGCGACTGAGACATTCTTTGAGAAACCGCACCAATTGCTATCCAAGCATCCGGCACTTTATGAGCAACTGCAACGTTACTATCAATTAGATCCTGTGCAATGGGCGTGAAATACCCACCTCTGGGTTTAACTGCGGTAAGCTATGACGGCATAAAATGGATCTCCTCCAGCTGCACCCAACCACTGTAAGAAATTCGGTAATGTTGACTTATGAGCTATAACTTCTGCGGTTGTAAATCCTGGGACTGAGGCGAAGTAGGCTTTGACTAATTCCACTCGCTCTACTTCTGAAGCCTCCCGCCAAGCTTGAATTGCCTTTTCAAAAAACATCCGGTTAGAAAAGCTGATAATTGCGACACCACCGGGTTTCAGGATGCGGTAAATTTCGGAAAATACTGCTTCTGGATATTGCACATACTGCACAGATACGCAATTGAGAACAGCATCAAAATCTTCATCTGGTAAAGGTAGCTGCGGATTTTCGTTAAGATTTTGGACAAAGTAATGATTTAAGCGGGGATTTCGTGCTAGTTCCTCGACGTTGAGTCCGTGTCCCTCCACATGGTCAAACTGCATCTCTTCTGGCAGATGAGACACCCAACTGCTCATCATATCAAAAATACGGGTGTTGGGTTTGAGGCGATCGCTATATAAATCCGTTAACTGTTGAATAAATCCTTCATCGACATGGGTGACGAAGCGGGGATAGGCATAGAACAGCTTATCGTCTGTGTCGTCTAATTTCAGGCGTTGATTCGGTCTTAACTGCATAAATCTCTGTTATGGAGAACTTTTTCCGAAGATTGCGGCAATTTCAGGTATTTTTCAACAATCACTATCTAACATATTTGGTTCTTCAGTACTAACTATAATTCCTACTGAAGAACCTTTTTTTGTTAAGTCAAAGTAGTTCATCAGCATTGCTATTTAAATCAGATATAGGACTAGTATTTGGTTTTTGAAAAAAATCAGTACACCCCAAAAAGGCTTCTTCCCCACTCCCCACTCCCCACTCCCTACTCCCTGTCTACGCAAATAATTATGGCTACGCCACGCTGCGCGAACAAAAATCAAATATGATTCCTATAGCTTTGATTATAATTGGGCATTGTGTTCAAGTCTTGATTACGGCTTTGATACATTCTGTTTTGAGAAGGACTAAATTATCAGTCTCCAAAACTGCACAAGAGTTAATTAATGTCGCTAAGACAGGTAGAACCTTCTGTAAGTTGGCGTTTGCTTGTTGTGCTGCTGGCTGATATTGTTGTAGCCAAGTGTTTTTAGTTATATATTCTGGAGTGAATGCAGAACGTTCTAATAGCCAAAAAGTTACATGGTATTTTTGGATAAAGTCTTTAATCTGGTTAATATCTTCAGTATATTGGGCATTAATAAGGTCAAGCATCCTCTGGCGAAATTGAGCATAATATTTTGTATGGAACGGTAAAGCATATTCTTTCCCCACCAAAATTGTTCTTTGAGCAAAGATAGGTATGTTATCTGCTTCTCCAGAAGTAGAGGCGATGACAATATTTTGCGGTTGCTTTTGCAAAAAATTATATAATGTTGGGACTTGACCTACTACATAAGGGGTTTTGGGAAAAACTTTTAAGCTGAAGCTACTAGGGTACAAAACGAGCCCTGCACCAAGGATAATAGTAGCCCCCAAGATTAAAATTTGTCTCCCATTTTGTCTCGACCATCGAAATGTAGCATCTAAAATCAAGGTAATAGAGATTGCTGCTGTAAGAGCAAGTACCATCTTAAAAGTATGATGGGTGTAGCGGCTAGGCCAGTGCAGTTTAAAAGCTAAGGCATGGGCAATAAAAAACATTATTAAACTAGCTATTACTACTTGTAGTAATAGTTTTACTTCATCCTTGAGTTGCTTGGTTAGGAGGAAGTGAGACTGGAATTTCAGGATAATTGGTAATAAAAAACCAAATAATAGTTGAGGAGGTGAAATTAAAGCAAGAAAACCGCTATCTCTACCAAAAAACCAATAAATAATAATATTATGACTAAAATAGCTGACTCTTCCTCCATCCCAGTACTCCGGCATAGTTCTCGCAACAGCAGCAGTAATTGCCGGGCCAAATTGTGATGATTGAATGGCATAAGGTAAAATTAAAATACCAGCAATCATCATGGCTGCTGCAAATAAAATAAAATCTTTTCGGTTCTGAGAAATAGTTATCTGCCCATTCTGCCAGCGAAATAATCTCAGAGCTAAAATTAATAAATCGACAAAACCTATTAAAGGGTATATTAAACATTGGAGTGCAAGTACAATTAATATACCTAACCGAGAAGACCGTATTGAATAATATAGAAAAGCTAAAAATAGGGGATAAATAAAATCTCTAGGAGTAGCAGAAAAGAGGTCATCATGCATACAAAGACTTTGATTTAAAAGTAAAGATGCGATAAAACCCACCATTGGCACTGGTAATATCTCCATACAGACTAGAAAGCAATAGCTAGTTGTAATTAGTCCCAGTACTATTGGAAAAATTTTGCTAAAGAAAGTTAGATCGATATCTAAAGCCGCAATGATTTTATAAAGAATACCATATCCAATTGGTGTCACCGACTGAAAATAATCAGCGATTAAATCCCCAGGAAATAAATCTGGATTAAAGTAACGATACATCCAAGAAATATATTCCCGTGCATCGTCGCTAACTATATATTTACTGCTGAAAGCTTGTCGCAGCCCCATAAGAATATAACCAACAGCAAAAGTTAGACTTAGACTGTACCAAAAAATGACAGTCAATCTAGATTGATCTTGTCTACTTTTTTGAGTGATAGGTGTTGTTAACAGTTTTTGTAATTGTAGAATTAGCATTGTGCCTGTCTATGTCTGAATAAATCGTGTTAATTAGGAAAATCAAAAGCTTTCTTCAATTTTTCTGATTGGATAATCTTCAAGTACTAAGCGGTCATTTATAGAGTCAATAATTCTAGCAAAAATCTGTTTCTTACCCAGCAGAACAAAAGCTAATCAAAGCCTAACTATCTGGGTTAAAAGGATGGGTGTCGCTTGCCCATGCAAAATTTCAGCTAGAACTTGTGCAACGCTTTTCTTATGAGTCACAAGTTGATATTATATAATTATTAGCTTGTGCTACTTGATTATACTGAGATTTTGGTTCACGATCGCCCTTAAGAAAAACTTTGCGATTTACTTATTTTAGTTTGTTAGTTTGGATACTACCCTTATTATTATTTAATTCTGGGCACAATAGTCTGATGGCACATGATGAAGGGCTTTACGCATCGCGTGCGCGTCTGATGTTTGATTCTGGTAATTGGATATCTCCTTGGGAACATGCACATCATAAAACCCCTGGCCCTTATTGGTTAATTGCCAGTTTCTACAAGCTGTTTGGTATCAGTGATACTAGTGCGCGTCTTCCTAGCATGATTGCTGGCATTTTTAGCTTATGGCTTGTGTATGAAATCGGCAAAGTTATGCTAGGTAAAAAATTAGCAAGGCTTGCTGCTGCAATTTTAAGTGTGGAATTTCTCTGGCTGCAATACTCTCGCTTAAGTACACCTGATGTACCGATGGTTCTCTTGGTACTTTTAGCTATTTGGTCTTTAATAAAAACGGAATTACATCCTAAATATCGCTATTTTTGGAGTTTTCTAGCTGGTTTAAGTTTAGGTTTAGGCTTCTTAGTCAGAAGCTTTATGATTTTTTTGCCAATCATAGCTTTATTTCCTTACTTAATTTGGGAACATCGCCGTCATCGTCATCTTACTAACCCAATTTTATATTTAGGCTTTTTCGTAGGTTTAATACCTACCTGTATTTGGCTGTGGTTAAGTTGGCTACACTACGGAAATCAGAGTTTTGAGGAGTTGTTCAATTTTGTTGTGCAGCTAGGTTCTGAGGATCGTTATAATAGTGGGTTGCTGTTCTATATATGGAATATCCCTTTAAGAGCATTTCCTTGGGCTTTTTTCGGGATTTTAGGTTTAGTTTTAACTCTCCGTCGTCCTATTGTTCGTTACCAGTTAATATTAGTTGGCTTTCCGCTTGTCCTATTTTGTGAACTTAGTCTTTTTACCACTCGTTTCCCTCACTATAGTCTTTGCCTTTATCCTTTCATAGCTTGGTTTGCATCTGTGGGTTTAAACTGGTTAGGCAATATTTACCAGACATGGATTCCCCTACAATTACCTCTTGAAAACCGTAAAAAAAATATATTAAACCTTTTTGCGAGGAAGAATCTTCCCCGAAATCTCAGTTATGGCTTTGGTGGGTTGGGTGTTTTACTGGTAATAGCGAGTATTGGCGTTATTAGTTGGGGTGGTTCTGATATTCGCAAGTATGCAACTATTGGCTTGGCTATGGGCTTGGGTTGGTTAATTTTGCCTGTAGTGTGGATTAGTCGTTACCACTTTGGCAAAAAGTTTCTCACAGCCCGTTACTGGATTGCAGGTTGGTTAATTCCCTGTTGGTTGGCTTTGGCGACGATGGGTAGCATCGGTCTGTTAAGTGATTATAATCCTGTTTTGAGAACTTTTTTACAACAAAGTGCGATCGCCTCAATTATCCAAACTCATCCGATCTATTTTGTGCAGCTAGACGCTAAAACCAAAGTACTGCTTAATTTCTATCTTTCTACTCGCCCCCAACCAGTAGTCTCTATTTCCCAATTGCCAGCTTTGAGCTATGTTTTGATCTATACTGACCAGTCACCGAAATTATCTAGACCTCACCGGATTATTGGTACAGTAAAACAGTACCAGTTGATTCAAATCCTTTCCTAACAGAGGTGGAAAATCTAAAAGGCCACTTCTTCTCAAAAGTATTTTACTCATGAACCGTGTCACTATAGAAAATATCGCTGCAAATTGAGCAATAGGAAGACTAAAGAACACCGTGCAGATAACATTCTTAGGGACGAGTTCCGGTGTACCGACGCGATCGCGCAATGTTTCCAGTGTCGCCCTGAGATTACCCCAAAGGGCAGAACTGTGGCTATTCGACTGTGGCGAAGGTACTCAACATCAAATTATACGGAGTGAACTGAAAATCAGTCAACTCTCCCGAATTTTTATCACTCATATGCACGGCGACCACATCTTTGGCTTGATGGGACTTCTTGCTACTTGCGGCTTGGCTGGCAATGTACAACGAATTGATATATACGGTCCACCTGGATTAAATGATTATATTCAAACCGCCTCACGTTACTCTTACACACACTTTTCTTACCCGATTAAAGTTCACGCCGTCCGTCCAGGGGTAATTTATGAAGACGATGACTTCACCGTTAGCTGCGGTAATTTGCATCACCGCATTACAGCTTTCGGCTACCGCGTAGCTGAAAAAAACCGTTCAGGACGCTTTGATGTCGAAAAAGCCAAGGCGTTGCAAATTCCTCCCGGTCAGATTTACGGTCAACTCAAGCGCGGTGAAACTGTTACCCTTGCCGACGGACGGGTGATTGATGGCACCCAATTATGTGGCCCTACAGAAATTGGCCGAAAGATTGCCTATTGTACAGACACAATTTATTGTGATGGTGCAGTGGAATTAGCTCATGATGCAGATGTATTAATTCACGAAGCAACCTACGCCCATCAAGATGCAGATATGGCTTTTCAGCGATTGCATTCCACAACTACAATGGCAGCGCAAACAGCTTTAGCGGCTGGGGCACATCGACTGATTATGAGTCATTTTAGTCCCCGCTATGCTCCCGGAAATACCTTGGAGTTGAAGGATCTGCTCAAGGAAGCCCGTGCTATTTTTCCCCGTACTGATATGGCTTACGATTTCATGATTCATGAAGTACCCAGGCGACGGGAAGTTGAGTTAACCAAGGTTGGCGTTTGAATTTTGGATTTTGGATTTTGGATTTTAGATTGAACCCTTCTAATGTGAACTACCTACACCGCCCTAGCGGGTCGGTGCAGGCTTCCGGTTTCATCGACAAATGCCTTTCCACCTTGCGGCTTGTTGGCCTTACTTCGCCTCGACTCGGCAAGAACGGGGTTCCCTCCGTCCATAGATAATATCCGAAGTCCTTCTGTTCTTATGTTCTGGCTGGCGCTTCCATCACGATCGTGATGACTACCACAACTCGGACAATCCCATTCTCTGATATCAAGTGGCAATGTATCCATGATATGTCCACAACACGAACAAGTTTTAGAACTGGGGAAAAATCTACCTATTTCTACAAGTTGGCAATCATTGTCTTTCAACTTGTAACTTAGGAAATTAACAAACATTCCCCAACCTACGTCGGATATACTTTTTGATAGCTTGCGGTTCCGTATCATTCCCTTGACGTTGAGGTTTTCAACGACAATAATTTGACTTTCATTAACCAAGTTTCTGCTGAGTTTATGCAGAAAATCTTGGCGGGAATTTGATACTCGCTCATGAACTTTTGCTACTATTTTCTTCTGTTTCTGTCTGGATTTACTGCCTTTTACTTTTCGAGCAAATTTTTTCTGCTTGCGGGTTATATTTCTCTCGTGACGTAAAAGGCATTTAGGGTTGGAATACTTGGTAACTTCCTCTCCATCATGGACAATTGCAAAGTCTTTTAATCCCAAGTCAATGCCGAGTATTTTATCTCCATCCAATTTATTATCAGTAGATTCTACTTGAATCAGAACTGAGGCAAAGTACTTGTCAGTAGGGGTTTTGCTAATAGTGACAGTTTTAATTGTTCCTTTGATTGGTCTGTGAAATACTGCCTTCACTTCACCAATCTTAGGAATCTTTAACTTATCACCTACAACAGTGACACTTTGCGGATACTGAATAGACTGCTTATCAAATTTTGATTTAAACTTTGGAAACTTAGCCCGTCCATCAAAAAAGTTTTTGTAAGCTTTATCTAGATTAATAGCTACGCACTGCAAAACGGATGAATAGCAGTCTTGCTTTAACCAAGAATACTCTACTTTTAGTTGAGGTAATAAGCCCTTGTATATACTCAAGCTTTTTGACTTGCCTGTTTGGTCATAGTGTTGAATGCAAGCATTTAAAGCATAGTTCCAATACCATCTAGCGCATCCAAAAGATTTTGATAATGCTGTTTGCTGCTCAGTTGTTGGATATAGTCTTACTTTAATTGCTTTCAACACTTTAATCACCTCCTTGTTATCAGAAAAATGGGTTTAAAACCCCGTGCTTCTAGCGCGGCTTAAAGTAAGAAGTAAGGATTGACACTCCCCGGTCTTTAGACACGGGGATTCTTAATCAAACAATTGCAAACACAACTGCTCGAATAATATCCGCTTTTCAGGTATTACCTTAGATGTACGGTTCTTGCCCTGATCCCGAATGCCTAGAATGGCGGAATCATCTCTGACAAGCGTTACTTTTCGAGAGTCCCCCGATAGGTTTTTACGTCTTGTACTGACGAATTTTAAATTAGCTCTACGCAAAATTGTACGAGAAGCTTGAGTATCAGCATGGTCGATATGACCACAGTCTTCACATAAGAACTTCTCCCCATCTCGATTTAATTTACTGGTATGACCACACGCTGAACATTCTTGTGATGTGTGCCTTGGATTAATTGCAAGGACTGGCTTACCTGATTTTGCCGCTAGCCAATCAATCTTAGAAAATGTGTCGCCCCAACTTGCATCAGATATAGATCGGTTTAATCCGCGCTTTGCTGATTGACCATTGGGCATGAACCGACCCAAAATCTTGCGTGGTTTGCAACGCGACTTCATGGCTGCAATATTCAAATCTTCTCGAATAACTGCTTCCGCCGTATTTACAACTTTGTTAGCTGCTTTCCACTGATAGTCATTACGTTTATCCGCAATTTTTTTATGAAGTTTAGCAACCTCGATTCCAGCTTTTCTGCGATTCTTGGAACCCTTGACTTTCCGATTAACTCGCCGTTGCCTAATTCGTAGCTGACGGCGAGTTTTCTTGTTTGTCGCAAATCTGGGATTCTCAATAAAAGAGCCGTCAGATAGTGCAATGAGTTTGTTAATTCCCATGTCGATTCCAACAGCAGAAGTAACTGTTTCAATCAGCGTAACTTCTGGTAGCGATTCCGGTAGATTTAGCAACACGCTCATGTACCAACCGTCTGCCTCTTTCATCACCGTAATAGTTCTGATATCAGCATCAGGAGGGATAGTACGACTATCCAAATATCGCATATCCCCTAAACCGGGGAGATAGACATGAGAATAACAACGCTTTTTCTTAGACGTGCGGTTAACTGTTAATTTTGCGGCTCCCGGTTTGTACTGAAAACTATTAAAGTTTGAAGCTCTGCGAAACGCTGGAAAACCTCGCTTGTGCTGGAAGAATCCCAAATAAGCAGCATCTAACTTAGCTAGGTTCCCTTGCAAAACTCCTGAATAGATTCTCGAATAAAAAGAGTTTTCGTTTCTAAGTTCTGTTGTCCTGGCAGACTGAACACCACTAACACTCAACCACTTTCCGTCCTGTTTGGTTAATGTTTGAGAGGACATCACGCCATGCTTGACTACTGGGCAAGTGAGAGGGCAGAAAGCCCCGTACTCAACATGACTTTGAATATCGCAGAATGCACCATAACTGTACATTACGGGCTGATCTGAGTGCTGATTATTCGACTCAAAGGAGCGCCGACGTTCCGCTAAACAATAATTCCGATGTTTCCGCAAGGTTACAAGCCACTCGGACATAAGAGCTAATTGTCCCTTATTTGGTTGTAGTTTGTAGTTCCAGCGTACTTGCATTACCAGAATCTTATGGTTTTCATCACCTTATAGTACTATGAGCCGTTCGCTTATATCCCCCGGTTGGAAACCGGGGGCTTTACGCATCACACTCGTAAAACAAGGGTTATAAGATTGTAAAGAAAGATGTGACTAATGGATAGCCTTACTAAGGAGAGGGCTAGGGTGAGGTTTAGGCTTTCTACGAAAGTGAGATGCTCCCAAATTAACCAGGCTCTGTCTTGGAGTTTAGTAGCCCAATTCATAACGTCCAGCAAATAGACAGCAGTTTAATTTTACGAGTAAGTCAACTAGTTAACCAAGAATTTACGGTTAACTAAGTGTATCAATAACCTATAAAGATTATGGGTTAAATATTTTTCTCAAGATGTTTTTTAGATTACAAGTTATAAAAAGAACTTTAATATCTAGTAATGTTGTGAATCAGAGAATTTTTTACTGAAATACTTAGGAAAATAATTAATTTTTCGTCAAGATTTTTCTTTCTGAAATAAAATATTTATTGAAAATTTATTCTTTCAACACTGATTAAGAATTTATATGCATGAATTGATGAACATGAAAGCACCACTTGGCATAATATTGTGCCAAGTGAGCTTGTCATCGTTGGAAGAATAATTAAGTATGTTTTTGCGGCTATTAGGTGTAAAAAAAATCATTTCACATTTCTCATAAATCTTCCAAATAAATATAGTGTTTCGATATTAGAGGAGTTTGATAGTGGCTAAGATTAGTCTGAATCAAGAGCAACAGGTTACGACTTCAGCACAAAATGCAGTTGACATCAGACAACTATCTAGTATTTTGCTTCGCCGACGCTTTCTAATCTTGGGGGTTTCCTGTGTAGTTATGTCAGCTGCTAGCCTGTTGGCTGTCATTGCCAAACCTACTTACCAGAGCAATATGCAGATATTGGTGAGTTCCAATTTATCTCAAGGGGCACAGTCAAATAATATCCCAGTAGGGGCAGATACTCAGATCAAACTCATGCTGAGTTCTAAGCTACTCCAGAAAGCCGTAAATATACTTCATTCTGATTATTCTAATATTACCTTAGAAGATATCAATAGTCAAACACAGCAGAAGAAAAAATCATCTCTAGAAGTGACTCCAGAAGAGGGAGGCATAGGAGCTAATCAAGTTTTTAGTCAAGTATTTAAAGTTTCTTTCAATGATGACGATCCAGTTAAAGCACAAAGAGTACTTCAAGCTCTAGAGAAAGTCTATCAAAACTACAACAAAGAGCAACAACAAGAACGTCTGAATCAGGGACTAGCTTTTGTAAACGCTCGCCTACCTGAGATAAAAAAAGAGGTAAGTAAAGCTGAGAAAAATTTAGAACAGTTTCGTAATAAACATAAAATACTCGATCCCGAAGTCCAAAGTAAAATCCTGCTAGAATCTCTAGCCGATATTCAACAACAGCTACAAAGTACTCGTGCCAACCTTCAAGATGTAAACGCTCGCTACGATAACCTAGAGCAACAAATAGCGTCTTCATCCCAGCAGAATGAACGAATTTCTTCTCGTTTAAATCAGTCAAGCCGCTACCAAGCACTATTGAGTGAAATTCAAAAAACTGAACTAGCGTTGGCTAAGGAACGGGTGCGTTATACAGACGATTACCCATCGGTACAAAAGCTAAAGCAGCAGCGCCAAAGTCAATTGTCGCTATTACGAGAAGAGGTGAAAGCTATTACTAATAGCAATCAGGGAGAACCGCTCTTCAAAGGGCAAACGGTAGGGGTTGAGCCAACGCTATTAGACGAGTTTATTCTGGTGCAGACAACTGTCTTAGGACTAACTGCCAATGAAAAGAATCTAGCCGAGTCAGAACAGCGACTACGCTCTGAAGTAAACAAATACCCAAGTTTAATAGCAGAGTATAACCGTCTGCTGCCAAAGGTAGAAAGTAGTCGCAAAACCCTTGAGCAACTACTTCAAGTGCAACAGTCATTGGGACTGAAAATTGCTCAGGAAGGATATAACTGGCAAGTTTTGGCAGAACCGGCTCTGGGTACTTATATGGGGAGCAACAGATTATTACTTTTGGTTGGGGGAGCGGTAATTGGGCCGATTTTAGGTATCTTAGCAGCCCTGATTTTGGAAAAGTTTAATGACGCTATTTATTGTGCGGCAGATTTAAAGAAACTGACGAACTTACGTGTACTAGGGTCAGTGCCAAAACTACTGTTGCATGATGTGAAAAAGCGGCGGCTGGGACTGCCTTGGCATGGGCGGCGAAGCTCAAATTCTTCTGTAATAGAAGCTAATACTAAATTGCCCGTCCATGAAACCCTGGACATGATCTATCAAAATATTCAAATATTAAAATATCCCTTACCCTTGAAGTCGCTGATGTTGACTTCAGCACTACCAGGGGAAGGAAAGACAACCTTAGTATTAGGGCTTGTGGCTAGCGCTACCCGGATGCATCGACGGGTATTAGTTATTGATGCTAATTTGCAGAATCCTAGCCTGCACAAAATACTGGAACTATCCAATGACTGGGGACTATCTCTGTTATTAGTTGATGAGACAACTACTCATTTTCAAGATTACATCCAGCCCATTCACCCCTCTATTGATATTTTGACTGCTGGGCCGGAACCAGAAGACACGGTAAAGTTGCTCAGTTCTCAACGGATGAAAGAACTAATAGAGTTATTTGAGCAAAGTTATGACTTAGTATTGATAGATGCTTCACCTATTTTAGGCACGGTTGATGCCAGGATTGTGGCATCTTTTTGCAATGGGATTGTGATGGTAGAGCGCATGGGAAAAGTGACGCGAACTGAAGTGACTCAAGCAACAGAAATTTTGAGTAAGTTGAATTTAATTGGAATTATCGCTAATGAAGTGAGTAGTTCTCAAAAGGTATTGGCATCGTAGAGCGAAGAAGTAGGGGGGATTGGGCATTGGGCATTGGGCATTGGACATTGGAAAGAGGCAGAGGAGAGGAATTCTTCTCTTCTGCCTCTTCAGCTGATTTCTACCTTATAGCTAAAGCAAAATGCATAATAAGTAGGAGGTGGCAACCTCCTGCGTTGGAGAAGTGTCTCATCTTAAAGTAATAGACGCCATAGTTCAGAGCGTCAATTAGATACTAGTGTGATTAGATGATCAGCATGAAATTCCAACTTTATTTAGGCTCTTTATTTTCCCAGATTAAAGTAGGTCATTGGTGGGTAAGTATCCTTTTGTGGATAGCTTTGGTTGCACCAGCCCAAGCGTCTGTAATCCTGCGCGTGGCAATTGAGAGGGGTGTTAATCAGGTAAAAGTGGGCAGTTCCACCACTGGGATCGTTAAGGATAGTACTGGACGGACTCTTGGACAGTTACCAGCGATGAGTGCATATTATGCCCAAGCCGTTCCTGGCGGAGTTGCTTTAGATAAGTGGCAGTCTGGTTTATTTTGGATTGAGCCAACTGGTAAAGGATTCGTTTATATTGGCGATCGCTGGTATCGAGGTAGAACTCTGGTTGTCCCTACAGACAAAGGCTTAACTGCTGTTAACTGGGTTGATGACCAAGAGTATCTCTACAGCGTTCTTGGTGGCGAAATGGATGCTAGCTGGCCTCAAGAAGCGCTGAAAGCCCAAGCGATCGCAGCCCGCACCTACGCCCTCTACGAACGTGAAAAACAACGGAATAATCCCGTTTACGATTTAGGCAATACCCCCGATCGTTGGCAAATTTACAAAGGCGTCATTAGTGAATCTCCTGCTACTTACGCCGCAGTCGATTCCACACTAGGGCAGGTACTAACTTACAAAAACCGGATTATTCTCTCAGTTTTCCACGCTTGTTCTGGAGGACACACCGAAAATGTGCAAGACGTTTGGGGAAGCAACGAGCCTTATCTACGTGCTGTTCAAGACTACGATCAAAATATCCGCGAGTGTAGTTGGGTGAAAACCTTCTCACCTACTGAAATTAGCGCTAAATTTCCTGAGGTGGGCAATGTCAAGGATATGATTCCAGAGACATACTCGCCTTTTCGCAGTGTTAAAGTCTTGAAAATTGTCGGCAACAAGGGTACGAAGGTACTACAGGGCGAGGAAGTGCGGACAGCCCTGAAGTTAAAAAGTACCCGCTTTACTGTCGCCAAGGGAGCCGATGGTAGTTTTGTACTCCAAGGTCTTGGCTTCGGTCATGGTTTAGGCATGAGTCAGTGGGGGGCGTATAATCTGGCTCGGCAAGGAGTAAACCACCTGCAAATTTTGGGACATTATTATCAAGGTGTAGCCTTAACACCAATTCAGCCCAAGTAGTCCACTTTTGTATTTGAAGAAGAATACAGAATTCAGAATTCTGAATCAATTAGTGGGGTATTCAGCGCAAAGTGCGGCGGGGGAAACCCCAAGACCGCACTGGCTCCTCTTGAATTCTGTTTTGTCAAATTTGCCGTACTAATGGCTGACCATCTTTGACTTCACCAACTAAAACTAAATCGACACAGTTAACGAAGATACCATTTTCCAGAACGCCGGGAATGTTATTCAATGTCTTTTCGAGGCCGGCTGGATCTTCAATCGAGTCAAATTTGACATCTAAGACAAAGTTCCCTTGGTCAGTGATCACTGGCCCAGCTTTTCTTACACCCATGCGGAGTTCTGGTTTGCCACCGAGTTTTTTGATGGCATTGGTAACAGGAGTAATTGCCATTGGAATCACTTCTACAGGCACAGCGAAAGTAGAACCTAATCGGTCTACTAACTTGCCACTATCTACCACGACGATGAATTGTTCTGCCAGGTAATCTACGACTTTTTCGCGGGTATGTGCTGCACCACCGCCTTTAATCAAATTCTTCTGCGGATCGACTTCATCAGCCCCATCAATGGCAATATCGATGTGGTCGATAGCGTCTAAGGTGGCGAGAGGGACACCGTACTGCTTCGCCAGCACTTCTGACTGAAACGAGGTGGGTATCCCAATGATATCTTTGAGTTCACCAGACTTGAGGCGATCGCCCAAAAACTGAATCGTATATGCTGTAGTTGACCCCGTACCCAACCCCACAATGGAACCCGACTTGACTAGGGCTGCGGCGGCTTTGCCAACTTCTTGCTTCATCAACTTTACGGGATCTGCTGCTGCTGTCATTCCCAAAACTCCTGAAAAACTGACTATAGTCCATAGTAATGGGCAGATAACGCTAAAAGATGAAAGGTAAAAAATTAGGAACACTAAATTTTGCGTTAATTTCAGTAACGTAGTTTTTTAAATTCATTTAGTAGCTAAAAGTGGTTATAATCATGCGTCAGCTTTCAATTACTGTATCTTTAGTGGCACTACTACAAAACTTGCCAGCAATTGCTCAAGTACCAGAATCTACTTCTGGAATCCCATCTGATTCCATTCAACAGGTAACTGCTGTCAAATGGATGACAAACTTTTCTGATGGCAAGTTTTATCCAGAAAGGTTACTGAGTAGGGCTGAATTAGCGTCGATTATGGTAAAGACATTTCGGCTAGATAAAAGACAAGGTGTTAACAAAGAAAATTTAACTATTCCAGATGTTCCTCGTTCTTATTGGGCATTTAATGATATACAGATAGTCTTAAAAACTGACATCATGAAAGGCTATCGGGGCAATGAATTTTTCCCTAATCAAAAGGTGACAAGGGCAGAAGCTCTGGCTATTTTTGCCCAGGCTTATGGTGTATTTCAGTTTTCCGATGACGCTGTTAATGAGATTCTTGCTTCACATCCAGATGAAAAGTCTATCCCAGCTTGGGCTAGAAAAGCGATCGCTACAGTAGCGACTGAGGGATTCCTTAACACAGATGCTCAAGGTAATATTTTCCCATTAAAACCCGTGACCCGTGGAGATATGGCTTATCTATTGAGTAAATATTTGCAACGACAACAGCAACAACCCGAAACACCAGAAGTTCCGATTATTCCAAATAGCCCACAATCACCTTAGCTAGACTTTATCCAGGCAACGTGCTTAAAATCACCTTTGCCCATTACCTGTATACTTCTGTTGAAGCTGGCGAAGATATTGGTAATTAGACTGTGGTATTTGCGTCGGCTGCTGCATACCATAATTCCCATATGACTGTGGTAGTTGCGTCGGCTGCTGCATACCATAATTCCCATATGACTGTGGTATTTGCGTCGGCTGCTGCATACCATAATTCCCATATGACTGTGGTATTTGCGTCGGCTGCTGCATACCATAATTCCCATATGACTGTGGTATTTGCGTCGGCTGCTGCATACCATAATTCCCATATGACTGTGGTAGTTGCGTCGGCTGCTGCATACCATAATTCCCATATCCTACAGGGTTTGTAGGGGTGACAACGCCTTGACTTGGACTCTGGCTAGAGTAAGGTGCAATATTACTTGGTGCGAGAGAGGTGACTGGGGGTGTCAATGGTGATACATTAGGCACTACCTGACCACTATTTAAATTATTGTAGGGATTTTGCGGTAAGTTCGTACCCGTTGAAGTATAACTAGTACCAGTAGTTAACCCATTATTAGGCAATAGCTGACCGTTATTTAAATTACTGTAGGGATTTGGTGGTAAGTTTGAACCCGTTGATGTGTAGCCTGTCCCAGCAAACCCAGTACTTGGTAGAGAATTCTGACTGGATAAGCTGTTGATGGGTGGCATTAGCGTTGTTTCTGGGTCAGAGACTCGGCCTAAAGCATTTGTCTGAGTTGCAGTACCATTGAAGCTAGACAATTTCTGGTTTGTCGATTGGTTGAGCGCCGCTTGCAGAGGGCTGATAGAGAGAGAATTTTGATTCTTGTTGGTTTGATTAGTAAATCCAATACCGAGGCTAGAGGATGTTTGTCCTCCCCCTGTTGGTTCAGACGCTGCATTTAAGGTCTTAATACCTAGAAACTGGTTATTACTATCAACCGTTCCAGTACGCAATAAATTTTGTGTTTGTACAACAAAGGGATTTTCCACGGTTGGCGAGATGTCGCCATTAACGCCTAAACCAGGATTTAATTTGGTATCACTAGCAGACTTTTGTGTGTTAGTTATATCGTCTAATAAGTCTTTGCTGTTTTTTCCCTGAGTGTTTTCCTTCGGGGTATTTGCTGTTGCTGAGAGAGTTGCTTGATCAAAGTCATTAAATAAAACTGGTAAGTTATCAATATCTGCTGCAATAGCTCTGTTTTCTGCTGACAGGTCGGAATCAGCAGGCTTTTGGGAAGCGACTTGGTTTTTTTGCTTATAAACGAAAATATCTGGATTTGACCAGTATTGCCAGGTTACTAGCCCTACTACAGATAAAAAAATTGCAGTTGCCCAAAAACCAGGTCGTCCTAGATTCCATAATAATCTGGCTTTGAGATAGCGTAAGTAGGCGGGAGGATAATGTCGATGTGGCATGGGATTGGTAATTGAAATTTACTCGAAATCGGGAAAAGTTGACGGAAGCTGAAGACATTGCTGTTTAATGCTTTTGCTTTCCTCAACAGGAAATGTCTCAACTTAAGTTTGAATGGTGATTTGATCCTAACTTCTCCATCAGTTATTAGTCATTAGCAAGTCAAAAATTTACTTATTAGCGGCTGGTGTCCTTGGGCAAGATTTTCTAGAAAGTTATGGCAATTTATGGTTAGTTTTTGGATATCGGTAACACTGGATAACATCAGGAGTTAACAACTGGTCTAATTTATTGTTGTGGCTGGACAAAAGTTCAACTTTTTTACTAACTGTGCGCTGCAATGCTTCGATACGCCTCTGAAGGCGCTGTGCTGCACCGGACTATTAACCAGGAGACTACAGCAATGATGAAAGCTGAAGATATCATGACCAAAGATGTAGTTACCATTCGCGGTTCGGCGACTGTTGCTGAAGCTGTGGGGGTGATGAAGGAAAAAGGATTGCGATCGCTGGTCGTGGATCGTCGCTATGACAATGATGCTTATGGTATTGTCACAGAAACGGATATTGTCTATAAAGTAACAGCCTACGGTAAAGATCCAAAGCAAGTGCGGGTTTATGAAATTATGAGCAAGCCCTGCATTGTAGTAAATCCTGATTTGGGTGTGGAATATGTAGCGCGGTTATTTGCTAACACTGGTATCCACAGGGCACCTGTGATTCAAGGCAAGCTGTTGGGCATCATCTCGATTACCGACATTTTGACCAAAAGCGACTTTGTGGAAGCGCCACAAGCACTACTGCTGGAGGAGAGAATTCAAAAAGCAATTGAGCAGGCTCGTGCTATTTGTACTGAACAAGGTGCTTATTCTAAATCCTGTGCAGCCGCTTGGGATGAGGTGGAAGAACTCCAGGCAGAAGCAGCTCATCAGAAAGCTGAGGGTATGGTATCAGCCAAAGTTTCTTTTGAAGAATACTGTAAGGAAAATCCAGATGCACCGGAATGTCGAAATTATCATCCGTAATCTAACGTGAGTTCGATGGCTGGAATTTGACCTCTCTCCTAGAAGGCTACGGTGTACACACAAGTCTCTCTGGACGCAATACGGTTCGGATAAGACTTGATCCCCCCAACCCCCCTTTTTTAACTATCCATTACCCACATCTTTCTTAACATAAGGTTTGACAAAAGCCAGAAATTGTGTATCCTCTATGC
>NZ_JBALFC010000149.1:0-15683 GCF_036917755.1 Nostoc sp.
TTAAAGTTTTGTCTCTTACTTATAGAAATCGCCGAAAAAGATTTAGTTTGCGGTTTAATCTGATTGCTGCTCTCTACAATTACGAGCTTTTTCTCACCAAAATCAAATCTTCCTGAGTGACTTTTGCAAGAGGTCTATTGAGTTTTTGATGCCCTACGAGCAAGTTATTGAGATGTGGCGGCGCTGCATCACAACTGCTTATGAGCCAGAGTTTTTATATCAGAGGTTCGCTTACAATATAGAACACACCTACCCAAACCGCATCGAAATTCCTAACAGCCCGGCTCGCACTTCTGCGGCTAATATTCGCAAAGGTTTAACTTATTTAACCAATATTTTGCTACGAATAGGCATATTTAGTAACTATAGTCAAACTTTCTGGAAAATGGCCAAGCCAGCACTGAAAGCAGGTAAGATTGAAAACTTGATTCACATTGGACTTGTAGGACATCATTTAATTAATTTTGCCCAAGATTGTGCCAAAAATGAAGAATCGGCTTCGTTTTATTCCCAAAAACTCCTCACCAAAGTTCGTAGCTAACTGTCAAGATGTCATTTTGGTGACATACCTATACTTCTAAGAATGAGTGTGGGCTTCTCAGTGACTCCTAATCGGGACATTACAGCAGTTTTCATCTATTTGAACCACATCTGTCGTAGGGGCACAGCAATGCTGTGCCCCTACCGCGTGGTCTATTTACCTGAAAACAGCTGTAACTGAGCTAGAGAATTTAATGAATCATTTAGGACTGTGATCGGCTATGCTACTTTTGAGGTTTGCTCCTAAAAAAGTATTAGCTAAAACGTCCAAACTATATATAAGGAAATATACCTGTGAAAAAAACTTTATTTCTCAGTCCTCCTTCCTTCGATGGATTTGATGGTGGAGCAGGTTCGAGATACCAAGCCAAGCGCGAGATTACTTCCTTCTGGTATCCGACATGGCTGGCGCAACCCGCAGCCCTTGTGCCGAATAGTAAGCTGATTGATGCACCACCACATGGTCAAACAGTAGAAGATGTCATGGAAATTGCTCAAGATTACGAGCTAATTATCATGCACACCAGCACGCCTTCGCTGCCTAATGATGTCAAGTGCGCCGAGACAATCAAAGCTCAAAACCCTGATATCCAGATTGGCTTGATTGGAGCGCACGTAGCAGTATTACCAGAACAGACGCTGAGTGAAAACCCAATTATTGACTTTGTGTGTCGCCACGAATTTGACTATACCTGCAAGGAATTAGCAGAAAGTAAATCTTGGGAGGAAATCAAAGGTCTAAGCTACCGCGATCGCCAGGGTAATATACGTCATAATGAAGACCGCCCTTTGATTCACGATTGGGATTCTCTGCCCAGTGTATTGCCGATTTATCACCGTGATTTAGATATTACAAAATACTTTATCGGCTACTTGCTGCATCCATATATTTCCTTTTACACTGGGCGGGGCTGTCCGGCAAAATGTACCTTCTGCCTTTGGCCGCAAACAATTGGTGGACACATATACCGCACTAAAAGCCCAGAAGCAGTTGGGCGCGAGATGGAAGAAGCTAAAGCGATCTTCGGCGACAAAGTGCGAGAATATATGTTTGATGACGACACCTTTACTATAGACAAACATCGAGCGATCGCCATTAGCAAACACATGCAGCGACTCAAACTGACTTGGAGTTGCAACGCCCGTGCCAATCTCGACTATGACACCCTCAAACAACTACGTGATAATGGCTTACGCCTACTCTTAGTAGGATTTGAATCTGGCAATCAGCAAATTTTGGATGGGATTAAGAAAGGAGTCAAGCTGGAAGTAGCGCGGAAGTTTATGGACAATTGTCATAAACTTGGCATTACCGTACACGGCACATTTATCATTGGTTTACCCGACGAAACCCAAAAAACAATTGAAGAAACAGTTCGCTTTGCTTGCGATATTAGTCCTCATACAATTCAGGTTTCGATCGCAGCTCCCTATCCCGGAACAGAGCTTTATCGTCAAGCTCAGGAAAATAATTGGTTTAGCAACAATTCCTTAGTTGCCACTTCCGGAATTCAAATGTCCACACTGCAATATCCAAATCTTTCCAGTGCTGAGATTGAGGATGCAGTTGAGAAGATGTATCGGAAGTTTTACTTCCGTCCCAGAGCTATTATCCCAATTGTCACTGAAATGCTCACCGATCCTCAAATGTTAGTGCGTCGCCTACGTGAAGGGCGGGAATTTTTCTCATACTTAAAAGATCGTCGCACCCAAGCAACTGCGAAAGCCGAATCAGTAGTTGTTAGTTAGTTGTTGATTGTTCTTTTTGGATTGGGATCGGCATAAGTCTAAGGCACTTCCAAAAAACTCTCTCTTCCTAATTCCTCTGTGTCGCGCCAGGTGCTACAAGTCGGGGAACCCGCCCAACGCACTGGCTTCTCTGCGTCTGGAGTGGTTCGATTTAATTTATTTCTTGGAAAGCCCTAACTCAATAGCTCAATTATCAGAAAAAATACAAAACCTATGCAAGCAAAGCGATTCGCCATCATCAATGGTGATGACTTTGGTTTCTCCCAAGGAGTTAATCAAGCAATTATCAAAGCACACAAACAAGGAGTCCTAACGAGTACCAGCCTGATGGTGAGCGCTGATGCTGCAAAAGAAGCTGTCACCTTGGCAACTGCCCACCCAACCCTGGCTGTTGGTCTACATCTTGTATTGATATGTGGGCGCTCTGTCCTACCGCCAGAGCAAATTCCCCATTTAGTTGACAAACAAGGTAACTTTTCCAACAGTCCATTGAGCGCCGGGTTGTGCTATCAATTTGTCAAAGAAACCCGTCAAGAACTGCGGCAAGAAATTCGCGCCCAGTTGGAAAAATACCGTTCAACTGGTTTGCCTCTCTCTCATGTGGATGGACATTTGCATTTGCATATGCATCCAGTCGTCTTGCGTATTTTAGTTGACCTGGCACCAGAATTTAATATTAAAGTAATTCGTCTTCCAAGTGAGGAACTGGGGTTGACCCTGAGAGTTAATCGCAGCCATCTGCTGACAAAGCTAGTTTGGTCAGGAGTATTTAGCAGACTACGCCGCTATGGTGAGAAGATGCTAAAATCCCAAGGTATTAGCTTTACCCAAAGAGTTTACGGTTTATTGCAAAGTGGTGGGATTACAGAGGAATACTTGCTTGAGTTGATACCCCAAATCCAGGCAAACTTGGTGGAGATTTACTCTCATCCAGCGATGCCTACGGTGGGCTTGGCCAACGCTATTTATGGCGATCCTTTGAATGAAGCTATCGGGGCAGGTGAAGCCGAACTTGCTGCCTTGTTAAGTAGTCGGGTACGCGAAGCGCTCCTTAGTAACGGCTTTGAAATTACCAACCACCATTTATTATCCCAACGTACCACCTAAAGAAGAAGGCAGAATTCAGAATTCAAAAGTAATAACTTTGTCATCCCAATTTCATTTAATAGACATAAAAAAGTCCTAAACTCTCGGCAGCTAATCTAGAAAATGCTAATATTACTTGCCTGCTAATCAATTCCATGTTTGCATCTACTCTCTTAACAAATTTTCACATAATTATCATTGATTTCCTCCTAATTTTGTGCATATTATCTGTCTGGTTTTATTGTTATGCAATTTATGCAGCAATAACTTTTTCTGCTGATCCCCGGCCAATTGATCTAGAGTTTCATCCACCTGTTAGTATCCTCAAACCAATTTGTGGGCTTGATAGCGATGCTTATGAAAACCTCGCCTCATTTTGTCAGCAGGACTATCCAGAATATCAAATCATCTTTGCTGTGCGAAACTCTAAAGACCCTTGCATAGAGGTTGTAGAGAAAATCATCCATAATTTTTCAGATTTGGATATTCTGTTGATTGTAAGCGATCGCATCATCGGCACAAACCTCAAAGTTAGCAACTTGGCCAATGCCGCAGCCAAAGCTAAATACGAAATTTTACTCCTTGCTGATAGTGACATCCGAGTTGGAAGAGATTATTTGCAAAGAGTTATCCAGCCGTTACAAGACGAAAGCGTGGGTGTAGTTACCTGTATGTATCGAACCTTAACTCAAGGATGGATATCGACATTAGAGGCTATTGGTACTACTACTGAGTTTCATGCTGGGGTTTTAGTCAGCAACATCAAGGATAATGGTATAAAATATGCCTTCGGTTCCACCATTGTCATCCCGAAAAAAGTACTAGAAGCCATCGGTGGATTTGAAGCAATTGCTGATTATCTGGCAGATGATTTCCAACTTGGCTATCTACCTGTCCAAGCAGGTTACAAAGTTGTGCTTTCTGACTATGTTGTTGAACATATACAAATAAGCAACAACTTAGTTGATGCCATCAAGCGCCAGATTCGTTGGGCGCGTGGTAAACGAGTTTCTCGTCCTTGGGGTTATCTAGGACTAATTTTTACCTATGGTGTCGTCACCAGCTTGCTGCTGCTAATTGCCACGGATGGTTCAATATTAGGATGGCTAGGACTATGTATTTGTTGGGTAACAAGATTGGTGATGGCTTCGGTTGTTGGTACTATCAGTCTGAAAGATCCAATTGTCAAAAAGTTTCTGTGGCTCGTTCCTTGCTGCGATTTGTTAAGCTTTGCTATTTGGTGTTTTGGCTTTATAGGCAACACTATAGAGTGGCGGGGGCAGCAACTGAAGCTAACTAAAGATGGAAAGTTACTAGTACAAGAAAATAGAAGTTATGAATTATCAATTATCAATTATCAATTAGACATAGGAGTGAAAAAGAATGTAGAGACGTAGCAGTGCTACGTTACACAATTTTGGATTTTAGATTTTGCGGAAAGTTGCGTGGGCGGCTCTGCCGACTTGAGCAAACTTTCCAAGACGGATTTTAGATTGACCCCAGCAATCAAGTCAGGGGTTTGTCATTTAATTTCAGACTTTCCTGCGGAACGCTACGCGAACGGCGTGAGCGCTACTTCTCTACGAGAGGCTGCGCCAACGACAACGCTCAGTACAAGTCAGTCGAACGCTTTTGAATTAAAGAATTATTCTCGTGTTTAAATACGTTCGCTTTAGACATTTTTAAATTTTGGATTTTGAATCTTCAATCCCTTCTCCCAAGGGGAGACGCTGCGCGTAGCAAGATCCCGTTCGCCCCTGGCGTCCCGTAGGGAAGGGTACGGCTTGGTGCAGTCGCTCATGGGGAGCCACTGCGGTGGACGGGAACGCCTGCATAAAGCAAGTGGCGTGGAAACCCCCTGTTCTGGCGCTGCTTCACCAAAATCCAAAATTTAAAATCTAAAATTCGGTAAGGTTAAGCTGTACCTCATTCTTATGAGCAAACGCTATAAATCCCCAACTAATTCAATTACGAATTATTTTAACAGGGCATCAAAGCATTTAATCTCCCCAGTACTGCCATATCTTCTGCATCTAACTCCGCCGGAATACCACTGCGAATCAATTCCGAAAAGTCTTCATTGGGAACCATAACAGTCAACGTATACAAGCGAGTAGAACCAGTGTTTTTAATCAAATGAGTACCAGTGGCAGGCACCAATAAACTATCTCCAGCTTTGATCATGGCATTCTTGCCGTCACACATAGCGATCGCTTCCCCTTTGAGGATGAAAAAGATTTCCACCGCCCCCTGATGGCGATTTGGCGGTGTTTGTCCACCAACATCAAAAATTTCGATGCAGCAAGTCAATGAAGTATTAGCATTTGTCGAATCGAAGATAATTGCTAATCGATTAGAGTCATTGGGACTGATGCGATATACTTGGTAATCTTTGGGAGATTTGATAACCGGAATTACACAACGAGTCGCGTACATTTAATTTATCCCCTCTGAAGTTCTCAATAGGTATGAAAATTCCTAAAATCCAAGTCCTGAATATTGAGTTGTTAGTTGTATCTCTCAATTACAGAATCACTAATTACTAAATATTCCTCACTGCTATACAGAGCTTGACCAAACTTATTTCAAGCTAGCTATTCAACTAAAGTTTCCTTTAAAGGGTCTGCTTCTTGCTTCATCCAAGGGAGTCGGCTCCAACAGTCCCCAAGCGTAAATTTGGGAGTAGTCCTCCCTACTTATGTTGATATATTTTTTGAAGCTTTTAGTCATTGTCCAACCATTATTTTCAGCAGATTTCAAGAATCGTGTCCCGTTCTACGTTGTTACAGAAAGAGCTAGTACCGCAAGGCGGAATTCAAAATTCAAAATTGAAAATGAATACAGAGTAAGCGTTTCATTGATTTTGAATGGGTGGTTTATTTACGCCGTGCTGTACTAGTTTTGAATCAACTGTCATTTACCAACCAGATAATTAAGCCTTGGTTTTCGGCATTAATTATAATCTACAACTAAAGAAACCTTAATTTTGTGAAGTTTAGATAGTTTTAATTAGGTTGTTAATAATTTAGTATTGCTCCTCACTCTTTTGCAACGCTGTAAAAATCGCTTGCGAGTCAGTGACAAAACCGAAGCATTGTTTAACGTTATACAATGTCGCCAGCCAACAATATTCAGGAGAAGTTGTAGCGGTGCAGTCTTTAACTAACACGCAGTCATATCCTAAGAAATTGGCATCACATAATGTGGCTAGCACACACTGATCAGCATTAACACCAGCAAAAAATAATGTTGTCCTTCCCAGATTCCGCAAGATACTATCTAATGGCGTATCCCAAAACCCACTCATGCGGTATTTGTCCACACGAATATCTTCCGGAATCTGTTCTAGTTCGTCTACTACTGCTGCTGCCCAACTACCTGCCATGAGTACTCTAGCACCATTACTTGGCAGTGGATCGCCTAATCCCACACCCTCTCCTGTGGGATTATAGACATGACGCAAACCAGCACTAATATTGAGCAAATCGGGACGATTTCCCCAATTTACCCAAATGACTGGAACACCAGCCTCACGCAGTTCTGGAAGTAAGTTGTTTAAAGGGTCAATAGGCTGACGCGCCGGAGTTACGTCTACGCCGATATGCGCTAACCAGCCATCAGGGTGACAGAAGTCGTTTTGCATATCAATGACGACGATAGCAGCTTTTGCCAAGTCTAGGCGCAGGGTTTTAGTTTCTGTTGATAAAATAACGAGTTGTGGGGTCTTTTGAAGACGAGTGATGTCTGCGATCGCATGATTCACTGTCCACGCATTTGGCGCAACTCCCAATGTCCGTAATGGTAAATTCATAAAATTGCAATACCCAACACCATTTTCTATTTTGTAACTTGAAATTCGGTTGAAAATACGATTACTTAATCAAGGTTAAATATGGTAAGTTTCACCATCCAGAATGTGATGATTGCCGTCGGTGAGGATTATACAACAGTAGATATACAGATTATAGATGGTAAAATTGCTGCGCTTGCCCCCAATCTACAAGTAATTGGCACTGCGATCGATGGCAAAAATAAGCTATTGCTACCTGGCTTTTTCAACGCCCACACCCACTCATCAGAGATGTGGCAGCGAGGAATCATGTCAATGTTCCCTTTAGAATTATGGTTGGCCGAACTGTATGATTTTGCCCCCCTCGATCCCGAACAGGTTTATCTAAGTGCTTTGGGTACGGCGGTGGAAACCTTACTTTCCGGCGGTACGAGTGTGGTAGATCATCTGGTGTTAATTCCCGGACTTGAGTTAGAAACGATCGCCATTGCAACTCGCGCTTACAGAGAAGTGGGAATTCGTGCCTTTATCGCCCCCTTAATTCAAGATGAATCCCTCAGCGCAGGTATACCATCTGGGGAATCAGCCCAAAGTCATCAGCCTTATTTTCGCTCAACTGCGGCAACATTGGAAATTATCGAAGAGGCAGTAAGACAGTTTCATCGCCCGGATGAAGGTGTGAGTATTTTAGTTGCACCAACGGGGATTCAATTGTGTACTGATGCTTTATTTGAGGGGTGTACTGAGTTAAGCGATCGCTATAATCTTTGTCGTCACTCCCATTTACTCGAAACCAGGGCACAGGAAAAACTCGCCCAAGAAAAGTACGGTTGTACTGCTGTGGAACATTTGAAAAGAATCGGGTTTTTGAGCGATCGGACAACTCTAGCCCATTGCGTCTGGTTAAATGATGCTGATATCGCCATCCTCGCCGAAACTCAATCTACAGTTGTTCATAATCCCTTAAGTAATCTGCGTTTAGGGAGTGGAATCGCCCCAATTTTAAAATATCGCCAAGCTGGAATAAATGTAACTTTTGGTTGTGATGGTGCTTCGAGTAATGACTCTCAAGATTTGCTAGAAGCCATCAAAATAGGTTCTATTTTACATAATGTTACAGACTCAGATTATCAACACTGGATTACGCCCCGGCAAGCCGTAGAAATGGCATCTTTGGGAGGTGCAAAAGGATTCAATTTAGCAGATAAACTCGGTTCTTTAACCGTCGGTAAACAAGCCGATTTGGTACTTTATGACCTCACCAATTTATCATTACTTCCGCGTACAGATCCCATTGGCTTATTAGTCTTAGGTCGTCCTAGTAATGTTGTAGATAGTGCTTGGGTGAATGGTAAGCAAATAGTCGCTAATGGTAAAGTGGCAACAATTAATGTTGATGATTTGCGACAAGAATTATTTAACCGTAGTCAATGGGAGACAAAGCGCAAGTCTCAAACCGTCGCCCAAATTGAAGCACATTATCGCACGGTTATGGGGTTATGAAACGAATTTACCTCAACTTTGAGCTTTAACAAAATTCGGTAGGTTTAAGTCCCCGGCTTCTAACAAGCCGCAAGTTTTGTAGCTCTTGTCTTTATCCTAGTTACAAAACTGTACTTCCAACTTCCGACTTCCGACTTCCGACTTCTTTAACGCGGCTTGTTGAGCGAATCACTTACTTGAGTTCCTGTATAGTTAGGAACCCAGCCATCAGGTATCGCAAAATAGCGTACCGCTTTGAAATTCAACGAAGCACTTGGGCTACACCAATGCTCAACGCCAAGGGGGATGTAGAGATAGTCTTGTGCCTGAACTAAAAGCTGTAGTTGGCTGCCATCAGGTCGCACGAAGCCATAGATCATTTCTCCTGCCAACACGTAGAGGGGTTCAGCGACAGAATGAGTATGGTAACGGCCGTAGGTTGCTATCAGGTGGTGAAGATTGAAGGAACCTGGATGCACATTTAGCAAGTCACACCAGATAGCGCCATTTTCTTGCTGAATAAATTCAAAGACGCTGTTATGCAGTTCTACACAATAACGTTTCTCAGACTCAGTTAAAACATGTTGGTCTAGCAGATTGGCGAAGAGAAGCGATGTTCCTGGGTCGTAGTGTCTGAGTTGAATGCCAAGAGGGGCAAGTTCACGAGCTATTTCGCCTAAATCACTCTCAATTGTGCCGTCGTCAAGTAGTAGGTTAGCCATCAGAAAAGGACTAATTAACTGTTAAGAAGAGTATACTCAATTTTGAGCTAAAAAGCCACTATTACCGATTGACAAACCGGGGAATGGGGAATGGGGCATGGGGCATGGGGCATGGGGAATAACTAATGCCCATTAATAGAATAAATTTATCGCCAGAATGATGTTCATTGGTACCACTAGCATCTAAGCTAGTACGGGTGAACTATATCCAGCATGGAATGTCTGACTTAATTTTGTTTTGGCATCGGCGCGATTTACGCATTTCTGACAATACTGGACTGGCTGCGGCAAAACGGCAGAGTCCGAAAGTGGTGGGTGTGTTTTGCCTTGATCCGTATATTCTGGAACGGGATGATGTTGCTCCTGTGAGAGTAACTTATATGATTGGCTGTTTACAGAAACTCCAAGAGCGATATGCTCAAGTTGGTAGCCAGTTATTAATACTCCACGCCAATCCTGTACAAGCGATACCAGCTTTAGCAGAGGCAATAAATGCCAAAGCTGTTTTTTGGAATTGGGATGTAGAACCTTATTCACAAGAACGCGATCGCACCATTATAAATGCCCTCAAAGAAAAAGGCATTGAGTTTCTTAACCATAACTGGGATCAGATTCTCAATTCCCCAGATGAGATCCGCACAGGTGGTAACAGTCCTTACACTGTTTACACACCCTTCTGGAAAAATTGGATTACTAAACCAAAAAGTCAACCAGTAGAAACACTGCAAAATGTTGAGGGGTTAACAAAAGCTGAACAAGAAATTGCAAAACTTGCAGGAGCGATCGCATTACCTTCAGCAAAAGATTTAGGATTTATCTGGGATGAACAATTGATTATTTCACCCGGAGAGGCGGCGGCGCAAGAACGGCTAGAGGAATTTACTACTAAAGCGATTACTGAATACCAAGAACAGCGAAATTTCCCCGCAGTGGACGGAACATCGCAACTGAGTGCAGCATTAAAATTTGGCGTAATTGGCATTCGCACTGTTTGGCAAGCCACCATAGAAGCACAAGAAAACAGCCGCAGTGAGGAAACAGCAGTTAATATCCGCACATGGCAACAGGAATTAGCTTGGCGGGAGTTTTATCAACACGCAATGTATAACTTCCCCGAATTGGCTGATGGTGCTTTCCGCGACCTCTTTAAGAACTTTCCTTGGGAAACTAACGAAGAATATTTCCAAGCTTGGTGTGAGGGGAAAACAGGCTACCCCATTGTGGATGCAGCAATGCGCCAGTTAAACGAAAGCGGCTGGATGCACAATCGCTGTCGGATGATTGTTGCCAGTTTTCTCACTAAAGACTTGCTAATTAATCCCCAATTGGGCGAAAAATACTTTATGCAGAAGTTGATTGATGGAGATTTATCTGCTAATAATGGCGGTTGGCAATGGAGTGCTTCTAGCGGTATGGACCCCAAACCTGTGCGGATTTTCAACCCAGCCAGTCAAACACAAAAATTCGATCCAGAAGGGGAATATATTCGGCAATGGGTATCAGAATTGCGGTCTGTAGATACAGAATATTTAGTTACTGGTAAAATTCCATCTTTAGAACGTCATGCTGTTGGCTATCCTGAACCAATTGTGGATCATAAAATACAACAACAGCAGTTTAAACAGCGTTATCAACAGCAAAAAAACATTAGTAGTGGTGAGTAAAATTGTTAGTTTTTTAATATTTATAGGACTTACACACGAGTTACGGAATAACGAACCGCAGAGGCGCAGAGTACACGGAGAAATCAGAGTTTCAGAGATATTTTGCGTAAGTCCTAATTTAGTTAAAGCTCAAAATGTAACACAATACGAATATTGCTACGTTCCATCTTAGCTTGCTGCTCTTTATGGTTTAATTCGGCTTGTTTCACTAACAAGAGAAATTGTCCATAAGATGAGCAGGAAGATTAAGTAAATTGCGCCAATCAGCCCAAACTCAATCAGAGGAATATAGGTTACTTCGTAAATTCTGCCCAAGCCGCGTTCAGTCAGTGCATAAACGGTCAGTACACTCACTAAAAAGGCTCCGTAGATAGTACGTTTAGTTGAGATACCCACAGGTAGACCGTGAAGCTGAGTAAGCACGAGAATGCCAAGAAAACCAAAGAGAAATGTTGGCCACTTGCTTTGTCCTAGCATCAACGACACAATGACACTATGTAAAACCACCGTAATTTCCAAAGAGAATGTCCACCAACGGTTTACATGGCTGCGGTTAAATATCAACGACGATTGCAGCAGAAGCAAGAACATATAGAGAAAACCAATTAAGTGCCCCAAAGTCGCTTCCATTGGATGATACCAGAAGGTGTAGATAGCGGCGAAGGAGAAAAAATAGCCGTGGTACAGCTTGATAATTTGCAAAAACTGTTGATGGAATGGAACAGAATTGCCAAAAAACAAACCGCGTCGAGGCGTTTCCAAAATCAGTACGAAGACCAGTAGGAGGACAACCGCACCTTGAGAAGCAAAAATTGAAGTATCTTGAGCTAGAGCATCGTACCAAATATAGGTCTGGAGAAAGTGTAAAGCGATGAATGCACCATTAATAGCAAGCATGAGGTAATTAATCGGGTGCAACGCTGATTTATATTTCAGCTGCGATCGCTGCGCCCATAAGATACACGCCCAGATGCTAAACTGATGCCCAAGATACATCCCCCAAGCCGTCGCTCGACTCCAAAAGGTCGGGTTGGGAAGCTTCCAGTAATACCAGTTTAATCCTTGGTCAGGAAGTTTAGTGATGCTTGCAGGAATGCCCCCACCTAGCCAAATTGCGTAGGTGAGGAGGATGCTTACAAAGATGCCTAAAAACAATACTCGGCGACCTATCATATTAATTCGTAATACTCGCCAAAGGCGAGAAGCAAGCTACGTAATTCGTAATTCGTAATTAAGACCTAGATTGTGAGGCGACACGTTCTGTGTTTGGTTCAGATGCGCTTTTAGTCACTCGCAAACTAAGGGTCAAAGCTACCAGCATTATTAAAAATCCACTCAAAAAAGGAGCAGAACTGCCAAATTTCATAAAACTAGCCCCTGCCCATGTTGGCCCACCGATACGTGCCAACGCAGAGCAAGAACTAGCAATTCCTAATATTTGTCCTTGTTCTTCTGGGGCTGTCATCTGGGAAATTAGGCTGTTTAATATTGGTTGGCTGACACTAATTCCCCATGCCACAAGCGCGGTGGAGACCAATAATAAAATTAAGCTTTGTGAGAATCCAATTAGCAGTAATCCTAAACCTAATCCTAATATCCCCAAGGTAAGTAACTTGATTTCACCGAAGTGTTTCTTGAGGAATCCGATCAGTCCTCCTTGAATGATTGTGCTGACAATCCCCATGAAGGCAAAAAGATAACTAGTTTGTTGAGGACCCCAGTTTAATTGCTGCTTAGACCATAAAGCCAATGTCGAGTCCATAGCCGCAACCGCAAAGGTAACTAAAAAGTAGATGCTAATAAGCACACAAAACTGTGGACGCTGTGACATCTGTAGCAAGTTCAGCCGTCGCTGACGGTAGCGATGAACTTGGATTTTGGCTTTAGTCTCAGAATTTAAAGATTCTGGAAGTAATATCAAAGCACAAAGCAATGCCAATAAAGATAATCCGGCTGCGAACAACGATGGTAGATGGAAGTTAGCGTTGTCCGAATCAGTCCCGATCAGAAAACCTCCAATGGCTGGGCCGAGAATGAAGCCAAGACCAAAAGCTGCTCCGATTATCCCCATGCCACGAGATCGATTAGCTGGCGTGGTAATATCTGCGATGTACGCCTGAGCAGTGGCAATATTCCCTGACATAATCCCAGCAAGACTACGAGCAATAAACAAAATCCATAATGAGTTGGCAAAACCTAACCCGATGTATGCGATTACAGAACCTAATAAAGTAAGTAATAAAATCGGACGGCGACCGTAGCGATCGCTAAAACTGCCCCATAATGGTGCAAATAAGAACTGCATTAAAGAATAAACAGCTACAAGTAGGGTCGCTTCATTAGGTTTTGCGCCGAATTGTTCAGCATATAAAGGCAGTATCGGCAGGATAATTCCGAAGCCGAGCAAGTCTATAAATACAGTCAAAAATAAGACGAATATAGCCCTGCCGTTATTTTTATTCTCCATAGGTGCAATTCCCTTTCATAAAAAATATGTCTAACTTCAATTAGTTTTATGGACATCAGGGAACGCTTGATCATAAAGACCCATTCAATGCAACAGTAATCAGTTCAAGTAAAGTGCTTGAATTTGAGTGTGGTTGAGCAAAATAGCGTGGAACAAACCTACTATAAAAATCAAGCCAATAATACCACTCATGAAAGCAACTATGATCTCGTGCTTCCGTATAGCTTTTTGTATCTTAGCGTCTATGATTTTTTCTAATTCTTTGTATGACATTGAGTTGAATTTGGCGAAAGACAAGAATTATTTGCAACTTACCTACTTACATAAGTTTGAGTATGTCCGAAACCTCTAACTTATTAAGTGCGTTGGCGTAGTTTCAAAACAGCACCTGAAACACCAAAAGCTAATATCGCCAAGGTATAAGTTGGTTCGGGAACTGCAATAATGCTTACCTGATTAATGGCCAAGCCGTATTGTGGAGCAGAACTGCTAAAAACGAGTCGTGAGATGTTTGGAGTGTCACTACGAATCCCCAAGAAGACTGCCGAATTATCTAATGCTAGCGACGAAATATTTGCAACTGAGAAAGTACCCAACCAGTTATTGGCATTATCAAAGGCGGTGATAAAATCTTCAACTAGCAAATTACTAGTGTCTACAGCTATCTGAGTACCAGCACCAAAAACAGGCTGGGCAAAACTAATGGTAAAAGGCCCGCCGTTCCCCTTAGTACCAGGATCAGGAGTACCAGCAGGAAGAGGAATAAAACCTGTTGGGTCTATACCTCCAAAGAGAACAAAATCTCCTTGGGCAAAGTTACTCCGAATGCCAGGTGAAGGTAAAGTTTGAAAGACAAAGGGTGGAGTAATCTGAGGATTATTGGTTGGAGCTATATTTATATCCAACCCTAAACCACCTTGTGATGTTGCTGAAAAAGAGTTAGGTAAAAAAGCAGAAAAGCTAGGAGCAGAGGGATTAAATACTTTACCTAAACTTCCCCAATCAACTTCATCATTTCCTCCTAAAATAGCGCGTTCATTTACTAAAAATGTAGCTGCTTTAACTGGTAATGGGAGAACCGTTATTATGGCTGTAATTGCTGGTAAATATTTTACGAATAACTTGAATAATTGATTTGTCGTAAATGCCACAAGGCTGACTCCTTAATTTCATTTCTTAGAATAATATCATTAAAATGCAATAAGTCAACACCCAAGATCGGGAGCATCCCAATGCAAGTAAGAATTATGTTTGTCATTGCGTTGGCTTAAGCCATAGCGTAGTGAACGCGAGTGCGTCTCTAAGAGTTGCGATCGCAATGAAAATTCATCACCTGGGTTTGATCTAATTGATATACAGCAGAATTCAGGGATCAGAATTCAGAAGTAAAACAGCTTTTACACCAGGGTTTGAGACTTTGGTTGTGTACCTCACTTTCCTTGAAATGCGCTGTATTTGGGATGCTCCACCCAGGATGAGGCAATGCGTTACTCTCGCCCTGAGAGTTGAAGCAACTGCCGTGTTCAATAGTTGTGTTGCAAAAACTTTTTGATGGCTAGTACAACACGGCGTAAATAAGCCACCTATTTGTAATCTCTGAAACCCTTGCTAAAACGTAATTACGAACGCGAGTGCGTGCCGGAGGCTCTATTACGAATTACGAATTAGGCGAAGCGGTACTAGCTAGCGAGAGTTGACAAAATTTGTACTCTTACCAGATCACATCATTTTTACAACACAACTTTAGGCTGGGTTACAAACACAATTGTTTGTGTCTGTACCACGCTCAATTAGCCATTTACGGCACTCTAAAATCCCAAATTTTCTACGCGATTACTTCGATAATTTGAGGACTGTTAACGCCGTTTATTCTAGCAATTTCGACGGAGCCAAATTGTGAACCGCTACCATCTCTGTCGAAGGAGAGAATCGAGCCATTGGTGTTAAATGCAAAGCGTTGGTTGGTATTGGTGAAAGCACTACCAAGGGTGAATTGAGAAGCTTGTAATAGCCCTAGTTGGAGTTGACCTCCGAATCCAGATGCGGAAACTTGGATTTTATCACCTTGAGATGCGTTTAAGTCGTTGATAATAGACCTCTTGCAAAAGTCACTCAGGAAGATTTGATTTTGGGGAGAAAAAGCTCGTAATTGTAGAGAGCAGCAATCAGATTAAACCGCAAAC